>NZ_BBIV01000004.1 GCF_000730665.1 Pseudomonas plecoglossicida NBRC 103162 = DSM 15088
CGATAGGGCCTTGAAACCTTACATCGGCGGCGACTGCTCCGCCGGCTTGTCCTTGTTGACCCCCGGCACATGCAGGCCGCCCTCAGCCACCTGGCCCTCGAGCTGCGGCTGCGTCACCCAGGTGAGAATGTCGTAGTAACGCCGGATGTTGGCAACGAAATGCACCGGTTCGCCACCACGGGCATAGCCGTACTTGGTCTGCCGGTACCATTGCTTCTGCGACAGGCGCGGCAGCATCTTCTTCACATCCAGCCACTTGTTCGGGTTGAGCTTCTCGCGCTTGGCCAGGGTACGGGCGTCTTCCAGGTGGCCGGTGCCGACGTTGTAGGCGGCCAGGGCGAACCAGGTGCGGTCCGGCTCCTGGATGCTGTCGTCGAGCTCGGCCTTGATCTTCATGAAGTACTTGGCGCCACCCTGGATGCTCTGCCTGGGGTCAAGGCGGTTGGACACGCCCATGGCCTGGGCGGTGCGCTGGGTCAGCATCATCAGGCCGCGCACGCCGGTCTTGGAGGTGACTTCCGGCTGCCACATCGATTCCTGGTAGCCGATCGCCGCCAGCAGGCGCCAGTCGACCTGCTCGACCTTGGCGTAGCTCTTGAAGTGCTTCTCGTACTTGGGCAGACGCTGCTGCAGGTGTTGGGCGAAGGTATAGGCACCGACGTAGCCCAGTACATCGACATGGCCGTAGTAGCGGTCCTTGAGGCGCTGCAGGGTGCCGTTCTTCTGGGCCTTGTCGAGGTACTCGTTGACCTCGTTGAGCAGGCTGTTGTCGTCGCCGGCTGCCACCGCCCAGCGCTGGTCGCGTGCATCGCCCAGGTCGAAGGCGACCCGCACGTTGGGGAAGTACACCTGGTTCATCGCCAGTTCGTTGGAGTCGACCAGGGTCAGGTCGATCTGGCCTTCATCGACCATGCGCAGCAGGTCGACCACCTCGACCGCGTCGGACTCTTCATATTGCAGGCCTGGATACTTCTTCTGCAGCTCGGCCAACTGGTCGGCGTGACTGCTGCCCTTGAGCACCATGATCTTCTTGCCCACCAGCCCCTTGGCTTCGGTGGGCCGAGGGCGACCATTGCGATAGATGACCTGCGGGGTCACTTCGAGGTAAGGGTGGGAGAATTTCGCCTGGGTCGTGCGCCGCTCGCTGCTGACCAGGCCGGCCGCTGCCAGTACCGGGCCGGACGGCTTGCCAAGGGCGTCGAACAGTTCGTCGAGGTTGTCGGCAGTCTCGATCTCCAGCTTGACGCCGAGATCGTCGGCGAAATGCTTGACCAATTCGTATTCGAAGCCGGTTTCGCCGTTGCGGTCCTGGAAGTAGGTGGCCGGGCTGTTGCGGGTGATGACGCGCAGCACGCCATCCTCCTTCACGCGCTCGAGGGTGCTGGGTTTTTCAACACAGGCACCGAGCATTAGAAAGAGTCCGGTTGCGATGAGCCATCTGGCGCAGCGCTGGCGCAAAGCAGTCTGGGCGAACATAGGTTGCAGTATACGCAAAGGACTGGCACAGCCATATCTCGACAACAGATAGCTTGTCTGCTAGCGCGTTCTGTGCAGCACCGCCCCCTGTGGGAGCCGGCTTGCCGGCGATGGGGCCGGTGCAGGCAACCCAAGGCAATTTTTTTTGACCTGAAAGTCCGGTTCCGCCGCCCGGCAGGCTTGGCTTAGAGCGGGTGCCGAAAGCCGCGGAATTAGGCTAGAATGCACGGCCTCTAAGCACACCCCTTCCTGAGGCTGTCCCGACGATGTTGATCCTGCGCGGCGCTCCTGCCCTTTCTGCCTTTCGCCACGGTAAATTACTCGAGCAACTGAGCCAGAAAGTCCCCGCTGTTACTGGTTTGTATGCCGAATTTGCCCACTTCGCCGACGTTGCCGGCGAGCTGACCGCCGACCAGCAGCAGGTGCTGGGCCGTCTGCTCAAATACGGCCCGAGCGTGCCGGTACAGGAGCCGACCGGGCGCCTGTTCCTGGTAGTGCCGCGCCTTGGCACCATCTCGCCCTGGGCCAGCAAGGCCAGCGACATCGCCCACAACTGCGGCTTGCAGTCGATCCAGCGCCTGGAGCGCGGCATCGCCTACTACGTGGCTGGCGAGCTGAGCGAAGCCGACGCCGCGCTGGTCGCCGCCGAACTGCACGACCGCATGACCCAGCGCGTGCTGGCCCAGCTGGAGCAGGCATCCGACCTGTTCAGCCACGCCCAGCCCAAGCCGATGACCTCGGTCGACATCCTCACCGGTGGCCGCGCCGCCCTGGCCCAGGCCAACATCGACCTGGGCCTGGCCCTGGCCGAAGACGAGATCGACTACCTGGTCAATGCCTTCCAGGGGCTCAAGCGCAACCCGAACGACATCGAACTGATGATGTTCGCCCAGGCCAACTCCGAGCACTGCCGCCACAAGATCTTCAACGCCAGTTGGGACATCGACGGCCAGGCTCAGGAAAAGAGTCTGTTCGGCATGATCAAGAACACCTACCAGATGCACAACGAAGGTGTGCTGTCTGCGTACAAGGACAACGCCTCGGTGATCGTCGGCAATGTCGCCGGACGTTTCTTCCCGAACCCTGAGACCCGCCAGTACGGCGCGGTGCAGGAGCCGGTGCACATCCTGATGAAGGTCGAGACGCACAACCACCCCACCGCCATCGCCCCGTTCTCCGGCGCCTCCACCGGCTCGGGCGGCGAAATCCGCGACGAAGGTGCCACCGGCCGTGGTGCCAAGCCCAAGGCCGGCCTGACCGGTTTCACCGTGTCCAACCTGCGTATCCCGGGCTTCGAACAGCCCTGGGAGCAGGCCTACGGCAAGCCGGAGCGCATCGTCGACGCCCTCGACATCATGATCGAAGGCCCGCTGGGCGGCGCTGCGTTCAACAACGAATTCGGTCGCCCGGCCCTGACCGGCTACTTCCGTACCTTCGAGCAGGCCATCAACACCCCGCACGGCGAAGAAGTGCGCGGCTACCACAAGCCGATCATGCTCGCCGGCGGCATGGGCAACATCCGTGAAGACCACGTGCAGAAGGGCGAGATCACCGTCGGCGCCAAGCTGATCGTGCTTGGCGGCCCGGCCATGCTGATCGGCCTGGGTGGCGGCGCGGCGTCGTCGGTCGCTACCGGCGCCAGCTCGGCTGACCTGGACTTCGCCTCGGTGCAGCGCGAAAACCCGGAAATGGAGCGCCGTTGCCAGGAGGTCATCGACCGCTGCTGGCAGCTGGGCGACGCCAACCCGATCGCCTTCATCCACGACGTCGGCGCCGGTGGTATCTCCAACGCCTTCCCGGAGCTGGTGAACGACGGTGGCCGCGGTGGCCGCTTCGAACTGCGCAACGTGCCCAACGACGAGCCGGGCATGGCCCCGCACGAAATCTGGAGCAACGAGTCGCAGGAACGTTACGTGCTGGCCGTCAGCGCCGTCGACTTCGAACGCTTCCAGGCCATCTGTGAGCGCGAGCGCTGCCCGTTCGCCGTCGTTGGCGAAGCGACCGAAGCACCGCACCTGACCGTGACCGACAGCCACTTCGGCAACACCCCGGTGGACATGCCGCTCGATGTGCTGCTGGGCAAGCCGCCGCGCATGCACCGTTCGGTCACCCGCGAAGCCGAGCTGGGTGATGACTTCGACCCGAGCAAGGTGGACCTGGACAACGCGGTACAGCGTGTCCTGAACCACCCGGCGGTCGCCAGCAAGAGCTTCCTGATCACCATCGGCGACCGCACCATCACCGGCCTGGTTGCCCGCGACCAGATGGTCGGCCCGTGGCAGGTACCGGTGGCCGACTGCGCCGTCACCGCCACCAGCTTCGACGTCTACACCGGTGAAGCCATGGCCATGGGCGAGCGCACCCCGCTGGCCCTGCTCGACGCCCCGGCGTCCGGCCGCATGGCAATCGGCGAAACCCTGACCAACCTGGCGGCCGCGCAGATCGCGAAGCTGTCCGACATCAAACTGTCGGCCAACTGGATGTCCGCTGCCGGTCACCCAGGTGAAGATGCCCGCCTGTACGACACCGTCAAGGCTGTCGGCATGGAGCTGTGCCCGGAGCTGGGGATCACCATTCCGGTCGGCAAAGACTCGATGTCGATGAAGACCAAGTGGAGCGAGGAGGGCGTCGAGAAGAGCGTCACTTCGCCGCTGTCGCTGATCATCACCGGCTTCGCACCGGTCACCGACATTCGCAACACCCTTACCCCGCAACTGCGCATGGACAAGGGCGAGACCGACCTGATCCTGATCGACCTGGGCCGCGGCAAGAACCGCATGGGCGCTTCGATCCTGGCGCAGACCTACGGCAAGATCGCTGCCCAGGCACCTGACGTCGACGACGCCGAAGACCTCAAGGCGTTCTTCGCGGTGATCCAGGGCCTGAACGCCGACGGCCACCTGCTCGCCTACCACGACCGTTCCGACGGCGGCCTGCTGACCACCGTGGTGGAAATGGCCTTTGCCGGCCACTGCGGTCTCGACCTGCAGCTCGACCCGCTGACCGACAACCGCAATGACGTGCCGGCCATCCTCTTCAACGAAGAGCTGGGCGCGGTCATCCAGGTTCGCCAGGACGCCACCCCGGACGTGCTGGCGCAGTTCAGCGCTGCCGGCCTGGGCGAAGGTTGCGTGTCGGTGATCGGCAAGCCGGTCAACAACGCCGAAGTGTCCATCAGCCTGAACGGTGAAGTGCTGTTCGACGACGACCGCCGCATGCTGCAGCGTCAGTGGGCCGAGACCAGCTACCAGGTCCAGCGCCTGCGTGACAACGCCGACTGCGCCGATCAGGAATTCGATGCACTGCTCGAAGAAGACAACCCGGGCCTGTCGGTCAAGCTTGGCTTCGACGTCAACGACGACATCGCCGCGCCATACATCAAGAAGGGTGTGCGCCCGCAAGTGGCGATCCTGCGTGAGCAGGGCGTCAACGGCCAGGTCGAGATGGCGGCCGCCTTCGACCGCGCAGGCTTCGCTGCCATCGACGTGCATATGAGCGATATCCTCGCTGGCCGTGTCGACTTCGAAGCCTTCAAGGGCCTGGTCGCCTGCGGTGGCTTCTCCTACGGTGACGTGCTCGGCGCCGGTGAAGGCTGGGCCAAGTCGGCGCTGTTCAACAGCCGTGCCCGCGATGCCTTCCAGGCCTTCTTCGAGCGTAGCGACAGCTTCGCCCTGGGCGTGTGCAACGGTTGCCAGATGATGTCCAACCTGCACGAGCTGATCCCGGGCACCGAGTACTGGCCGCACTTCGTGCGCAACCGCTCGGAGCAGTTCGAGGCGCGCGTGGCCATGGTCGAGGTGCAGAAGTCCAACTCGATCTTCCTGCAAGGCATGGCCGGTTCGCGCATGCCGATCGCCATCGCCCACGGTGAAGGCCATGCCGAGTTCGCCAGCGAAGAGGCACTGCTGGAAGCCGACCTGTCCGGTTGCGTGGCGCTGCGCTACGTCGACAACCACGGCAAGGTCACCGAAGCCTACCCGGCCAACCCGAACGGCTCGCCGCGTGGTATCACCGGCCTGACCAGCCGCGACGGCCGCGTGACCATCATGATGCCGCACCCGGAGCGTGTGTTCCGCGCCGTACAGAACTCCTGGCGCCCGGATGAGTGGCAGGAAGATGCCGCGCTGATGCGCATGTTCCGCAATGCGCGGGTGTGGGTGAACTAAGGCATGTACAAGCTCGCCTTCTTCGTCCCGGCCAGCCATGTCGACGTGGTCAAGGCCGCCGTGTTCGCCGCCGGTGGCGGACGAATCGGCGACTATGACCACTGCGCCTGGCAGACCTTGGGCCAGGGCCAGTTCCGCCCGTTGGACGGCAGTCAGCCGTTCCTCGGGCAAGCTGGCCAGGTCGAGGTGGTCGAGGAGTGGAAGGTGGAGCTGGTGGTGGCTGACGACCTGGTTGCTCAGGTCGTCGCTGCACTCAAGCAGAGCCATCCGTACGAGACGCCGGCCTATGAGGTCTGGCGGCTCGTCGACGTCTGACGATCAGCCGAAGGGGAAGACACCGCTGAGCTTTTCCCGGTAACTGATAGGCGTGAAGTTGTCGTCAAGGCCAAGTTGCTTGACGCGCTCAAGTGCCTCCTTCTGAGCGTTCTTCTGCAGTGCGTTCAGTTCGCTGGTCGAGCTGCTTTGACTGATTTCTTCAGCATGATCCTGCGCCCAGGCCGCGACCAGCGGATCTTGCCAGTCGCTGTCCTGTGCATGGCGGATGAAGCTTAAGGCCAGGGAAGCTGGATCTCGCGATTCATTCCCCTGCCAGTACTCATGCATCGATCTTCCCACCTCCTCGACCGCCTTGCTTGCCAGCATGGCTGCCAGGCCGTGGAGTGGGTGGGTGTCGTGATCCTTGGCCAGTTGCGAGTGAGTCGGGAACAGGCTGCCGTCGACATTAGGATCGTCGCCGAGCAGTGTCTGCAGGTCGTCCACGCTGTCACCCGCCCATTTCAAGATCGATTGCAGGACCCTGTTGGCTATCAAGGTCACGGCTTGCATGGGCAAGGTGATCAGGAAACTGCCCGCTGCAAGCGCCTCGTAGTAAGGGCTTTCGACCAGTTTGTCACGCGCTGACAGAAAGCTTGTGAGGGTGTTTTTCCACTCCGGATTCTCGTGCTCGTCAAGCAGAATGAGCAGCATGTTCTCCGAGTCGCTTCGATCGCCCGGACGTGTCGGTTTGAAGACGATCCCGTCGGTTGGAAAGAGTATCCTGGCAATGGGTTCAGCCACACTGGCGATAATGTCACTGCCGCCGAACTTTCCCGTCACCAAGGGCCAGCGATGTTTGCAGTCTTTTTCAACGGTCCACGGTAAAACGCTGGTGTGCCCCACCTTGCGCAAGCTGAGTTCGACGAAGTTGGAATGGGCGAAAAAATCCTCCAGTACATGCAGAGCCTCGCCAAACAGGCGCAAGCCTTTGGCAGTTCGCCCCTCCGAGGCTGCGGCGAGCAGCTTTTCCGTCATGTAGCGGATGGCGTCATCGATGTAAGGGTACAGCGAGCGCTCGCTGTCCAACCTCAGGCACGCGTCGCCTGGAACAACCTTGAGTTCAAACGCCGCATCGATCGATTGCGGGTCTACGGAGTCCTCGATACTCACTGGGTTATCAATGTGTTCGGACGGGCGGTAGACGCCCACCATCGCTGTATCCACGGTATAGGCCAAGCGTTGCTCGCGGGTAGTCTGCAACATGTGGAATTGCTTGAGCGCCAGCATGTCGACAATCTGGGTCAGGGACAGCCTGGAAAATTTCGACGGGAAGTTCTTCGGGGCATCTACCGGGCGCACGATCTTGGGGTCAATCAACTGTGAGTAGTCACGCAACCAGTTGCCGAAATAGATAGCCTTGCGCTCATCACTGCTGAAACCGACACCCTCGAGCACGTCCTCGATCGATTCGTGGGCAAAGGAGTGCGGCGTACCTTCGCCGCGCCCAGCGGAAAAAGATGCAGGATGGGGCAGTCCTTCCTGATCTTGTACAAGCGAGAAATACTCAATCGCGTCAGGCATCTCGAGCAACAATTCGCCCGTGAGTGCCAGGCTCGAATACGCACCGAACTGCACGGCGTCACGCACGCCGTCGTCAAAGACTGCCACGATCTTGTAGTAGTGGTCGGCGTGGTCGCCGCTTTCAACACCCGATTGCCGACTTAGCACGTCATCGACGTAATGACCGAACGCATTGATCATTGCAGCCAGCAGGGCGCAGCTGCCTTGTGACTGGCTCAGGGCGGCCTCGATTGCCGACCGGTCCACATCGATCGATTGGCTATTGCTGTCGTATCGGGCAAGCCTGCCATCGAGCTCTGCCACGCGATGGACGGGATTGGCAACGGTACCTTGGCGCAGGGCTACGTGCAGCTCAACGAGGGCTTGGATGGGGAGATGGCTGAATGCGTGCATGGCCATGATCACGAATGGCAAGCGCTCCAGCTTTTCGGCCACGGCCGTCAGTTGGAGCAGAGCAAAGCTGCTCTGCAGTTTGGGGTCGTTATTGGGGGCTGCGGGGGCATCACCGAGTGTTTTCATTGTTCGCACTCCAGTTTCAGGAGCGTGCAATGCTGACTTTTCCCATGCGCAGGACGAACGGAGAATGATTACCGTATCGAATGTGAAGGGGGCCAACCCCTGGCGTTGTTACTGACACGCCAGGGTGCAGGTGCGTAGCAGGGCAGCACAGCCTGTTTATACCGGTCAGGCGGTCCCAATCTCACCACCATCATCCCGCTGAATCACCACCGTCGAAGCCCGCGGCCGCACCTTGGTCCCCGCCGGGGTGACTTCGGTTGCCTTGTCGGTGTACGGCCAGTTGTCAGGGTGCTGGATGTTGATGAACAGGGTCTTGTTATCCGGGGTGAAGGCGATCCCCGTCACCTCGCATCCGTTCGGGCCGACGAAAAAGCGGCGCAGGTCAACTTGGTTCCGGGCATTGACCGGCACCTGCTTGCCTGCGGCGTCCACCAGCTGGGTGGGGATCACCGCCAGCAGCTGATCATTGGTGTAGTCGGTCACGGTGGTTTCGCTGTTGTCGGTCTCGAACCACAGCACGCCACGGCTATCGAAGCGCATGCCGTCGGGGCTGGCGAACTGGTTCAGCTCGGTCAGGCCCGAGCGGTTGATATCGGCGGTGCCGGCAGCGTTGGCGCCAAACACGAAGATGTCCCAGGTGAAGCGTGAGTGGTCGTCGCTGTCGTGCCAGCGGATGATGTGACCGTGGCGGTTCGCTCCCCGCGGGTTGGCTGCGTCGACCTGTGCCGGGGTGCGGACGCTATTGTTGGTCAGGGTCAGGTAGGCATCGCCATTGAGCGGGTTGACCGCCGTCCACTCCGGGCGGTCCATGGGTGTCGCGCCCACGGCATCGCCTGCACCGCGGGTATTGAGGATGATGCCCGGCAAGTCGCCGTACAACGCGCCGAGGGTACGACCATCCTTGGTTGGCGTGGCAACGTCCAGCAATAGCCAGACGCCAGTGCCATCGGCATTGAGGCGGGCCACGTAGAGCTTGCCCTGGTCCATGTACTTGGCACCCGTGGCCATGCGGTCGGCAGGGGTCGCGTCGGCGGCGTCCCACAACGCATTCGAGACGAACTTGTACAGGTATTCGTTGTTGGAGTCGTCGCCCATGTACCAGACCAGCGGCTTGCCAGCCACCGGGAGGCCCGGGCAGCAGCCTTCGTGGCGGAAACGGCCAAGGGCGGTGCGCTTGGTCGCCAGGGTGCTGCTGTCGTAGGGGTCGATCTCGACGATGTAGCCATATGTGCTGGCTTCATTGCGGTAATCGTCGGTGGCGCTGGCGCCCTTGGGGGTCACGTCGAAGCGGGCGAATTCGTCGTCAACTTCGCTGCTGTCACCCGCTGCGCTCTCCCACTTGTACAGGCCGCTGGAGGTGCCGACGCCGATACGGCGCTGGTCTTCGGGAAGGGCGCCTTTGTTGACGAAGATGCCTGGCCAGTTCTCTTCGCAGGTCAGGTAGGTGCCCCACGGGGTAGAGCCGTTGCCGCAGTTGTTGTTGGTGCCGCGACTGTGGGTGCCGGCAGCCGAGTACTTGCTCCTGACATGCTCGGTGCCGCGCAGCGGGCCGCTGATCTGCATGCGCGAAGCGGTAGTGAAGCGGCGATTGAGCGGGTCGTTGTCGACCACCTGCCAGCGCCCGTCGATCTTTTTCAGGCGAACCACACCGGCACCGTGGGCGTTGACTTCCTTGCGCACTTCTTCGGCCGGGCGCCGGCCCTGCGCGTCGGTGGTCGGGCCGTTGGGGTGCAGGGCGGCGGTGTCGATGTATTCGAAGTTGATCGCCAGCAGGCCATCCTCGGCGCTGCCATCGATCGGGAAGAAGTGCATGCCGTCATGGTGCATGCCCATGGCATTGGCCTGGTCGGCGGCGGTATTGCTACCGTCCGCTTTCCAGGGGTTGCCGTGGTTGTTCAGCGGGGTGCCCCACGGCGCCAGGACATAGGCGCTGTAGCCGGCGGCGACGGCACAGCCATCGGTGCGCGAGCCCGCAATGGACTGGAAGCCCAGCGCCAGTCTTGGTTCGGGCCCGGCTGCCGGTGGCGGGGTTGCCGCATGGCCGTTGTCGGAGCCGCCAGCGCTGTCGAAACAGCCTGTCAGGCCAGCACCGGCGATCATGGCAATGGCTGCGCCGAGGCTGCCACGCATCAGGCTGCGGCGGCTCAGGTAGACGTCCATGATGCTGGCCATCGGCATGTTGTCGCTGTGGTTGCGGTCCTGGTTGTCGCCGGTTTCTCGACTCATCAAGACGTCCTTAGGTTGGCTGAGTTGGAGGAACCCGCGACTTTAGTGGGCAAACATGATGATTCCTTTACAGGAATGTTAATGGGCTTTTCACGCACGGGTGCAAAGGGTGTGTCTCAGTCCTCCTTGCCCTGTACGGTCGAGACCCACTGCTCACTGCGGCTGTGGCCACTGGTGCGGAGCAGGCCGAGGTCCAGCGCGTTCTCCCCGTCCGCCGCTCCTTTGCCTTTGGCCATTTCTGCAATGGCGGTGCCCAGGTCTACCGGCGAATTGGATGCATCGAACGACACATCCCGGCGGTAGTCGTTGCCGCTCAAGGTTTCCTTGGTCGTGGCACTGGCATCGAGCGCGACAGCGCCTTTGGCCGACTGCAATCTCGCACCTGCCAGATGAGCATCACCACCCACCTTCAGGTCAATGCCTTCACTGCCTTTGAGCACCGTTTGCCGGGCTACGCCGTTGCGCTGCACGTGCGATACATCAAGGCGCAAGGTCGGCGAGAAGCCAGGGTCTGCCTTGCTCAAGGCAGATCCTGCCTTTTCGCTCACCTTGCCTCCCAGCGGCCCTGCAAGGGAGCTGGCCGCATTCACGTAGCCCTGTGGATTTTTCTCCCGGCTGAGTCGCGCGTCAGCCTTGACGCTCAGCGTATCGACGCTGTCCTTGCGGCTGACAATACGCAGATCGCCATCGATTGCACCCTCGATGCGCCCGGCTTCCAGGCTGATGCCTTCGATTCGGGTGTCACCGCGGCTTTGCAGCTTGATCCGCTCGGCGCGCAGCTTGCCGGCATTCCATGTGAGGTTGTCGCGCTTGTCCAGCTCGACCTGGGCCCGACCATGCAGGCCGCGGGTATCAGTCGCGCCCTTGGATTGGTTGAAGCCGGCGCCGGCAGTGATGTCGAGGTTGTCGCGCCGCTCGACGTTGGACGAGGCTTCGATCAGCACACCGCCGCTGGCAGCGTCGACGTCGATCTGCTGCGCGGTGGCCTGCAGGCCTTCAAGGTGCACGGCGATGTCTTCGCGGGCGCGGCTGCCAAGGGTCAGTTTGCTCGTGCTGTGGATCTGCGCGTCGACCGCCTGGCGAGCGTTTTCGTTTTTTTTGCCGTGGTTGAAGTGGCCACCGATGGCACCGCCTTGTGAACTGCCGGCTTTCGCGGCCAACTCCAGCCCACCGCCAAGGCTGCCGCCATCGGCCTGCCGAGTATCGCCTGCCGCTTTGATGTGGAGCTTGCCTTCGCTGTGCACGAGGGTATCGCCCACCTTGGCTTCGCGCGAGCCAATGCGGGTACCTTCGAGCAGCATGTCGCCAGCGCTGCCCAGGCGCACTTGGCCTTTGGTATCGATTTGCGCCACCCGGGCCGTGGTCTGGGCGGCTTGTTGTCGGACATGGTCGAGATAGCCTCGCCCGTCGATGCCAGTACTGCCTGGGCGGTTGCCGACCTTGGCCCAGGCGTTGCCATCGAGCTGTCGGGATATCTGCCGGGCGTGGTCGGTGGCCTGGGTAAGCGACAGCGTGCCGGCACTCTCGATGACCACGTCGCCTTCACCCCCGTCGATGCGACTGGCCTCGTACCGCCCATCGCTGCCCAACTGCACCTGGATGCCTTGCTGTCCATGGAGGCTTCCCGGTACCGCAGTGCTGGCGCTGTCCTGCTTGTCCAGCGAACCGCCCTTGCCAGAGCCGCGTACGTTCACATCCTCGCCGGTGCTGGTGTCCACGCGCAGCTCACCGCCATAGGCCAGGCGCTGCACGGTATGCTCCTGGGTGTTTTCGGCGGTGCGCATCCGCTGCTCATTGGCTTCGATGCGTAATTTGCCGGCGTTGGCGCGCCAGGCGGTGCCCTGGTCATCGAGGGTCTTGGCTTTCACTTCGACCGCGGCCCCGGACAGCTCGCTGACCTGGGCAAAGCCACGGCGCTGGTTTTCCAGGCGCTTGAGGTGGTCGACGGTCATGTCGGCGCCGATGCTGGGCGCGACCATGGCATCTTCTGGCGAGGCTTGCTGGAAGCGCGCGGCTTCCTCGCCCTGGACCAGTCGTTCGATCGGTCGGGTGAGGTCGCGGTACTCCACGCTGGCGCCGAGGCTGCCTGACCAACCCGTGCTCAGTTCCTCGCGTTCATGGGTATCCTGCGCGGCACGGTTGTCGATGCGCTCGGCGCTCACCTTGAGCGTGTTGCCGGCGTTCACCCGAGCAGCTTCGTTAACCAGTTCGACTGCACCGAGCGTCAGGTCGCCACTGGCCTGCAACTCGCTGCGTTGCACCTTGCTGTCTCGTTCGACGACCTCTTGGACGTTGTGATGGCCTTCGAACAGGCTGCCCACCCGATCGATGCCGCCAGTCACCGTCAGGCCGCCACCGCTGCGGCTGGAGTGAGTCGACGTTTGCCGTTGGTTGCGGGTCGCGCCGAGGGATATCTGTTCGGCCTGTACATCCAGGTTGCCGGCACTGGCCTGGACCCTGGAGCCGTTCACTTGCAGGTGCGCGCCGCTGTTCAGGCCGACCGATGCGCCTTTGAGCACGCTGGCCACCTGCGAAACCTCGCGCTGTTCGTCGGCAGTGGTGACGACGTCGTACGCCACGCCGGCGACGTACTGGCGGGACTCGGGCTTGCCGTCCTCGGCTTGCTGGGTCTGCTTGGCGCTGGCGGTGAAGCCGCGTTGCTGCTTGCGGGTCTCACTGGTATCAACCGATTGTGCGCTGTCGATCAGCAGGTCGCCTTTGGCTTCGACCTGAAGATTCCCGCCTGCCTCGACGTTGGCGCCGCGAATGCGCATTTCTTCGGCACTGGCCAGGCGCAAGTTGCTGGAGGATCCGACGTCGCTGACCAGTACCTGCTGGTTGCTCCGGGTGCTTTCGTGATCGTTCCCGATCAGGCCGAACAACTTGCTGCTGCTATCGCGGGTGGTGGCGGTCGTGTTGGCATGATCCGCCTCGATCGCCAGGGCGCCTTTTTCGCTGAAGAGCACCGAGTCTTTCTTGCCATGCACGGTGCTGCCCTTGATGCTCACCTGTTCGGCGGTCATGTCCAGCTTGCCATCGCCAGTGATGCTGCTTCCCACCAGACTATGGCCTTGGCTATCGTCGCCCTTGCGGTCGCCGAAGAAGGTGCCGGATACCAGGTCGCCGCGGTAGTTGCGGCGAGTGCCTCGTTCCTGCAAGGCCGTGGTGCCGATCTCGACCTTCCTTGCCTGGACATCCAGGTCGCTGCGGCTGTGCAACGTGCTGCCTTGCACAGTGAGCGTGTCCTTCGCCTTGACCGTCAGGTGCCCGGCATTCAGCGTGCTGCGCTGTGCCGACTCGTGGTACTGTGCGGTGTCCGTGTCCCCGCGCCACAAGTCCTTGCGATGGCGTACCTGCTCTTCGTTGCGCCGGCTACTGGTGCCTGCGGTGATGTCCAGATTGGCATCACTGCCGAGTGTCAGGTTGCCTCCTGCATCCACCTCGGCCGCCATCAGGCGCATGTCTGCGCCGGACTGCAGCGACACGCTGTCACTGCCCTGCAAGCGGGTGCCGCGCAGCTGCTGCTCGGTGGTGGTGCGTTCACGTTCGTAGGTCTCCCGGGTGACGAACAGGAACTTCTTCTTCCAGCTGTCCCGCTCGCGGTCGATGCGCTCGCGGCTGTCGGCGTCCAGTGTGAGCTTCTTGCCAGCCCTGACCTCAATACGTTCGGCCCGGCCATCGACGGCTTTCAGCGTCAGGTCATCGGCAGCCGTGAGCAGCAATGTGCCGCGCTCGGTCACCAGCTCACCGGGATGGTCGGCCTTGCCAATGACCTGCAGCGCTCCTGCCGACTGCAGGGTGATGCCCTGGTCAGCCTTGATCGACACCGGCCCCACGCGAACCCCAGCGCCTTCGGCGGTACTGACCACGCGAATGCGCCTGGCACGCATGGCGCCGAACAGGTTGGCGTCGATGCTCGACGCTGTGCCGGGCAGGTGCTCGATGATCCGCCCGTCCTGGTAGCCGATGCGGTTACGACCAGCGGTCACGGACAGGTCGTGAGCGGCCTGGAGCAGGCCTTGGCTGTCGAGCTTCGGCGCGATCAGGTCGAGTGCACCTTCGGCATTGCGCTGGCCGCCTTCGAGCACGTGCAGGGTGCCACTGGCATTGAGCGTGTTGAGGTGCTTCAACTGTTCATCCTGGAGTTCGGGAGTACCGACCAGAAATCCGGCGCGGGTGGTGTTGATGAAGCTGCCACCATTGAGGGTGATGCCGTTGGGGTTGGCCAGGATGTAGTCGGCCGGGCGACCGAAGATTTCCTGCGGGCCTTCGATCAAGGACGCGTTGCGGCTGACCACCTCATTGAGAATGGTCGAGGCCGCCTGGCCCTGGAATTGCGGGTTGGCGGCCAGCGCGCCGGCCAGTTGCGACTGCCCTGGCTGCACGGCGTTGTTCAGCACTACGCCGGGGGTGCCCACGTTGTAGTCGAGGAACTGGTTGTGCGACAGGCCGCTGGCATTGGGGGGGACGATGTCGATCACCGGTACCCCGTGGGCGTTGTTGATCAGCGGCGTGCCACCGGGTCCGCTGGTGGCCTGCAAGGCAACCTGGGCCAGTGTGTGGCTGGAACCGAGCAAGGCGAGGAAGATGGTCCAGCGCAGGGCATCGGGGCGGATAGACGGTAACGGCGAGAGTGTCTGCATTTTCTCGTTCTCTTTGTTGTGGGTGAATCAGAAAGTCAGGCCCCACTCCAGTACCCAGAAACCGGGTTCCAGGGACTGGCGTGGTCGGTTGCTGGCCTGCAGGGCCCGTTGGTAGTCCAGGCGCAGGCGGGTGTGCGGCAGGGTCAGTTCGAGGCCGGCCGCCATGCCGGTCAGGCGCTGAACCGAATGGTTGCGAGCCAGGCGCACCCAGCCGCGGTCAAGTCCCAGGAAGGGGCGTATCTGCAGGGGGTGGGTCCAGGTCGCTGGCAGCGCCTGGCTGACGCTGTTGCGCCAGACGCCAGCGCTCGCGCCGCTGTAGGTGTGCCGGCGAAAACCGCGCACGGCCGCGTCGTCGCTGAGCAGCAGTTGCTCGACGGCGGGCAGCACGTCCCGGCTGTATTGCAGGGCCAGCTCGCTCTGCCAGCGCCATGGCCACTGTGCCGGGCCCTGGCGCAGGTGCATCAGGCTGGCGCGGTACTTGCGAAAGTCCGGTCGCGGCGCGCCGGCGCGCTGGCTTGGGCGGTCGGCGCCGAGCCAAGCGGTGCCCTGGACGACGCCGAGGTAGCCATTCCACAGCCCGGCATCCAGCCAGAGCAGGTTGAGGCCGGCTTCCACGGTGCTCAGGGTCGGGCTCTGGATGGCCACCACGGCACCGTTGGTGCGGTTGGTCAGCTGCTTGCGATCCAGCCGGGTGCTGGCGCTGAGCATGCCGTGCTGGTTGCGCCATAGCAGGCGTTCGGCACTCACGCCCAGGTAGCTGCTGTCGCCGCTGACGCGATAGAGCCCTTGCGCGATGGGCGCGGCGTAGCGCAACTGGCTGGCGTTGAGGGAGAAGCTCCAGGGGCCGTGGGGGATGTTGTAGTAGAACGTCATGCCTTGGCCAAGACCCGGGGCATCGGCTACCGGCTTTGCCAGTGACAGGCGCAGGTCGCCGTTGAGGCCGAACGGGCTGTCCACGCCGATACCAAGGTTCATGCGATGGCGCCCGGTCAGGTCGCTGCCCCGGTTGTCCAGGCGGCTGTCGAGGTGCCAGCGTCGGGCCACCTGGGTGCCTTGCAGCAGCACCCGTGTGCCGCCTTGCAGTTCTCCCGGCAGCAAATCGGCGCTCACTTCGTATGCGCGCAGGCGATTGAGCTGGTCCAGCCCTTGTTCGAGCTGGGGCAGATACAAGGGTTGCCCCAGCAGATCGGGGAATGCGCCATGCAGGGAAAGGGGCAGGTCGGTGCCCAGCTCGATCGACTCCACGAAGCCCTCGAGGATGACGATATCGAGTGGTGTGCCCGCCTGGGGAGGTTGCAGCAGGTAGGGACGGCTGGCCGGGTAACCGGCCTCGACATAGCGTTGCGTGATGGCCTTCAACAGGCGATTGATATCGCTGATGGCCATGCAGGGGCGCAGCAGATTGGCCAACAGGGGTTCAAGTGACTGGGTGGACAGGCGTTGGTTGCCGCTCAGCCGTACACCGCGGGTGGTCAGGCAGGGGCCTACGTCAGAACGGGTGGAAGCGGGGCCGTCATCGCTGCCGGCCGAGGGCGTGCGTTGCCAGCGCTGCAGTCGTTGCTGGTGCTCGAGCTGGCGCAGCACCTGCTGCTGGTCGCGCAGTTGATGGCTGGCCGGGTCTTCGGCCAGCGCGGCTGGCATGTGCAGCCAGCCGGCGATGCAACAGGCGCCGAAATGGCGCAATGGGAACGGCATGGAGGCACCCCGCAAATGCAGTACGACTTGACGTACTTGTCTGCGTGGATGCTAAGAATTTGCCGATCCGGCTGGATGCAGTCCCGTGCCTACTTGGATGTGGGACGGGAGTGCAACTTAGGTGGGAAGCTTCCTACAAATACAGCGGCAACGACAGATGGTCACGGCCGAATCTCGATCAATGTGCCATCGCGCACCAGGTCCCAGACCTCCTGCATGTCGCGGTTGCGCATGGCGATGCAGCCGTCGGTCCAGTCGAGCGTGTGGAAATACCACTCGGGGTAATCGTCGTTGATCGGCGTGCCGTGGATCATGATCATGCTGCCGGCGCTCACGCCTTCGCGGGTGGCGCGGGCGGCGTCGGTGATGTTGGGGTAGGTGATGTGCATGGACAGGTTGAAACGGTCGCTTTCCTTGCGCCAGTCAAGCCAGTACAGCCCCTCCGGGGTCTTCCTGTCACCCTCGCGCTCCTTGGCGCCCTTGGGTTGCTTGCCCAGGGAAATACGGTAGGTCTTCAGCGGTTCGCCACGGCTGATCAGTTGCAGGCGGCGCTCGGACTTGATCACCAGCACCTTGTCGATCAGCGGCTGCATGGCGGCCTGCGACTGCGTTTGCAGGGGTACCGGCGGTTGCGGCTTGCGAATGATGGTCTCGGTGAAGGCCGCCTGGGACACCGACGTAACGCAAAGGCAGAAAAGGGCAAGCAACCAACGCATGTAACGGTATCCCTGAAGGCTTTTATATGGAGGGCGAAACGGTCATCGGCGGCAGGTACTCATGGCCTACGGGGTAGTGCTGCCCGATGCGGTCGCGATAATAGCATTCTAGTGTGCGTGTGACGGTGCGGAAAGCCAGGTGGTCCCATGGGATCTCGTGTTCGTCGAAAAGTCGAACTTCCAGGCTTTCGACCCCGATGGCGAAGTCAAGGTCGGTCAATTCGGCGCGGAAAAACACGTGCACCTGATTGATGTGCGGCAAGTCGAACAACTGGTAGAGGGCCATCGACCCGACGCGGGCACAGGCTTCTTCGACGGTTTCGCGACGGGCGGCCTGGTCCAGGGTCTCGCCGTTCTCCATGAAGCCGCCGGGCAGCGTCCAGAAGCCGCGGCGAGGCTCGATCGCACGGCGGCACAGCAGCACCTGGCTGCCCCAGGTTGGCAGCACCCCGGCGACGATATTGGGGTTCTGGTAATGGATGGTCTGGCAATGTTCGCAGACGTACCGCAGGCGGCTGTCGCCCTCGGGGATCCGCTGAATGACCGGCTGGCCGCACGCGCTGCAGAATTTCATGCTGTCTCCCTTTCGTTGGCGCTATCTTGGCGCGCCAGGCGGGGCTGCCGCAAGCGTGCGGGGGTTGGGTGCCGCGGGGCTTTTGGTGCATCATGCAAGGCAGGCCTTGGAAACGAGAGTGTGCAATGCTGGACGAGCTACTTCGCCGAATGAGCAACCACCAACCGGCTTCGCTGGAAACCGACCGACGGTTCCCCGAGGCGGCGGTCCTTTTGCCCATTACCCGCAGCGAAGCGCCCGAGCTGGTCTTGACCCTGCGTGCCAAGGGCCTGTCGACCCATGGTGGTGAAGTGGCCTTCCCCGGTGGGCGGCGCGACCCGGAAGACCCGGACCTGGTGTTCACCGCCTTGCGCGAAGCCGAAGAAGAGATCGGCCTGCCACCTGGCCTGGTGGAAGTGATCGGGCCGCTCAGCCCGCTGATTTCCCTGCATGGCCTGAAGGTGACACCCTTCGTCGGGTTGATCCCCGATTTCGTCGAGTATCACGCCAATGATGCGGAGATCGCCGCCGTGTTCAGTGTGCCGCTGGAGTTCTTCCGCCAGGACCCGCGTGACCACACCCACCGTATCGATTACCAGGGTCGCAGCTGGTACGTGCCCAGCTATCGTTATGGCGAATACAAGATCTGGGGGCTGTCGGCGATCATGATCGTCGAGCTGGTCAATTTGCTGTATGACGCCGGTATCAGCCTGCACCAGCCCCCCGAGCGCTACATAGAGATCTGAGTGGGGCACACCCCGCCGCCGTTACTTTCCCTGAGGAGCGAACATGAAATACCGCCTGGGCGACCTGCGGGTCGAATGCCATTCCACCAGCTGGGCCGCACCGAATGCCACGCTGATCGGCCGCGTGCGCCTGCAGGCGCGCGCCAGTGTGTGGTTCGGCGCAGTGCTGCGTGGCGACAACGAGCTGATCGACATCGGCGAGGACAGCAATGTCCAGGACGGTACGGTGATGCACACCGACATGGGATCGCCGCTGACCCTGGGCAAGGGCGTGACCATCGGCCACAACGCCATGCTGCATGGCTGCAGCATTGGCGACTACAGCCTGATCGGCATCAATGCGGTGATCCTCAATGGCGCGCGCATCGGCAAGCACTGCATCATCGGCGCCAATGCGCTGATTCCCGAAGGCAAGGAAATTCCCGACGGTTCGCTGGTGATGGGGTCACCGGGCAAGGTGGTTCGCGAACTGACCGAGCAGCAGAAGCGCATGCTCGAGGCCAGCGCCGCGCACTATGTGCACAATGCCGAGCGTTATGCGCGTGAACTGGTGGCCGACGATGAGTGAGGCGATTGCGGTCGAGCGGCCGGTAGCATCGCCTTGCGTGAGCATCTGTGCGCTGGACGAGCAGGATGTCTGCACCGGGTGCCAGCGCACCGTGGCGGAGATCGGCCGCTGGGGACGGATGGACAATACCGAGCGCCGGGCGGTGCTCAAATCATGTCATGAGCGGGCGGTGGCGGCCGGGTTGATCATGGGGCAGTGAGTGCGGTGTCGGCCTTATCGCCGGCAAGCCGGCTCCCACAGGGATCACCACTCATTAGCTTGTGGGAGCCGGCTTGCCGGCGATGAGGCCAGTCGCAACAACACAAGGTCATGCACCTGGCTGCCATTGACCTGAAAATCAAGTAATCTGTGCCGCTTGCCCGACGGTCAGTGCCCATGTTCTATCTCATCGCCTATATCGCCAGCGTAGTGCTGATCAACTACGCCTTTTCCAGCGCCCCGCACCTGGATGTGATCTGGTCCGCCTGGGGCGGCCTGGTGTTCATCCTGCGCGACATGGTGCAGACCCGCTACGGCCATGGCGCGCTGATCGCCATGCTGATGGCCCTGGTGCTGTCGTATGTCACCTCGGAGCCGGCCATCGCGCTGGCCAGTGCCACGGCATTCTTCGTCTCCGAACTGATCGACTGGCTGGTGTTCAGCATCTCCCGCCGCCCGCTGCGCGACCGCCTGTGGCTGAGCTCGGCGCTGAGCATCCCGGTCGACACGTTCATCTTCTTCGGCATGATCGGCGCCCTGACCCCGGCAGTGATCGGCACTGCCATGGCCTCGAAATTCGCTGGTGTGACCGCCGTCTGGGTGGCCATGGCATTGCGTGCCCGGCGGGCCGCCGTCGCCGGCTGATGGTGTAGAATACCGGTCCTTTTTCAGCGGGCTGCGCCAAGCCTGGTGTGGCCCCGGACGCTTCGAGGACCTGAAATGACCCGTATCGGAACCCCATTGTCGCCTACTGCGACCCGAGTACTGCTCTGCGGCTGCGGCGAGCTGGGCAAGGAAGTGGTGATCGAGCTGCAGCGCCTGGGCGTCGAGGTGATCGCCGTGGACCGCTACGCCAATGCCCCGGCGATGCAGGTCGCGCACCGTAGCCATGTGATCAACATGCTCGATGGCGTTGCCCTGCGGGCGGTGATCGAAGCTGAAAAACCGCATTTCATCGTGCCTGAGATCGAGGCCATCGCCACCGCCACCCTGGTCGAGCTGGAGAACGAAGGCTTCAACGTCGTGCCGACCGCCCGCGCCACCCAGCTGACCATGAACCGCGAAGGCATCCGCCGCCTGGCTGCCGAAGAGCTGGACCTGCCGACTTCGCCCTACCACTTCGCCGATACCTTCGAAGACTATGCCAAGGCCGTTGCCGACCTGGGCTACCCCTGCGTGGTCAAACCGGTGATGAGTTCGTCGGGCAAGGGCCAGAGCCTGTTGCGCAGCGATGCCGACCTGCAGAAATCCTGGGATTACGCCCAGGAGGGTGGTCGCGCTGGCAAAGGCCGGGTGATCATCGAAGGGTTCATCGATTTCGATTACGAAATCACCCTGCTGACCGTGCGCCACGTGGGCGGCACCACGTACCTGGAGCCGGTCGGCCACCGTCAGGAAAAAGGCGACTACCAGGAATCCTGGCAACCCCAGGCCATGAGTGCGAAAGCCCTGGCTGAATCGCAGCGCGTGGCCAAGGCCGTCACCGATGCGCTGGGCGGGCGCGGGCTGTTCGGTGTGGAGTTGTTCGTCAAGGGCGATCAGGTGTGGTTCAGCGAGGTATCGCCACGGCCGCATGATACCGGCCTGGTTACCCTGATCTCCCAGGACCTGTCGCAGTTCGCCTTGCATGCCCGCGCCATTCTTGGCTTGCCGATTCCGCTGGTGCGCCAGTTCGGGCCTTCGGCCTCGGCGGTGATCCTGCCTGAGGGGCAGTCCCGGCAGACCAGCTTCGCCAACCTGGGGGCGGCGTTGAGCGAGCCGGACACCGCCATTCGCCTGTTCGGCAAGCCGGAAATCAACGGTACCCGCCGCATGGGCGTGTGCCTGGCGCGTGACGAGTCGGTCGAAGCGGCGCGGGCCAAGGCGACCCGGGCTTCGCAGGCGGTCAAGGTCGAGTTCTGACTCTAGAGGGGCCGCGCAGCGGCCCCTGTCACTCACAGCTCGTTGTTGCGGGTCTCTTTCAGGCACAGCACGGCAATCAGGCTGATCACCGCCGCCACCGACACATACCCCCCCACCCAGCTCAGCCCGCCCATGCTCACCAGCTTCTGGGCGAAGAACGGCGCCGCCGAAGCCCCGACGATCCCGCCCAGGTTATAGGCCGCTGAAGCACCGGTATAACGCACGTGGGTCGGGAACAGCTCCGGCAGCAACGCACCCATCGGGGCAAAGGTCACCCCCATCAGGAACAGCTCGATGGCCAGGAACAGGGCCACGCCCGTGGTCGACTCCGAGGTCAGCAGTGGCTCCATGGTAAAGCCCGAGGCCACCGCCAGCAGGCCGCCGACGATCAGCACCGGCTTGCGCCCGTAGCGGTCGCTGAGCCAGGCCGACAGCGGCGTGGCCAGGGCCATGAAGACCACGGCGAAGCACAACAGGCCAAGGAAGGTTTCGCGGCTGTAACCCAGGGTGGTCACGCCGTAGCTCAGCGAAAACACGGTGGAGATGTAGAACAGCGCATAGCACACCACCATCGCAGCGGCGCCCAGCAGGGTCGGCATCCAGTATTTGGCGAACAGGTCCACCACCGGCATCTTCACCCGCTCATGACGGGCTACAGCCTTGGCGAACACCGGGCTTTCTTCCAGTTTCAGGCGAACGTACAGGCCAACCAGCACCAGCGCCGCGCTGAGCAGGAAGGGAATGCGCCAGCCCCAGGCACGGAACTGTTCATCGCTGAGCATCAGGGCCAAGGTCAGGAACAGGCCGTTGGCAGCCAGGAAGCCGATCGATGGGCCAAGCTGCGGGAACATGCCGAACCAGGCACGTTTGCCCTTCGGTGCGTTCTCGGTGGCCAGCAGTGCTGCGCCTCCCCATTCGCCACCCAGGCCCAGGCCCTGGCCGAAGCGCAGCAGGCAGAGCAGGATGGGCGCCCACACGCCGATGCTGTCGTAGCCCGGCAGCACACCGATCAGTGTGGTCGACACGCCCATCAGCAGCAACGAGGCCACCAGGGTCGACTTGCGCCCGATACGGTCGCCGAAATGGCCGAACAGCGCCGAGCCCAGCGGGCGGGCGAGGAAGGCGATGCCGAAGGTGAGGAAGGCTGCAAGCATTTGCGCGGTGCCCGACCCGGATGGGAAGAACACCGGGCCGATCACCAGGGCGGCGGCGGTGGCATAGACGTAGAAGTCGTAGAACTCGATGGCGGTGCCGATGAAGCTGGCGGTGGCTACCCGCGCGGGCGAGTTGACCGGCGCTGTGGGCGCTTGGTCATAAGTGCTGCTGGTGGTCATTTGAGTAGGTCCCTGACAGTCTGGTCGTGCTCCATGGGCTTTGCCCGCGCGCACCCAGGCAGGCACGGGTTCGCGGACGCCGGAGCGTATTGTTGTGGTCGCGCGACTGACGATAGCCCAGGGCGGGTAGGGGCGGGAGCGGGCACTGTTCGGGGTGATGAAGCAGGACCGCAGGGCGTGTCAGTGGAGCGGACTGGCCGTGTGGCGCCGAGTGCGGGTAGCAGGCGGGACGGCGGGGCTGGGTAAGCGTGACCCGAGTATAGCTAGCGAGTCACGGTCCACACCAGTACCTTGCTGGCGCAATTGTCCTCTGTTTCGAGGATTTCCAGGCGATAACGGCCGATCTTCAGGCAAACGGCGCTTTCCGGGATGCTTTCGAGTGCTTCGGTGACCAGCCCATTGAGGGTTTTCGGGCCGCCGTCGCAGGGCAGGTGCCAGCCGAGGGTACGGTTGATTTCGCGCAACGAGGCGGTGCCTTCGATGACGAAGGTGCCGTCGGGCTGGGGGTGGACGTGGGGGTTGTCCAGGCTCTGCTCGTCCTCGAACTCGCCGACGATCTCTTCCAGGATGTCTTCCAGGGTGACGATGCCCTGCACCTCACCGTATTCGTCCACCACCACGCCGAGGCGGCGTTGCTGTTTGTGGAAGTTCAGCAACTGCAGCTGCAGGGGCGTGCTTTCCGGCACGAAGTAGGGCTCGTAGCAGGCGCTGTGCAGCGATTCCAGGGTCAGCTCGGCCCTGGGCAGCAGGTGGCTGATGAGCTTGGTGTTGAGGATCGCTTCGACCTGGTTGATGTCATTGTGGTAGACCGGCAGGCGTGTGTGACGGCTGACGATGAGCTGCTCGATGATGTGTTCGATCGGCTCGTCCAGGTTGATGCCGTCGACTTCGTTGCGCGGCACCAGGATGTCGTTGACGGTGATCTTGTCCAGGGCCTGCAGGCCGTCCAGCAAGCCGTGGCGGGGCGCTTCGAGCTCGTCGTCCTCGTCGAAGTCGTCATTCTCCTGCGGGTGCAGGGCGACGGCCGTGGGCTGCACGCGGAACGGGCGCAGCAACAGTTTGGCGCAACCATCGAGCAGGCAGGCCGGGGGCTGCAGCAAGGCCAGGGGCAGCCTGAGCAGGCTGGCGCCCAGGCTGACGAATGCCTGCGGATTGCGCCGCGCCAGGCGACGAGGCAGGTATTCGGCGAGGATCAGCAGGGCCAGGGTCGCCCCCAGGCCTGCCAGCCAGAAGCCATGCTCACCGCTGTAGCGCTGGCCTGTCAGGCAAGCCAGGCCCAGGACCAGCAGCTTGCCCAGGCTGGCGCAGAGTACCAGTGCCTGGGCGGGAAGGGGCGGCTGCCCATCATCGCCGCTGCGCAGCGAGCCGTTGAGTTGCACGCGGGCGGCATCCACCGCAGTGAACAGCGCCGACCACAGCAGCGCCAGTGCCAGAGTGCCGAGTAGCGGAGCGTACGGCAGGGTGTCCATGGGCGACCGTCAGATATGCAGGATGAATTCGCGAACCAGCTTGCTGCCGAAGTAGGCCAGCATCAGCAGGCAGAAACCGGCCAGGGTCCAGCGGATGGCCTTGTGCCCCCGCCAGCCAAGGCGCGTACGCCCCCACAGCAGCACGCTGAAGACCGCCCAGGCCACGCAGGCCAGCAAGGTCTTGTGCACCAGGTGCTGGGCGAACAGGTTGTCGAGGAACAGCCAGCCGGAGATCAGCGACAGCGACAGCAGGCACCAGCCGGCCCACAGGAAACCGAACAGCAGGCTTTCCATGGTTTGCAGGGGCGGGAAGTTGCGGATCAGCCCCGACGGGTGCTTGTTTTTCAACTGGTGGTCCTGCAACAGCAGCAGCAGCGACTGGAACACGGCGATGGTGAACAGCCCGTAGGCGAGGATCGACAGCAGGATGTGGGCGAGGATGCCCGGCTCTTCGTCGATCAGCGGCACCGTGCCGGGCGGGGCGAACTGGGCCAGCAGCGCGGTCACCGCACCCAGCGGGAACAGCAGTACCAGCAGGTTCTCCACCGGGATGCGCAGGCAGGCCAGCAGGGTCAGGGCGATGACTGCCACGGCGATCAGGCTGGCAGCGCTGAAGAAATCCAGGCTCAGGCCCAGCGGGGTGATCAGCTGGAAGAACAGTGCGCCGGCCTGGGCGAGCACGGCGAGCGCGCCGAGCAGGACAAGCAGCCGTTTGTCGGCCTTGTTCGACTGAGCCAGGTTGAACGCGTGGTAGATGGTCGCGGCTATATAAAGGCCGGCGGCGATCAGGTTGGGGATGAGGCTGGGTGAGGAGAACATAAGTCCTGGTTGGCGAGCCTTAAAGAGACGGAGTTTGGCATAGTGAGCTGCAAGCTGGAAGCCGCAAGCTACAAGCAAGGGCTGATGCGCGAGAGGGCTGCTTTTTCCTTGAGGCTTGCAGCTGGAAACTTGCCGCTCGGAAGCCTAGGTGTGCGCCGCCGCCGCTCTTCGCTATAATCGCCGCCTTGCTGTGCCCGGCGCGTGTGCATTTTCACCCGGGCACCTGACAAACCTCGGCTTTTACTGGGCCTGAAAGGATCACCATGTTCGAAAACCTGACCGACCGCCTGTCACAGACGCTGCGCCATGTCACCGGCAAGGCCAAGCTGACCGAAGACAATATCAAGGACACGTTGCGCGAAGTGCGCATGGCCCTGCTCGAGGCCGACGTTGCCCTGCCGGTGGTCAAGGATTTCGTCAACAGCGTCAAGGAACGTGCGGTCGGCACCGAAGTGTCGCGCAGCCTGACCCCGGGCCAGGCGTTCGTGAAGATCGTCCAGGCCGAGCTGGAAAGCCTGATGGGCGCGGCCAACGAAGACCTCGCGCTGAACGCTGCGCCACCGGCCGTGGTGTTGATGGCCGGCTTGCAGGGTGCGGGCAAGACCACCACCGCCGGCAAGCTCGCGCGCTTCCTCAAGGAGCGCAAGAAGAAGAGCGTGATGGTGGTGTCGGCCGACGTCTACCGCCCGGCGGCGATCAAGCAGCTGGAAACCCTGGCCAACGACATCGGCGTGACCTTCTTCCCGTCCGACATCAGCCAGAAGCCCGTCGCCATCGCCGAGGCGGCGATCCGCGAGGCCAAGCTCAAGTTCATCGACGTGGTCATCGTCGACACCGCCGGTCGCCTGCACATCGATGCCGACATGATGGCCGAGATCAAGGCGCTGCATGCCGCGGTCAAGCCGATCGAGACCCTGTTCGTGGTCGATGCCATGACCGGCCAGGACGCCGCCAACACCGCCAAGGCCTTTGGCGAAGCCCTGCCGCTGACCGGCGTGGTGCTGACCAAGGTCGACGGTGACGCCCGTGGCGGTGCCGCGCTGTCGGTACGTGCCATCACCGGCAAGCCGATCAAGTTCATCGGTATGGGCGAGAAGACCGAAGCCCTCGAACCCTTCCACCCGGACCGTGTCGCCTCGCGCATCCTCGGCATGGGCGACGTGCTCAGCCTGATCGAGCAGGCCGAGCAGACCATCGACAAGGCCAAGGCCGACAAGCTGGCCAAGAAGCTCAAGAAGGGCAAGGGCTTCGACCTCGAAGACTTCCGCGACCAGCTGCAACAGATGAAGAACATGGGCGGCCTCGGCGGCCTGATGGACAAGCTGCCGAGCATCGGCGGGGTCAACCTGTCACAGATGGGCAATGCCCAGGGCGCGGCCGAAAAGCAGTTCAAGCAGATGGAGGCGATCATCAACTCCATGACCCCGGCCGAGCGTCGCGACCCTGACCTGATCAGCGGTTCGCGCAAACGCCGCATCGCCCTCGGTTCCGGCACCCAGGTGCAGGACATCGGCCGGCTGATCAAGCAGCACAAGCAGATGCAGAAGATGATGAAGAAATTCTCTGCCAAAGGCGGCATGGCCAAGATGATGCGCGGCCTGGGCGGGATGCTGCCAGGCGGCGGCATGCCGAAGCTGTAACCCTTATTCCGAGGGGCCGTCCGTCATCGGGCGAACCCTCAGAACCCCCGCTGCGGCGGGGCAACGGCCGCGCAATTTGCGGCACAACCGGCAAATCTGGACGGCAGGGCATGGCCTTGCCGAAAAAGTCATTTGCAAATGTCCGTGTATTCCCCGAGAATATGCGGCCTTTTGGGCACCCGTGTGCCTATTTGGCATTCAGATTTGCAGTACCAACTGCAGCACCGACTATAGGAACGATGTTCACATGGTAACCATTCGTCTGGCCCGTGGCGGCTCGAAAAAGCGCCCATTCTACCACCTGACCGTGACCAACTCGCGTAACGCCCGTGACGGCCGTTTCGTTGAGCGCGTTGGCTTCTTCAACCCGATCGCATCGGGCGCCGAAGTCAAGCTGTCGGTCAACCAAGAGCGCGTCACCTACTGGCTGAGCCAGGGCGCACAGCCGTCTGAGCGCGTTGCTCAGCTGCTGAAGGACGCTGCCAAGGCTGCTGCCTGAGCAGTATGAACGCGACGCCAGAAAAGGCTGACGACCTCATCGTCGTTGGCAAGATTTTTTCGGTTCACGGCGTTCGCGGCGAGGTGAAGGTGTACTCCTTTACCGATCCGATTGAAAACCTGTTGGATTATCCACGCTGGACGCTCAGGCACGAAGGCAAGGAAAGACAGGTCGAGCTGGTCAACGGTCGTGGCTCCCAAAAGGGTCTGGTCGTGAAACTGAAAGGCCTCGACGATCGCGATGAAGCCCGTCTTCTGAGTGGTTACGAGATCTGCATCCCGCGGAGCCTTTTGCCCAACCTGGCCGCTGACGAGTACTACTGGTACCAGTTGGTGGGTCTGAAGGTCATCAATCAGGACGAACAGCTGTTCGGCAAGATCGATCACCTGTTGGAGACCGGTGCGAACGATGTAATGGTGGTCAAACCCTGCGCAGGCAGCCTGGATGATCGCGAGCGTCTGTTGCCCTATACCGGGCAATGCGTGCTGGCCATCGACCTGGAAGCAGGCGTGATGCGGGTTGAGTGGGACGCGGATTTCTAGACGATGGGTAACCTTCGCGTAGACGTCATCACGCTGTTCCCCGAGATGTTCTCGGCCATCACGGAGTACGGCATTACCAGCCGCGCGGTGAAACAGGGGTTGCTTCAGGTGACCTGCTGGAACCCGCGGGACTACACCACAGATCGTCACCATACGGTGGATGATCGGCCGTTTGGCGGTGGTCCGGGCATGGTGATGAAAATCAAGCCTCTGGAAGACGCCCTGGTTAGCGCCAGGCAAGCGACCGGAGCATCGGCAAAGGTGATCTACCTTTCGCCGCAAGGCCGCAAGCTGACCCAGCAGGCGGTCAAAGGCCTGGCAGAGCAGGAATCGTTGATCCTGATCGCCGGTCGTTATGAAGGCATCGACGAGCGCTTTATCGAGGCTCATGTCGATGAGGAGTGGTCGATTGGCGACTATGTGCTTTCCGGTGGTGAGCTGCCGGCCATGGTACTGATCGATGCGGTTACGCGGCTGCTGCCCGGAGCTTTAGGGCATGTGGACTCGGCGGAGGAAGATTCCTTCACCGACGGTCTGCTCGATTGCCCGCATTACACCCGACCCGAGGTGTATGCGGATCAGCGCGTTCCCGACGTGTTGCTAAGTGGCAACCATGCACACATCCGGCGTTGGAGGATGAAGCAGTCCCTTGGTAGGACCTTCGAACGACGCGCCGATCTTCTGGAAAGTCGCTCGCTTTCTGGAGAAGAGAAGAAGCTGCTCGAGGAATATCTCCGCGAGCGGGACGATAGTTAAACGTATCGATGGTGGATCACGTATCCATCTTAGGAGCACAGCATGACCAACAAGATCATCCAGCAGCTCGAAGCAGAGCAGATGAGCAAGGAAATCCCGACCTTCGCACCAGGCGACACCATCGTCGTCCAGGTTAAAGTGAAGGAAGGTGAGCGTTCCCGTCTGCAGGCCTTCGAAGGCGTCGTTATCGCCAAGCGCAATCGTGGTCTGAACAGCGCCTTCACCGTGCGCAAGATCTCCAGCGGCGTTGGTGTAGAGCGTACCTTCCAGACCTACAGCCCGCAGATCGACAGCCTGGCCGTGAAACGTCGTGGTGACGTGCGTAAAGCCAAGCTGTACTACCTGCGCGACCTGTCCGGCAAAGCCGCTCGCATCAAGGAAAAACTGTCCTGAGTGCAGTTTGCCCGGTGGCCTAGGCCCCTTGCGAGAAAAAAGCAGCCTTCGGGCTGCTTTTTTGCTTTTTGAACCTCTGCTATGTGACAGACATGACCACCCGAGATCAGGAAATCCAGCGTCGCACCGAGCTTTCGGTAACTCGCGTGACCAAGGCCGTATTCCCCAACACCACCAACCATCACAACACCCTGTTCGGCGGCACCGCGCTGGCCTGGATGGACGAAGTGTCGTTCATCGCCGCCACGCGTTTCTGTCGCCTGCCGCTGGTGACCGTGTCCACCGACCGTATCGACTTCAAGCACCCGATCCCGGCAGGTTCGATCGTCGAGCTGGTCGGCACGGTGATCAAGGTCGGCAATACCAGTCTGCAGGTGCAGGTCGATGTGTTCGTCGAGAACATGTACCTCGATGGTCGCGAGCGGGCGATTCATGGTGTGTTCAGCTTCGTTGCCATCGACGAGGACAAGCGCCCGGTGCCCGTGCTGCCTGGCGCCTGACCTCACGCAGGCGAGGCGGGCGCTATCAACGCCACCAGGGTCCAGCCCGGTTGTGGCAGCAGTGTGGCGTCAGGGCTGGCCACGTGAACCCAGCCATGCTGGTCACGGGCAAACAGCAGTTGCGCACGCTCACCATGCAGTGCCTGGTAATCCTCCCAATCGAAGCCTTCGGTGAGTGTGGTGCTGTAGAGCTCCGCGCCCTGATGCATGCGGTTGGCCAGTTGCAGGTAGGTCATCGGGCTTGAACCGAGCAGGTGTCCACGGTGCTCCTCGGCCGCCCGGTGCTTGTCGGCGCGCTGGTTCTCCAGGCCGCTGGCGAGGACGAACAGGCGACCGTGGCCGAAGTCGTGGCGAAAACGGGCACAGGCCAAGGCGTTGATCTCGCCCGCAGGAGACAAGCCCAGCAAGTGGCCCAGGCCGACCAGGTCCAGGTGCGCATCGGCATGCTGCGAAGCCGGGTTGCCGAAATAGGTGGGCAACCCATCCATGCGCGCGGCGCGGATGTTCTCCCAGCTCGAGTCGGTCAGCAGGACCCGGCAGCCCAGTTGCTGCAGGGCCTTGGCCACGGCGCGCGCGGGCTCGTTGGCGGCGACGATGAGAAAGCCGCTCGGCGCAGGTTCCGCGACCTTGAGCAGGCGCGCCAAGGGCCTGGCCGTTGCGCTCTGCACCACCACGGTGCCGATGATCACGGCGAAGGTCAGCGGCACCAGTAGCAGCGCGTCCTGGTGACCGGCTTCATGCAGGCGTATGGCGAAGATCGCCGAGACTGCCGCGGCGACGATGCCGCGTGGGGCGACCCAGGCGAGCAGGGCGCGTTCGCGCCAGTTCAGCGACGAGCCAAGCGTCGACAGCAGGACATTGAGCGGTCGCGCCACGAACTGGATCACCAGCAGCAGCGCCAGCACCGCCGGCCCCAGGCCGAGCAGGGCATGCAGGTCGAGTCGCGCGGCGAGCAGGATGAACAGGCCGGAGATCAGCAACACGCTGAGGTTCTCCTTGAAGTGCAGGATCTGCCGCACATCGACCCCGCGCATGTTGGCCAGCCACATGCCCATCACAGTGACCGCCAGCAGCCCGGACTCGTGCACGATCTGGTTGGCAGCGATGAAGATGCCCAGCACCGCGGCCAGGGAGGCCAGGTTGTGCAGGTATTCCGGCAGCCACTGTTCGCGCATGATCTGCCCCAGCAACCAGCCGCCTGCTGCCCCCAGGGTGCTGCCGCAGAAGATCACTCCGGCGAAGGTGCCCAGGCTCTGGGTCAGGCCATCGCCACTGGCGATGATGAAGCTGTACACCACCACGGCGAGCAGGGCACCGATCGGGTCGATCATGATGCCTTCCCAGCGCAGGATATTGGCAATCGCCGCCTTGGGCCGCACCACGCGCAGCATCGGCACGATCACGGTGGGGCCGGTGACCAGGGTCAGGGTGCCGAAGAGGATCGCCAGCGGCCAGTCGAAGCCCAGCAGCCAGTGGGTCGCCAGGGCAATCACCAGCCAGGTCGACAGGGCACCCACGGTGACCAGCCGATGCACCACGCTGCCGATATCGCGCCACTGCGACAGGTGCAGGGTCAGGCTGCCCTCGAACAGGATCAGTGCCACTGCCAGCGACACCAGCGGCATCAACAAGGGACCGAACAGCGCTTGCGGGTCGAGCCAGCCCAGCACCGGGCCCGTGAGGATCCCGGCCAGCAGCAGGAAAAGGATTGCCGGTAACTTGAGACGCCAGGCCAGCCACTGGCAGGCCAAGGCGGCGGCGCCGATGCCGCCGACGCTGAGAAGGATTTGCTGTTCGTTCATGGGCACTCCCTATGCCGGCGTGGTTATGAAAGACTAAGCGTCATTTCGTCGTTTGCCACCGAGTTTTCATGCCCGCCCTCGACCACCCTCTGATCGACCAGTTCCTCGACGCCTTGTGGCTCGAAAAGGGCCTGTCCGACAACACTCGTGTCTCCTACCGCAGCGACCTTGCCCTGTTCAACGGCTGGCTTCAGGAGCATTCGGTGAGCTTGCCCGATGCCGGGCGCGAGCTGATTCTCGATCATCTGGCCTGGCGCCTGGACCAGGGTTACAAGCCGCGCTCCACGGCTCGTTTTCTGTCCGGCCTGCGTGGCTTCTTCCGCTACCTGCTACGGGAAAAGCTGGTCGCCGTGGACCCGACCTTGCAAGTCGATATGCCGCAACTGGGCAGGCCCTTGCCCAAATCGCTGTCGGAGGCCGATGTCGAAGCGTTGCTGCAAGCCCCGGACCTTGGCGAAGCCATCGGCCAGCGCGACCGCGCCATGCTCGAAGTGCTCTACGCCTGCGGCTTGCGGGTGACCGAGCTGGTGAGCCTGACCCTCGACCAGGTCAACCTGCGCCAGGGCGTGCTGCGGGTGATGGGCAAGGGCAGCAAGGAGCGCCTGGTGCCGATGGGCGAGGAGGCGGTGCTGTGGCTGGAGCGCTATATGCGTGACGGCCGCGCCGAGCTGTTGAATGGCCGACCCAGCGACGTGCTGTTCCCCAGCCAGCGTGGCGAGCAGATGACCCGCCAGACCTTCTGGCACCGCATCAAGCACCATGCGCGGGTGGCCGCAATCGACAAGCCGTTGTCGCCCCACACCTTGCGCCACGCCTTCGCCACCCACTTGCTCAACCACGGCGCCGACCTGCGCGTGGTGCAGATGCTGCTGGGCCACAGCGACCTGTCGACCACGCAGATCTACACCCATGTGGCCAAGGCCCGTTTGCAGCAGTTACACGCCCAGCACCACCCACGTGGATGAATGATTTTCATGTTCCGTCGACCGGTACCTGAAGACCCCTTCACCGGCGGTGTGATGTGGTAGGCTTGAGCGGTTTGCACCAAGGGCCGTACGGTCGCCGCGTTTTTTCCGCAGGTGACGCCCTCCGGCCCCTGTCCGTCTTCAGGAGTTCCCCATGCGCGTGACCCAGATCTTCGCCGCCGCCGCATTGGCGTTGGCCAGTACTTTCGCCGTTGCCGCGGCGACCGACAGCAATGCCAGTGCCGAACAGGCCATCCGCAAGTCGTTGCAGAACCTCGAGCTGGAAGTGCCCGTGGAAAGCGTGGCCAGCAGCCCGCTGAACGGCCTCTACGAAGTCAAGCTGCAGGGCGGCCGCGTGCTGTACGCCAGCGCCGATGGCCAGTTCGTCATGCAGGGCTACCTGTACCAGATCCAGGATGGCAAGCCGGTCAACCTGACCGAGAAGACCGAACGCCAAGGCATCGCCAAGCTCATCAACGGCATTCCGACCGCCGAGATGGTGGTTTATCCTGCCAAGGGCGAGACCAAGTCGCACATCACCGTCTTCACCGACACCACCTGCCCGTATTGCCACAAGCTGCACGCCGAAGTGCCGGAACTGAACCGCCGCGGTATCGAAGTGCGCTATGTCGCCTTCCCGCGCCAGGGCCTCGGCTCGTCGGGTGACGAGCAGTTGCAGGCGGTGTGGTGCTCCAACGACCGCCGCGCGGCGCTGGACAAGATGGTCGACGGCAAGGAAATCAAGGCTGCCAAGTGCGCCAACCCGGTCAGCAAGCAATTCCAGCTGGGCCAGTCGATCGGCGTCAATGGCACGCCGGCGATCGTGCTCGAAAGCGGCCAGGTGATCCCGGGCTACCAGCCGGCGCCACAAGTGGCCAAGCTGGCCCTGGCTGGCCAGCAGCAAGCCGCCAAGTAATCATTCAGTACGCCGTCGTCATGGGGTGACGGCATGTTTCACGGTCGGCGCAGGTGCCGGCCGTTCAATGGGGAGTTCACAGTGAAACCGGTCAAAGTAGGCATCTGTGGGTTGGGGACCGTCGGTGGCGGTACTTTCAATGTACTTCAGCGCAACGCCGAGGAGATTGCCCGCCGTGCCGGGCGCGGTATTGAAGTGGCACAGATCGCCATGCGCTCGCCGAACCCGAACTGCCAGATTACCGGTACCCCCATTACCGCTGATGTGTTCGACGTTGCGAGCAACCCTGAGATCGACATTGTCATCGAGCTGATCGGTGGCTACACCGTGGCCCGTGACCTGGTGCTCAAGGCGATCGAGAACGGCAAGCACGTGGTCACCGCCAACAAGGCGCTGATCGCCGTGCACGGCAACGAAATCTTTGCCAAGGCCCGCGAGAAGGGCGTCATCGTCGCCTTCGAAGCGGCAGTGGCTGGCGGCATTCCGGTGATCAAGACGATCCGCGAAGGCCTGTCGGCCAACCGCATCAACTGGCTGGCCGGCATCATCAACGGCACCGGCAACTTCATCCTCACCGAGATGCGCGAAAAAGGCCGTGCCTTCCCCGACGTGCTGGCCGAAGCCCAGGCGCTGGGTTATGCCGAAGCCGACCCGACCTTCGACGTCGAAGGTATCGATGCCGCGCACAAGCTGACCATCCTGGCTTCCATCGCCTTCGGCATTCCGCTGCAGTTCGAAAAGGCCTACACCGAGGGCATCACCCAGCTGACCACCGCTGACGTGAACTACGCCGAGGCCCTGGGCTATCGCATCAAGCACCTGGGCGTGGCCCGCAGCACCGATGCGGGTATCGAGCTGCGCGTGCACCCGACGCTGATCCCGGCCGACCGCCTGATCGCCAACGTCAATGGCGTGATGAACGCGGTAATGGTCAACGGCGATGCCGCCGGTTCCACCCTGTACTACGGCGCCGGCGCCGGCATGGAGCCGACCGCTTCGTCGGTGGTCGCCGACCTGGTCGACGTGGTCCGCGCCATGACCTCCGACCCGGAAAACCGCGTGCCGCACCTGGCGTTCCAGCCCGACTCGCTGTCGGCCCACCCGATCCTGCCGATCGAAGCCTGCGAAAGCGCCTACTACCTGCGCATCCAGGCCAAGGACCACCCTGGCGTACTGGCCCAGGTGGCGAGCATCCTGTCGGAACGTGGCATCAACATCGAATCGATCATGCAGAAGGAAGCCGAGGAACAGGATGGCCTGGTGCCGATGATCCTGCTCACCCACGGCGTGGTCGAACAGCGCATCAATGACGCCATCGTCGCCCTGGAAGCCTTGCAGGATGTGGTCGGCAAGGTCGTGCGCATCCGCGTCGAACAGCTCAACTAATTTCGCCTTCGGGCCGCGACGGCGGCCCGGGCCCAGCATCGAAGGTTTGCATATGCGTTATATCAGCACCCGCGGCCAGGCACCGGCCCTGAATTTCGAAGACGTCCTGTTGGCGGGCCTTGCCAGCGATGGCGGCCTGTACGTACCCGAGAACCTGCCACGCTTCACCCAGGAAGAGATCGCCTCCTGGGCAGGCCTGCCGTACCACGAGCTGGCCTTCCGGGTGATGCGCCCGTTCGTCACCGGCAGCATTGCCGATGCCGACTTCAAGAAGATCCTCGAAGAAACCTACGGTGAGTTCGCCCACGCCGCGGTCGCACCGCTGCGCCAGCTGAACAGCAACGAGTGGGTCATGGAGCTGTTCCACGGCCCGACCCTGGCGTTCAAGGACTTCGCCCTGCAACTGCTCGGCCGCCTGCTCGACCACGTGCTGGTCAAGCGTGGCGAGCGTGTGGTGATCATCGGCGCCACCAGTGGCGACACCGGCTCCGCCGCCATCGAAGGTTGCCGCCGTTGCGACAACGTCGACATCTTCATCCTCCACCCGCATCAGCGCGTGTCGGAAGTGCAGCGCCGGCAGATGACCACCATCTTCGGTGACAACATCCACAACATCGCCATCGAAGGCAACTTCGACGACTGCCAGGAAATGGTCAAGGCCAGCTTCGCCGACCAGTCCTTCCTCAAGGGCACTCGCCTGGTGGCGGTCAACTCGATCAACTGGGCGCGGATCATGGCCCAGATCGTCTACTACTTCCACGCAGCCCTGCAGCTGGGCGGCCCGGCCCGTTCGGTGGCGTTCTCGGTGCCGACCGGCAACTTCGGCGACATCTTCGCCGGCTACCTGGCGCGCAACATGGGCCTGCCGATCAGCCAGCTGGTGGTGGCGACCAACCGCAACGACATCCTGCACCGCTTCATGAGCGGCAACCAGTACGTCAAGGAAACCCTGCACGCGACCCTGTCGCCGTCGATGGACATCATGGTCTCGTCCAACTTCGAGCGCTTGCTGTTCGACCTGCACGGCCGCAACGGTGCCGCGATCGCCGAGCTGATGGCCAACTTCAAGCAAGGTGGCAGCTTCAGCGTCGAGCAAGACCGCTGGACCGAAGCGCGCAAGCTGTTCGATTCGCTGGCAGTGAGCGATGAGCAGACCTGCGAGACCATCGCCGAAGTCTTCGCCAGCACCGGCGAGGTGCTCGACCCGCATACCGCCATTGGCGTCAAGGCCGCGCGCGAGTGCCGCCGCAGCCTCGATACGCCGATGGTGGTACTGGGCACCGCTCACCCGGTCAAGTTCCCGGAAGCGGTGGAGAAGGCAGGCGTCGGCAAGGCCCTGGAGCTGCCAGCGCACCTGAGCGACCTGTTCGGCCGCGAAGAGCGTTGCACGGTACTGGCCAACGACCTGAAGGCCGTGCAGGCCTTTGTCAGCCAGCATGGTAATCGCGGCAAACCGCTTTAAGTGTTAGAGAAGGGGCCGCTGTGCGGCCCTTCTTTTGTAGCGCTTTCTTACGCTCCGCTCAGAATTGTCCTATTCAGAACAGGCTTTGCGTTACATAGAGTTGCCGACCCTTTCCCCAAGGAGCGGCGCATGCGTCAGCCTTACGTGTTGATCCACCAGGCACGGCCTTCCCACCAGATCCTCCTGCACCAGGCCTGCAATGCCCTGGGTTTTTTCGACGTGCGCGTTACCGAGGACCTGAACGACCTCAAGGCTTGCCTGGTACGTGATCGCGGTGCCGACCTGCTGATCCTCGATCATGCGGGCAACGATGGCCTGGCCGTGCTCGAGCAGGTCAGTTGCGAGCCTCCGCGCGCTGTCCTGTTTGTCGGTCAGGCAGATGCTGGCCAGACGGACCTCGCCAGTGCAGCACGCCAGCATGGCCTGTGGGTGCTCGCCGAGTTGCCCTGGCCATTGCCGATGCAGCGCTGGCAACAGGCCTTGCGGCATATTCAAACTGTCACATCGCCCACGCATGCTCACTGAACCAGCCGCAGCCGGGCGAACTTTCCGCTGCGCTTGTTGGTCAGTTGCTGTATGTCCCACTACTTGCGCGAGTGATCCGGATGGAAAGAATCTGCAGACTGCTCAACGACGCCCTGACGCCTTACCACACTCACCTTGATACTGCGGATGCCAGTGGCAACCGCCAGTTGATCGTCTACGACAGCCTCGGTGCTACCGCCTTGTGCCGCACTGTCAGTCTGCGGCAGTTGCAAGAGCAACGCTTGCTGATCGACCTGGTGGATGGCTTGCATCGTGATCTGCAGATTGTCGAGGGGCGCTTGCAACCCTGTGTGATCGCGGCATTGCAACAACGCCAGCAGCCTCGGGGAACCTTTGCCTGATTGGCGTATCAGACGCAGTAGGGCAGCGCGCTTGCACACAGCTCCGGTGCAGGCGGGTTGTCACGGGAAGCCCGCGAGGGCTTTCGCTTGACCCCGGACGTCTTCCCCAGCGTTCGGGGTTTCTTTTTAGCGCTTTTCAAAGAATTGCCGGCTGTGTTCCAGGTAGTCGCCGCGCAACTCCGGATCCAGCCAGCGGGCATACAGCGCCGGCAGCGTGTCCCGGCGCAGCGCCGGCAGCAATTGGTCGATATGGGCAATGGCCTCGCGCCCCAGTGGCGAGTCCGAGCAGCCCACATGCAGGAACTGATAGCGGTTCACACCCTGGATCGGGTGAAAGCGGTAGTCGTCCAGCGAGCCACCTTGTTGCCGGATCAGGTAGCGCATCTCTGGCCAATAGCCAAGCACCAGTTGCAGGCGCCCGAGCTGTTGCATTTCCAGCAGGCTGGCAGTCGCATCGTTGCCGTAGTGGCGGCTGAACACCGAATCGGGTAGTTGGCGCAGGATGTCGTCGATCTGCGTGCTGTAGCTGCGCTCGGCGACGATGCCCAGTTTCAGCTGCGTGCTGGTCAGCAGGGCCTTGAGATCCACCTGCTGGCCATCGAGGTAAGGCGCGAGCAGGGCTTCACCCTGCTTGCGAACCACCAGGCCGCCGCTCATCACACCCAGTGTCGGCACCGAGAAGTGCACGAACTTGGCGCGCTCCTGGGTCCACAGCAGGGTAGGGTCGCAGGTGAAACTGCTGCGGTCCTGCAGCATCTGGATGCCGCGAGCCCGGTTGACCCGCACGATGGCATGGTCGTACTCGGGCATCTGCTCGATCAGCAGCGGCAACATCTGGTCGACCACGCCCTGACCTTTTTCATCACCCTCGAAAATGGTGAACGGCGGCAGGTCGCGGACCAGCCACAGCAGGCGTTCCTTGGCCTGCACCGGTATGCAGGCCATGGCGAGCAGAAGCCCGCAGAAGAAGGTCCGGGCGCGCATGGTCAAGGCTCAGACCGTGCCCGCTGTGCGCAGACTGGCGATAGCGGCTGTGTCGTAACCCAGCCCGGCCAGCAGCGCGTCGGTATGTTCGCCCAGGGCCGGGCCGACCCATTCGGTGGAACCTGGCGTTTCCGACAACTTGGGCACGATGCCGGGCATCTTGAACGGCTTGCCGTCCGGCAGGCGGGCCTGCAGGAACATTTCCCGCGCCAGGTACTGCGGGTCGTTGAACATGTCCTCGGCCGAGTAGATGCGGCTGGCAGGCACCTCTGCCTCGTTCAGCGTGCGCATGACCTGCTCCAGCGGCAGGCTGTTGGCCCAGCGGTCGATCACCCCATACAGCTCGTCGCGGCGTGCGTCGCGGCCATCATTGCTGGCCAGCGACGGGTCTTCGGCCAGGTCGGTGCGGCCGATGGCCTGCATGAACCGCTTGAAGATCGCATCGCCGTTGGCGCCGATCTGCACATGCTTGCCGTCGGCAGAGGTGTGGATGGAGGAGGGCGTGATACCCGGCATGATGTTGCCGGTACGCTCGCGGATGAAGCCGAACACGTCGAACTCCGGAACCATGCTTTCCATCATGGCGAAGATCGCTTCGTACAGGGCTACGTCCACCACCTGCCCCTGGCCGCCGTTGACTTCGCGGTGGCGCAGTGCCATCAGCGCGCCGATCACGCCCCACAGTGCGGCGATCGAGTCGCCGATGGAGATGCCTGTGCGCACCGGCGGTCGGTCTTCGAAGCCTGTGATGTAGCGCAGGCCGCCCATCGACTCGCCCACGGCGCCAAAGCCAGGCTGGTCCTTCATCGGCCCGGTCTGACCGAAGCCCGACAGGCGCACCATCACCAGTTTCGGGTTGAGGGCATGCAGCACGTCCCAGCCAAGACCGAGTTTTTCCAGCACGCCGGGGCGGAAGTTCTCGATCAGGATGTCGGCTTCGGCCAGCAGGCGCTTGAGAATCTCGCGTCCCTCGGGGTGCTTGAGGTTGAGCGTCAAGGATTGCTTGTTGCGGGCCTGGACGAACCACCACAGCGATGTGCCTTCGTACAACTTGCGCCATTTGCGCAGCGGATCGCCGCCGTCGGGTGACTCGACCTTGATCACCTCGGCGCCGAATTCGGCGCAGATGCGCGACGCGAACGGCCCGGCGATCAGGGTGCCGAGTTCGATGACTTTGAGGCCGGCGAGGGGTTTGCTGGGCGTAGGCATAGGGCATCCGTGGCAACAGGGCAGAGCGGTGGTTTTATCACAGGTGTCGTGCTGCAGAAACTGCTCCGGCGCAAGCCGGGCAGGATCAGTTAGACTAGACAACTTTTCTCTTTGCACGAAGCCCAGTCGACCATGGCCCAGCCGTCAACCACCTACAAATTCGAACTGAACCTCACCGATCTCGATCGTGGCGTGTACGAAAACGTCCGGCAGACCATCGCCCGTCACCCTTCGGAAACCGAAGAGCGCATGGCCGTGCGCCTGCTGGCCTATGCGCTCTGGTACAACGAGAACCTGTCGTTCGGCCGTGGGTTGTCCGATGTCGATGAAGCGGCGCTGTGGGAAAAGAGCCTGGATGACCGCATCCTGCACTGGATCGAAGTCGGCCAGCCCGACGCCGATCGCCTGACCTGGTGCTCGCGCCGCACCGAACGCACCAGCCTGCTGGCCTACGGCAGCCTGCGGGTATGGCAGAACAAGGTGGTGGACGCGGTCAAGGGCTTGAAGAACCTGAACATTGCTGCCGTGCCGCAAGAGGTCCTGGAAACCTTGGCCACCGACATGCCGCGCACCATCAAGTGGGACGTGATGATCAGCGAAGGCACGGTGTTCGTGACCGACGACCGCGGCCAGCACGAAGTGCAGCTCGAGTGGCTGCTCGGCGAGCGAGGCTGAGCCCAGGCCCCATGCGTATCGAACCTCGCCCGCTGCCGCCGACCCTGCCCTTCCTGGGTAACCTGCCACCCTTGCTGACCCGCCTGTACGCCGCGCGCGGCGTGCAGTGCGAAGCCGAACTGGACAAGAGCCTGGCGCGGCTGTTGCCGTACCAGCAGCTCAAGGGCATCGAGGCAGCCGTGGATTTGCTGGTCGAGGCACTCGATCAGCGCCAGCGCATCCTGATCGTCGGTGACTTCGATGCCGATGGCGCCACCGCCAGTACCGTCGGTGTGCTGGGCCTGCGCCTGCTGGGCGCGGCGCACGTCGACTACCTGGTACCCAACCGCTTCGAGTACGGCTACGGCCTGACCCCGGAAATCGTCGAGGTGGCACTGCAGCGCCAGCCGCAATTGCTGATCACCGTCGACAACGGCATCTCCAGTGTCGAGGGCGTTGCGGCGGCCAAGGCGGCCGGGCTCAAGGTGCTGGTCACCGACCACCACCTGCCGGGCCAGCAGCTGCCGCTGGCCGACGCCATCGTCAACCCGAACCAGCCGGATTGTGCCTTCCCCAGCAAGTCGCTGGCGGGCGTCGGGGTGATCTTCTACGTGCTCATGGCCCTGCGCGCGCGCTTGCGCAGCCTTGGGCGCTATGAGGCCCAGCCGCAGCCGAACATCGGCGAACTGCTCGACCTGGTCGCCCTGGGCAGCGTCGCCGATGTGGTACCGCTGGATGCCAACAATCGCATCCTGGTGCACCAGGGCCTCGAACGTATCCGCGCGGGTCGCGCACGGCCTGGCCTCAAAGCCATTCTCGAAGTCGCGCGTCGCGATCATCGGCGTATCACCTCCACCGACCTCGGCTTCATCCTTGGCCCGCGGCTGAACGCTGCGGGTCGGCTGGACGACATGAGCCTGGGCATCGAATGCCTGCTGTGCGAAGACGCGGCACTGGCCCAGGACATGGCCCAGCAGCTGGATGACCTGAACCAGGACCGCAAGTCGATCGAGCAAGGCATGCAGCGCGAGGCCCTGGCCCAGCTCAAGGACCTGCCGGTCGAGTCGATGCCCTATGGCTTGTGCCTGTTCGACGCCGACTGGCACCAAGGCGTGATCGGCATTCTGGCCTCGCGCCTGAAAGAGCGTTATCACCGACCGACCATCGCCTTCGCCGATGCCGGTGATGGCATGCTCAAGGGCTCGGCGCGTTCGGTGCCGGGCTTTCATGTCCGTGATGCGCTGGATGCGATGGCGGCGCGCCACCCGCAGCTGATCAGCAAGTTCGGCGGGCATGCCATGGCGGCCGGGTTGTCCTTGCCCGAAGGCAACTTCCCGGCGTTCGCCGAGGCGTTCGACGAAGAAGTGCGGCGCCAGTTGCGCGAAGAGGACCTGACCGGGCGCCTGCTGTCGGACGGCAGCCTGGCCGTGGAAGAGTTCCACCTCGACCTGGCCAAGGCCCTGCGCAACGCCGGACCCTGGGGGCAGCACTTCCCTGAGCCGTTGTTCCATGGCGTGTTCCAGCTGGTGGAGCAGCGCGTGGTGGGCGAGCGGCACCTGAAGGTGGTGCTCAAGAGCGAATGTGGTTCGGTGCGCCTGGATGGCATCGCCTTTGGCATCGACCGCGAGGTATGGCCCAACCCGACCGTACGTTGGGTGGAGTTGGCCTACAAGCTGGATGTGAACGAGTTTCGCGGCAATGAAAGCGTACAGCTGATGATTGCCCACATGGAGCCGCGCTGATCTTTCGGGCCCTATCGCCGGCAAGCCGGCTCCCACCACCCCTTCGAGTATCACCATACAAGCCGGCTTGCCGGCGATAGGGCCGGTACAGGCGAACGCAATTCCCCGGGAACCTTCCCCCCCAGCAATCTGGTCTAGTCTGATTAATGACCGATACCGGGCCAGCGTCGTGCATGAGTGTCCGGGCCGGATCACCATTGGAGTCCTTGGGAGGTGCCCTCATGAGCCTGCTGCTCGAGCCTTACACCCTGCGTCAGCTGACCCTGCCCAACCGCATCGCGGTTTCGCCAATGTGCCAGTATTCCGCCGTCGATGGCCTGGCCAACGACTGGCATCTCGTTCACCTGGGCAGCCGCGCCGTGGGTGGCGCCGGCCTGGTGATCACCGAAGCGGTGGCGGTGACTGCCGATGGCCGTATCACCGCCGAAGACCTGGGTCTTTGGGATGACGCGCAGATCGCCCCCTTGCAGCGCATCACCCGTTTCATCACCGCCCAGGGCGCCGTGCCGGGCATCCAGCTGGCCCACGCCGGGCGCAAGGCCAGCACCTATCGCCCCTGGCTGGGCAAGCAGGGCAGCGTCAAGCCCGAAGGAGGGGGCTGGCAGCCGGTGGGGCCCTCGAGGATTGCCTTCGACCCACAGCACACCATCCCGCATGAACTGACCCTGGGTGAAATACAGGATGTGGTCACCGCGTTCGTTGCCGCTACCGAACGGGCATTGAAGGCGGGGTTCAAGGTGGTCGAGATCCACGCCGCCCATGGCTACCTGCTGCACCAGTTCCTGTCGCCGTTGAGCAACCAGCGCCGCGACGAATATGGCAGCTGCTTCGAAAACCGCATTCGCTTGACCTTGGAGGTCACCGAGGCGGTACGCAAGGTATGGCCCCAGGAGCTGCCGTTGTTCGTGCGCGTCTCGGCGACCGATTGGGTGGAAGACGGCTGGAATCCCGACGAAACCGTCGAACTGGCCCGACGCCTGCGTGCGCTGGGGGTCGACCTGATTGATGTATCTTCCGGTGGCACGTCGGTCAATGCCGAGATTCCCACCGGCCCCGGCTACCAGACCCGCTTCGCCGAGCGCGTGCGCAAGGAATCGGAAATCGCCACCGGCACGGTGGGCATGATCACTGAACCGGCCCAGGCCGAGCATATCCTGCGCACCGGCCAGGCCGATGTCATCTTCCTGGCCCGAGAACTGCTGCGCGACCCGTACTGGCCGCTGCATGCCGATGATGACCTGGGCGGAAACAAGGCGACCTGGCCGGCGCAGTATCAGCGCGCGACCAGCCGGGCCAATCCGATTCATGAGTCGGATCTGCGGGACTAGGTTCAGCCTGTTCGGGCCCTATCGCCGGCTTGCCGGCGATAGGGCCGAGAACATCACCCCAGATTCAATGCTTGATCATCACATGTCGCACGCAGGTGTAATCCTCCAGCCCATACATCGACATGTCCTTGCCATACCCCGAGTGCTTCTGCCCGCCATGGGGCATTTCGCTGACCAGCATGAAGTGGGTATTGACCCAGGTGCAGCCATATTGCAACCGCGCCGCCAGGCGATGGGCGCGGCCTGTGTCGCGGGTCCAGACCGATGAGGCGAGGCCGTATTCCGAGTCGTTGGCCCACTCCAGGGCCTGGGATTCGTCGCTGAAACGCGTTACCGACACTACCGGCCCGAAGACTTCGTTGCGCACGATCTCATCGTCCTGCAGGGCGTCGGCCAGCACGGTCGGCTCGAAGTAGAAACCATCGCCGGGCAGCGCCTTGCCGCCGGTGACCAGGCGGATGTGCGGCTGGGCAATGGCGCGGTTCACCAGGCCCGCCACCTTGTCACGGTGCTGGGCGCTGATCAGTGGACCCAGCTCGGTGTCCTCGGCGTCCTGCAAACCGGGCTTGAGGCTTGCCACCGCCTTGCCCAGGCGCTCGACGAAGCGCTGGTAGATGCCGTCCTGCACGTAGAGGCGGCATGCCGCCGTGCAGTCCTGGCCGGCATTGTAGAAGCCGAAGGTGCGGATGCCGTCGATGGCGGCGTCGATGTCGGCATCGTCGAACACCAGCACCGGCGCCTTGCCTCCGAGCTCCATGTGCATGCGCTTCACGCTGTCGGCGGTGGCGCCGATGATGTGCGCGCCGGTCGGGATGGAGCCTGTCAGCGACACCATGCGTACCTTGGGGTGGGTCACCAGCGGGTTGCCGACTGTCTGCCCGCGGCCGAAGAGGATGTTGAGCACCCCGGCAGGCAGCAGGCCCTTGGCCAGTTCACCCAAGCGCAGGGCGGTCAGTGGGGTCAGTTCCGACGGCTTGATGACCACCGTATTGCCGGCGGCCAGGGCCGGGGCGACTTTCCAGGCCAGCATCATCAGCGGGTAGTTCCAGGGGGCGATCGAAGCGACCACGCCCAGCGGGTCGCGGCGGATCATCGAGGTGTGGCCGGGTAGGTATTCACCGGCTGCCGAGCCTCCCATGCAGCGCGCGGCACCGGCGAAGTAGCGGAATACGTCGACGATGGCGGGGATTTCGTCGTTGAGGGCGGCGGCGAAGGGCTTGCCACAGTTCTGCGACTCCAGCCTGGCCAGCTCGTCGCCGTGCGACTCAATGGCGTCGGCCAGCGCCAGCAGGGCCAGCGAACGTTCCTTGGGGCTGGTCTGCGACCAGCTGTCGAAGGCCTGGTCGGCAGCACGCACTGCGGCATCGACCTGGGCTTCGGTGGCCTCGAAGATCTGTGCCAGTGTGCTGCCCTCGGCAGGGTTGAGCACGGTCAATTCAGGGCCTTCGCCAGCGACCAGGCGACCGTTGATGAGCATGTTGATTTGCATGTGGGCTCCTTGGAGGGTCATTTGCCGCTGCCCGCGACGCTTTCTCCGCCACGGGTCAGGTAGTAGGCGCCGAGGATCGGCAGCATGGTCACCAGCATCACCAGCATGGCGACCACGTTGGTCACCGGCACATCGCGCGGGCGGCTCAACTGGTTGAGCAACCAGATTGGCAGCGTGCGCTCATGGCCGGCGGTGAAGGTGGTGACGATGATCTCGTCGAACGACAGGGCGAAAGCCAGCATGCCGCCGGCCAGCAACGCCGAACCCAGGTTGGGCAGGATGATGTAGCGGAACGTCTGCCAGCCGTCGGCACCGAGGTCCATCGAGGCTTCGATCAGGCTCTGCGAGGTGCGCCGCAGCCGTGCGATCACGTTGTTGTAGACGATCACCACGCAGAAGGTCGCGTGGCCGACGACGATGGTGAACACCCCAGGTTCGATGCCCAGGCTCTTGAATGCCGACAGCAGGGCGATGCCGGTGATGATGCCGGGCAGGGCGATCGGCAGGATCAGCATCAGCGAGATCCCTTCCTTGCCGAAGAAGCTGCGCCGGTACAACGCCGCCGAGGCCAGCGTGCCGAGCACCAGGGCGATCAATGTGGCCAGGCAGGCCACCTGCAACGACAGCTTGATGGCCTCCAGCACATCCGCACGGGCGAAGGCCACGGCGAACCATTTGAGGGTGAAGCCCTGGGGCGGGAAGCTGAACGCCGCGTCCTCGGTGTTGAAGGCGTACAGGACGATGATCAGGATCGGGAAGTGCAGGAACAGCAGCCCGCCCCACGCCGCCAGGCGCAGGCCGGTCGAGGCGTTTTCAGAGTGCATCGAAGGCCCCCAGGCGTTTGACGATGGACAGGTACACCGCAATCAGCACGATCGGCACCAGGGTGAATGCGGCGGCCATCGGCATGTTGCCGATCGCCCCTTGCTGGGCGTAGACCATGCTGCCGATGAAGTAGCCGGGTGGGCCGATCAGTTGCGGCACGATGAAATCGCCGAGGGTCAGCGAGAAGGTGAAGATCGAGCCAGCGGCGATACCGGGTATCGACAGCGGCAGGATCACTTGCCGGAAGGTTTGCCCAGGCCTGGCGCCGAGGTCCGCCGAGGCCTGCAGCAACGAGGGCGGCAGGCGTTCCAGTGAAGCCTGGATCGGCAGGATCATGAACGGCAGCCAGATGTACACGAACACCAGGAAGCGTCCAAGGTGCGAAGTCGACAGGGTACTGCCGCCAACCCCGGGCACGTCCAGCACGGCCTGCAGCAGCCCATCCAGGTGCAGTTGCTGGACGAACCACTGGGCCACGCCGCCCTTGGCCAGCAGCAAGGTCCAGGCGTAGGTCTTGACGATGTAGCTGGCCCACATCGGCATCATCACCGCGATGTAGAAAAAGGCCTTGGTCTTGCCGCTGGTAAAGCGCGCCATGTAGTAGGCGATGGGGAAGGCCAGCACCGCGCTGGCCAGGGAGACCGCGACGGCCATGGCCAGGGTGCGCAGGATGATGTCGAAGTTTGCCGGGTTGAACAGCGCGGCAAAGTTGCCCAGGGTCAGCGTCGGGGTGACCGCCATGGTGAAGTCGTCGAACGTGTAGAACCCCTGCCACAGCAGGTTGAGCAACGACCCCAGGTAAATGGCACCGAACCAGGTCAGCGGTGGGATCAACAACAGCGACAGGTACAGGTTGGGGCGCCGGTAGAGCAGGTTGGACAGCCGACGCAAGGGGCGCGCATGTGCCATGGCCTGGTTCATTTCAGCGGCCCTCGACCAGCACGGTTTCCTGCAGCACCGTCATCGCTTCGCGGGGCCAGCGCAACTGCACGCGCTGGCCGGGCTGCCAGGGCAGTGGTTGTTCCTGCCAGCGGTCGTTGGCGTGGCTGACCGCCAGCAGCTGGCCGTTGTCCAGTTGCACCTCGTAGCGTGTGGCGCTGCCCTGGTACTGGATGTCGCGCAGCAGGCCATCGAGCTGGACGCCCTCGCCGGCACTGTCCGTTGCACCCAGGCGGATATGCTCGGGGCGGATGGAGAATGGCGAGCGCCGGCCGCTGAGCTGCTCGGCCAGCTCGCCGCGTACCACGTTGGAGGTGCCGACGAATTCGGCGACGAAGGTGGTGGCGGGCTTCATGTAGAGCTGGCGCGGCGTGTCGACCTGCTCGATGCGGCCGCGGTTGAACACCGCGACCCGGTCGGACATCGACAGGGCCTCGGTCTGGTCGTGGGTGACGAAGATGAAGGTGATGCCCAGCTGGCGTTGCAGCTTCTTCAGCTCGCCCTGCATCTGCTCGCGCAGCTTGAGGTCGAGCGCGCCGAGCGGTTCGTCGAGCAACAGCACCCGTGGGCGATTGACCAGGGCGCGGGCCAGGGCCACGCGCTGGCGCTGGCCGCCGGAAAGCTGGGCCGGCTTGCGCTCGCCATAGCCTGCCAGGGCGACCATGGCCAATGCCTCCTCGGCCCGCGCAAGGCGCTCGGCCTTGGCCACGCCCTTGACCTTCAGCCCATAGGCAATGTTGTCGCGCACGTTCATATGGGGGAACAACGCGTAATCCTGGAACACCGTGTTGACGTCGCGCTGGTAGGGCGGCACGCCGGCGGCTTCGCTGCCATGGATGCGGATCGAACCGCTGTTGGGTTGTTCGAAGCCGGCGATCAGGCGCAGGCAGGTGGTCTTGCCCGAGCCCGAAGGCCCGAGCATGGAGAAGAATTCGCCGTCCTCGATGTCGATGCTGACCTGGTCGACGGCTTTGACCTCGCCGAAGGTGCGCGAGACCTGGGTGAACTGGACTGCTAAGGGCATGGGCGCTACTCAGCTGTTGTGTGGGTTGGTCGGGCCTCATCGCCGGCTTGCCGGCGATGAGGCCCGTACAGGCTCAAACGCCCTCAGCGCCCCCCCATGATCGCAATGTAGTCCTGGGTCCAGCGGCTATAAGGCACGAACTTGCCCCCCTGGGCCTGTGGCGTCTTCCAGAAGGCAATCTTGTCGAAGTTGTCGAAGCCATTGGTCTTGCATCCCTCGGCCCCCAGCAACTCGCTGCCCGTGCACGCCGCCGGCACCGCCGGCAACGAACCGAACCAGGCCGCCACATCGCCTTGCACCTTCGGTTGCAACGACCAGTCCATCCACTTGTAGGCGCAGTTGGGGTGCTTGGCCTCGGCATGCAGCATGGTGGTATCGGCCCAGCCGGTAGCGCCTTCCTTCGGAATGGTCGAGGCCACCGGCTGTTTTTCGGCTTTCAGGCCATTGACCATGTAGCCCCAGGAACTGGAGGCGACCACGCCTTCGTTCTTCACATCGCTCATCTGCACGGTCGCGTCATGCCAGTAACGATGGATCAGCGGTTGCTGCTGGCGCAGCAGGTCGAGCACCGCCTTGTACTGGGCTTCGTTCAGCTCGTAGGGGTCCTTGATACCGAGCTCCGGCTTGGCGGACTTGAGGTACAACGCCGCATCGGCGATGTAGATCGGCCCGTCGTAGGCCTGCACGCGGCCTTTGTTCGGCTTGCCATCGGGCAGGTTCTGTGGCTCGAACACCACGTTCCAGCTGGTGGGGGCCTGCTTGAAGGTGTCGGTGTTGTAGAGCAGCACGTTGGGGCCCCACTGATAGGGGGTGCCATAGGCCTGCTTGTCGACCACATACCAGCCGCCGTTCTGCAGGCGCGGGTCGATATTCTTCCAGTTGGGAATCAGCGCGGTGTTGATCGGCTGCACCTTCTTGCCGACGATCAGACGCAGCGAGGCATCGCCGGAGGCCGTGACCAGGTCGTACCCGCCCTTGTTCATCAGGCTGACCATTTCATCGGAAGTGGCGGCGGTCTTGACGTTGACCTTGCAGCCGGTCTCCTTCTCGAAACCGGTGACCCAGTCATAGGCCTTGTCGCTCTCGCCGCGCTCGATGTAGCCGGGCCAGGCAACGATATCCAGCTGGCCTTCAGTGGCGCCCAGGGCTTTGGGCATCTCGGCGGCCTGCAGGCTGGCACTGGCCAGCAGAGCGCCGGTGACGGCGCCGAGCAATGCGGTCTTGTGCACTGACATGGTGTTCCCTCTTCTTTGAAATTATGGTCGGGGCGGTGCCAAGCAAAGGTACAAGGGTAGTACGGTTGAAGTCGGTCCACGCCAGAAGCTCGCCAGGGCGGTGCAGTCGTGGCAACAGGTTCACCTGCCTAGAGACTAGATGGGCGGCGGCGGAAATCGAGTCGGTTTCAGCGACGCCGACAAATTCCCCGGTCAAGCCTCGCTGCGGGTGGCAAGTGGATCTTTAAGGTTTGCCTGATGGCCCGTTTCCCATCCCACTCCCTAGACTCGCCGGTCAGATCAACCCACTGGCAGGACTTCTCATGTTTCTCAGGAAATTCAGGCTGGCCCAGCGCGCCATGCTGGTCTTCATCATCATCAACCTGCTGGTGGTAGTCCTTGGCGCGATCTCCCTATGGCAAATGGGGCAAATTCGTGCAACGGCGCTGGAAATGGAACGCAACTGGATGGAAAGCATCCGGCAAGCCGGGGCAATCGACTCGATGGTGTTGAGCATCCGCCTGGAAAGCTTCCGTATGCTCAACGCACACGACCCCCAGCGACGCCAGGATTCGGCTGATACGGTGGGCAATACTCGAACGAAATTGAATGATGTGGTGGAGCGCTATGGAACGCTGGTCGGCGGTCCTGAAGAGCAGCAGCTCTACGAGGCTGTAAAGCTGGGTGTAGCGACCTATGAGAGCAAACTCGATGTTCTCCTGCAGATCGCCCAGACAGGGGCCAAGGAGGAGGCCCTCGATTACATCAGCCAAAACATCCGCGATCTCACCAATGACCTCCAGGTAACCATCGGCAAGCTTGTGGCGCTCAACCGCGATGGCGGTCGCCAATCGGGTCTCGAATCCGAGGCTGTCTACCAGCGATCGATCACCACGGTGATCAGCATCGGTGTGCTGGTGATTGTCCTGAGCATTGCGATGGGCATCCTGTTCGTGCGCAGCATCACCCTGCCCCTGCTGTCGGTGCTGCAGGTCAACCGCCAGATTGCCCAGGGCGACCTGCGCAGCGACCTGACGGCCAGCGGCAACGATGAACTGACCGACCTGATGCACTCGGTCATTGCCATGCAGTCCAGCCTGCGCGACACCATCCGGCACATCGGCAGTTCGGCTATCCAGCTGGCCGCTGCGGCGGAAGAAATGCACTCGGTGACAGAAGAGTCGAGCAATGGCCTTCAGCGCCAGAACGATGAGATCGAACAAGCGGCAACGGCCGTGAACGAAATGACCGCAGCGGTCGAAGAGGTCGCCCGGAACGCGGCGTCGGCCTCGGACTCCGCCCAGGCCTCGGCAGTTTCCAGCCGGACGGGTTCCGAGCGAGTGGTAGAAACCGTGGAAGCCATTCGCAGCCTGGTCAGCATCGTTACCCAAACCAGTGGCGAAGTGGAAGGATTGGCGAGCCGGGCCCAGAACATCGCCAAGGTGCTGGATGTGATCCGTTCGATCGCCGAGCAGACCAACTTGCTGGCGCTCAATGCAGCGATCGAGGCGGCTCGGGCGGGCGATCAGGGGCGCGGCTTCGCGGTGGTGGCCGACGAGGTGAGGGCCTTGGCCCATCGCACCCAGGAGTCCACCAAGGAAATCGAAAGCATGATCGCCGATATCCAGACCGGGGCCCAGCAGGCTGTGCTTGCCATGGGCCAGAGCTGCTCCAACGCCCAGGGCACCCTCAGCATCGCGCAGGATGCGGGTACGGCGCTGGAAGCGATCTCCCGTTCGATCACCGAGATCAACGAGCGCAACTTCCTCATCGCCACGGCTTCGGAGGAGCAGGCGCAAGTGGCGCGTTCGGTGGACTGCAACCTGGTGAGCATTCGTGATCTGTCGATCCAGACATCTGCGGGGGGTAACCAGACCGCCGCGGCAAGCAACGAGTTGGCGAAACTGGCCGGCACCATGAACGACCTGACCAAGCGATTCCTGATCTGAGCGAACACCCATGGAAACCGTAGAAGCCACCCCGGCGGCAAGCTGTGAAGAAATTCTGGCGCAGGCAAGCAGCATCGTCACGCAGATCAGGGAACTCACCATCCAGATCGATGGGCTCCAGGTATCCATGGTCGCGGCGGGCTCGAAGCTTGGCATGACCATGAAGGCGCTGAATGAAGACCTGGTCCTTGAGCGCCGTCATTTGAGCAACCTGATGAGCATTGCGCAGGTCACGCAACGCACGGCGATGCTGAGCATTGAAAAGAATGTGCGGCGCACACTGCACGATACCCTGCTGCCGTCAGTGCTGGCGATCACCTCGTCAGCGGTCATTGGTGGCTGCCTTGGCAGCGGCCTGACTGCGTTCATCCTGCATTGATGGCGACCGTGTAAACGGAGGAATGACGCATTGAACCTTACAGACCTGGACATTGGAAAACTGATCGAAGTCATTGGCCTTGCCCTCGTTCCGATCATTTTCGAAGGTGTCAACAAGGACATGCCAGCCCATGCATTGCGCGCGCGAGCGCGCCTGAATGCGGAAATCATGGGGCGAGTGGCGGCGGTACTTTATTGCGGCAACAGGGTAGGCCCGGACATTGCCGCGAAGATCGAACTGTTCACCCAGCACATGTGCAAGGCGCACCTGGACGCCTTCAACGAAGTGCTGGGTCCGGAGGGACACCTGAGTCGAGCGGATTGAAATACAATCGATAATCAACCAGATTTTTTTAAGGATTGGCTGATGGTTGCCGCGCTGGCGTCACGCTTACTCTGGCGCGATGAAGCTCAAGCAGTTCCTCTTGCCCAGCGATGCCTGCTTTTCCACGCCCAAAGCGGCGCGCAGGTTGCTGCGCCTGTTCGCCCAGTTGATGGTGCTGGGAGCGTTGGCGGGAGCGGTGATGACGGTGGGGTGGGTCCTTAACGCAGAGGTCTCCCGCCGCCAGGGTTACATGGCGGATGCCATCATCGACACGCGTGTATTCTTCACGCAGCGTGAAGCGTTGCTGCGTAGCCTTGCCCTCTTGGCGATCAAGCTGCCCGGCGACGCGACCGAGGGCTCCGCGGGGCGCGTGCTGCTGTCGGAGCGCACGCTCGAATTCCTGCGCCAGTACCGGGTCAACCTGTTGCAGGTATCCGGGCGGTCCGGCAGGCATGCCGCTTATCTGAGCATGGGCCTTCCCTTCACGCTGCCGCTGTCCGACGACATCGTTCGGCGCTTGCGCACTTACGACGTCGATTCGCCGTTCGTGACCCAGGGCATCTGGCTTGCCGATCACAGCAGTTCGCGTGCCCGCTTGTACTTGTTCACCCTGCTCGATCGGCACCGCCCTGCTGCGGGCTGGATCGGCATGGAAATGGATGCCTCTGACATCACCAGCACCTTGCATGACGACAAGGCCGGGCAATTCATGGTGGTCAATCCCGTCGGTGAAGTGATGATGAGCAGTGCCGATCCTGCTCGGGACGTGCGCCCGCTGCTGGCCATGCCTCCTGGCAAGGATTTCGGCTTCTCCGGTGCCGGGTGGTTGCCAGACCAGCTGGTGATGCGCAAGAAGCTCGGTTACTCGAGCTGGACGCTCTTCTACGTCCTGGACCTGTTCACCTTGCTCAAGGTGATCTGCTGGCCTCTGGCGATCTCGCTGTTGGCAATACTGGCCGTGGGGATGGCCGTCCGCCGCCTGGTGTCTCGCGTCGAGCGCCGCCTGATCACGCCTGCAACCCGCCGCATCGATGCGCTGATCGAGAGCGAGGCGTTCAGTCGCGCGGTGATCCAGGCCGCGCCGGTCGCCCTTTGCGTGCTGCGCTTCGCCGATGGAAAGGTGGTGCTGGAAAACCGCCTGTCCCAGCAGTGGCTGGGCGAATGCAACGAGCGTGAGCGCTTGTACCAGGGCTGGATCGGGCAGGCCTTCGATGAATCGCAGTCGAGCCGTGCCGACGAGTTCCAGGCAGGCAGTGGGCGCCATCTGTATCCGAGTTTCGTGAAGACCCGTTACAACGGCGAGGATGTGTTGTTTTGCGCCTTCAGTGACATCAGCTCGCGCAAGCAGATGGAGGCGGCGATGGCCGAGGCCAAGCTCAGCGCCGATGCCGCCAACGAAGCCAAGACGTTGTTTCTGGCGACCATGAGCCATGAAATTCGCACGCCGCTCTACGGGGTCCTGGGTACCCTCGAACTGTTGCGCAAAACCGAGCTCAAGACCCAGCAGAAAACCTACCTGAAGGCGGTGGAAAGTTCGTCCAGTGCGTTGCTCAACCTGGTTTGCGACGTACTCGACGTGTCCAAGATCGAGGCGGGGCAGCTGGCGCTGGACGAGTGTGATTTCAAGCCCCTGGAGCTGGTCTACCACGTGATCCAGAGTTATGCTGGCGCCGCACGGGGCAAGGGGCTTCACCTCTATGCCTACGTCGATCCACAGGTGCCGCAGGTGCTTTTCGGCGACGTGACGCGCATTCGTCAGGTGTTGAACAACCTGCTCGGCAATGCCGTGAAATTCACCGACAGTGGGCAGGTGGTGCTACGGGTCAGGGCTGCAGGAGCCGAAGGTGGCCGATTCGAGGTGCATTGGCAGGTTTCTGACAGCGGCCCCGGCATCGCTGAGCAGGATCAGGCGTTCCTCTTCGACCCCTTTTATCAGACGGGCGTCAATGCCAACACCATTGCAGGTACCGGCCTGGGTTTGTCCATTTGCCAGCGCCTGGCCGGCCTGATGAACGGTGTGGTCCGGGTGGTCAGCACGCCGGGCTTGGGCAGCAGCTTCACCCTGGTGGTCGGTTTGAAATCGCCATGCCCGCAGGTGCATGCCAGGGTTGAATGTGATGTGTGGTCAAGGCCCGTGAATGTCTACTCTCCGGTCGAGGAGATGGCCAGGTACATCGGCGGCTGGCTGAACGCTTGGGGGGCGAAGGTGCAGTTCGGTCTGCCCGAGGCGGATCCGCCTGCCAGTGAAACCGTACTGGTGGAAGTCTACCCGTGTCGGCGAAGCGCACCTCACGTTGCCTGGGGTGGCGCCAGGATCGTGGTCAGCCCCGACTTTACCGACGAAGAACCTTGCGGCGGAGCGCTGTGGCAGGTGCGGCTCAGCGACCTCGACGGGCTGCTCGACGCGTTCAGGTCGGCTCAGGGAAGCCGGTGGCTGGTGCCGCCGGCACCCGTCGAGGTCGTCGATGCCCATGAATCGAGAAAGCTCAGTCTGAAAGTGCTGGTCGTCGAAGACAACGTGATCAACCAGCTGATTCTCAAGAATCAGCTGGAAGTGCTCGGCTGCCAGGCGACGCTGGCCAGCGATGGTTCGCAGGCATTGCTGCTGTGGGATCGGGACTGTTATGACGTGGTGCTGACCGATATCAACATGCCGGGCATGAGTGGCTACGAGCTGGCCAGTCAACTGCGTGACCAGGGTTGCCAGGTGCCGATCATCGGCGCCACCGCCAATGCGATGAGTGATGAAGGTGACCGCTGCATGGGGGCCGGCATGCAAGAGCTGTTGGTAAAGCCGTTTGGCCTGAAAGGTCTGTTCGACTGCTTGCAGCACTACGAAAAGGTCAGCGATTGTGGCGTATAGGGTTCTGCTGGTCGAAGATCATCCTGTCCAGCAGCGTTATCTGCTGGACCTGTTTCTCGCGCTCGACGGCGTATCGGTCGCCGCGGTTCAAAACGGCAACGAAGCCTTGGCGGTGCTCGATACCCAGGTATTCGATCTGGTGCTGTGCGACCTGATGATGCCTGTCATGGATGGCATGCAGCTGGTACAGCGGATGAGGGCTCTTGGCCACAGGCCCAGCATGGCCTTCATGAGCGCCTTGCCCGAGCGTATGCTGAGCAGTGCCAGCCTTGCGGCCAGTCACCTGGGGTTCAACGTGCTCGCACCGCTGGCCAAGCCGGTGGGTATCGAGACCCTCGCCAGGATGTTGCAGAAGATGGCGACACCGGGGGTGGGGACGCGTCCACCGGCAGCGCCGGTATCCACCCACAGTGTCGAAACCCTGCGTGGGGCCATCGATTCGGGGCGAATTCAGCCTTGGTTCCAGCCGAAGTGGTCGCTGAGCACCGGGCATATCGTCGCCGCCGAGGCGCTGGTGAGGTGGGCCGACGAAGGCCGTGACGTACTGTTGCCCAGGGACTTTCTGCCAGGAATCGTCAGTCGTCACCTGGAGGAGGTGTTGCTGATGCAGGTGGTGAGCTTGACCATCGCCGCCCAGAACGCATGGCGCAGGCAGGGCTATGGGGTCCCGGTCTCGATCAACCTGCCGACTCACCTGCTCGATGACGAGGATTTGCCGGACCGTCTGCATGCCCACGTCATCAGTGCGGGAGGGGCGCCGTCGTACATCGGCTTCGAAATCATGGAAAGTGCCGAGGCCAAGGAACTGGGCCATTATTTCGCCGGTGTCTGCCGCTTGCGGCTCAAGGGCTTTGGCCTGGCGCAGGACGATTTCGGCAAAGGCTACGGTTCTTACTTCAACCTGGTCTCCACGCCCTTCACGGAGCTGAAGATCGATCGCTCCCTGGTCAGTGGCTGCGTGGAAAACGCCAACCTTGCGGCGGCGCTTTCAAGCATTGTCGCCCTGGGCAGGCAGCTGGGCCTCAAGGTCGTCGCGGAAGGCGTGGAGACGTTCCAGGAGTTGGCCTTGCTGAAACAGGCCATTTGCGATCAGGTCCAGGGTTTCCTACTCTCCAAGGCAGTGAGTCCGAGAAGCTTCCTCAGTTTGCTGGCCAGCAAGTGGCCGGTGGGTTGTTGATCGAATGGGTATCGGAGAAAAGAGAAATACGATGAATACCGACACGTTCTTCGGCTCGCTGGTCAGCAGCGCAATGCGCCTGAGCTCAGGTCTGCTGGCGACCCTGGGTCTGGCGTTGCTGTTGCTCATGACCAATTTCTGGGCGCTCGCGCTGTTGTTCGGCAGCCAGCATGAAAAGGCTGTTTCGCACTTTGCCCGGGTCATGGAGAACGTACGGGAGCAGGAGATATTCCTGCAGGCCATCGCCGACCGACTGGTGGCGCCGATGGATGCAATGCAAGACGCGCCTCCTGTGCTCAGGAAGGTGCGTCAGTCCGCAGATACCGCAAACGCACTGTATGAAGTCAGCGAAAGTGACTTCTCGATGCCGTTCACCGTAGCGCTGGCCCAGGAGCAGAGTGACCGCAGCCTGAATGCACTGTCGGTACTGGGATGGCGCCTGAGCAGCTACTACAGCCGGTTCTGGGCGCAGTCGCAGTTCCGCTCGCCCCAGGTGTTCATGTTCAGCCCGCAGAACCCTTCGAGCATTGCGGTGCCTGCCGTGGGCAGGTTTCGCAACAACGACCGGCTGGCGCCGCAGAACTATTCGTCGGTCACAGCTGGGTTGATGGCCAGCACGTTGGGCAGTCCCGACAAGCTGCTGGACTACAGGGTGCACTGGGTACCGAACGTCCCCAGGTTGAAGGATACCGACGGCAGGCGAGAGATTGTCGCCTATGTGGCCGGGGATCTGCCGATCAGCCCGGTGCGGGTCGACAGTGGCATGGATCGGGTGGTGGTCACCACGTTGTTCGATCTCGGCCTCGCCAACGATGCGTCCCGCGACCCCGAGTTGCCGTTCCATGGACGTTTCACCTTGATCGATCCGCAAGGTAACGTGTTGACCGGGCGGCGGGAGAGCGATGACGCAGAGGCTGGGTTCTCGCTGACCGCCAGCGGGTTGCTGGTCACTACCTTCCACCACGACAACGCCCAGCCTGGCTGGCAGGCCCAGTACTTCGTCGATTACCCCGGGTTGTTCCGCTGGCTGGCATTGCCGGTGCTGCGACTGTTGGGCGTCACGCTGTTGCTGATCCTGGGGGCACGCTGGCTGTACCGACGCTATCAGGCCAGGGTGGTGACCCCGGCGAAGGAGGCACAGGCACGATTGCTGGAGAGCCAGGCGTTCAATCATGCGGTGATCGAAGGGGCGCCCGCTGGCCTTGTGGTCATTCGCAAGAGCGATGGCCAGATGGTGGTCGAGAACCTGCGGGCGCAGCAGAGCAGTGCGGTGTCACAGGCCGTGGTGGATCTCTTGCGCAGTTCGGGCGCGGAGCTTGACGGTGATGCCTGCATGGTGCTCGAGGGCCGTTATTACCTGGTCAGCTATTCATCGGCGCGCTACCAGGAGCAGGACGTACAGCTGTGTGCGTTCTCGGATGTCACCGAACACCAGCAGCGCTCGCTCGCCTTGCAGCTGGCCATGCAGGAGGCCGAACGGGCGAACGAGGCCAAGACCGTGTTTCTCACCACCATGAGCCACGAGATACGCACGCCGCTCTATGGTGTGCTGGGCACCCTGGAGCTGCTCGGCCTGTCGAACCTGGACAAGCGCCAGCGCAATTATCTGCAGACGATCCAGTCGTCCTCCTCCACGGTCCTGCAGGTGATCAGCGATGTACTGGATGTTTCGAAAATAGAGTCCGGCCAGCTGATGCTCGATACCACCACCTTCTCGCCGCTGGAGGTGGTCGAGCAGGTCATCTCGGCGCATGTCGCCGGTGCCCGCGGCAAGGGCTTGCAGGTGTATGCCTGCACCGACCCGCAAGTGCCGGAGCTGGTGCTCGGCGACATGGCCAAGCTGCGTCAGGTGCTGAACAACCTGCTGAGCAATGCCATCAAGTTCACCAGCATTGGCCGTGTCGTGTTGCGCTGCCAGGTGCTGGACTGCGTTGATGGGCACGTGACGTTGCAGTTCCAGGTGGCCGATACCGGCATTGGCATCAGCGCACATCAGCAGATGCACATTTTCGAGCCGTTCTATCAGGTCAGCACCAGCAACCTTGTCAGCGGTACGGGGTTGGGGCTGTCGATCTGCCAGCGCTTCGTCGAGCGCATGGGTGGGGAGATCATCGTCGTGAGTGAGCAGGGGCTGGGCAGCAGCTTTACCGTGCAACTGCCCTTCGAGCGAATCACGCCGACTGCGCAGATGACCCCGGCCATCGATCTTGGCGGGCGACAGGTGCAGATTCGCGCCCCCGCCTGCGAACTGGCCGAGCATCTCTGCGCCTGGCTGGTTCGTTGGGGCGCTCGCGCCACGGTCGTGTCGGCCAAGCCTCATGAAGCATTGTCAGAAGCCTTGCTGGTGGATGTCCTGCCCGACCCTGAGCAGGCATTTGCCTGGCCGGGGCGGCGATTGCTGTGCGAGCACGATGGGCCACGGACGCCCGAGTACACAGGGGAATGCTTCAGGGTGGGTGCGCATCAGCTGCGCGCCATCGCCGAGGGTGTGCGCATGGCTACCGACGAGACAGCCGTCCGGGTCGATACGGTGCCGGGAATCCCCCCCAGAGTGCTCGACCTGCACGTACTGGTTGCCGAGGACAACCTGGTCAACCAGGCGATCCTGAAGGAGCAGCTCGAAGCGCTGGGGTGTCGAGTCAGCGTCGCCGGCAATGGCCAGCAGGCGTTGCAGGTATGGTCGCAGGGGGGGATCGATATCGTGTTGAGCGACGTCAACATGCCGGTCATGAACGGCTACGAATTGGCCAGGGCAATCCGCACCGATTGCCCCCAGGTACCCATCGTCGGCATCACGGCCAATGCGTTGAGTGACGAAGGAGAGCGTTGCATTGTCGCCGGCATGAGCAGTTGGATGGTAAAGCCGCTGCTGCTGGACGAGCTGTTGGATGTGCTCGGCGGGCTGGCGAACAGTGGCTTCATTGCCGGCAATCGGTCAGCAGCCCGCGTGATGGGGAGCGTGCTCTCCGACTCCATGCGCAGCCTGTTCTGCCATACCATGCAACAGGATATCGAAGCCCTCCAGGCAGCCCTGGCCGGCAATGACCAGGCGCAGGCGACACAGTTGGTGCATTCGGTGTGCGGGGCCCTGGCCGTGGTGCGTGCCGACGACTTGTCGCAGGTGTTCGGTGGCCTGGAGCAGCGCCTGCGTGAACAGCCGCTGGATGCCTCTTTGCAAGCCGATGTGAGCCAGGCGCTGGGCAGGCTCAGCGGATTGTTGTTGTCGCTATGAAGGCTTCCCACTCGGACCGTTCGAACATGCCAAAAACCACCATTGTAATTGCCGATGATCATTCGATCGTGTTGCTCGGGGTGCGTCAGCTCGTCGAGGCGACCGAATGCTTCGAGGTAGTCGCCGAGGCCTCGAACTCCACAGACCTGATTGCCAGGCTGCACGCAACCAGCCCTGACATTCTCATTACCGACTACAACATGCCAGGCGATACGCAGTACGGTGATGGTCTGAAGTTGATCGACTATCTCGTGCGCCATTTTCCAGGCATGCAGGTCCTGGTGCTGACCATGGTCTCGAATGACCTCATTCTTTCCCGACTCTACGACCTCGGGGTAGCCGGGGTGGTGCAGAAGAGCCAGCTGCATGCGGAGATCGAGCGGGCCCTGGAAGCGCTGGTGCACAAGCGCAAATACAAGGCCACCAGCCTCGAGCGCTCCTGGGTGCGGGACGATTCGCCGTCGGTCGATGCGCGTATCGCCTCGCTTTCGCCCAAGGAGATGGAAGTGTTGCGGCTGTTCATCGCTGGCATGAGCCTGAACGACATCGCCAGGGTCCAGAACCGCAGCGCCAAGACCATCAGCACCCAGAAAGTGGCGGCCATGCACAAGCTGGACGTCAGGACCGACCAGGAACTGATCGCGTTCTGCCTGGCGGAAAAGCTCTTCCAGTAAAGCAGCGCCCCTGCTTGCGGTTTTCAGGATCGCCTGATGGCGCCAGGCAAGCCCCGAGGGCTAAGGTGTGCCCACATGGCTCCTGGGGTGCAACGTCTGGTGGTGTGGTACATGTCTATAAGAAACGTGAAACTGGTACCCAGAACCGTCATGGCGTTCGGGATTACCTGTGTCTTGCTGATGGTGCTCGGCGGGCAGTCGTGGTGGCGCATGGGCAACGTCCTGTGGTCGATCACGGACTTGCAGGACAATTGCCTGCCGAGCGTACGCCAGTCCGGCATTATCGAAGTCACTTCCTACAAGCTGCGGATGGCGAACCAGTTCTTCGCCGTGGGCTCCTCGAAATCCGCAGATGGCGGTGCAGGGCAGGTCAGGCACTGGAAAGCTGTCCTGGAAAGGGAAACCGCAGCCTATGTCCCGCTGATCGTCGGGCCTGAGGAGCAGCATCTGTTCGATATCGTCAATGCCAACGTCGAATCGTTCATGCGACAGGTGGACCAGCTGCTGGCGCTGGGCCGTGCCAGCCAGGATGAGCGGAAAAGGTTCGTCGACAGCCAGGCAGCACCCGCGGCCGAGACGCTGCAGCGGTCCATCGAGGATCTGCAGCGTCTGATGATGGGCCGCGCCGAACAGTCCGGTACCAATGCACGTGCTGAAGCGCATCAGAGTACCGTGGCGACACTCGTGGTAGTTTGCATCGCGCTGTTGGTGACCTGCGTGCTTACCGTGGTCTTCACCCGCAGCATCATCGTGCCCCTTCGCGAGGTGCTTGGCGTCACGCGGAAAATTGCCGATGGCGACCTGACGGGCAATGTCAGCCTTGGCGGCAAGGACGAGCTCAGCGAACTGCAGTACGCCACGGCGCAGATGGTGGACAATCTGAAAGCCACACTCCATCACATCGCCGAATCCTCGTCGCAGCTGGCGGCGGCGGCGGAAGAAATGAGCGCTGTCACCCATGAGTCAAGCTCAAGCGTGCAGCGTCAGAGCATGGAAACCGAACTGGCCGCTACTGCAGTCAACCAGATGACGGTGGCAGTCGACGAGGTGGCGCGCAACGCCATGGCGGCATCGGTCTCCAGCCAGCAGTCGGAGCAGTCGGCGCACACCGGCATGCAGCGAGTGAATGAAACCATTGCCTCGATCGAAAGCCTCAGCCATGCCGTCCAGGGCAACAGTGTGCAGATCGAGCGATTGTCAGTTCGCACCGGCAACATTGCCGAGGTCTTGAATGTGATCAGGGCCATCGCCGAGCAGACCAACCTGCTGGCGCTCAACGCTGCCATCGAAGCGGCACGTGCCGGCGAGCAGGGGCGTGGATTTGCCGTGGTGGCCGATGAGGTGCGCGCGCTGGCGCATCGAACCCAGGCCTCCACGCTAGAGATCGAGGAGACCATCAGCTACATCCAGTCCGACTCGCAGAAGGCGGTTTCGTCGATGAAGCAAACCGACCAGAAAGCGATGGCGGCGTTGCAGATCGCTCGCGAGGCGGGCGCGGCGATCGGCGAGATCACCCAGGCCGTTTCCGATATCAAGGACCGTAACTGCCTCATTGCCAGCGCTTGCGAAGAGCAGGCGCAGGTGGCCAAAGCCGTGGACATGAACCTGGTCAGCATCAACAACCTCTCGGTACAGAGCACCAGTGGCGCGGAGCAGATTTTTCAGGCCAGTGGCGAACTTTCGGTCCTGGCGGTGGACCTGAACAGGTTGGTCGCCCGTTTCGTCATCTAGCGCCAACGAGGGAGATGGAAAATGTTGTCGGAATCTTTCAGAACGTATCCTCCAAGCCTTGACAGGATCTTCATATCAGCGAGTGAGACCAGCGACATACAGGGTTTCGTCGAGCAATACTTCGAAACCCGCAATCTGCGTGACAGTACGCAGATACAGCAAAGCGTGGTCGCTGCGCTAAGGCGTTATCCCGGCGAGGCACCGGTTCGGATGTATGAGCTCAATGCGTGGCTGGACAAGACCTTCAGGCGCCACTTCTTCTGCCGTTGCTGAAACCAATGGGCAAGACCGACGGTATCCATCGCTGCGAACGAACCACGACACGATCAGGTTTCACAGGCGAACGCTGCGCAGGCCCAGGCATCGAAATGTTGTGACAAGATTGTGCCGAGCCGGCCGGGCGGGGAGGGCTTATTCTTGGCGTTCATTTCTCGATCCGTGGAGACGCGCGATGAATACCCGTGGTTTGCTCGACCAGTTGCTCAAGTCCGGTCAGGAACTGTTGCAGAGCCCGTCAGGCAAGGCATCCGCTGGCAAGCCCGCAAGTGGTGGCCTGGGCAACCTGCTCTCGGGCGCCGGTGGCGGCGCTCTGGCAGCCGGGGTCATGGGCATGCTGATGGGCAGCAAGAAGGCCCGCAAATACGGTGGCAAGGCGCTGACCTACGGCGGCCTGGCAGCCCTCGGGGTATTGGCCTACAAGGCCTACGGCAACTGGCAGGCCAAGCAGGGCGCGACGCCCCAGGACGCCCCCCGGACCCTCGACCGCCTGCCGCCGGCCCAGGTCGAAATGCACAGTCAAGCCATCCTCAAGGCCCTGGTGGCGGCGGCCAGGTCCGATGGCCATATCGATGAGCGTGAACGCGAACTGATCGAAGGCGAGTTCACCCGCCTGGACAGCGACGGCGAGCTGCAGCAGTGGCTGCATGCCGAACTTCACAAACCGTTGGATCCGGCCGAAGTCGCCCGCGCGGCACAGACACCGGAAATGGCCGCCGAGATGTACCTGGCCAGCGTGATGATGGTCGATCAGGAGAACTTCATGGAGCGCGCCTATCTTGATGAGCTTGCCCGCCAGCTGCGCCTTGACCCGGCGCTGCGACAGGAACTGGAGAACCAGGTCAGGCTTGCAGCCGGCCACTGACCGGAAACTGAGGGCTGCTTTGCAGCCCTTCGCCGGCAAGCCGGCTCCCATACGTGCCGTGGATCAGCAAAGTACTGCATTCTCCACGCATTTCAGCCGCAAAAGCGGAGGAAGCCTAGGCTATACTTCGACGATTTTCCCGCTCGTAGTGTATTCCTGAGGGCTGAATGTGAAGAACTGGACCTTGCGCCAACGGATCCTGGCAAGTTTCGCCGTGATCATCGCCATCATGCTGCTGATGATCGTGGCCGCCTACTCTCGACTTGTGACGATCGAAAGTGCCGAGGAGGCTGTGGGGTCCGACAGCATTCCAGGGGTCTACTACAGCTCGATGATCCGCAGCGCCTGGGTCGACAGCTATGTCACCAGCCAGCAGCTGGTGGGGCTTTCCAACCGCCGTGAAGTCACCCCGGCCGACATGGAGCTGTTCAAGAGCTTCGACGAACGCCTCAAGCAACACATGGCCAGCTACCACGCCACCATCCAGGATCGTGACGACCAGGCCAGGTTCGACACCTTCGTGCGCATGGAGGAGACCTACGTCAAGCTGGTCGACCAGGTGCTGGAAGCCTATCGCCAGCGCCACTATGACGAGGCCGAGCGGCTGATCAGCGATGAGCTGACCCCGGCCTGGGTCGACGGGCGCAAGCACCTGAACACGGTGATCGAACACAACCGCGAATCGGCCGAGGCCGCCACCGGCGAAATCGTCAGCGCGGTGAGCACCGCCAAAGGCAGCATGATGGTCTCGCTGCTGCTGGCGATCATCGCCGCCGGTATCTGCGGTCTGCTGCTGATGCGTGCGATCACCGCACCCGTGCAGCGTGTGGTCCATGCCCTCGACAAGTTGCGTTCGGGCGACCTGAGCATGCGCCTGAGCCTCGACCGCAAGGACGAGTTCGGTGCCATCGAGAATGGCTTCAACGAAATGGCCGAAGCACTGGCCAACCTGGTGTCCCAGGCGCAGCGCTCCTCGGTGCAGGTGACCACCTCGGTGACCGAGATTGCCGCCACCTCCAAGCAGCAGCAAGCCACGGCTACGGAAACGGCTGCCACCACCACGGAAATCGGCGCTACCTCACGCGAGATCGCCGCCACCTCGCGCGACCTGGTGCGCACCATGACCGAAGTCACCAGCGCCGCCGACCAGGCGTCGAGCCTGGCCGGCTCTGGCCAGCAAGGCCTGGCGCGGATGGAGGAAACCATGCACCAGGTCATGGGCGCTGCCGATCTGGTCAATGCCAAGCTGGCGATCCTCAATGAAAAGGCCAGCAACATCACCCAGATGGTGGTGACCATCGTCAAGGTCGCCGACCAGACCAACCTGCTGTCGCTCAACGCCGCCATCGAAGCCGAAAAAGCGGGTGAATACGGGCGTGGTTTTTCGGTGGTCGCCACCGAAGTGCGTCGCCTGGCCGACCAGACGGCCGTGGCCACCTACGATATCGAACAGATGGTGCGGGAAATCCAGTCGGCGGTGTCTGCCGGGGTCATGGGCATGGACAAGTTTTCCGAAGAAGTGCGTCGTGGCATGTACGAAGTCCAGCAGGTAGGCGAGCAACTGAGCCAGATCATCCACCAGGTCCAGGCCCTGGCACCGCGGGTGCTGATGGTCAACGAAGGCATGCAGGCCCAGGCCACCGGTGCCGAGCAGATCAACCAGGCCTTGGCCCAGCTCAGCGATGCCAGCACCCAGACGGTGGAGTCGCTGCGTCAGGCCAGCTTCGCCATCGATGAGCTGAGCCAGGTGGCCGCAGGCCTGCGCGGCGGCGTATCGCGCTTCAAAGTCTGATCATCATGACCGACCTGCACCCGCATCCGGCAGCGGCTGCCCAGGCCAAGGGCAAGGGCACGCTGTACCTGCAGTTTCGCATCGACCAGCAGCGCTTCGCCCTGGATGTGCACGAGGTGGTCGAGGTCCTGCCGCGCCGGCCGCTCAAGCCGATCGCCCAGGCACCGGCCTGGGTCGCTGGCATCTACGCCCACCGTGGCGTGCTGGTGCCGGTGATCGATCTGTGCGCCCTGAGCTTCGCCAAGCCCGCCGCCGCGCGCACCAGCACGCGCATGGTGCTGGTGCATTACCGCAAGGTGCATCAGCTGGGCCTGATCCTGGAACAGGCGACCGATACTCTGCGATGCCGCCCGGAAGAGTTTCAGCCATACGGGCTGGACAATGACCATGCGCCTTATCTGGGCCCGGTACGCCAGGATGCCCAAGGGCTGTTGCAGCGCATTGCAGTGGATGATCTGCTCAGTGATGCGGTACACCAACTGTTGTTCCCGGATGTCCCAGATGCGCAGCAGGTGGAGCCATGAGCCAGCAACGCTTTTTCCGTTTCCTGCAGGAGCGCATCGGCCTGGATGTCGAGTCGGTGGGCGTACCCATGGTCGAACGTGCCTTGCACCAGCGCAGCCTGGCGCTCAATGCCGCCGACCTTGACGATTACTGGCTGCGCCTGCAGCAATCGCCAGGCGAACAGCAGGCGCTCATCGAAGCGGTGATCGTTCCTGAGACCTGGTTTTTCCGATATCCCGAATCGTTCACCGCGCTGGTCGACCTGGCCCACAAACGCTTGGCCGAACTTGCCGGCGAAAGGCCGTTGCGCTTGCTCAGCCTGCCATGCTCGACCGGCGAGGAGCCTTATTCGCTGGCCATGGCATTGCTGGATTCGGCGATCAACCCTGCAGCCTTGCAGATCGACGCCATCGACATAAGTCCCAATTCCGTGGCCAAGGCCGTGCGGGCGACCTATGGCCGCAACTCTTTCCGCGGCAGCGAGCTGGCCTTTCGCGAGCGACATTTTCACGCTGTCGGCGACAGCCATCAGCTCGACGAGCGGGTACGCCAACAGGTGAAGTTCGAAGTGGGCAACGTGCTCGACCCGCTACTGGCCAGCCGCGATGGCCTGTATGACTTCGTGTTCTGCCGCAACTTGCTGATCTATTTCGATTTGCCGACCCAGCAGCGAGTATTCGAGGTGCTCAAGCGCCTGATCCACCCGCAAGGGGTGCTGTTCATCGGGCCGGCCGAAGGCAGTCTGCTGGCGCGACTGGGCATGCGCCCGCTGGGGATTGCCCAGTCGTTCGCCTATGTGCATCAGCCTGCCGATACGACCGTCGCGGCGCCTGCGCCATTGCGCAGCATCTCGGCGAGAGCGGCCACTACGCCGATCAAGCCAAGTCGGCCTTTGCCCGCGCCGCAGCCACGACGGCCGACCCCGGTCGCCGCGCCGGTGGTCGAGCAGCGCGAGAGCGAGGATGAGTTACTGGCCAGCATCGCTCGGCAGGCCAATGCCGGTGACAGCGTGCAAGCGCGCGCCAGCTGCCAGCGCTACCTGCGCCAGTTCGCGCCGAAGGCCCAGGTGTATTACTGGCTGGGGCTGCTCAGCGACACTGAAGGCGACGCGACGCAAGCGCTGAGTCACTACCGCAAGGCGCTGTACCTGGAGCCGCAGCACCCCGAAGCGCTGCTGCACCTGGCAACCCTGCTGGCCGCCCAGGGCGATAGCGCAGGCGCACGCCGCCTGCAGGAACGCGCGGCGCGCGCCGGTCGGGAGTCTGAACGATGAATGTCGACCATGCGCTCGAGCTGCTCGCCGAGGGAGACCTGCACATCGATGACTGCTGGAACCGTATCGGCGTGCACGGCGACAAGCAGTGTCCATTGCTGGAACGGCACATCCACTGCCGCAATTGCGAGGTCTATGCCGCTGCCGCCACACGCCTGCTGGACCGCTATGGGCTGGTTCAGGACGAGCAGGAGCACGCGACGCAGACGAGCGAAGCCCATGCCGGGCGTTCGCTGCTGCTGTTCCGCCTGGGCGAACAGTGGCTGGCCCTGGCCACAGCCTGCCTGGTGGAGATCGCCCCGGTGCAGCCGGTGCATTCATTGCCGCATCAGCGCTCGCGGGTATTGCAGGGCGTGGCCAATGTGCGTGGCGCCCTGGTGCCGTGTCTGTCCCTGGGCGATCTGCTGGGGAGCGAGTCGTCGCCTGATCAGACTCGCAGTGTGCGGGCGATGCCTCGCATGTTGATTCTGGCTGCGTCGGGAGGCCCGGTGGTCATCGCCGTGGACGAGGTCGATGGCATTCACTGTCTCGACCTCGCGCCGGCCGGCGCCAGCGAACAGGCTGCACCGTTCACCGCGGCGGTACTGCAGTGGCGCGGGCGTAGCGTGCGGGTGCTGGAAGACCAACAACTACTGTCTGCCGTGCAGCGGAGCCTTTCATGACCCCTGAGCAAATGCGCGACGCATCGTTGCTCGAACTGTTCAGCCTGGAGGCCGAAGCCCAGACCCAGGTGCTCAGCACCGGGCTGATGGCACTGGAGCGCAACCCGACCCAGGCCGATCAACTGGAAGCCTGCATGCGCGCTGCGCACTCCCTCAAGGGGGCCGCGCGGATCGTCGGCCTCGACGCCGGGGTCAGCGTGGCCCATGTGATGGAAGATTGCCTGGTGGCGGCCCAGGAAGGCCGGCTGCTGCTGCGTGCCGAGCATATCGATGCACTGTTGCGCGGCACCGACCTGTTGCTGCATATCGCCACGCCCGGCGATCCGCAGGGCGAGGCCGCCGTGCCGTCTTTCCTCGTGCAGATGGCCGGGCTGATCGACCCTGAGGCTGTGCCTGTGCCCGCGCCTGTGGCAGAAAGCGCCGTGGCAGTGGCCGCCGAGCCTGCACCGGTCGAGACCGAGGCCGACAACGAGTCCGTCCCGCGCAAGGCCGGCAAGCGCGGGGAAGGGGGCGAGCGGGTCCTGCGGGTGACCGCGGACCGCCTCAACAGCCTGCTCGACCTGTCCAGCAAGTCACTGGTCGAAACCCAGCGGCTGAAGCCGTACCTGGCCTCTTTGCAGCGCCTCAAACGCATGCACGGCCAGGGCATGCGGGCCCTCGATGGCCTCAAGGCGCAACTGGAGGACAGCGGCCAGAGCCCGGAAGTGCTCGAAGCCCTGGCCCAGACCCAGCGGTTGCTGCTGGAGACCCAGCAGATCCTGCAGCAGCAGGCGGCCGACCTGGATGAGTTCGGCTGGCAGGCCAGCCAGCGCGCCCAACTGCTCTACGACACCGCCCTGGCTTGCCGGATGCGCCCGTTTGCCGATGTGCTCACCGGCCAGAGCCGCATGGTCCGCGATCTGGGGCGTTCGCTGGGCAAGCAGGTACGCCTGCAGATCGACGGCGAGAAGACCCAGGTCGATCGCGACGTGCTGGAAAAGCTCGATGCGCCCCTGACCCACCTGCTGCGCAATGCCGTCGACCACGGCATCGAAACACCCGGGCAACGCTTGCTGGCCGGCAAGCCGGAGGAGGGGGCGATACGCCTGCATGCCTCCCATCAGGCAGGCCTGCTGATCCTCGAATTGAGCGATGACGGTGCGGGCATCGACCTTGCACGGTTGCGTCGCAGCATCGTCGAGCGTGGCTTGTCGCCGGCGGACACCGTGGCACAGATGAGCGAGGCGGAACTGCTGACGTTCCTGTTCCTGCCCGGCTTCAGCATGCGCGACAAGGTCACCGAGGTGTCCGGCCGTGGCGTCGGCCTGGATGCGGTGCAGCACATGGTCCGCGAGCTGCGCGGTTCGATCGAGCTGACCCAGGTGGCGGGCCAGGGCTGTCGCTTCCATGTGGAGGTGCCGTTGACCCTGTCGGTGGTGCGCAGCCTGGTGGTGGAGGTCGGCGGGGAGGCCTACGCATTCCCGCTGGCCCATATCGAGCGCACCGTCGAAGTCGCCGCCCAGCAGATCGTGCAGATCGAAGGGCGCCAGCACTTCTGGCACGAGGGCCGGCATATCGGCCTGGTGGCGGCCAGCCAGTTGCTCAATCGCCCTGCGGCGCAGAGTGGTGAGGACAGCTTGCGGGTCGTGGTGATTCGCGAACGCGAACAGCTTTACGGGGTGGCCGTGGAGCGCCTGATCGGTGAGCGCGTGCTGGTGGTCATGCCGCTGGACCCACGCCTGGGCAAGGTCCAGGACATCTCGGCAGGGGCTTTGCTGGATGACGGTTCGGTGGTGTTGATCGTCGACGTCGAAGACTTGTTGCGCTCGGTCGAGAAGCTGCTCAGCACCGGCCGTCTGGAACGTATCGAGCGTGGCGCGCAGGCGGGGCGTGGGACGGTGCGCAAACGCATCCTGGTCGTCGACGACTCGCTCACCGTACGTGAACTGCAACGCAAGTTGCTGAGCAATCGCGGCTACGAAGTGGCGGTCGCGGTCGATGGCATGGACGGCTGGAACGCCCTGCGCAGCGAGGATTTCGACCTGCTGATCAGTGATATCGACATGCCGCGCATGGACGGTATCGAGCTGGTCACGCTGGTGCGCCGCGACCAACGGCTGCAGTCACTGCCGGTGATGGTGGTGTCGTACAAGGACCGCGAAGAAGACCGGCGGCGTGGCTTGGATGCCGGAGCCGACTACTATTTGGCCAAGGCCAGCTTCCACGACGACGCGTTGCTCGATGCCGTGGTGGAATTGATCGGAGCAGCTCAGGGATGAAGATCGCCATCGTCAATGATATGTCCATGGCCGTGGAGGCCTTGCGCAGAGCCCTGGCCTTCGAGCCCGCGCACGAAGTGGTGTGGGTGGCCAGCAATGGCGCCGAGGCGGTGAAAAAGTGCGCCGAGGATACGCCCGACCTCATTCTCATGGACCTGATCATGCCGGTCATGGATGGCGTCGAGGCCACCCGGCGGATCATGGCCGAGACGCCGTGCGCCATCGTCATCGTCACCGTCGACCGCAAGCAGAATGTGCACCGGGTGTTCGAGGCCATGGGCCATGGCGCGCTGGACGTGGTCGATACCCCGGCGCTTGGTGCAGGCGATGCGCGCGAGGCCGCTGCGCCGCTGCTGCGCAAGATTCTCAACATCAGCTGGCTGATCGGCCAGCAGCGGCCCAATGCGACCAAACCGGTGGCAGCACCCTTGCGCGATGCCGCCCAGCACCGAGGCCTGGTGGCGATCGGCTCCTCGGCGGGTGGCCCTGCTGCCCTGGAAGTGCTGCTCAAGGGCCTGCCTCCGGCATTTCCGGCGTCCATCGTGCTGGTTCAGCATGTGGACCAGGTATTCGCTGCCGGCATGGCCGAGTGGCTTGGCAGCGCTTGCGGGCTGCCGGTGCGCCTGGCCCGTGAGGGCGAGACGCCGCAGCCGGGCCAGGTGCTGCTGGCAGGTACCAATCACCATATCCGCCTGCTACAGAACGGGCAGTTGGCCTACACTGCCGAACCTGTCAATGAAATCTACCGGCCCTCGATCGACGTGTTCTTCGAGAGCGTGGCGCGCTACTGGCGCGGCGATGCGGTGGGCGTGCTGCTCACCGGCATGGGCCGCGATGGTGCCCAGGGCCTCAAACTGATGCGCCAGCAGGGCTTCCTGACCATTGCCCAGGACCAGTCCAGCAGCGCCGTCTATGGTATGCCCAAGGCCGCTGCGGCCATCGACGCGGCGGTGGAAATCCGTCCGCTGGAGCGAATCGCCGGGCGCTTGACGGAAATCTTCACAAAATGACGACATGTATTGAATCACGCCGCGCAGGCTGCAGTGATCAGGTGAAAACGGATGACTGACTTACCGATCGAGGGTTTCGCGACCCCCAACGAAAACTCGGCGATGGTCCTTTTGGTGGACGATCAGGCGATGATCGGCGAAGCCGTGCGCCGTGGCCTGGCCCACGAAGAGAACATCGACTTCCACTTCTGCGCCGACCCGCACCAGGCCGTGGCCCAGGCCATGCGCATCAAGCCCACGGTGATCCTCCAGGACCTGATCATGCCAGGCCTGGACGGCTTGACCCTGGTGCGCGAGTACCGCAACAACCCGGCCACGCAGGACATCCCGATCATCGTCCTGTCGACCAAGGAAGACCCGCTGGTCAAGAGCGCGGCCTTTGCCGCCGGGGCCAACGACTACCTGGTCAAGCTGCCCGACACCATCGAACTGGTGGCGCGTATCCGCTATCACTCGCGCTCCTACCTGACCCTGTTGCAGCGCGACGAGGCTTACCGCGCCTTGCGCGTCAGCCAGCAGCAGTTGCTCGATACCAACCTGATGCTGCAGCGGCTGATGAACTCCGACGGCCTGACCGGGCTGTCCAATCGCCGCCACTTCGACGAGTACCTGGAGCTGGAGTGGCGCCGGGCCATGCGCGAGCAGCAGCAGTTGTCGCTGCTGATGGTCGATGTCGACTATTTCAAGCTCTACAACGACAGTTTCGGCCACCTGGCCGGTGACGAAGCCTTGCGCCAGGTGGCCGAGGCGCTGCGGGGCTCCTGCTCGCGGCCTACCGACCTGCCGGCACGCTATGGCGGCGAGGAGTTTGCCCTGGTGTTGCCCAATACCTCCCCGGGCGGGGCGCGGTTGATCGCCGAAAAGCTGCGCCAGACCGTGCTCGGCCTGAACATCCCGCACACAGCGCCCCAGGCCGATTCGCGTCTGACCGTGAGCATTGGCCTGGCGACCCACACGCCGCCGATCGGCAGCCATTGCCGGCAACTGATCCTGGCGGCGGACAAGGGCCTGTACCAGGCCAAGCACAGCGGCCGTAATCAGGTCGGGATCGCCTGAACGGGCCTCATCGCCGGCTTGCCGGCGATAGGGCCCCCCAGAATTTCTACCGCCCGGCGGGTCTGCCGCCCAGCCCCAGACTGGTTTATACTCCCCGGCTTTTCACCGAATTCGCGCGAGTAGCCAGCCCATGGAAATCCAACCGATCCTGAACACCATCAAGGACCTCACCGAACGTTCCCAGTCCATTCGGGGGTATCTTTGACTACGATCACAAGCATGACCGCCTGATCGAAGTCAACCGCGAGCTCGAAGATCCCAACGTCTGGAACAAGCCCGAGTACGCCCAGGCCCTGGGCCGCGAGCGCGCCATGCTGGCGCAGGTCGTCGAGACCCTGGACAAGATGTCCAACGGCCTGGCCGACTGCCAGGACCTGCTCGACATGGCCGTCGAGGAGAAGGACGAAGGCGCCGTCAGCGACGTCGTGACCGAGTTGCAGAGCCTGGAAGAGTCCCTGGCCCAGCTCGAGTTCCGTCGCATGTTCAGCGGCGAGATGGACATGAACAACGCCTACCTGGACATCCAGGCCGGCTCCGGCGGTACCGAAGCACAGGACTGGGCCAACATCCTGCTGCGCATGTACCTGCGCTGGGCCGACAAGCGTGGTTTCGACGCCACCATCATCGAGCTTTCCGAAGGTGAAGTCGCCGGCATCAAGGGCGCCACCGTGCACATCAAGGGCGAGTACGCCTTTGGCTGGCTGCGCACCGAGATCGGCGTGCACCGCCTGGTGCGCAAGAGCCCGTTCGACTCCGGCGCCCGTCGTCACACCTCGTTCTCGGCCGTGTTCGTGTCGCCCGAGATCGACGACAAGGTCGAGATCGACATCAACCCGTCCGACCTGCGCATCGACACCTACCGCTCTTCCGGCGCCGGTGGTCAGCACGTGAACACCACCGACTCGGCGGTGCGTATCACCCACGTACCGACCAACACCGTGGTGGCCTGCCAGAACGAACGCTCCCAGCACGCCAACAAGGACACCGCCATGAAAATGCTGCGGGCCAAGTTGTACGAGCTGGAAATGCAAAAGCGCAACGCCGCCTCGCAAGCGCTGGAAGACAGCAAGTCGGACATCGGCTGGGGTCACCAGATCCGCTCCTACGTGCTGGATGACTCGCGCATCAAGGACTTGCGTACCGGCGTCGAGCGAAGCGACTGCCAGAAGGTCCTGGACGGCGATCTGGACCAGTACCTGGAAGCGAGCCTCAAGCAAGGGCTGTAAACCGCACACCACTGCCGCGATACCTGGCCGCCCGCCGGTATCGCGCGCCCTGCCCGACAAGGGCAACGAACACCTGATGGAAAGAATGACGACATGAGCGACCTCAAGACCGAAGCGCAAGACCTGCAACAGGAAGAAAATGCCCTGATCGCCCTGCGCAAGGAAAAACTTGCCGCCGAGCGCGCCAAGGGCAACGCCTTCCCCAACGACTTCCGTCGCGACAGCTACTGCAACGACCTGCAGAAGCAATACGCGGACAAGACCAAGGAAGAGCTGGAAGCAGCCGCGATCCCGGTCAAGGTCGCCGGCCGCATCATGCTCAACCGTGGTTCGTTCATGGTCATCCAGGACATGACTGGCCGCATCCAGGTCTACGTCAACCGCAAGACCCTGCCGGAGGAAACCCTGGCCGCAGTCAAGACCTGGGACCTGGGCGACATCATCAGCGCCGAAGGCACCCTGGCCCGTTCCGGCAAGGGCGACCTGTACGTCGAAATGACCAACGTGCGCCTGCTGACCAAGTCGCTGCGCCCGCTGCCCGACAAGCACCACGGCCTGACCGACACCGAGCAGCGCTACCGCCAGCGCTACGTCGACCTGATGGTCAACGAGGAAACCCGCAACACCTTCCGCGTGCGCTCGCAGGTGATCTCGCACATCCGCAAGTTCCTCATCGAGCGCGACTTCCTCGAAGTCGAGACGCCGATGCTGCAGACCATCCCGGGTGGTGCCGCGGCCAAGCCGTTCGAAACCCACCACAATGCCCTGGACATGGCCATGTTCCTGCGTATCGCGCCGGAGCTGTACCTCAAGCGCCTTGTCGTTGGTGGTTTCGAGAAAGTGTTCGAGATCAACCGCAACTTCCGTAACGAAGGCGTTTCGACCCGACACAACCCCGAGTTCACCATGCTCGAGTTCTACCAGGCCTACGCCGACTACCGCGACAACATGGACCTCACCGAGGAACTGTTCCGCGAGCTGGCGCTGCTGGTACTGGGCACCACCGACGTGCCGTATGGCGACAAGGTATTCCACTTCGGTGAGCCGTTCGCACGCCTGTCGGTGTTCGATTCGATCCTCAAGTACAACCCTGAGCTGACCGCCGCCGACCTGCAGGACGTCGACCGCGCCCGCGACATCGCCAAGAAGGCCGGTGCCAAGGTGCTCGGCCACGAAGGCCTGGGCAAGCTGCAGGTGATGATTTTCGAAGAGCTGGTCGAGCACAAGCTGGAGCAGCCGCACTTCATCACCGAGTACCCGTTCGAAGTCTCGCCGCTGGCCCGTCGCAACGACGACAACCCGGCCGTGACCGACCGCTTCGAGCTGTTCATCGGCGGCCGCGAGATCGCCAACGCCTACTCCGAGCTCAACGATGCCGAAGACCAGGCCGAACGCTTCCTGGCCCAGGTGGCCGAGAAGGACGCCGGTGACGACGAAGCCATGCACTATGACGCCGACTTCGTGCGTGCGCTGGAGTACGGCATGCCGCCGACCGCAGGCGAGGGCATCGGTATCGACCGCCTGGTGATGCTGCTGACCAACTCGCCGTCGATTCGCGATGTGATCCTGTTCCCGCACATGCGCCCACAGGCCTGAGTGAACTGAACAAGCCGCCTTTCGAGGCGGCTTTTTCTTGCCTGAAGGCTTATGTTGTCATTACTGGCCTCATCGCCGGCAAGCCGGCTCCCACGGGACCTTGTGGGAGCCGGCTTGTCGGCGATGAGGTCGGTACAGACAGCCGACGACTCGAACGATGAGGTATTCAGAGTGACACCCGCAATGCCCCACCAAGGCGCCGCCGGCATCGCCAGTGCCGTCGCCGAAAACGTGCAATACCAAGGCCGCAAGACCGCCCGTCAAGGCAGCGAGCAGCGCCGTCAGCTCATCCTCGACGCCGCCATGCGCATCGTCGTGCGTGATGGCGTGCGTGGCGTGCGTCACCGCGCCGTGGCAGCCGAGGCCGGCGTGCCGCTGTCCGCCACCACCTATTACTTCAAGGATATCGAGGACCTGCTCACCGATACCTTCGCCCAGTACGTCGAGCGCAGCGCTGCCTACATGGCCAAGCTCTGGGCCAACACCGAGGTGGTGTTGCGCCAGTTGCTCGCCCAGGGCGACGGCAGCGCGCACTCCCGGGCGCGGCTGGCCGACGAAGTGGCGCGCATGACCGCCGACTATGTTTCACGCCAATTGCTCACCCGCCGCGACTTCCTCATGGCCGAGCAGGCCTTCCGCCAGGAGGCGCTGTTGTGCCCGCGGCTGGCCGAGCTGGTGTGCGCCCATGAGCAGATCCTGCTGCATGGCACGCGGCAATTGCTTCAGGTCGTCGGCTCTCGGCAACCGGAGCAGGACGCCCAGATGTTGACGGCGATAATCGAGCAGATGGAATATCAGGGCCTGCTCAAGGATGCCGATGCACAGGCCGATGGGCAGATGCTCGCTATGCTTACCCGTTACCTGCACCTGGTGTTGGCATCGGCCTGAGCCGTGATCGACCTTTCAAGGAGAACCTGATGAAAGCCTGGCGTGTGGTGTTGTTGACGTTGTCATTCCTGCTGCTGGGCGGTTGTCTGGTGACCTTCCATGAGCCGTTGCCGAGCAACCAGGCGGCGCCCAAGGCCCTCTTGGGCAAGTGGCGCTGCAAGGATGCCTGGGGCGAGCCGCTGCAGCTGGTGATCAGCCGCAGTGGCGCCGATGCCTACAAGGCAGTGGCCACGGCCAAGGGCAAGAAGCCTGAAGAATATGTGTTTACCGTCTCGCGCCACGGCAACCGCTGGTACCTGTCGGCCGGGGTGCCGAAACGCCTGGGCGGCAATTTCCTGATTGGCGGCTTCGACATCGTCGATGGCAAGGAGCTGGTGGTCTACAACCTCGATGTCGAGCAGGTGCAGCAGGCGGTCGAGAAGAAAGAACTGACCGGACGCGGTACCGAAGTGCCGGAGGGCAACGGCGCCGGCGTGCTGATCGACAGCCCGGCGGCGCGGGTACTGGCCTACCTGGATGACCCGGCCAATTCCGACCTGTTCGTCGAGGTGGCGCGCTTCCAGCGCTCCGGCAAATGACCGTGCGGGCCTCATCGCCGCGGTTCGTCGCCACGACAAGCCGGCTCCCACACGGACCCTGTAGGAGCCGGCTTGTCGTGGCGACGAACCGCGTCGATGAGGCCGGTACAGGCGCCCTGTTCTAGAAAGGAGTCCCCGGTGGACGAGTACCAGCTGACCATCCGCACCCTGTCCGACCGCATCGTCGCGGCGCAGACCCCGATCCGCGTGCTCGACGCCGTGAAATGGGACGACAGCATCCGCCAGGGCTTCCTCAAGGCCAAGGGCAAGGAGCCGCCAGCGGTGGACCGCGCCTATTACCAGTCGCGCCCGCTGTCGTTCGACTCCAGCGCGGTCAAGGCCGAGTTCCAGAGCATCGAGCGCGACATCACCCGCCAACTGGGCCAGTTCAACCCGGTCGGGCAGATCATGCGGCGCATGTGCAAGGAGTACCGCATGGTGGTGCGTATGCTCGAAGCGCGTGGCACCGAAGACTTCGGCCTGATCTCCCAGGAACTGTATGGTGCCGCCTCCGATGCCTTCCACGCTGGCGACCCGACCCTGGCCGACCTGGGGCTGATGCTGTCGGACTACCTGAACAACATCGATGGCCGCGGCGACCTCAAGGACGAGCCGAAGAACCTCACCGCCAAGGAAGCCGTGAATATCCTCCAGCAGCGGCTGAACAAGGTGTTCGGCGAGGCCGAGGAAACCATCCGCGTGTTCGAGTCCGACGGTATCGTCGCCGATGCGGCGGCGGGTGCCGACTACATCAAGATCCGCAGCGACGCCATGTTCAACAGCCGCGATGTACGCGCGCTGGAAGTGCATGAAGGGCTGGTGCACGTGGGCACCACGCTCAATGGCCTGAACCAGCCGATCTGCACCTTCCTGGCCAAGGGCCCGCCCTCGTCGACGGTGACCCAGGAAGGCCTGGCGATCCTCATGGAGGTGATCGCCTTCGCTTCCTATCCCAGCCGCCTGCGCAAGCTCACCAACCGCACCCGCGCCATCCACATGGTCGAGGAGGGCGCCGACTTCCTGCAGGTCTTCGGCTTCTTCCGCGAGCAGGGCTTCGAGATGGCGCAGAGCTACAGCAATGCCAGCCGGGTGTTCCGCGGCTCGGTGCCCAATGGCCTGCCTTTCACCAAGGACTTGTCCTATCTCAAGGGTTTCATCATGGTTTACAACTACATTCAGTTGGCCGTGAAGAAGGGCAAGCTCGAGCAGATTCCGCTGTTGTTCTGCGGCAAGACCACCCTGGAAGACATGCGCACCTTGCGTCAGCTGGTCGAAGAGGGCCTGGTCGAACCGCCCAAGTACTTGCCCGAACAGTTCCGCGACCTCAATGCGCTGTCGGCATGGATGTGCTTCTCCAACTTCCTCAACCACCTGAGCCTGGATCGCATTGAAGCCGACTACGCGAACATTCTCTGAGCGCTGCCGCCTGCTGGTCCTGGGCTTGCTCCTGCTGGGGCTTGGTGGTTGCAGCAGCCTGCTGTTCTACCCCGAACCGGGCCAGGCGTTCACCCCCTTGCGGGCCAAGCTCGATTACCGCGACGTGCACCTCACGACTGCCGATGGCGTGCGCCTGCACGGGTGGTGGCTGCCGGCCAAGGCGGGGGTCGCGGTCAAGGGCACGGTGCTGCACCTGCATGGCAATGGCGGCAACTTGCCTGGGCACCTTGGAGGCAGCTACTGGCTACCGGAGCAGGGTTACCAGGTGCTGATGATCGACTACCGTGGCTACGGCCTGTCCGAGGGCGAGCCTGGCTTGCCGGAAGTCTACGAGGACATCGCCGCGGCCATGACCTGGCTCGACCAAGCCCCCGAGGTCAAGGGCAAGCCCTTGGTACTGCTGGGCCAGAGCTTGGGAGGGGCGATGGCCATCCACTACCTGGCAGCCCACCCGGAACAACGGCAGCGTTTCAGCGCCCTGGTGTTCGATGGCGTGCCGGCCAGTTATCGTGGCGTCGGCCGCTACGCGCTCAGCACTTCGTGGCTGACCTGGCCGCTGCAGGTGCCGCTGTCCTGGCTGGTGCCGGACGGCGACAGCGCGATTCGTTCGGTCGAGCGCCTGAGCACCCCGCCCAAGCTGTTCTTTCACAGCATCGACGACAACCTGGTGCCGATGGACAGCGGCATACGCCTCTACCAGCACGCCCCGCCACCGCGGGTGTTGCAACTGACCCGCGGCGGCCACGTGCAGACCTTCGCAGACCCGGTATGGCGCCAGGTGATGCTGCGTTTCCTGGATGATCCCAGCCATTTCAACGGCCTGCGGCGGCTCGCCGAAGTGCCCAACTACCCTGACGAGAAGAACAAGCAATGAGTGAAGAACGCAACGCCATCCCACTGATCCTGACCGGTATCGGCAGCATCGTCGTGACGGTGGGAGCCCTCTGGTACTACGGCTACCTGCATTTCGCCAAACCCGAGGATGCGCTGCTGCTGCAGGATTTCACCATGCTCAAGACCATTCCTGGCGAGGACTACAAGGTATCCCTCGACCCGGCGGCGCAGGTGGCGCAGTGCGTGGATGGCGTGCTGGTGCTGTTCGATACCGAGCAGAAAGGATTGACCGGAGTACTGGTCGACAACCGCAAGCGGGCGGTGCGCTGCATGGGCGAGGAGACGCCGCAGCAAGTGCAGTGATGCGACCGGCCTTATCGCTGGCAAGCCGGCTCCCACAGGTACTCCACAAGCCTTGAATATCGTGGAGAACCCTGTGGGAGCCGGCTTGCCGGCGATAGGGCCGGTACAGCCAATGAAAAACCTTATTGCTGGATCTGGCTAACCGAACGCGGTGCCACCGGCTGGTTGTCATTGGAAATGGTCACCTCCACCCGGCGGTTCTGCGCACGCCCCGAATTGTTCGAGTTGTCCGCCACCGGATACTCCTTGCCATACCCCTGGGCGACGATGCGCGCCGGGTCCACGCCGGCCCGTACCAATGCCATGCGCACGGCAGCGGCGCGGCGCTCGGACAGGGTCTGGTTGTAGTTGGCCGAACCTACGCTGTCGGTGTATCCCTCGACGCTCACCTTGCGCTCCGGATTCTCCTGGAGGAACTGCGCCAGCTTGGTGACGTTCGGGTAGGCATTGCTCTTGAGGTTGGCCTTGTTGAAGTCGAACAGCACGTCGCCGAAGGTCACCAGGGTACCGCGGTCAGTCTGCTTGGCGTTGAGGCTGTCCTGCAGCTTGGCGATCTGCGCATCGCGGGCGTCGAGCTTGGCCTTGGCGCGATCGGCCGAGGCGTTCTTCAGTTCGTTTTCGGCGGTGCGCAGGGCGATGGTCTGCTTGGCCACTTCGACGCGCTGGTTGGTCAGGTAGGCCAGCTGATCCACCTGCCGGGTGTCCTCGCGTTCCATGAAGGCCTTGTCGGCCTTGTTCAGCGAGTCCTGGGCGTCCTTGGTTTCAAGCGCGGCGACCTTGCTCGACTGCGGGTCGCTCTGCAGCGCCGAGAAGTTGGTGCGGGCCGATTCCAGGTTCGGGTTCGGGTCATGGGAGCAGGCAGCGAGGCTGACGCTCAGGGCCAGCAGGGCGGGAATCATGATGGGGTTGCGCATAATGTTCATCCTTTGATCGATTGCGAAGGCTCAAGTCGACGTGCCGCGCTCACTGAGCGCTGCGCATGCCTTCCTGACGCACGTCCTGGGCACCCTGGCGGGCTTCCTGCAAAGCCTTCTCGGCCTTGGCCGCCTGGGCCTTGCGTTCGGCGAGGCGGGCATCCCATTCGGCCTGCTCGGCCAGACGCTTGGCTTCGTCGTACTGCTTGTCGTGCATGGCGATTTCGGCCTGTTTGAACTTGTCCTGGGCGGCTTTCATTTCCACGGCAGCGAATTCGGTACCGCCAGCACTGACGGCAGAATTCACGGCGGACTGGGTCACGGCGTACTGCTCGGTGGGTGGATTGCCGGCACAGCCGGCCAGAACCAGGCTACTGCCCAGGGCCAGCGCGGCCAGCTTGAGTCTGCGCACATGTGGGGATGAGGTGTTTGCGGTGCGGGTCTTCATGATGGTCAGCTCCATTGGATCACTCCTGAAAAACGACGATATCCGTAGCAGTCAATCGCTCAATCCCTGGCTTCAGTCCGCACTTGCGCCGAACGGTGCACGACAGCAGCTGTGCAGGGTTTTAGCGTGATGGCTATTGGCTGGGACTGAAGGCGTTTTTGAATGGTTCAGAAAAATTGTCGGGGCTGGCCGACGACATCGGGCTGCGCAGGCAATCGCTGCGGCGGGGAATGTTCGAGGGAGGAAGGGATGGTTCCGGGCCGTGACAACGCCCGGAACCCAGGGTGGGCCTCAATTGCCGCTGTCATCGCCGGGGTTGCTGAGGTCGTGCAGATGGCGGCGTGAGAGGGCCAGGAAGCGGGGTGTGGAGCCGATGTCCTCGAACAGCGGGTCGCCTTGTTCGTCAGTCGAAATGACCTTGCGGCCCTGCACGTAGGGGAAGCTGGCTTCCAGTTCCTCCAGGGCGGCGGCCACCAGTTCGCCAAGCAGTTCCTCGGCGGTGCGTTTGGGGTACATGTCGATGAGCGCGGCCAGGCGCGCTTCGGACTCCAGGTCCAGGTGCAAGGTGTGGCCGGTGGGGCTCAGGCTGCCTGCGGCATTCTGCTCCCAGTGCTGGGCGAGTTCGCGGATTTTCATGGTGACCTCTGTGGACGCCTGCAAAGGCTGCAATGCTTGGGACTGCTCTGTTCTAACTTTAGTTTGCTTTGCCCGATCACGGCTTGCCATGACGCCTTGCCTGTGGGCACTCTTGGGGCATGCAGTCACCTGAGCAGCGCGCGGGCGAGCCGCGCCGAAGAGAGGGCCAATGACCGATATCGATGTGCGCTTGCGTGAAGATGTCCATCTGTTGGGGGAGTTGCTCGGCGAGACCATTCGCCAGCAGCATGGCGAGGCGTTCCTGCAGAAGATCGAGGATATTCGCCACAGTGCCAAGGCCGACCGCCGCGGCCCGGGCGAGCAATTGAGCTCGACCCTGGCAGACCTTGCCGAGGAAGACCTGCTGCCGGTGGCGCGCGCCTTCAACCAGTTCCTCAACCTGGCCAACATGGCCGAACAGTACCAGCTCATTCGCCGCCGCGATGCCGAGCAGGGGGAGCCCTTCGAGGCGCGGGTGTTGCCGGAGCTGCTGGCGCGGCTCAAGCAAGCCGGGCACAAGGACGATGCGTTGGCCCGTCAGCTGGCCAAGCTCGACATCCAGTTGGTGCTGACCGCGCATCCCACCGAGGTAGCCCGTCGTACGCTGATCCAGAAATACGACGCCATCGCCGGCCAGTTGGCGGTGCAGGATCATCGCGACTTGACGCCCACCGAGCGCGAGCAGGTGCGCGAGCGCCTGCGCCGGTTGATCGCCGAAGCCTGGCACACCGAAGAAATCCGCCGTACCCGTCCAACGCCGGTGGATGAAGCCAAATGGGGCTTCGCGGTCATCGAGCATTCGCTGTGGCAGGCCATTCCCAGCCACCTGCGCAAGGTCGACAAGGCGTTGTTCGAGGCCACCGGCCTGCGCCTGCCGCTGGAGGCCGCGCCCATTCGCTTTGCCTCGTGGATGGGCGGCGACCGCGACGGCAACCCGAACGTCACCGCTGCCGTGACCCGCGAAGTGCTGCTGCTGGCACGCTGGATGGCGGCCGACCTGTTCCTGCGCGATATCGACGCGCTGGCGGCCGAGCTATCCATGCAGCGGGCCAGCGCTGCCCTGCACGAGCGGGTAGGGGACAGCGCCGAACCCTACCGAGCCGTGCTCAAGCAACTGCGCGACCGCTTGCGAGCGACGCGTGCCTGGGCGCACACCGCGTTGACCAGCAACCCGCCGGCTGGCGCCGACGTGCTGGTGGACAACCGCGACCTGATCGCCCCGCTGGAGCTGTGCTACCAGTCGTTGCATGAATGCGGCATGGGCGTCATCGCCGATGGACCCTTGCTCGACACATTGCGCCGTGCGGTGACGTTCGGGCTGTTCCTCGGCCGCCTGGACGTGCGCCAGGACGCCGCCCGGCACCGCGATGCACTCTCTGAGATCACCGATTACCTGGGCCTGGGCAGCTATGGCGACTGGGATGAGGAGCAGCGCATCGCGTTCCTGCAGACCGAGCTGAAGAGCCGCCGGCCACTGCTTCCTGCGCATTTCCAGCCCCAGGCGGACACTGCCGAAGTGCTTGCCACCTGCCGCGAAATCGCGGACGCGCCGGGCGCTTCGCTGGGTTCGTATGTCATCTCGATGGCCGGTGCCGCCTCCGACGTGCTGGCGGTGCAGCTGCTGCTCAAGGAGGCCGGGCTGACCCGGCCCATGCGCGTGGTGCCGCTGTTCGAGACCCTGGCCGACCTGGACAACGCCGGGCCGGTGATGGAGCGCCTGCTCGGCCTGCAGGGCTACCGAGCTGGCCTGCGCGGGCCGCAGGAAGTGATGATCGGTTATTCCGACTCGGCCAAGGACGCCGGCACCACCGCCGCCGCCTGGGCTCAGTACCGTGCCCAGGAGAGCCTGGTGCGCATCTGCCGTGAGCATCAGGTCGAGCTGCTGCTGTTCCATGGCCGCGGCGGCACCGTGGGCCGCGGTGGCGGCCCGGCCCACGCGGCGATCCTGTCGCAGCCGCCGGGGTCGGTGTCGGGGCGTTTTCGCACCACCGAGCAGGGCGAGATGATCCGCTTCAAGTTCGGCTTGCCGGGCATCGCTGAGCAGAATCTCAACCTGTACCTGGCGGCGGTGCTCGAAGCTACCCTGCTGCCCCCACCGCCGCCGCAGCCAGCCTGGCGCGAGCTGATGGACCAGCTGGCGGCCGACGGCCTCAAGGCCTACCGTGGCGTGGTACGGGACAATCCCGACTTCGTCGAGTACTTCCGTCAGTCCACGCCTGAACAGGAACTCGGCCGCCTGCCCCTGGGCAGCCGCCCGGCCAAGCGCCGCGCCGGTGGCATCGAGAGCCTGCGGGCGATCCCGTGGATCTTCGGCTGGACCCAGACCCGCCTGATGCTGCCCGCCTGGCTGGGCTGGGAGACGGCGCTGAGCAACGCCCTGGCGCGCGGCCAGGGCAAGCTGCTGGCGCAGATGCGCGAACAGTGGCCGTTCTTCCGCACCCGCATCGACATGCTGGAGATGGTCCTGGCCAAGGCCGATGCGCAGATCGCCGAGGCCTACGACCAACGTCTGGTGCAACCGGGCTTGCTTCCTTTAGGTGTGCACCTGCGCGACCTATTGTCGCAGTCCTGCCAGGTGGTGCTGGGCCTGACCGGGCAGCCGGTGCTACTGGCGCACAGCCCCGAGACCCGGGAATTCATCAGCCTGCGCAACACCTACCTGGACCCGCTGCACCGCTTGCAGGCCGAGTTGCTGGCGCGCTCGCGCAGCCGCGAAGCCGCTCTGGACAGCCCGTTGGAGCAAGCCTTGCTGGTGACCGTGGCGGGTATCGCGGCGGGCCTGCGCAATACCGGCTGAGGCCATGCCGGGGTGCCCAGGTCTCGGGATGTGCCCGGGGCCAGGGCGAGGGGAAGTGGGTGGTTGCGCCGGGCGCAACCACCCACAACCGAGGTTGCCGATGGCACATTCCTGCAACTTTGTGGCGCTTGTCTGGCTGCCGGGCGCTGTGTATCTTGAGCAGCCTTCTGACCGATTTATGGTCATACCCGATTTTCCGGACTTGGCCCTGATTGCCGAATCCATTGAATTTCATACAAAAATTTGAGGAGCACGAGATGCGCGTAATTCTGCTGGGAGCTCCCGGGGCCGGTAAAGGTACTCAGGCAAAGTTCATCACCGAGAAGTTCGGTATTCCACAGATTTCCACCGGTGACATGCTGCGTGCCGCCGTCAAGGCCGGCACCCCACTGGGCCTGGAACTGAAGAAAGTCATGGATGCTGGCCAGCTGGTCTCCGACGAGCTGATCATCAGCCTGGTCAAGGAGCGCATCGCCCAGCCGGATTGCGTCAATGGCTGCCTGTTCGACGGTTTCCCGCGGACCATCCCGCAGGCTGAAGCCATGGTCGCGGCCGGTGTCGATATCGACGCCGTGGTCGAAATCGCCGTCGACGACGAAGAAATCGTCGGCCGCATGGCTGGTCGCCGCGTGCACCTGGCTTCGGGCCGCACCTACCACATTCAGTACAACCCGCCGAAAGTGGCAGGCAAGGACGATGAGACCGGCGAAGACCTGATCCAGCGCGACGACGACAAGGAAGAGACCGTGCGTCATCGTCTGTCGGTCTACCACAGCCAGACCAAGCCGCTGGTGGACTTCTACCAGAAGCTGTCGGCCGCCAACGCCGGCAAGCCGAAGTACAGCCACATCGAAGGCGTCGGTTCGGTCGAAGCGATCACCGCCAAGGTCATGGCAGCCCTGAGCTGATCCGGCACCGCGCATCACGACGGCCCGCTTGCGGGCCGTTGTCGTTTTGGGGCTGCCGATGCAACCCATCGCCGGCAAGTACTGCACAGCCCTCGAAACCTGTGGGAGCCGGCTTGCCGGCGACAGGGCCGCACAGCGGCCCCTTGACGACACAGCGCCGTACCTCCTCTATACTGCCGCTCTTTTCACTTGCTCCTGGATACCCGTTCGATGACCACCCTGCTGGCCCTGGATACCGCCACCGAAGCCTGTTCCGTCGCGCTGCTGCATGATGGCAAGGTAACCAGCCATTACGAGGTCATCCCGCGCATGCACGCGCAAAAGCTGCTGCCGATGATCAAGCAGTTGCTGGCCGATTCCGGTGTGGCGCTGAACGACCTCGACGCCATCGCCTTCGGCCGTGGCCCGGGTGCCTTCACCGGCGTGCGTATCGCCATCGGCGTGGTGCAGGGCCTGGCCTTCGCCCTCGAACGCCCGGTGCTGCCGGTATCCAACCTGGCTGCGCTGGCCCAGGGTGCGTTGCGCGAGCACGGGGTGCAGCAGGTCGCGGCTGCCATCGATGCGCGCATGGACGAGGTGTACTGGGGTTGCTACAAGGCGGTGGATGGCGAAATGCGCCTGCAAGGCCTGGAAGCGGTGTTGCCTCCGGAGCGCGCAGCATTGCCCGAGGGCAGCGGCGGCGACTGGTACGGCGCGGGTACCGGCTGGGGTTACGCCGAGCGCCTGGCCGTACAAGCCAGTGCCAGCAACCTGGCGGCATTGCCCAATGCCCTGGACATCCTCGAACTCGCTCGCTTCGCCTGGGCACGCGGCGAGGCGATCGCAGCCGACCAGGCGCAACCGGTCTACCTGCGCGATAATGTAGCCACGCCCAAGGCGCGCTGAGTGCAGTTCGTCGGTTATCGCGGTTGTCGATAAAACCTTTGGCGCGAACTGTGGTCCAGTTATCACTCGAGCATTAGCGACGGATTCCTGATGCTGCTAAATTGCCATCACTGGTCCTGAGTGCTCACACCATGCGTATCGACGGTTTTTCATCGCAGTCCTACCCGGTCAAGCGCACCCCGCGCAAGGCAACGGTGCGCGATGAGAGCATCGATGACGCCGAGCTGATCGAAGAGGGCGAGGTCGTTCAGGAACCGGTGACGCGCCGACGCCCCGGTGGCCTGCCGGCCCGCCAGCAAGACAGGGTGTTTCCCCGCGCCTGTGACAGGCGCACCGCCACGGCGCTTGCCAGCTACCTCAGTACCGCAGGTTTTACCGATTGGGACATGGAAGTGGTGGGGCTCGACCTGTACATTTGATGGATGAGTCCATCACCCCTGCCTTATTTCCTTGGTTGTCCGTCCTGGAGCGAAAACGCCTGGCGCGACTACCTGTATCCCGCCGATGCCACCAGCAACCAGATGCTTGGCTACTACAGCCAGGTGTTCAATGCCGTCGAGGGCAACACCACTTTCTACGCCCGTCCTGCCCCTGGCACCCTCGCGCGCTGGGCACAGGTCATGCCGGCGCACTTTCGCTTCACTGCCAAGTTTCCCAGGGATATCAGCCACGAGGGCGACCTGCGTGATCAGCTGGAATCTGCGTTCGATTTCACCCGTCTGATGGCCCCGCTGGGCCAGCGTGTATCGCCGTACTGGCTGCAGTTGCCTGCCCAGTTCGGGCCTGCGCGGTTGGCCGAGCTCGCGTGCTTTCTCGACGAGATCGGCGCGCAGGTGGCAGTGGAAGTGCGCAATCCGGCCTTTTTCGCCAAGGGTGAGGAAGAGCGGGTGCTCAATCGCCTGTTGCACGAGCGTGGCGTGGAGCGCATCTGCCTGGATCCACGTGCCCTGTTCAGTTGCACCGCGCGCGATCCCGCCGTGCTTCATGCCCAATCGAAGAAGCCCAAGGTGCCGCCGCGTCCTGCCGCGTTCAGCCAGCACCCGCAGGTGCGTTTCATCGGCCATCCTGAACTTGAGGCCAACGAAACCTTTCTCACACCCTGGGTGGACAAGGTCGCCGCCTGGATCGAGGAAGGGCGCAGCCCCTATGTGTTCCTGCACACCTCCGACAACCGCCTGGCCGCCGCGCTGGCCCAGCGTTTCCACCAGCGGCTGATGGCGCGCCTGCCAGGCCTTGGCGCTTTGCCGGAATTGCCGCGCGGTCCCGAGGTCGAACAACTGGGACTACTCTGACCATTCCCTGACCAGCCGGAGGTTCTGACCATGGATGTACAAACCCTGCGAGCCGAAGCCTTCAAGGCGCTGCACGAGCGTGAGGGTGCCTTCGTCATCCCCAACCCGTGGGATGCAGGTTCCGCCAAGCTCCTGGCCAGCCTGGGCTTCGAGGCGCTGGCCACGACCAGTGCAGGGCTTGCCTTCAGCCTCGGTCGGCCAGACGCCGAAGGGGCCTTGAGCCTGGACGAGACGCTGGACAACGCCGCATTGATCGTCGATGCAACGGCCTTGCCGGTAACCGCCGACCTGGAAAACGGTTTCGGCGACCTGCCCGAAGACTGTACCCAGACCATCCTGCGGGCGGCCGAGACGGGCCTGGTAGGCGGCTCCATCGAAGATGCCAGTGGCCGCAGCGAAGCGCCCATCTACGACTTCGGCCTGGCTGTGGAGCGCGTGCGTGCCGCCGTGCAGGCCGCGCGCGGCCTGCCATTCCCGTTCACCCTTTGCGCCCGCGCGGAAAACCTGCTGCACGGTCGCATGGACCTGGACGACACCATCCTGCGCCTGCAGGCCTACGCCGAGGCGGGTGCCGATGTGCTGTATGCCCCCGGGCTGCGCAGCGTCGACGAGATTCGCGCGGTGGTGCAGGCCGTGGCGCCGAAGCCGGTGAATGTGCTGATGGGGCTGGCGGGGGTGCCGCTCGGCGTCAACCAGTTGCAGGACCTGGGCGTGCGCCGTATCAGCGTGGGCTCGTCGCTGGCTCGTGCGGCGCTGGGCGCGTTCCAGCGGGCGGCATTGGAAATTCGCGACCAGGGTACGTTCGGTTATGGCGAGCAGGCATTGCCCTTCGCCGAGCTGAACGACCTGTTCCGCCGCTGAGGTGCCGTGCGCGCGCTGGCCTGGCTAGGCCTGCTGCTGCTGGCGGCGGGCGTGGCCTGGTTATCCGGTTGGCGCCTGCCGGGGGCCTGGAACCCTTGGGCAGCGCTGGACGTGCGCCAGCCGCCCAATCTGCTGACGCCCTACAAGCTGGCCCGCTTGCGCAAGGACCCGGGCTTGTGTCGCCAGGCGCTGGAGACCAGTGCCCTGCGCTACAAGGCGCAGGCCGACAGCCCGGCAACGGCCAACTGCCCGCTGCAGAATGCCTGGCGCATCGAGCAAGGGCAGGCGCGCCTGAGCAGCAGTTTCCTCGCCAGTTGCCCGCTGGCAGTGGCTTATGCGTTGTTCGAGGCGCACGGCCTGCAGCCCATCGCGCAGCGGGTCTTCGGCCAGCCGGTGACGCAGGTCGAGCACCTGGGCAGTTTTGCCTGCCGCAATGTCTATCATCGCAAGCAGGGGCGGCTGAGCCAGCACGCCACGGCCAACGCCCTGGATATCAGCGGCTTTCGGCTGCAGGATGGCCAACGGATCGTGCTGGCGCGGGATTGGCAGGCGGGCGGACAGAAGGCGCAGTTCCTGCGTGAGGTCCAGCAGGCGGCATGCGCCAGCTTCAGTACGGTGCTGGGCCCGGACTACAATGCCGCCCACCATGACCACTTTCACCTGGACATGGGGTTGTGGCAGGTCTGCCGCTGACTTCAGGCGTGGACGCGGACGTTGTTCAGCACCACCGGGCGTGCCCAGTGGATGTCGAATTCCAGGTCGTTCTGCTGCCTGGCCATCGTCGGCGCGTCGTAGGGCTCCGGCGCGGGGTCAAGCAGGTCCATGTCGAACTCCGCGATGGGCAAATGCAGCGGGCGCGCAGAAGGTGCAGGGCCAGGCTCGCCAAGGGGCTGGCCCTGGCTCATGACTACCGGGCGCAACCAGGTATTGCTGATGTCGAGCTGACGCTGCTGCTGGATCATCTCGGCGGCACTGAACGGTTCCGGCGCCGGCTCCAGCAAGTGGGCTTCGAGTTCGGCCTTGGGCAGGAACAGCGGCTCGGGTGGTGCGATCAGGGTGTCGTGCACGGGGCAGGCGCGCTGGGATTCGATCAGGGCCAGGGCCTTGGCGCCGCCGATCGGCTCGCCGCTGTCCTTGTCGTACTGCACCAGTGCCTGGCTGACGCTGTCAGGTGCCTGTGCTTGCTGCTCGGCCATGGCGCGGGCAAAGAAATCCTGCCACAGGTGGCTGACGCCCCCCAGTGCCTGGGTATTCTGCCGACCGTAGTTGCCGACAGGCGACAGGTAGGTCAAGCCGACGGGAAGAGTATCTGTCATGGCAGTCGCGCGCGTTGTGCTCTGGCAGAATAGCGGGATATTGCCTGTATCGGCCGCTGCTGCCGATTCATTAAGGGCTTGGTTTGATTTTTCAGGTGTGGACGATGGAAGAGCAAGGCACGGGTATCAGGGTCGAAGCGATGTCGGCTGAGTATGCGCAACAGGCCACGGTATGGGCCGAGCGTCTGGGCCTGCCGCTGCAGGACGATGCCGCCGGTTTCGCCGTGCAGGTGGGCGCCGAAGGCTTGCAGATCCAGCAACTGGGCCCACAGGCGCCCGGGCCGGTACGTGTGGACTTCGTCGAGGGCCAGGCAGCGCACCGGCGCCAGTTTGGTGGTGGCAACGGGCAGATGATCGCCAAGGCCGTGGGCATTTCCCAAGGCATACGACCGCAGGTGCTGGATGCCACGGCAGGGTTGGGCAAGGATGCCTTCGTACTGGCCAGCCTGGGATGCCAGATGACCCTGATCGAACGTCAGCCGCTGATTGCCGCCTTGCTGGAAGACGGCCTGGCGCGGGCCCGGTTGGATGAAGAGGTGGGCCCGATCGTCGGTCGCATGCGCCTGCTCACTGGCAATGCCATCGAGCGCATGCGCAACTGGGAAGGTGAGCCGCCGCAGGTGATCTACCTCGATCCGATGTTCCCGCACCGGGACAAGAGCGCACTGGTGAAGAAAGAAATGCGCGTGTTCAGGCCCCTGGTCGGCGACGACCTGGATGCGCCGGCGTTGCTCGAGGCCGCGCTTGCCCTGGCCAGTCACCGGGTGGTGGTGAAGCGGCCGCGCAAGGCGCCGATCATCGACGGGGCCAAGCCGAGCCATAGCCTGGAAGGCAAGTCGAGCCGGTATGACATCTATCCCAAGAAAGCGCTGAAGGCTTGATCCGGATGCAGTGTTGAAGCGACTGGCCCTATCGCCGTGGCGACGAACCGCGGCGATAGGGCCAGTGAAGCCAGTCAGAAAATCAGGGCCGGAATGCCCGAATGAACACCCCGACCACCTCGCGCACATGCGCCTCGGCTTCGTCTCCTTCAAGCGGTCCCGCACACCCCAGCAACAACCGGTAGTCCGGCGCGCCCTTGACCAGACAGAAAAAGTGTTCGGCCGCCCGCAACGGATTGTCGATGCGCAACAACCCGAGCTCATCCACCCCGCGTAACAGTGCTTCCATCCCCGTCAGCACGCGCTTGGGCCCGGCCTCGTAGAAGAACTCGCCAAAGCTCGGATCCTGGCTGCCCTGGGCCATGATCAAGCGGCTTAGCTTGACCGCTTCGTCACTGCTGATCAGCGCCTGGAAGCCTCGGGCAATGCTCAACAATACCTCTTCAACCGCCGCACCTTCGGGGTACTCGAACATCAGGTCGGGCAGCTGGTTCTGGCAGGTCGCCATGACCGCTGCGCCGAACAGGGTCTGCTTGTCGTTGAAGTGGCTGTAGACCGTGAGCTTCGAAACACCTGCCGCCGCAGCGACCGCATCCATGCTGGTGTTGGCGTAGCCAAGGCTGAGGAACAGCGTCTTGGCGGCTTCGAGGATCGCCTCGCGCTTGGCCAGGTCCTTGGGCCGGCCGGGGCCGTTGGGTGCGTCGTTGGGCATTGGAGTCCGCATCTGGTTGAAGGGGCGCACATCTTACCGGCTAAGTCGGCTTCCGGCTGTAGGCTGCGAGCACCCGTTGATCTTGATTTTCTTTCCGACGTCGGCTTCCCGGCCCCGGTCCCCTGACTTAATATACTCGCCAGTACAAATATTCCGTGCGCTCGTCGCGAAAGGATTCATCATGTTGCGTCATGCCTTGTCTCTCGTTCTGCCTGCCGCTGCTGTGCTGCTCCTCGCGGCCTGCGGACAGGAAACCGCGCCGCCCGCTGCACCGCGCCCGGCCTTGGTGGTCCAGCCGCAGCCGGCCGGAGCCGCTGCCGACAGTTACCCCGGCGAAGTGCGTGCGCGCTTCGAGCCGGAGCTGGCCTTTCGTATTGGCGGCAAGGTCAACAAGCGATTGGTCGAGGAGGGGCAGCGGGTGAAGGCCGAACAGCCGTTGGCCGAGCTCGACCCGCAAGACGTGCGCCTGCAACTGGAAGCCAACCGTGCCCAGATGGCAGCCGCCCAAGCCAACCTGTCGCTGGTGCGCGCCGAGCGTGACCGCTACCAGAAACTGCTCGAGCGGCAGATGGTCAGCCACTCCCAGTATGACAATGCCGAAAATCTCTACCGCGCCGGCCTGGCTCGCCTGAAACAGGCCAAGGCCGAGTTCGACGTGGCCGGCAACCAGGCCGAATACGCCGTGTTGCGCGCACCGCAGGCGGGCGTCATTGCCAAGCGTCAGGTCGAGGTGGGCCAAGTGGTAGCCGCCGGACAAACGGTGTTCACCCTGGCCGCCGACGGCGAGCGCGAGGTTGCCATCGGCCTGCCGGAGCAGCAGTTCGCCCGCTTTGCCGTGGGGCAGCAGGTCAGCGTCGAGCTGTGGTCACACCCCAACCAGCGATTCGAAGGGCGTATCCGTGAGCTGTCGCCTGCTGCCGACCCGCGTTCGCGCACCTTCGCCGCGCGCATCGCCTTCACGTCGGCCAAGGTCCCGGCAGAACTGGGCCAGAGTGCGCGGGTGTTCATCGCCCATGACGGGACGATCCCGCTGTCGGTGCCCTTGTCGGCGGTGACTGCAGAAAATGGCCAGGCCTATGTATGGCGGGTCAACCAGGACAGCCGCCTGGAGCGCGCGGTGGTGCGCCTCGGGCCTTACGGAGCGGAAAGCGTGCCGGTGCTCGAGGGCCTCAAACCCGGCGACTGGGTGGTCGCCGCCGGCGGCCATGTACTGCGCGAAGGGCAGCAGGTGCAGCCAGTGGATCGCACCAACCGTGTAGTGAACCTGACGGCCAAGGAGTAAGTCCCGATGGGTTTCAACCTTTCCGCCTGGGCGCTGCGCAATCGCCAGATCGTACTGTTCCTGATGATCCTGCTGGCAGCCATTGGTGCCATGTCCTACACCAAGCTGGGCCAGAGCGAAGACCCGCCGTTCACCTTCAAGGCCATGGTCATCCGCACCCTGTGGCCGGGGGCCACGGCCGAGGAAGTGTCGCGTCAGGTCACCGAACGCATCGAGAAGAAGCTGATGGAAACCGGCGAGTACGAGAAGATCGTTTCGTTCTCCCGGCCGGGTGAGTCCCAGGTCACCTTCATGGCCCGTGACTCGATGCATTCCAAGGACATTCCCGAACTGTGGTACCAGATCCGCAAGAAGGTCGCGGATATCCGCCACACCTTGCCGCCGGAAATCCAGGGGCCCTTCTTCAACGACGAGTTTGGCACCACCTTCGGCAATATTTATGCACTGACCGGCACCGGCTTCGACTATGCGGTGCTCAAGGATTACGCCGACCGCATCCAGATCCAGCTGCAACGGGTCAAGGATGTGGGCAAGGTCGAGCTGGTCGGCTTGCAGGACGAGAAGATCTGGATCGAGCTGTCCAACCTCAAGCTGGCCACACTCGGCGTGCCGCTGGAGTCTGTGCAGCAGGCGCTGCGTGACCAGAATGCCGTGAGCGCCGCCAGCTTCTTCGAGACGCCCAGCGAGCGCCTGCAGTTGCGGGTCAGCGGGCGTTTTGACAGTGTCGAGCAGATTCGCCAGTTCCCTATTCGAGTCGGTGATCGCACTTTCCGCATCGGTGATGTCGCCGAGGTGCACCGCGGCTTCAACGACCCGCCCGCGCCGCGCATGCGCTTCATGGGCGAAGATGCCATTGGTCTGGCCGTTTCGATGAAGGAGGGTGGCGACATCCTGGTGCTTGGCAAGGCCCTGGAGGGCGAATTCGAGCGTCTGGCGCGCAACCTGCCGGCCGGCATGGAACTGCGCAAGGTCTCGGACCAGCCAGCTGCGGTCAAGGCCAGCGTCGGCGAGTTCGTCCAGGTGCTGGTCGAAGCGCTGATCATCGTGCTGCTGGTGAGCTTCTTCTCGCTCGGGCTGCGCACTGGCCTGGTGGTGGCATTGGCCATCCCCCTGGTACTGGCCATGACTTTCGCCGCCATGCACTACTTCGGCATCGGCCTGCACAAGATTTCGCTCGGGGCGCTGGTGCTGGCCCTGGGCCTGCTGGTGGACGACGCGATCATTGCCGTGGAAATGATGGCGATCAAGATGGAGCAGGGCTTCGATCGGCTCAAGGCGGCCAGCTACGCCTGGACCAGCACGGCCTTCCCGATGCTCACCGGTACGCTGATCACCGCTGCCGGCTTCCTGCCGATTGCCACCGCTGCATCGAGCACCGGTGAATACACCCGCTCGATCTTCCAGGTGGTGACCATCGCGCTGCTGACCTCGTGGGTGGCGGCCGTGGTCTTCGTGCCCTACCTGGGGGAACGCCTGCTACCGGACCTGGCCAAATTGCATGCGGCACGCCACGGCAAGGATGGGCGAGCGCCAGACCCGTATGGCACGCCGTTCTACCAACGCGTGCGGCGAGTGGTGGAGTGGTGCGTGCGGCGGCGCAAGACGGTCATCCTGCTGACCATCGCAGCCTTCGTCGGCAGTATCCTGCTGTTCCGTTTCGTGCCCCAGCAATTCTTCCCGGCCTCCGCGCGCCCAGAGCTGATGGTCGACCTCAAGCTCGCTGAAGGCGCTTCGCTGGCCAATACCGCCGAGCGGGTCAAGCAACTGGAAGCGTTGCTCAAGCAGCAGGACGGTATCGACAACTACGTGGCTTATGTCGGTACGGGTTCGCCACGTTTCTACCTGCCGCTGGACCAACAGCTCCCAGCCGCCAGCTTCGCCCAGTTCGTGGTGCTGGCGAAATCGATGGAAGACCGCGAACGCCTGCGCAGTTGGCTGATCGCCACGATGGACCAGCAGTTCCCTGACCTGCGCGCCCGCGTCACTCGGCTGGAGAACGGCCCGCCCGTGGGATATCCGGTGCAGTTCCGGGTCACCGGCGAGCACATCGAGAAGGCCCGTGCACTGGCCCGCGAAGTGGCGGACAAGGTGCGCGAGAACCCGCATGTGGTCAACGTTCACCTGGACTGGGAAGAGCCGAGCAAGGCGGTGTTTCTGGAGATCGACCAGGACCGCGCGCGCGCCCTTGGCGTCAGCACCGCGCAGCTGTCCACGTTCCTGCAGAGCTCGCTGACCGGTACCACGGTCAGCCAGTACCGCGAGGACAACGAGCTGATCGAGATCCTCCTGCGCGGCACTCAGCAAGAGCGTAGCGAACTCGGCAACCTGGGCAGCCTGGCGCTGCCCACCGACAACGGCCAGAGCGTGGCGCTGTCGCAGGTGGCGACGTTGGAGTACGGCTTCGAGGAAGGCATCATCTGGCACCGCAACCGCTTGCCGACGGTGACCGTGCGCGCCGATATCTACGACAAGGAGCAGCCGGCGACCCTGGTCAGGCAGATTGCGCCGACCTTGCAGGCGATCAAGGACAAGCTGCCCGACGGTTACCTGCTGGAGGTCGGCGGTACGGTCGAGGACGCCGAGCGCGGGCAGCGCTCGGTGAACGCCGGCATGCCGTTGTTCATCGTGGTGGTGCTCAGCCTGCTGATGATTCAGCTGCGCAGCTTCTCGCGCACGGTGATGGTGTTTCTCACCGCACCCTTGGGCTTGATTGGCGTGACCCTGTTCCTGCTGGTGTTCCGCCAGCCGTTCGGCTTCGTCGCCATGCTCGGCACCATCGCCCTGGCGGGGATGATCATGCGCAACTCGGTGATCCTGGTGGACCAGATCGAACAGGACATCGCCTCCGGGCTGGACCGCTGGCAGGCGATCATCGAGGCCACGGTGCGACGCTTCCGGCCGATCGTGCTGACGGCGCTGGCGGCGGTGCTGGCGATGATTCCGTTGTCGAGAAGTGTGTTCTACGGGCCGATGGCGGTGGCGATCATGGGGGGATTGATTGTCGCTACCGTGCTGACGTTGCTGTTCCTGCCGGCGTTGTATGCGGCGTGGTTCAGGGTCAGGAAGGGCTGAAGATTGCAGGGGAGGGCGTTGCCCTCCCATCGCCGGCAAGCCGGCTCCCACAGGTTCGACACAGCTGTTGAAAACTGTGCTGTACCTATGGGAGCCGGCTTGTCGTGGCGACGAACCGCGGCGATGGGCTGCAAAGCAGCCCCCCTTTGGCCATCAAAGCGCGCCAAACACCTTCTTGGCCAGGCTGGTAGCTGCCTGTGCCGGGTTCTGGCGAATGCTCTGTTCCTGCTTGCCAATCATTTCGAACAACCCGTCCAGCGCCTTCTCGGTCACGTAGTTCTCGATATTGGCATCCGTCTTGATCAGCCCCAGGCCCTTGGCCTGGCCTGCGAAGCTGTTGTACTGCTGGGCCAGGCCGACCTTGTCGGTGGCTTGCTTGACGATGGGCAGGAACTTGGCGCGGATCTGCTCGCGGCTGCTCTTGTTCAGGTACTGGGTAGCCGAATCGTCGCCGCCGCTGAGAATGCCCTTGGCATCGGTCACGCTCATGTTCTTCACCGCATCGACAAGGATTGCCTGGGCCTGCGGCACTGCAGCTTCGGCGGCCTTGTTCATGCTGGCTTCCAGGGCCTCGACCTGGTCACCTTTGCCGAACATCTTCATGGCCTTGGCGGCCTTGCCGAGGTTGCCTGGCAGTTCGATGCGAACGTCCGGGTTGTTGCTGAAGCCGCCCGGGGTGCTCAGTTGCTTGACCGCCAGCTGGGCGCCTTGGGTGAGGGCGTCCTTCAGGCCGCCGGTGGCATCCTTCTGGCTCAGGTCGCCCAGCGACAGGGCCAGGGCACTGGCCGACAACAGCAAGCCGGCGCACAGCGTGGTGAAGCGCAGGGAAGAGCGAATCATGGGGCATTCCTTCTGAACGAGAACAAAAGCGCGTCAGCGCACCGGATCGACCTTGATCCGCACCGGCTGTGGGTCGCTGCCGTCGAGCTTGACGCCGTGGTGCTCGGTATTGATGAACAGCAGCTTGCCGTCCAGTTCGATGCGGGCGCTGACCGCGTAGCGGTGGCCGGGCTTGATCTGGGCGGGGTCATAGCTGAGGTGGAAGGGCAATGGCACGTTGCCCCTGATCGGGCCGGCCTGGCTGGCCAGGGTCACAGCCGGGGCGTCCATCAGCGAAACATCTTGCAGGCTGACACTCAAGGTAGCCGCAGGTGGCAAGGCGATGCGCTGCAGGTAGAAGACTTCACCGTCCAGGCTGGCCTGGGTCGATGGGGTGTTGCTGGTACAGGCTGCGAGCAGGGATGCGCAACACAGCATAAAGAGCTTTTTCATGGAATCTCCGGTGTCCTTGGGGCCGGCTTTTGGCCAACCCCGGGGACTTTAGCGGATTTTCCACAATCAATCAGCGATCAGTGGGGGTATCGATCCAGGTACCACCGTGTATGCCATCGCTCATCGAGTCGATCTTGTCGACGATGACCCGGACCTTGCCCTTGACCTTGTCGAGTTCGACTTCATGGGCGCGTGTGTTGATGTACCGCAGTTGGCCATCCTGTTCGATACGAACCGCCACCGCGTAGGTGTGGCGAGGGTCGATCTGCAGGCTGTCATAGTTCAGGCGCAGGTTGATCGGCATCGTGCCCCCGCAGCGCAAGCGCAATTGGGCATTGCAGATGGCGGACGCATCGGCCCGTGACACATCGTCCAGGCTCACTTGCACGAGGGCGGAAGGCGGTAGCGTGCCGTCACTCGAGGCCACGATCTCGATACTCAGCGATTGGATGGAAGCGTCGCTCATGTCTGTACTCCGAATGGGATTGGGGGACAAGCCACCCATCCTCGTCCCATCGGCATAACCGGAAGCAGCGAGAAGCCTTACCCGATGACCGCCTCCGTAGCCTCATCACGGTGCAGCGCGACTTGTCGGATCGACAACCGCAGCTCGGCCGACAGTACGCGCTTGGCCACGCCCTCGGCCAGTTCGCCGAGCTTTTCGCTGTAGCCAAGCTTGCCGTCAGCGCCTGGGTGCAGCACGCCTTGCCTGATCGAGGTCTGGATGAAGTGCCGGAACAGGGTCTTGTCGAAGAATTCCGGGGCGTTCAGGCCATGCAGGATGGACAGGCGCTGGGCCATCATCACACAGAGGTCTTCCAGTTCTTCGGCGCTGAGGCTGTTCTGGCCGCTGTTGAGCAACAGCGAGGTGGCCATGTAGAAGCGCTGCAAGGTCTGGGTGATGGTGCGGGCGAGCAGGGTCAGCAGGACGAACTGGCGCGAGCTGGGGGCGGGGCGAATGTACACCTCGCCCTCCAGGCGCAGCAGGCCTTGCTCGACCAGCGCAGCCAGCCACTGGTCGATCACTTCGTCCAGTTGCGCAGGCTCCCAGCGCAGGAACAGTTCGGCTTGCAGGTACGGGTACAGCGCGTGCACGTACTGGCCGAGCAGTTCGCGGCTCATCCGCGAGCTGCTGTGGAAGAAGCTCGCCAGCAACGCCGGCAGGGCAAAGATGTGCAGGACGTTGTTGCGGTAATAGGTCATCAGCACCGCGTTGGCTTCGTCCAGGTACAGGATGCGGCCCAGGGCGTCTTTCTGCTCGGCCAGCAGGTCCATGCCCCTGACGTGCTCGATCAGGGCCTTGCCGTCGCCTTCGGGCAGGGTGGTGTGGGCGGAATACGGCACTTTGCGCAACAGCGCCAGGTACAGGTCGAGCACGCGGGTCAGGGCCTGTTCGTCCAGGGCCAGGCGGCTGGTGGACAGCAAGGCCAGGGCCACCAGGTTGACCGGGTTGATCGCCGCCGCCTCGTTCAGGTGGCGGGCCACGGTGTCGCCCAGGCGTGTGGTGGCTTCGTTGAGCCAGGCCGGGCGGAACTGCGGGCCGTGTTCCTGCTGGCGCCAGCCGGGTTGCTGCTGGTCGAGGAAACCGGCCAGGCGAATGGGCTCGCCGAAGTTGACGTAGACCTGGCCGAAACGCTGCTTCAGCGCGCCGACGACCTTGAAGATGTCGAAGATCGATTCCTTCTTCTTGCTCGCCCCACGCAGTTCGCCCAGGTAGGTGCGGCCTTCGAGCACCCGTTCGTAGCCGATGTACACGGGGACGAAGACGATCGGCGTGCGCGACGAGCGCAGGAAGCTGCGCAAGGTGATCGCCAGCATCCCGGTGCGCGGCTGCAGCATGCGCCCGGTGCGCGAGCGCCCGCCTTCGACGAAGTACTCCACCGGAAAGCCCTTGCTGAACAGGGTGTGCAGGTATTCGTTGAACACGGCGGTGTACAGCGGGTTGCCCTTGAACGTGCGGCGCATGAAGAAGGCGCCGCCACGGCGCAGCAGGCCGCCGATCCCCGGCATGTTGAGGTTGATGCCGGCGGCGACGTGCGGTGGCGTCAGGCCATTGCGGAACAGCAGGTAGGACAGCAGCAAATAGTCGATATGGCTGCGGTGGCACGGCACGTAGATCACTTCGTGACCCGGGGCGATGCCTTGCACCTGTTCGATGTGGTTGACCTTGATGCCGTCGTAGATCTTGTTCCAGAACCAGCTCAACACCACCTCGAGGAAACGGATCGCGGTGTAGGTGTAGTCCGAGGCGATCTCGTTGCCATAGCGCAGCGCCTGGGCCTCTGCCTTGGCCTGGGGGATGTTTTCGCGCTGCACTTCTTCGGCAATGGCCTGACGGACCAGCGGGGCGTGCACCAGGCCTTTGACCAGGTTGCGCCGGTGCGAAATGTCCGGGCCTATCACCGCGGTCTTGAGGTTGCGGAAATGCACGCGCATCAGGCGCTGGGCCATGCGCACGGTGCGTTCATGCCCCTTGTTGTGCTGCACCAGTTCGCGCACGTGGATGGGCGCGGAGAATTGCACACGGGTCTTGCGCCCCAGGATAAGGATGGTCAGCAGCCGGCGCAGGCGCCCTGTAACGGCCCAGCTGTCGGCGAACAGCAGCTTCCAGGGGCTGGATTCGCTCGCTGGGGTCTGCCCCCAGAACACGCTGACCGGAATGATCTGCGCATCCTCCTCGGGGTGCTGGTTCACGGCGGCGACCACGCGCTCCAGCGTGGGCGGAGCGCCCCGCTTGTCGTGGCGGCCCAGCCAGTCCGGGTCCGGCGTCAGGTAGAAGAACCCGGCGGGTTCGTGCAACTGGCCCACGGCCACCGGTAGAACCGGGCGCGGCAGCCCGGCCTTGGTGCACTCGTGGTCGAGCACTGCCAGGTCGCTCAGCGATGGCGACGGCAGGGCATAGAACACCGGCCGGCTGCGGTCGAGGTTGAGGCTCATGGACGACTGGTTGATGGTCTCGGAGCGCACCCACAGGTACAACAGGCGACGCAAGGCGCCGAAGATCAGGCGGCGCAGGGGGGAACGGGTCATGGGGTTGTGCCCTGGGTGTGATGACAGAGGATAATTTAGCCGCGAATGCAGCCGAATAGTCTGCCGGATCTGCGCAAGTTCAGCAAAATCCTGCAAGCGGCGCCGCAGTCATAAAAATTATTTCATCCATGACATATACTCGGCCTGCCACTTGCAGGATATTTCAGCAAGCGGCGTCGGCACGTGGTAGGTACCCCGTGCCTGCAAGGCGATCTTCACAATAAAAATCCGGAGTAGTTCAGATGTCGTCTCGTGAGACTGGGAATGTAAAGTGGTTCAACGATGCCAAGGGCTATGGCTTCATTCAGCGCGAGGGTGGTGCGGATGTGTTCGTCCACTATCGGGCGATCCGCGGTGAGGGGCATCGTACCCTGGTCGAAGGGCAGCGGGTGGAATACGCCTGCGTGCAGGGCCAGAAAGGCCTGCAAGCCGAGGACGTAGTCGGGCTCTGAGCCTCAAGCTACAAGCTTCGAGCTGCAAGTTGACCGTGTAACTTGCAGCTTGATGCGAACCCTCTTGACGCTTGTAGCTCAAAGCTTGCAGCTCATGAGGTGCGCCAGGTGATTTCCTCTTCACCGTCGGCGCTGATGCGGATCCAGCGATCGGCATCCTCTTCTCCGTCTTCCTCGACCCAGCCACCCGGTGCGCAGCGCACTTCCACGCCAAGCGCGGCGAACGCGGCACGGGCGCAGGCAATGTCATCGGCCCAGGGCGTCTGGTCGCTTTCCAGGTACAGGCTGTTCCATTTCCCTACAGCCTTGGGTAACCAAGTGACCGGAATGTTACCGGCTCGGCATTTGAAGGTCTGGCCTTTCTGCTGCCATTCGCTGCACGGGCCGATCGCCTCGGCCAGCCACCTGGCAATCTGCTGGTGGTCGACGTCGGTGTCCTTCAGGTAGATCTCGATATCAGGTTGGCGCATAAGGGCTCCGGGTATGCTCAGTCTTGGCGCACGAAATAGTCATAACGCATGGAAACCGTGACCTCGAACGGCTCGGGCTGGTCGATCACCTGCGCACGCCGCTCGGCGCTGGCGCGCCAGCCGTGCGGGGTCATCGCCAGCAGGTCGGCGCGGGCCTTGGGCTCGGCCAGGCTCAGGCGGAACTCGAGGGTTTCGCTGTGGGCGTGGGCCATGCCTGGCGGCACCAGGGCCAGGTGCTTGTCGTCGGCGTAGGGGCGTACTTCATCGTAGAGCACCTCGCGCAGCTCCATCAGGTGGCCGCTGGTCGGGCCAACCCGCATCAGGCCGCCGCCGGGGCTGAGCAGGCGCTTGGCCTCGGCCCAGTCGAGCGGGCTGAACACGCTGGCGATGAACTGGCAGCTGGCGTCGGCCAGCGGCACGCGTGCCATGCTGGCGACCATCCAGGTCACGCCAGGGTCGCGGCGGCAGGCGCGTTTGACCGCTTCGCGGGAGATGTCCAGGGCATAGCCCTCGGCCTGGGGCAGCGCCTTGGCCAGTTGCGCGGTGTAGTAGCCCTCGCCGCAGCCGATGTCGAGCCAGGCGCCGGGCTTGCGCTCGGCAGCCAGTTCCGCCAGGCGGCGAGCCACGGGCGCATAGTGGCCGGCGTCGAGGAAGTCCCGGCGCGCCTCGACCATGGCCTGGTTGTCGCCTGGGTCACGGCTGTTCTTGTGCTGCACCGGCAACAGGTTCAGGTAACCCTGGCGTGCGCGGTCGAAGCGGTGGCCGGCGGGGCACACGGCCCCGTTGTCGAGGCGCGTGAGGGCGGCCTGGCAGATTGGGCAGGCGAGCATCAGGCGAGCAACCGCACCAGGGTCTGGTAGTAGATCTCGGTCAGCAAGTCGAGATCGCTGGCCAGGATTCGCTCGTCGACCTGGTGAATGGTGGCATTGACCGGGCCCAGCTCGACCACCTGAGTACCCATGGTGGCGATGAAGCGGCCATCGGAGGTGCCGCCACTGGTGGACGGCTGGGTGTCGCGGCCGGTGACGCCCTTGATGCTGGCCGCCACCGCGTCGAGCAGTTCGCCCGGCTCGGTGAGGAAGGGCAGGCCCGACAGCGCCCAGTCGATCGACCAGTCCAGCTCATGTTTGTCGAGGATCGCCGAAACCCGTGCCTGCAAGCCTTCGACGGTCGACTCGGTGGAGAAACGGAAGTTGAACAGCGCGCTCAGCTCGCCCGGGACCACGTTGGTGGCACCAGTACCCGAATTGAGGTTGGAGATCTGGAAACTGGTCGGCGGGAAGAACGCATTGCCTTCGTCCCAATGCTCGGCAGCCAGTTCCGCCAGCGCGGGTGCGGCCAGGTGAATCGGGTTGCGCGCCAGGTGCGGGTAGGCCACGTGGCCCTGCTTGCCGCGCACGGTCAGCTTGGCGCCGAGCGAGCCACGGCGGCCGTTCTTGACCACGTCGCCGAGCAGGGTGGTGCTGGACGGTTCGCCGACGATGCACCAGTCCAGGCGTTCGTTGCGTGCCTTCAGGCGCTCGACCACGGCTTTGGTGCCGTGGTGTGCGGGACCTTCTTCGTCGCTGGTGATCAGGAAGGTGACCTTGCCGCGGTGGTCGGGGTAGTCGCGCACGAAGCGCTCGCTGGCGACCACCATCGACGCCAGGCTGCCTTTCATGTCCGCGGCGCCGCGGCCGCAGAGCATGCCGTCGGCATCGATCAACGCCGCGAAGGGTTCATGTTGCCACTGCTGCACCGGGCCTGTGGGTACCACGTCGGTGTGGCCGGCGAAGCACAGCACCGGGCCGTCGTGGGTACCGTGGCTGGCCCAGAAGTTGTCGACGTCCTCGATGCGCATCGGTTCGAGCTGGAAGCCCGCGGCGCCCAGGCGATTCATCATCTGCGCCTGGCAGTCGGCGTCGACGGGGGTGACCGAAGGGCGACGGATCAGGTCGCAGGCCAGTTGAAGGGTGGGCGAGAGCTCGGCAGGGGCCGTCATGGGGGACTCCGGGGCAAGGTAAGGCGGGGAAACGAGGGGCGTTATCTTATATCAAAACTGGAGCGTCGGCACGGGCTAAGGGGCCGCTGCGCGCCCCGATCGCCGGCAGCCCCGTCCATTTCAAGCCTCCTGCGGTTCTGCCACCTTGTCCGCAGGCTTGGGCAGCGACGACAACAGCGCCATCACCAATGCCGCCAGGTACGGCAACGACTGCACCAGCAGCATCGCCACCCAGAAGCGCATGTCCGAACTCGGCAGCCCTTGCACCAGGCAGATGCCAGCAGCGGCGCCCCACAGCAGCAGCATGATGAACAGCTCTTCGCGCGCTTCGGAAATCGCCACCAGCACACCGTGGCTGTCGGCATGCTTGGGCGTGCGGATGAACGGCATGCTGCTGGTGAAGAACCCGTAGAGCACCGCCTTGGCAATGGTGTGCGACAAGGCCAGCCCGGCCAGCGCCGCGGCGAAGGCGTCCTTGAGGTTGACCCCCACCGCACGGCGGTACAGGAAGATGATCTTGCCTACCTTGAAGAAGAACAGCGCCAGGGGCGGAATGGCGAAGATCATCAGTGGCGGGTCGACCCGGTGCGGCACGATGATCATCGCCGCCGACCACAACAACGCGCCTACGGTGAAGAAGATGTTCATGCCGTCGGCGATCCATGGCAACCAGCCCGCCAGGAAGTGGTAGCGCTGGCCGCGGGTCAGCTCGCTGCCCTTGCCGCGCAGCAAGGCGGCAGCGTGGTGCTTGATGATCTGGATGGCGCCGTAGGCCCAGCGGAAGCGCTGCTTCTTGAAGTCGATGAAGGTGTCGGGCATCAGGCCCTGGCCATAGCTGTTGTGGGCATAGGCCGCCGACAGGCCTTTCTCGAAGACCCGCAGCCCCAGTTCGGCATCTTCGCAGATGCACCATTCGGCCCAGCCCAGTTCCTCGAGTACGCTGCGCCGGGTCATGGTCATGGTGCCATGCTGGATGATCGCGTCGCGGTCGTTGCGGGTGACCATGCCGATATGGAAGAAGCCCTTGTACTCGCTGTAGCACAGCTTCTTGAAGGCGCTTTCGTGCTGGTCGCGGTAGTCCTGCGGCGATTGCACCACGGCGATCTTCGGGTCGGCGAAGTGCGGCACCATGTGCTTGAGCCAGTTACGGTCGACGCAGTAGTCCGAGTCGATCACGGCGATGACTTCGGCATCCTTGGCCGTGTGCGGGATCAGGTAGTTCAGTGCGCCGCCCTTGAAGCCGGCCAAGGGCGAGACATGGAAGAACTTGAAGCGCTCGCCGAGCGTTTCGCAGTGGGCCTTGAGCGGCTCCCACACGGCAGGGTCCTTGGTGTTGTTGTCGATCACCAGGACTTCGTAATCCGGGTAATCGAGCGCGGCCAGGGCGTCCAGGGTCTGTTTGACCATCTCGGGCGGTTCGTTGTAGCACGGCACATGCACCGAGACTTTCGGCCGGTAGGCGCTGTCGCTCTGCACTGGCAGGAACTCCCGGCGGCGTTTGTGGATCCACACTGCTTCGGCCAGTTCGTGGGCCTCGGTCATCAACACGATGAACACGCCCAGCGCACCCAATGCCAGCAACACCCCGACGGTGAGGCTGAACCAGGTGCTGTACTGCTGGCTGTAGTCGTAGCCGATCCACACCAGCACCGAACCACACAGGAAGGTGATGAACGTCAGGAAGGTTCGGCCGCGCTGGCGCAAGGACGAGCCATCGATCAGCAGCACGGTCAGGGCGATCATCGCCAGCACCACCGAGGCGACCGCCAGTGCACGCCATTGTGGGATCGCTACCACCGGCCCCTCGAAGTTGAACTTCTGCTGGCGTTCGGCGTTGAACACCCCCCAGTAGGCCCCCACCGAGCCTTCGTCACTGGCTTTCCAGGGTTGGTCGTAGGCTTCGATGACGAAGTAGTTGTAGCCACGGCGGTTGAGGGTGTTGACCAACGTGCGCAGGTAGATGGCCTGGTCGGCCTGGGTCGCGTCGGCACCGCCGCGCATGCGGCCATTGCTCGGCCATCCGACTTCCGAAAGCAGCAAGGGCTTGCGCGGGAACTGCTGCTTGAGCTCGCGGGCGCGGTCGAGGACGAACGCTACCGAGTCCTGCATCGGCACGAACTCCCAGTAGGGCAGGATGTGCGCGGCGATCAGGTCGACGTGCTTGGCCAGCTCCGGGTGTTCCTTCCAGATATGCCACTGTTCGCTGGTGGTGACCGGCACCTTGACTGCGGCACGCACCCGGTCCAGGTACTGGATCAGAGCTTCGGGGGTAACCTCTTCGCGGAACAGGGCTTCGTTGCCCACTACCACGCGCACCACGCTGCGCGAGGTATTGGCCAGTTGGATGGCTGTGGCGATCTCGCGCTCGTTGCGTTCCAGGTCGGGGCTGATCCAGATGCCCAGGGTCACCCGCAAGCCGAACTCCTCGGCCAGCCGCGGAATGTCGGCCTGGGAGCCTTCGACGGTATAGATGCGGATGCTGTCGGTCAGCTTGTTCATCTGCTCCAGGTCCTGGCGCATCTCGTCGTCGCTGGGGTACTGGCCCTTTTGCGGGCTTTCCCCGAGGCGGAATGGCGAGTATGAGAAGCCGGAGATCTGTTCTGGCCAGGCAGGCGCGGACACTGGGCGATTGACCAGCGCCCAGAACCCGGTGAACAACGCGGCGATGGCCAGCACCACAACCAGGTTGAGGCCGAATTTGCGTGAAGACATTGTGATCCAATTCTGTCCAAGTGTTAGGACATTAGAGCAGCAACTGTAGGATTTTTCCTAACGATGGAGCTGGTGGCGGCCACTGGCCTATAATGCGCGCCGATTTTGCGGTATGAGCTTCGGGGTAGTCACATGAGCACAGAAGATCCACGCTTCGCCGGCGTCGCCCGGCTTTACGGCGACGAAGGGCTGCAGCGCCTGAGCCAGGCCCACGTGGCAGTCGTCGGTATCGGCGGGGTCGGCTCGTGGGCGGCCGAGGCCCTGGCGCGCAGTGGTGTGGGCGAAATCACCCTGTTCGACCTCGACGATGTCTGCGTCAGCAACACCAACCGCCAGGCCCATGCCCTGGAAGGCCTGGTCGGGCGCCCCAAGGTCGAGGTGATGGCCGAGCGTCTGCGGGCGATCAACCCGGCGTGCACGGTGCATGCAGTGGCCGATTTCGTCACCCGTGACACCATGGCCGAGTACATCACCGAGCACCTCGATGCCGTCATCGATTGCATCGACAGCGTGATGGCCAAGGCGGCGCTGATCGCCTGGTGCCGGCGTCGCAAGATTGCCATCGTGACCACCGGCGGGGCGGGGGGGCAGATCGACCCCACGCAGATCCAGATCGGCGACCTCAACAAGACCTTCAACGACCCGCTGGCTTCACGGGTGCGTTCGACCTTGCGCCGTGACTACAACTTCTCGCGCAATGTCAGCCGCAACTACGGTGTGCCGTGCGTGTTTTCCAGTGAGCAGCTGCGTTATCCCAAAGGGGATGGCAGCGTTTGCCTGCAGAAGAGCTTCGTTGGCGAAGGCGTGCGCCTGGACTGCGCGGGGGGCTTTGGTGCGGTGATGATGGTGACCGCGACCTTTGGCATGGTCGCGGCGAGCAAGGCCGTGGAGAAACTGGTAGCCGGTGCTCGTCGGCCGTCGGAGCGGGTGAAGGCTCAATAGCCAATCGTAAAGCGGGTTCCCACAGAAGCAAGGTGGGGTCACTGCAGATTTCGGCTCAATTCCGCCATGCGCTGCAACACTGCATGCAGCCCATTGCTGCGTGATGGCGAAAGTTGGCGTTCCAGCCCAAGCTGGGTAAACCAGTCCTGTAGGTCCAACCCAGCCAGTTCAGTGCCGGACAACCCCTGCACTCGCACCAGCAGCAGTGCCAGCAGCCCGCGCAACAGCCGCGCATCGCTGCTGGCCTTGAAGCGCCAATGGCCATCGCGCTGCTCAGCCACCAGCCACACCAGGCTTTCACAGCCATGCACGCGGTTGGCTTCGGACTTGTCCGCGTCGCCCAGCGGTTCCAGGCTGTCGCCCATCTGCATCAGCAACCGTGCCCGCTGCTCCCAGCCGCGTGCCTGCGCGAAGACGTCCAGTGCCTTTTGGGCCTCTGCCGACATACTCATCGCAACAGCTCCAGGCCCTGGTCGAGGGCATCGAAGAAGCGTTGCAGGTCATCGCTGTCGTTGTACAGCGCCAGCGAAACGCGAATCGCGCCTTCCAGGCCCAGGCCTTTGAGCAAAGGCATGGCGCAGTGATGGCCTGCGCGCACGGCAATGCCTTGCTCGGTCAACAGGTGCGCGATGTCGGCGTTATGCACGCCTTCGATGACGAAGCTGGCCAAGGCGGTTTGCGGGGTGCCGAGCACACGCACACCCTCGCGATCGACCAGGCCGCGTAGCAGCCCCTGATGCAGGTGCGCTTCATGGGCCTCGACAGCATGGGCATCGAGGCCGGCCAGGTAATCCAGGGTTGCGCCCAGGCCGATCACGCCGGCGATCGGCGGGGTGCCCGCCTCGAAACCCAAGGGGGCCGGGCGGAAGCTTGCCTCCTGGTAGTCGGCCAGTTGCACCATCTCACCGCCGAACTGCCAATGGCGCAGCAATTCCAGCGCCTGGCTGCGCCCGTAGAGCACGCCGACGCCTTCGGGGCCGTACAGCTTGTGGCTGGAGAAGACGTAGAAGTCGCAGCCCAGTTGCTGCACGTCATGGCGACCATGCACCACGCCCTGGGCGCCATCGACCACGGTCAGCGCGCCTTGGGCGTGGGCATGGGCCAACAACCCCGCCAGCGGCTGCCAGGTACCGAGCACGTTGGACAACTGGCTGACCGCAAGCAGCCGGGTGCGTGGGCCGATCAGTTGCAGCGCTTGCTCCAGGTCGATGCGACCGTGGACGTCCAGCGGCAATACCACCAGACGCAGGTTGCGGCGCCGTGCCAGTTGCTGCCAGGGCAGCAGGTTGGCGTGGTGCTCAAGGGCGCTGACGGCGATCTCGTCGCCCGCCTCGAAGCGGTGCTCCAGGCCATAGGCCAACAGGTTCAGCGCCGAAGTGGCGCCATGGGTGAACACGATCTGTCGCGACTCTGGCGCATTGAGCCAGGCGGCCACTTTATCCCGGCTACCTTCGAAGGCCTGGGTCGCCAATGCGCCGGGCAGGTGTTGGGCGCGGTGAACGTTGGCCGCGCCATGGCCGTAGTAATGGCTCAGGGCATCGAGCAGGGCCTGGGGCTTCTGGGTTGTGGCGGCGCTGTCCAGGTAGGTCTGGTGCTGCCGTTGCAGGGCGGCGATGGCGGGGAAGTCGGCACGCCAGGGGGAGGGCTGGAACATGATCACGGGGCCTGGAATGAAAATCGGGTCTGGCGTGAGTGCGCCAGACCCGATCTTAACACTTCGAACCCGCGGGGAGTTCTCAGTTGTGGGCGTGCAGCGCCTCGTTCAGCTCGATGGCCGACTTGTGCGTCTTGCACTCGACGGCGCCGTTGAGCGAGTTGCGGCGGAACAGCAGGTCGGTCTGGCCAGCCAGGTCACGGGCCTTGACGACCTTGACCAGCTCGTTGTTCTCGTCCAGCAGGTTCACCTTGGTGCCGGCGGTGATGTACAGGCCGGCCTCGACGGTGTTGCGGTCGCCCAGCGGGATGCCGATACCGGCGTTGGCGCCGATCAGGCAGCCTTCACCGACCTTGATGACGATGTTGCCGCCACCGGACAGGGTGCCCATGGTCGAGCAGCCGCCGCCCAGGTCCGACCCCTTGCCGACGAACACGCCAGCGGAAACGCGGCCTTCGATCATGCCCGGGCCTTCGGTGCCGGCGTTAAAGTTGACGAAGCCTTCGTGCATGATGGTGGTGCCTTCGCCGATGTAGGCGCCCAGGCGCACACGGGCGGTGTCGGCGATACGCACGCCGGCCGGGACCACGTAGTCGGTCATTTTCGGGAACTTGTCCACCGAGAACACTTCCAGCAACTCGCCCTTCAGGCGTGCTTCCAGTTGCAGTTCGGCCAGTTCGCTCAGGTCGACGGCGCCCTGGTTGGTCCAGGCCACGTTTGGCAGCAGTGGGAAGATGCCTGCCAGGCTCAGGCCATGCGGCTTGACCAGGCGGTGCGACAGCAGGTGCAGCTTGAGGTAGGCCTCTGGGGTCGAGGTCAGGGCTGCGTCTTCGGCCAGCAGGGTGGCGACCAGCGGCTTGTTGCTCTCGGCCAGGCGGGTCAGCAGGGCAGCCTGGGCGGCATCGACGCCTTTCAGGGCTTCGGCCAGCTGGGCGGCCTGGGCATTGCTGAAGGCGATGGCCTGGTTGCCACCTTCGTAGCCGAGGATTGGCGCTACTGCGGCAACCAGCTCGGCGCTCGGGTTGAGCAGGGGCTGTGCGTAGAACACTTCCAGCCAGGTGCCCTGGCGGTTCTGGGAGCCGACACCGAAGGCCAGGCTGAACAGGGTATTGGACATGTGATTACCTCGTGCGAAATAGGGTAGGGGCTCAGGTCAGCGCGGCGGCGTAAAGATCGGGTTTGAAACCGACCAGCGTGCGCTCGCCAAGGTCGAGCACCGGGCGCTTGATCATCGACGGCTGGGCCAGCATCAGTTCCACGGCCTTGGCCTGGTCGAGGTCGGCCTTGCTGGCGTCGTCGAGCTTGCGGAAGGTGGTGCCTGCACGGTTGAGGATGACTTCCCAGCCGTGTTCGTCGCACCAGCGGTTCAGGCTGTCGCGGTCGATGCCTTGGGTCTTGTAGTCATGGAATTCGTAGGCGATGGCTTTGTCTTCGAGCCAGGTGCGCGCCTTTTTCATGGTGTCACAGGCTTTTATGCCGTAGAGCGTATGGGTCATTGTGTGCATTGGGGTCAAAAGTTTCCCCAATCTCTCCCTGTCTGATAGTCAGTCGCGGGATTATGCGGGATCGATCCTTTTAGTGCCACGTGTGTGCACCCGAGCAGACGTATCAACGTGTTACATATTTGCGCGCCACCTGCGACTATCGTGCAGCGGCCTCATTTCCCGCTACCCCGCTAACATATTGTTTCAATGGCGATGTTTCGCCCTGTTGTGGTTTTGGGTTCACAAAGGAAGCTTTAACGGATGCAGTCCGCCTATACCGTCCTCATCCTGTTGACGCTGGTAAGCGTGTCGAAACTGGTCGGGCGGGTGATCCCGCTGCCCTTGCCGCTGGTGCAGATTGGCGCCGGTGCCTTGCTGGCGTGGCCAACCCTGGGTCTGCATGTGGCCCTGGACCCTGAACTGTTCCTCTTCCTGTTCCTGCCGCCGTTGCTGTTCGCCGACGGCTGGCGCATGCCCAAGCGCGAATTGTGGCGCATTCGTGGCCCGGTGGTGGCATTGGCCGTGGGGTTGGTGCTGTTCACCGTGGTCGGGGCGGGCTACTTCATTCACTGGCTGCTGCCGACCATCCCGCTGCCGGTGGCCTTCGCCCTGGCGGCGGTGCTTTCGCCGACCGATGCGGTGGCGGTGTCGGCCATCACCCAGGACCGTTTGCCGACCCCGCTGATGCACATGCTGCAGGGCGAGGCGTTGATGAACGACGCCTCGGGCCTGGTGACCTTCAAGTTCGCCCTGGCGGCGGCGATCACGGGGGCTTTCTCGCTGGCCGACGCCAGCTTCAGTTTCGTCCTGGTTGCCTTGGGTGGCCTGGCAGTCGGCGTGGCCCTTAGCTGGCTGATCGGCCGCCTGCGGGCCTGGATGATCGCCCGTGGCTGGGATGACCCGGCCACCCACGTGGTGTTCATGTTGCTGTTGCCGTTTGCCGCCTATGTGCTGGCCGAGCGACTCGGGGTATCGGGCATCCTTTCGGCGGTGGCGGCCGGCATGATGCAGAGCTGGCTCGACCTGCTGCCGCGCCAGACCAGCACCCGTCTGCTCAACCGCAGTGTCTGGTCGCTGCTGGAGTTCGCCTTCAACGGCCTGATCTTCCTGCTGCTGGGGCTGCAGTTGCCGGACATCATCAAGGCAGTGGTCAGCCATGAAGCCTCCATCTGGCCGACCCTGGCCTGGCGTTGCCTGGACGTGCTGGCGATCTTCGCGGCATTGATCCTGCTGCGCTTCACCTGGGTCCAGAGCATCTGGCGTGCGATCGGTGTGGTCCGGCGCTGGCGTGGCAAGCCGGCGCTGGTGCTGATGCCCACCGCGCGTTCGTGCTGGATGCTGACCCTGGGCGGTGTACGTGGGGCGGTGACGTTGGCGGGTGTGATGTCGGTGCCGTTGCTGATCAGCGCGGGCCAGGCATTTCCCGAGCGGGATTTGCTGATCTTCATCGCCGCCGGGGTCATCCTGCTGTCGCTGATCAGTGCCTGTATTGCCTTGCCGTTCCTGCTGCGCGGCGTGACCAGGACCCCCGACGAACGGCTGCACCAGGAGGTGCTGGATGCCTGGCGACGCACGGTCGAGGCGGCGATTCATGCGTTGGAGGCGGAAGAGGTGATCGACGCCAGTGCGCCACAGGATGCGGCGCAGGCGACCATGGCGACCGAGCTCAAGGCCAGGTTGATGGCCGAATATCGGGATGAGCTGAACAGTTACAACGACACGGCCGAGGCGAGGGCGCTGGCCGAGCAGATGGACCTGCTTGAGCGGCGCTTGCGCTTGCGGGCGCTGCGGGCGCAGCGGTTGGAACTGTACAACCTGCATCGCCAGCACCTGGTGGGTGATGAGTTGGTGAGGCAGGTGCTGGGGGAGCTGGATATGAGCGAAGCGAACCTGGGGCAGGTCAAGTAGGACGCTGGGGCTGCTTGGCAGCCCAGTCGCCGGCAAGCCGGCTGCCACAGGCACGCTCGCGCAATAGCTGTGGCAGCCGGCTTGCCGGCGATGGGTCAATCAACGATTGCGCAGAAACTCACGAATCCGCTCTGCCGCCTCGATGCATTCGGCCAGCGGCGCAACCAGCGCCATGCGCACCCGGCCAGCCCCCGGGTTCACACCACCCACCTCGCGCGACAGGTACGACCCCGGCACCACGGTCACATGCTGCGCTTCGAACAGGTCGCGGGTGAATTCGGCATCACAGCCCGGCACCTTGGCCCACAGGTAGAAGCTGCCATCGGGCCGCTGAACGTCCAGCACCGGCTGCAGGATGTCGAGCACGGCGTCGTACTTGGCGCGGTACTGGTCGCGGTTGTCGCGCACATGGGCCTCGTCCTGCCAGGCAGCGATGCTGGCCAGCTGGGTCTGCACCGGCATCGCGCAGCCGTGGTAGGTGCGGTACAGCAGGAACGGCTTGATGATCTCGGCGTCACCGGCGACGAAGCCCGAGCGCAGGCCTGGCAGGTTGGAGCGCTTGGACAGGCTGTGGAACACCACGCAACGCTTGAAGTCGCTACGGCCCAGCTCCGCGCATGCGCTCAGCAGGCCCGGTGGCGGTGCATCTTCATCGAAATACAGCTCGCTGTAGCACTCGTCGGCGGCAATCACGAAGTCGTGCTCGTCGGCCAGGGCGATCAGCTTCTTCAACGTGTCCATCGGCACCAGCGCACCGGTGGGGTTGCCCGGCGAGCACAGGAACAGGATCTGGCAGCGCTGCCAGACTTCGGCCGGCACGGCGTCGAAATCGGGGTTGAACCCATTGCTTTCCAGGCACGGCAGGTAGTGCGGCGTGGCGCCGGCGAGCAGGGCCGCGCCTTCGTAGATCTGGTAGAACGGGTTGGGGCTTACCACCAGGCCATCATCGGCGCGGTTGACCACGGCCTGGGTGAAGGCGAACAGCGCTTCGCGGGTGCCGTTGACCGGCAGGATGTGACGGTCGGCATCCAGCCAGCCGGCCGGCACGCCGAAACGGCGTGCGCACCACTGGCCGATGGCCTGGCGCAGGGCCGGCAGGCCGAGGGTGCTGGGGTAGACCGCCAGCTTGTCGAGGTTGTCGGCCATGGCCTTTGCGACGAAAGCCGGCGATTCGTGCTTCGGCTCCCCGATCGACAGGGCGATGGCGCGTTTGTCTGTCGCGGGTTTCACGCTGCCCAGCAGGGCGCGGAGTTTCTCGAACGGGTAGGTCTGGAGCAGGGTCAAGGCGTGGTTCATCGGCGTAAGGTCTCGTCAATCGTCTAATGGTTAAAAGGTCACGCGGTTCGGGCTGGCTTCGCTGGCCTGGCCAGCCTGCAATTGCTGCACGATGGCCTCCTGCAGGCGGCTGCACAGTTGCGGGTCGGACAGCGGCTGGTTGTCGGCGTCGGTGATGAAGAACACGTCCTCGACACGCTCGCCGAGGGTGGCGATCTTGGCGTTCTGCAGCGACAGGTCGAACTCCAGGAAGATGCGCCCCAGCCTTGCCAGCAGGCCCGGGCGGTCTGGTGCGGTGATCTCGAGGATGGTCACCGGCCGCTGGGCATCGTTGAGGATAGTCACCTGCGGCGGGAAGTTGAAGTGCTTGAGCTGGCGCGGCACCCGGCGCTGGATGATGGTCGGGTAGTCCTCGGGGTTGCGCAGCGCCTCGGTCAGCCCGTCGCGGATCTGCTTGACCCGCTGCGGGTTGTCGCCGATCGAGCCGCCATCGTTGTCCAGCACGATATAGGTATCGAGGGTGAACTGGCTGCTCGAGGTGATGATCCGCGCGTCATGGATGTTCAGGTTCAACTGCGACATCGCCGCCACGGTCACGGCGAAGAAGTCGTGCTGGTCGGGGGCATAGATGAAGATCTGCGTTCCGCCCTCGAACTCGCGTTGGGTGGTTTCCTTGATCAATACCAGCGGCCCGCCGTCGGCCGGCTGCTGGAGGATCGCGTCACTGTGCCAGGCCACGTCGGCAGCGGTGTGCTTGAGGAAGTAATCGTCACCCAGTTGCGACCAGAGCTGCTCGACGTCGTCTGGGTCGGTACCTTCGCGGATCAGAATGTCCAGCGCCGCGCTCTGGGTCTGGCGGATCTGCTCTTCACGGTCCAGCGGGTTTTCCAGGCCGCGGCGCAGGGCGCGCTTGGTCTCGGTATAGAGCTGGCGCAGCAGACTGGCGCGCCAGGAGTTCCACAGGCTGGGATTGGTGGCGTTGATGTCGGCCACGGTCAGCACATAGAGGTAGTCCAGGCGTATTTCGTCCCCCACGTGCAAGGCGAAGTCGTTGATGACCTGCGGGTCGGAAAGGTCCTTGCGCTGGGCGGTGGTGGACATCACCAGGTGGTTCTGCACCAGCCAGACGATCAGGCGGCTGTCCCAGGCGGGCAGTTGGTGGCGTTCACAGAACTTCTGCGCGTCCACCGCACCGATTTCGGAATGGTCGCCCTGGCGGCCCTTGCCAATGTCGTGGTAGAGGCCTGCCAGGTAGATCAGCTCGGGCTTGGGCAGGCGCCCCATGAGCTTGCTGGCCAGCGGGAATTTCTCGGATACCGGCGTGTACTGCAGCTTGCGCAGGTGCTTGATGAGATTGAGGGTGTGCGCATCGACGGTATAGATGTGGAACAGGTCGTGTTGCATCTGCCCGACGATCAGGCCGAACTCCGGCAGGTAGCGGCCGAGGATACCGTAGCGGTTCATCCGCCGCAGGTTGCGGTGGATGCCGATCTCGCACTTGAACAGCTCGATGAACAGGCTGGTGTTGCGAATGTCATTGCGGAAGGTGTCATCGATCAGGTGGCGGTGTTCCCGCAGCAGGCGCACGGTGTCGGCCCGCACGCCCTTGATCTCCGGGTGCTGGGCCATCAGCACGAAGATCTCCAGCATGGCGAACGGGGTGCGCTTGAATACCGTTGGGCTGGCCGCCTCGATATAGCCATCGTGCAGGCGGAAGCGGGCATTCAGCGGCTGGGTGGTGCCACTGTCGTCATCGGCGAGGATAACTTCCTCGAAGTGCTGGATGATCAGGTCGCACAACTGGCTGATGCTCATCACCACCCGGTAGTACTGCTGCATGAACTGTTCGATGGCGCGCTTGGGGTTCTCGTCGCTGTACCCAAGCAGCGCGGCGATGCTGCGCTGGTGGTCGAACAGCAGCCGGTCCTCGGCGCGCCCGGCGAGCATGTGCAGGGCGTAGCGGACCTTCCACAGGAAGTCCTGGGAGGAGGCGAGCAGCTCGTTCTCGCTTTCCAGCAGGAAACCCTCGCCGGCCAGCGCATGCAGGTTGAGCGTGCCGTACTGGCGACGAGCCACCCAGAGCACCGTCTGGATATCGCGCAGGCCACCAGGCGAGCCTTTGACGTTGGGCTCGAGGTTGTATTCGGTGTCGTTGTACTTGTGGTGGCGGGCCTTGAGTTCGGCGCGCTTGGCCAGGAAGAACTCCTTGCTCGGCCACATGTGCGCGGTGCTGGTGACGTCCAGCATGCGCTGGCGCAGCGCCTCGGGGCCGGCAATGGTGCGGCTTTCCATCAGGTTGGTGATGACCGTCAGGTCGGCGCGGGCCTGTTCGGCGCACTCGTCGACGGTACGCACGCTCTGGCCGACTTCGAGGCCGATGTCCCAGAGCAGGGTCAGGAAGCGCTCGATGGCATCGCGGTACTGTTCGTGCTCGCAGGCGTCCAGCAGGATCAGCAGGTCGATGTCCGAGTGCGGATGCAGTTCACCGCGCCCGTAGCCGCCGACGGCGATCAGCGCGATGCCGTCAGGATCGCCCCAGTCGAACTGCTTCCAGGCCTGCTGCAGGATGTTGTCGACGAGCCACGCGCGGTCTTCGATCAGGCGGCGTATTTCGCGGCCTTCGCGAAAACGCCTGTCGAGCACCTCGCCGGCCTGGCGGATGGCTTTCTTGAAGGCGGCGATCGGGCTCGCCTTGAGGGCCAGTTCCGCCTGGAACTGGCCGCGGTCGAACAGCTCGGGATCCACCTGGGGCATCGCGTCGCGTTCCTGTCGTAGGGGTTGCCTTGAGCGAAATCAGGCCGAGGTGCGCGGGATCGTGTCGTCCTTGCGCAGGGTGAAGATCTCGTAGCCGGTCGCGGTTACCACCAGAGTGTGTTCCCACTGGGCGGAGAGCTTACGGTCCTTGGTGATGGCAGTCCAGCCGTCGCCGAGAACCTTGGTGTCGGCCTTGCCCTGGTTGATCATCGGCTCGATGGTGAAGGTCATGCCTTCTTTCAGTTCCATGCCGGTGCCAGCGCGGCCGTAGTGAAGGATCTGCGGTTCTTCGTGGAACACCTTGCCGATGCCGTGCCCGCAGAACTCGCGAACCACCGAGAAACCGTTCTTCTCGGCGTGCTTCTGGATCACTTCGCCGATGTCGCCCAGGCGGCAGCCCGGCTTGACCAGTTCGATGGCCTTGTACATGCACTCCTGGGTGACCTTGGACAGGCGCTCGGCCCACACCGGCACGTTGCCGACATGGAACATGCGGCTGGTGTCGCCGTGGTAGCCGTCCTTGATCACGGTGATGTCGATGTTGAGCGTGTCGCCATCCTTGAGCGGCTTGTCGTTGGGGATGCCGTGGCAGACCACATGGTTGATCGAGGTGCAGATCGACTTGGGGTAGCCCTTGTAGTTGAGGGGCGCCGGGATGGCCTGCTGGACATTGACGATGTAGTCGTGGCAGATGCGGTCCAGCTCTTCGGTGGTGATGCCGGGCTTGACGTGTTCTTCGATCATCTCCAGCACGTCGGCGGCCAGGCGGCCGGCGATGCGCATCTTCTCGATGTCTTCTGCGGTCTTGATGGTGACGGTCATTACAGGCTCTCTACGGCGCCGTGTACGGCGCGAACAAACGGGAAAGGCCGGATTCTAGCAGAGCAGGGCGCCGATCGGTCGGGATACAGGCAGAGAATTGAGGCTGGCGCGCAGTCCATCGCCGGCAAGCCGGCTGCCACGCCGATCGCGTTATCATCGTGGGAGCCGGCTTGCCGGCGATGGGTCGCGTAGCGGCCCCAAGTGCCCGGGAAACTGCCAGTCCTGCAGCCATTCTGGCCTCTTTGGCAGGGTGCTGTAAAAACCGCTGACGGACGCACTTGTATCCGGGTTCCGTTCGCGTTCGGTCTGTGGTATAAAATGCGCCGCTTTCGGGGACGACCCCGTCAGCCTAAACCCACACACGTGTCGACACGATGACCTGGGTGCCCCGAGTTTTCGAATTTGCGGGTTGGTCATTGGGATACGTGGAGGCCCAACCCGACTTATCAAGGAACTATCATGTCCCAAGTCAACATGCGCGATATGCTGAAGGCCGGTGTGCACTTCGGCCACCAGACCCGTTACTGGAATCCGAAAATGGGCAAGTACATTTTCGGCGCGCGTAACAAGATCCACATCATCAACCTGGAAAAAACCCTGCCAATGTTCAACGACGCTCTGGCGTTCGTAGAGCGTCTGGCTCAGGGCAAGAACAAGATCATGTTCGTCGGCACCAAGCGTTCCGCCGGCAAGATCGTCGCCGAGCAAGCTGCTCGTTGCGGTTCGCCATACGTTGATCACCGTTGGTTGGGCGGCATGCTGACCAACTACAAAACCATCCGTGCTTCGATCAAGCGTCTGCGCGACCTGGAAACCCAGGCCGAAGATGGCACCTTCGCCAAGCTGACCAAGAAAGAAGCCCTGATGCGTTCCCGCGACCTGGAAAAACTGGATCGCAGCCTGGGTGGTATCAAGGACATGGGCGGCCTGCCTGATGCCCTGTTCGTGATCGACGTTGACCACGAGCGCATTGCTATCACCGAAGCCAACAAGCTGGGCATCCCGGTCATCGGCGTTGTCGATACCAACAGCAGCCCGGAAGGCGTTGACTTCGTCATCCCAGGTAACGATGACGCCATTCGCGCTATCGAGCTGTACATGACTTCGATGGCTGACGCCGTCATCCGCGGCCGCAACAACGTTGCTGGCGGCACCGAAGTCTACGCTGAAGAAGCGGCTGCACCGGCTGCCGAGTAATAGGCGCTAGCGTCTACTTGGCACGCGAAAAGGGGGCTTTGCCCCCTTTTTGCCACCTTGAAATCCTGCTGTCAGCAACGGCCCCGCATCATGGGCGAGCTGATATAAAGGCAGCGATTTGCAGAATTTAACGCCCGTGACGAGCGGGTGGAATGGTTGAAAAACTTTCCAAGAGGATTTTGAAATGGCAGCAATTACTGCAGCGCTGGTGAAAGAACTGCGCGAGCGTACCGGCGAAGGCATGATGGATTGCAAAAAGGCCCTGGAAAAGGCTGGCGGCGACATCGAAAAAGCCATTGACGACATGCGTGCCTCGGGCGCGATCAAGGCCGCCAAGAAGGCGGGCAACGTCGCTGCTGAAGGCGCTATCGCGGTCAAGACCGACGGTAAATCCGCCGTCCTGCTGGAAGTCAACTCGCAGACCGACTTCCTGGCCCTGCAAGACGACTTCAAGAACTTCGTCGCCGACAGCCTGGAAGAAGCCTTCGCCCAGAAGCTGACCGACGCAGCTCCGCTGATCGCCTCGCGTGAAGCAGCTCGTGAAGCCCTGGTTGCCAAGTGCGGCGAAAACGTCAACATCCGTCGCCTGGTGCGCGTTGAAGGCGACGTTGTCGGCGCCTACCTGCACGGCAACAAGATCGGTGCTGTCGTTGTCCTGAAAGGCGGCGACGTCGAGCTGGCCAAGAACATCGCCATGCACGTTGCCGCGTCGAACCCAGAGTTCCTGGACGCGTCGGAAATCTCCGCCGAGGCCATCGAGCGCGAGAAGAACGTCTTCCTGCAGCTGAACGCCGACAAGATCGCTGGCAAGCCGGAAAACATCGTTGAGAACATGATCAACGGCCGTATCACCAAGTTCAAGGCCGAAGCCTCGCTGAAAGAGCAAGCCTTCGTCATGAACCCGGAAGTCAAGGTTGGCGAGCTGGCCAAGAAAGCCGGTGCTGAAATCGTTTCCTTCACCTACTTCAAGGTTGGCGAAGGCATCGAGAAGCCAGTCGACGACTTCGCTGCTGAAGTTGCCGCTCAGGTAGCTGCTGCCAAGCAGTAAGACAGCCCCGTCTGTCGCCCCAAAGAGGCTGCCCGCTCACGCGCGCAGCCTCTTTGTCAAAGCGGGAGCGGTTTTCAAGGCCGTGCTCGCTGACGCAGTCGCTGCGTCACGTTAGAGTTACACGCAGGCTCAAGCAGCCCGCCAGAATTTTTTACAAACGCCGCAGGAGAGATTCGCAATGGCTCAGCAGGGCAGTGGTTATCAGGCTCGCTATAAACGCATTCTACTCAAACTTAGCGGCGAGGCCCTGATGGGCTCGGAAGAGTTCGGGATCGACCCCAAGGTCCTGGATCGCATGGCGCTGGAAGTCGGCCAACTGGTCGGCATCGGCGTTCAGGTAGGCTTGGTGATCGGTGGTGGCAACCTGTTCCGTGGTGCGGCGCTCAGTGCAGCCGGCATGGACCGTGTCACTGGCGACCACATGGGCATGCTGGCCACCGTGATGAATGCCCTGGCCATGCGCGATGCGCTGGAGCGGGCGAACATTACCGCCATCGTCATGTCAGCTATTTCCATGGTTGGCGTGACCGATCACTATGATCGCCGCAAAGCCATGCGTCACTTGAACGCCAAGGAAGTCGTAATCTTCGCTGCCGGTACCGGCAACCCGTTCTTCACTACCGACTCCGCCGCTTGCCTGCGCGCCATCGAAATCGATGCCGACGTGGTATTGAAGGCAACCAAGGTCGATGGTGTATACACTGCAGATCCGTTCAAGGACCCGCATGCCGAGAAGTTCGATCATCTGACCTACGATGAAGTGCTGGATCGCAAGCTGGGTGTCATGGACCTGACAGCAATCTGCCTGTGCCGAGACCACAAGATGCCGCTGCGCGTCTTCAACATGAACAAGCCCGGCGCCCTGCTGAACATCGTGCACGGCGGCGCGGAAGGAACCCTGATCGAGGAAGTTCAAAAATGATCAACGATATCAAGAAAGACGCCCAGGATCGCATGGGCAAGTCCATCGAGGCCCTGGCTCGCAACCTGGCGTCCATTCGCACCGGTCGTGCCCACCCGAGCATCCTGGACAGCGTCAAGGTCCCGGCCTGGGGTAGCGACATGCCGCTGAACCAGGTGGCTGCCATCACCGTCGAAGATGCCCGCACCCTGAAGATCGTCGCCCACGACAAGAACCTCAGCGCTGCCATCGAGAAGGCCATTCTGACTTCCGATCTCGGCCTGAACCCGTCCAGTGCCGGTACCACCATTCGCGTTCCGATGCCTGCCCTGACCGAAGAAACCCGCAAGGGCTACACCAAGCAGGCCAGCGGCGTTGCCGAAGATGCCAAGGTTGCCGTGCGCAACGTGCGCCGTGATGCGCTGGCGGACCTGAAGAAGCTGACCAAGGACAAGGAAATCAGCGAAGACGAAGAACGTCGCGCCGCTGACGAGATCCAGAAGCTGACCGACAAGTACGTCGCCGAAATCGACGCTGCGTTCAAAGCCAAGGAAAAGGACCTGTTGGCCGTCTAAGGCCGAGGTTTTTTAATGGAAAAGACCAAGCTGGCGACACCACTCTCGGTGCCGCGTCACGTCGCGATCATCATGGATGGCAACAATCGCTGGGCGAAGAAGCGCCTGTTGCCTGGCGTTGCCGGGCACAAGGCCGGCGTGGATGCCGTGCGTGCGGTCATCGAAGTCTGCGCCCAGTCCGGCGTCGAGGTGTTGACCCTGTTCGCGTTCTCCAGCGAGAACTGGCAGCGCCCGGCCGATGAGGTCGGGGCGTTGATGGAGCTGTTCTTCTCGGCGCTGCGTCGCGAGGCCAAGCGCCTCAACGAGAACAACATCAGCCTGCGCATCATCGGCGACCGTTCGCGCTTCCATCCAGAGCTGCAGGCCGCCATGCGCGAGGCTGAAGCGCTGACGGCGGGCAATAACCGCTTCATCCTGCAGATCGCCGCCAACTATGGCGGTCAGTGGGATATTGCCCAGGCCGCGCAGCGCCTGGCGCGGGAGGTTCAGGCCGGGCACCTGCGTCCGGACGACATCACCCCGGGGCTGCTGCAGACCTGTCTTGCAACCGGCGAACTGCCGTTGCCCGACCTGTGTATCCGCACCGGCGGCGAGCACCGCATCAGCAATTTCCTGCTGTGGCAGCTGGCTTATGCCGAACTGTACTTCTCCGACCTCTACTGGCCGGACTTCAAACACGAGGCCATGCGCAAAGCACTGGCCGATTTCGCTTCGCGCCAGCGCCGCTTTGGGAAGACCAGCGAGCAGGTCGAAGCTGGAGCTCGTGCTTAATGCTTAAACAACGCATCATTACTGCGCTGATCCTGCTGCCGATCGCGCTGGGTGGATTCTTCCTGCTAAACGGCGGGGACTTCGCCCTGTTCATCGGCTTCGTGGTGACCCTCGGTGCCTGGGAATGGGCGCGTCTGGCCGGGTTGATGGCCCAGCCGCTGCGCATTGCCTACGCTGCCGTGGTCGCCGGAGCGCTGATGCTGCTCTACCTGATGCCGGACCTCGCGCCCTGGGTGCTAGGGGCTGCGGTGATCTGGTGGGCGCTGGCCACCTGGCTGGTACTGACCTATCCGCGAACCAGCGAGCTGTGGGCCAGCGCCGCCTGCCGGCTGCTGATCGGCCTGCTGATCCTGCTGCCGGCCTGGCAGGGGTTGGTGCTGCTCAAGCACTGGCAGCTGGGCAACTGGCTGATCCTGTCGGTCATGGTGCTGGTGTGGGCTGCCGATATCGGCGCCTACTTCTCGGGGCGGGCTTTCGGCAAGCGCAAACTGGCGCCGCTGGTCAGTCCGGGCAAGAGCTGGGAAGGCGTGTACGGCGGCCTGGCGGTGAGCCTGGTCATTACCCTGGTGGTCGGCATCAGCCGAGACTGGGGCATTGGCCAGATTCTGCTGGGGCTGGTGGGTACGGCGCTGGTGGTCATGGTCTCGGTGGTCGGTGACCTGACCGAGAGCATGTTCAAGCGCCGTTCCGGCATCAAGGACAGCAGCAACTTGTTGCCGGGCCACGGCGGCGTGCTGGATCGCATCGACAGCCTGACCGCAGCCATCCCGATCTTCGCCGTGCTGTTGTGGGCTGCCGAATGGGGTGTGATGTGAGTGCGGTGCAGCGCATTACCGTACTGGGGGCGACCGGGTCGATCGGCCTGAACACCCTCGATGTGATCGCGCGTCACCCCGAGCGTTACCAGGTGCACGCCTTGAGCGGTTACTCGCGTATCGACGAGTTGCTGGCCCTGTGCGTGCGCCATCGCCCGGTTCATGCCGTGGTGCCCAATGCCGAAGCGGCCAGGCGGCTGCGCGAAGGTCTTGCGGCGGCCGGCTGTGCCACCGAGGTGCTCGAAGGCGAAGCAGGGCTTTGCGAAGTGGCTGCTGCGCCCCAGGTGGACGCGGTGATGGCCGCTATCGTCGGTGCTGCGGGCCTGCGCCCGACCTTGGCGGCCGTGCAGGCTGGCAAGAAAGTGCTGCTGGCCAACAAGGAAGCGCTGGTGATGTCCGGCGCGCTGTTCATGGATGCCGTGCGCCAGAGCGGCGCCGTGCTGCTGCCGATCGACAGCGAGCACAACGCGATCTTCCAGTGTCTACCGGGGGACTACAGCCGTGGCTTGAGTCAGGTCGGCGTGCGCCGCATCCTGTTGACCGCCTCGGGCGGGCCGTTCCGCGAAACGCCCCAAGCTGCGCTGGCCGATGTCACGCCGGAGCAGGCTTGTGCGCATCCGAACTGGTCCATGGGGCGCAAGATTTCCGTGGATTCGGCAAGCATGATGAACAAGGGGTTGGAGCTGATCGAGGCCTGCTGGCTGTTCGATGCGGCGCCGGCCAAGGTCGAGGTCGTGGTGCACCCGCAGAGCGTGATCCACTCGCTGGTCGACTATGTCGACGGTTCGGTGTTGGCCCAGCTGGGTAATCCGGACATGCGCACGCCGATCGCCAACGCGCTGGCCTGGCCAGAGCGGATCGATTCGGGGGTCGCACCGCTGGACCTGTTCGCCATCGCTCGCCTGGACTTCCAGGCGCCCGACGAGCAGCGCTTCCCGTGCCTGCGTCTGGCTCGGCAGGCCGCCGAGGCGGGCAATAGCGCTCCGGCGGTGCTCAATGCCGCCAACGAGATCGCGGTCGAGGCATTTCTCCAGCGGCGTATCCGCTTCCCGGAGATCGCGGGTATGATCGAACAGGTGCTCGATCAGGAACCTGTGGTGCCGCTACCCTCGCTGGATGCGGTGTTCGCCGCCGACCAGCGCGCCCGCGAGCTGTCTCGCGAGTGGCTGCGACGCCACGGTCGTTGAGGCCCGTCCCAGGGTTGGGCTGAACGTCATTCGGAGATAGACATGACTGCGCTCTACATGATTATCGGCACCCTGGTGGCCCTGGGTGTACTGGTCACTTTCCACGAATTCGGTCACTTCTGGGTCGCTCGCCGCTGCGGCGTCAAGGTGCTGCGCTTCTCCGTGGGCTTCGGTACGCCGCTGCTGCGCTGGCATGATCGTCAGGGCACCGAGTTCGTGGTGGCGGCAATTCCCCTGGGCGGCTACGTGAAAATGCTCGATGAGCGCGAAGGCGAAGTGCCGCCAGCGCAGCTCGATCAGGCGTTCAATCGCAAGTCGGTGCACCAGAGAATCGCCATCGTTGCAGCAGGTCCGATTGCCAACTTCCTGCTGGCCATCGTGTTCTTCTGGCTGCTGGCCATGATGGGCTCCCAGCAGATTCGCCCGGTGATCGGGGCGGTCGAGCCGGGTAGCCTGGCGGCATCGGCAGGGCTGATGGCCGGACAGGAAATCGTCTCCGTCGACGGCGAACCGACCAGTGGTTGGTCTGCGGTCAACCTGCAGCTGGTTCGCCGCCTGGGTGAAAGCGGAACCCTGCAGGTGGGGGTGCGTGACGAAGGTGCCGGCGCCGACCGCCAGCTGCAGGTGAAGCTGGACAACTGGCTCAAGGGCGCCGATGAGCCCGACCCCATTCAGTCGCTCGGGTTGCGCCCTTGGCGCCCGGCCCTGGAGCCCGTGCTGGCCGAGATCGACCCCAAGGGGCCGGCAGCAGCGGCCGGTCTGAAAACCGGCGATACATTATTGGCCATCGATGGTGTGGCGCTGAATGACTGGCAGCAGGTGGTCGACAACGTTCGCGCCCGCCCGCAGGCCCAGGTCGTGGTCCGTGTCGAGCGCGACGGCGCCGCCCTGGAGGTGCCGGTTACCCTGGGCCGCAAGGGCGAGGGCAAGGCTTCCGGTGGCTATCTGGGAGCGGGTGTCAAAGGTGCCGAATGGCCAGCCAACATGCTCCGCGAGGTCAGCTACGGCCCCCTGGAAGCCGTGGGCGAGGGCCTGTCGCGCACCTGGAGCATGAGCGTACTGACCCTCGAATCGCTGAAGAAAATGCTGTTCGGGGAGCTGTCGGTAAAAAACTTGAGCGGACCGATAACCATTGCTAAAGTGGCGGGCGCTTCAGCCCAGTCCGGCGTGGGGGATTTCCTGAATTTCCTGGCCTACCTGAGCATAAGCCTGGGGGTTCTTAACCTGCTGCCCATTCCAGTGCTGGATGGGGGGCATTTGCTGTTTTACCTGGTCGAGTGGGCGCGCGGTCGTCCGCTTTCGGATCGGGTACAAGGTTGGGGGGTCCAGATCGGTATCAGTTTGGTCTTGGGGGTGATGTTGCTCGCCCTGATCAACGATCTGGGTCGACTATAAAGCTTCGCATTGCGAACCTGCCGCCATTTTGCGGCGGGTTGTTTATTGCCAGTTGGAATAAAAGGACTTCATGAAACGTCTGCTGCTAACTGCGGTCCTCTCCGCATTGATGATCGCTGAAGTTCACGCCGAGTCCTTCACCATCTCCGATATTCGCGTCAATGGCCTGCAGCGGGTATCCGCCGGCAGCGTCTTTGGTGCCTTGCCGCTCAACGTCGGCGACCAGGCCGATGATCGCCGCCTGGTGGAATCGACCCGCTCGCTGTTCAAGACCGGCTTCTTCCAGGACATCCAGCTGAACCGCGACGGCAATGTCCTGATCATCAACGTGGTCGAGCGTCCGTCGGTATCGAGCATCGAAATCGAAGGCAACAAGGCGATCAGCACCGAAGACCTGATGAAGGGCCTGAAGCAATCGGGCCTGGCCGAAGGCGAGATCTTCCAGCGTGCCACCCTCGAAGGCGTGCGTAACGAACTGCAGCGCCAGTACGTGGCCCAGGGCCGCTACTCGGCCGAGGTCGACGCCGAAGTGGTGCCGCAGCCGCGCAACCGCGTTGCCTTGAAGATCAAGATCAACGAAGGCACCGTCGCCGCCATCCAGCACATCAACATCGTCGGCAACACCGTGTTCGACGATGAAGAGCTGGCGCAGCTGTTCGAGCTGAAGACCACCAACTGGCTGTCGTTCTTCAAGAACGACGACAAGTACGCCCGCGAGAAGCTCTCCGGTGACCTGGAGCGCCTGCGTTCCTACTACCTGGACCGCGGCTACATCAACATGGACATCGCCTCCACCCAGGTGTCTATCACCCCGGACAAGAAGCACGTCTACATCACCGTCAACGTCAACGAGGGCGAGAAGTACACCGTCCGTGACGTGAAGCTCTCCGGTGACCTCAAGGTGCCGGAAGACCAGGTCAAGTCGCTGCTGCTGGTTCAGCCAGGCCAGGTATTCTCGCGCAAGGTGATGACCACCACCTCCGAGCTGATCACCCGCCGCCTGGGCAACGAAGGCTACACCTTCGCCAACGTCAACGGCGTGCCACAGCCGAACGAGCAGGACCACACGGTCGATATCATGTTCGTGGTCGATCCGGGCAAGCGTGCCTACGTCAACCGTATCAACTACCGCGGCAACACCAAGACCGAAGACGAAGTGCTGCGCCGTGAAATGCGCCAGATGGAGGGTGGCTGGGCTTCGACCTACCTGATCGACCAGTCCAAGACCCGCCTCGAGCGCCTGGGCTTCTTCAAGGAAGTCAACGTCGAGACGCCGGCAGTGCCAGGTACCGACGACCAGGTCGACGTCAACTACAGCGTCGAAGAGCAGGCGTCCGGCTCGATCACCGCCAGTGTCGGCTTCGCCCAGAGCGCCGGCCTGATCCTCGGTGGTTCGATCAGCCAGACCAACTTCCTGGGTACCGGTAACAAGGTGTCCATCGGCCTGACCCGTTCCGAATACCAGACCCGCTACAACTTCGGCTTCGTTGACCCCTACTTCACTGCCGACGGCGTGAGCCTGGGCTACAACGCCTTCTACCGCAGCACCGACTACGACGACCTCGACGTCGACGTGGCCAGCTATGCGGTCGACAGCTACGGTGCAGGTATCAGCCTGGGCTACCCGATCAGCGAGACTTCGCGCCTCACCTACGGCCTGAGCGTGCAGAAAGACGAGATCAAGACCGGCCAGTACACCGTCGACGAGATCTTCGACTTCCTCAAGGAGGAGGGTGACAGTTTCACCAACTTCAAGGCCTCGGTCGGCTGGTCCGAATCGACCCTGAACAAAGGCGTGCTGGCGACCCGTGGTCATTCCCAGAGCCTGACCCTGGAATCGACCATTCCTGGCAGTGACCTGTCGTTCTACAAGCTCGACTACCGCGGCCAGCTGTTCAAGCCGATCACCAACAACTACACCCTGCGCCTGCACACTGAACTCGGCTATGGTGATGGTTACGGTGGTACTTCCGGCCTGCCGTTCTACGAGAACTACTTCGCGGGTGGTTTCAACTCTGTCCGTGGCTTCAAGGACAGCAGCCTTGGCCCGCGCAGTACGCCAAGTACCGGCAAGAACCCGGGCACCTTGCCTGATCCGGACCAGGATCCGCTGCCGTTCGGTGGCAACGTGCTGGTGCAGGGTGGTGTCGAGCTGCTGTTCCCGTTGCCGTTCGTCAAGGACCAGCGTTCGCTGCGCACCTCCGTGTTCTGGGACGTGGGTAACGTGTTCGACAGCAACTGTGGTAACCAGCCGGATTGCGAAAAGGTCAGCTTCTCGGGCATGGCCAGTTCGGTCGGCCTGGGTGTTACCTGGATCACGGCCCTGGGCCCGTTGAGCTTCAGCCTGGCAATGCCGGTGAAGAAGCCGGACGATGCCGATACCCAGGTGTTCCAATTCTCTCTGGGCCAGACCTTCTAAGGTCGGCCCTTGCTTAACGACAACGGTTTATCCAGGAGTGCATCGTGCGTAAGTTGACTCAACTGGCCGTAGTGGCCGCGGCGCTGGTCGCCACCCCGGCTTTCGCCGAAATGAAGGTTGCCGTCCTGAACTATCAGATGGCCCTGCTCGAATCCGATGCCGCCAAGAAGTACGCGGTCGATGCCGAGAAGAAGTTCGGCCCGCAGTTGACCAAGCTGAAAAGCCTGGAAAGCAGCGCCAAAGGCATCCAGGATCGTTTGATCAAGGGTGGCGACAAGATGGCACAGCCGGAGCGTGAACGCCTGGAGCTCGAGTTCAAGCAAAAGGCCCGTGACTTCCAGTTCCAGTCCAAGGAGCTGAACGAAGCCAAGGCCGTTGCCGATCGCGACATGCTCAAGCAGCTGAAGCCGAAGCTTGACGGCGCCGTCGAGGAAGTGATCAAGAAGGGTGGCTTCGACCTGGTACTCGAGCGTGGCGCGGTCATCGATGTCAAACCTCAGTACGACATCACCCGCCAGGTCATCGAGCGCATGAACCAAGCCCGTTGATATGACCGTGACCATGACGCTCGGCCAGCTGGCCGAGGCCCTCGGGGCCACACTCCAGGGCCCCGAGGCGCTGCAGATTACCGGCCTGGCCACCTTGCAAGAGGCTGGCCCCGGTCAATTGAGCTTCCTGGCCAACCCGCAATACCGCAAGTACCTGGACAACAACCAGGCCGCTGCGGTGTTGCTCAAGGCTGCGGACGCCGAAGGTTATGCCGGCAATGCCCTGATCGTGCCCGATCCGTACCTGGCTTACGCACGCATCTCCCACCTGTTCGATCCCAAGCCCAAGGCTGAGGCGGGTATTCATCCCAGCGCCGTGGTTGCCGGGGATGCCCAGGTGGACCCCAGTGCCAGCATCGGACCGTTCGTGGTCATCGAGAGCGGTGCGCGGGTGGCTGCCAACGTCAGCATCGGTGCGCATTGCGTGATCGGCGCCCGCTGCGTGATCGGCGAAGGTGGCTGGCTGGCACCGCGGGTCACGCTGTATCACGACGTGACCATCGGCAAGCGTGTGGTCATCCAGTCTGGCGCGGTGATCGGTGGCGAGGGCTTCGGCTTTGCCAACGAGAAGGGTGTATGGCGCAAGATCGCCCAGATCGGCGGCGTCAGCATCGGTGACGACGTGGAAATCGGCGTCAATACCGCGGTAGACCGCGGCGCGCTGTCCGACACGCGGATCGCCGACGGGGTCAAGCTCGACAACCAGATCCAGATCGCCCACAACGTGCAGATCGGCGAACACACCGCCATGGCCGCCTGCGTCGGCATTTCCGGCAGCACGCGCATCGGCAAGCACTGCACCATCGCCGGTGGCGTCGGCATGGTTGGTCATATCGATGTGTGCGACAACGTATTCGTTTCCGGGATGACCATGGTGACCCGTTCGATCACCGAACCGGGTGCCTATTCTTCCGGCACTGCCATGCAGCCACTGGCTGACTGGCGCAAGAGCGCCGCGCGTATCCGGCAGTTGGACGACATGTCCAAACGTCTCCAGCAGCTGGAAAAACGTGTCGATACCGTGACCTCAGGTGGCCAGCCGACATCAGAAGGCTGATACCATTTCCTGAGCAAGAGTGAACAGTCGCTAGCTGGCTCCTCTTTGGATTTGCAAAAGGAGCGTGTGGTCAGCACCTGCGCTCCCTATTCTTATTACAGGCTTCCCCCCGAAATGATGGACATCAACGAGATTCGCGAATACCTGCCTCACCGTTACCCGTTCCTGCTGGTGGATCGCGTGACGGATCTGGACTTCGAGGCCCAGAGCATTCGTGCCTACAAGAATGTCAGCATCAACGAGCCGTTCTTCAATGGCCATTTCCCGGCGCACCCGATCATGCCGGGCGTTTTGATCATCGAGGCGATGGCGCAGGCGGCCGGTATCCTGGGTTTCAAGATGCTCGATGCCAAGCCGGCCGATGGCACCCTGTACTACTTCGTCGGCTCCGACAAGTTGCGTTTTCGCCAGCCGGTGTTGCCGGGTGACCAGCTCGTGCTGGAAGCGAAGTTCCTCAGCCGCAAGAGCATGATCTGGAAGTTCGAATGCCGCGCCCTGGTCGACGGCAAGCCGGTCTGCTCGGCTGAAATCACCTGCGCGGAACGCTCCCTATGAGTTCGATTGATCCGCGGGCGATCATCGACCCCTCGGCCAAGCTGGCTGCAGGCGTCGAGGTTGGCCCGTGGTCGATTGTCGGTCCTGACGTCGAAATCGACGAGGGCACAGTCATTGGCCCTCACGTGGTGCTCAAGGGCCCCACGAAGATCGGCAAGCACAACCGTATCTACCAGTTTTCCTCGATCGGCGAAGACACCCCGGACCTCAAGTACAAGGGTGAACCGACGCGACTGGTCATCGGCGATCACAACGTGATCCGCGAGGGTGTGACCATCCACCGTGGTACGGTCCAGGACCGCTACGAAACCACCCTGGGTGACCACAACCTGATCATGGCCTATGCCCACATCGGCCATGACAGCGTGATCGGCAACCACTGCATCCTGGTCAACAACACGGCGTTGGCTGGCCATGTGCATGTCGGTGATTGGGCGATCCTGTCCGGTTTCACCCTGGTGCACCAGTACTGCCACATTGGCGCGCATGCGTTTTCCGGCATGGGCACGGCGATCGGCAAGGACGTGCCCGCGTTCGTCACCGTGTTCGGCAGCCCGGCGGAAGCCCGCAGCATGAACTTCGAAGGCATGCGTCGCCGCGGTTTCAGCGATGATGTCATCCATGCCCTGCGTCGCTCCTACAAGATCGTCTACCGCCAGGGCCTGACCGTCGAAGATGCGATCAAGGAACTGGAAGAACTGGCGGACAAACACCCCGAGGTCGATCTGTTCCGTCAGTCGATCGTGAATTCCGCTCGCGGCATCACTCGCTGACATGGCGCAGCTATGCGTAGCCCTGGTTGCAGGTGAGGCCAGCGGCGATATTCTTGGTTCCGGTCTGATGCGCGCCCTCAAGGCGCGCCATCCCGATGTGCGATTCATCGGCGTCGGCGGCCCGCTGATGGAGGCCGAAGGCCTGCAGTCGTACTTCCCCATGGAGCGTCTGGCGGTCATGGGCCTGGTCGAAGTGCTCGGGCGCCTGCGCGAGCTGCTCAAGCGGCGCAAGGCACTCATCCAGACACTGATCGCTGAAAAGCCCGACGTGTTCATCGGCATCGACGCGCCGGATTTCACCCTCAATATCGAATTGAAACTGCGCCAGGTCGGTATCAAGACCGTGCACTACGTCAGCCCGTCGGTCTGGGCCTGGCGGCAGAAGCGCGTGCTGAAGATCCATGAGGGTTGCGACCTGATGCTGACCTTGCTGCCTTTCGAAGCGCGCTTCTATGAAGAGCAGGGCGTGCCGGTGCGCTTCGTTGGCCACCCACTGGCCGATACCATCCCGCTGGATGCCGACCGTCAGGCAGCGCGCCAGGCGCTGGGCTTGACCGAGGGGCCGCTGGTGGCGTTGATGCCCGGTAGCCGTGGCGGTGAGGTCGGGCGTCTGGGGGTATTGTTCCTCGATACGGCCCAGCGGCTGCGCGAACAGGTGCCGGGTGTGCGTTTCGTGCTGCCCTGCGCCAATGCAGCGCGGCGCGAGCAGGTCGAGCAGATGCTGGTGGGCCGCGACCTGCCGCTGACCTTGCTCGATGGCCAGTCGCACCAGGCCCTGGCCGCCTGTGATGCAGTGCTGATCGCCTCCGGTACTGCCACCCTCGAAGCGCTGCTGTACAAGCGCCCGATGGTCGTGGCTTATCGCCTTGCCCCGCTGACCTACTGGATACTCAAGCGTCTGGTAAAAAGCCCCTACGTGTCGCTGCCGAACCTGCTTGCCCAGCGCGCGCTGGTGCCCGAGCTGCTGCAGGATGCCGCGACCAGCGAAGCCCTTGCCCAGGCCTTGGCGCCGCTGGTCGTCGATGGCAGCCAGCAGACCGAGCGCTTCGACGAAATTCACCGTACCTTGCGCCGCGACGCCTCCAATCAGGCGGCCGACGCGGTGCTGGCTTTGCTCGAGACCCGCTGACATGCAGATTGGACTGGATTTCAACCTGGTCGAAGACCTTGTCGCCGGCGTCGATGAAGTAGGGCGTGGCCCGTTGTGCGGCGCTGTGGTCACGGCGGCGGTGATCCTCGACCCGAGCCGGCCGATTCTTGGCCTGAACGATTCGAAGAAACTCACCGAAGCCAAGCGCGAAGCGCTGTTCGACGAGATCTGTGAAAAAGCCCTGAGCTTCTGCATCGCCCGCGCCGAGGTGGAGGAAATCGACCGCCTGAACATCCTGCAGGCCACCATGCTCGCCATGCAGCGTGCGGTGGAAGGCCTGCATGTCACGCCAAAGCTCGCGCTGATCGATGGTAACCGTTGCCCCAAGCTGTCGGTGCCGGCTGCGCCGGTGGTGAAAGGGGATAGCCAGGTACCGGCTATCGCCGCCGCGTCGATTCTGGCCAAGGTCACCCGCGACCGGGAGATGAGCGCGTTCGAGCTGATCTACCCAGGCTACGGGATGGGTGGGCACAAGGGGTATCCGACGCCGGTGCACCTTGAGGCCTTGGCGCGGCTTGGGCCGACGCCCATTCATCGGCGATCCTTTGCGCCAGTGCGGGCGGCCTGGGAAGCCCGTGAGGGCGTTACCGATTCCCTGATCTAGTGGGGGGGCGCTGCGCGGCCCCAATCGAACCCCGCATTTACGCTACAATCCCGCCCTTGTCGTTCAGCACTGCTACAGGATCATCCATGTCGGTTCCCTTCGTTCACCTGCGCGTCCATTCCGAATTCTCGCTGGTCGACGGCCTGGTGCGGATCAAGCCGCTGGCCAAGGCGCTGGCGGGGATGAACATGCCGGCGGTGGCGATCACCGACCAGAGCAACATGTGCTCGCTGGTGAAGTTCTACAAGACCGCCATGGGCGCCGGGATCAAGCCGATCTGCGGTGCCGACCTGTGGCTGGCGGGTGCCGACCCCGAAGCGCCGCTGTCGCGCATCTGCTTCCTGGCCATGGACCCCAAGGGCTACCGCAACCTCACCGAGCTGATTTCGCGGGGCTGGACCGACGGCCAGCGCAATGGCCTGGTCATCCTCCAGCGTGACTGGATCGCTCTGGCCAGCGAAGGCCTGATTGCCCTGTCCGCAGGTAAGGAAGGCGATATCGGCATGGCCCTGATGGCCGGTAGGAACGCTGAAGCCGAGGCGCTGCTGGGCGACTGGATGGGCATGTTCCCCGAGCGCTTCTACGTCGAAGTCCAGCGCACCAACCGCGCCGGTGACGAAGAGTACGTCCATGCCGCCGTGGCCTTGGCCGACAAGCTCGGCGCGCCATTGGTGGCGACCAACGATGTGCGTTTCATCAAGCAGTCCGACTTCGATGCCCACGAAACCCGCGTCTGCATCGGCGAAGGCTGGACCCTCGACGACCCGCGCCGCCCGCGTGGCTACAGCGACCAGCAATACCTGAAGTCGGCCGAAGAGATGGCCGAGCTGTTCAGCGACCTGCCCGACGCCATCGCCAACACCGTCGAGATCGCCAAGCGCTGCAACATCCAGGTGCAGCTGGGCAAGTACTTTCTGCCCGACTTCCCTACGCCCAACGGCATGGGCATCGACGACTACCTGCGTCATGTGTCCCACGAAGGCCTGGAAGAGCGCCTGGCGGTGCTCTGGCCGAAGGAGACCACGCCCGATTACGAAGAGAAGCGCCAGGTCTACCTGGACCGCCTGAAGTTCGAGCTGGATATCATCATCCAGATGGGCTTCCCCGGTTACTTCCTGATCGTCATGGACTTCATCAAGTGGGCCAAGAACAACGATGTGCCGGTTGGCCCCGGCCGGGGTTCGGGCGCGGGTTCCCTGGTAGCCTACGTGCTGAAGATCACCGACCTCGACCCGCTGGCCTACGACCTGCTGTTCGAACGTTTCCTCAACCCTGAACGTGTTTCCATGCCCGACTTCGACGTCGACTTCTGCATGGATGGCCGTGACCGGGTCATCGACTACGTGGCCGAAGCCTATGGCCGCAATGCGGTCAGCCAGATCATCACCTTCGGTACCATGGCCGCCAAGGCAGTGGTGCGCGACGTGGCACGGGTGCAGGGCAAGTCCTACGGCCTGGCCGACCGCTTGTCGAAGATGATTCCGTTCGAAGTGGGCATGACCCTGGAGAAGGCCTTCGAGCAGGAAGAGATCCTGCGCGACTTCCTCAAGGGTGACGAAGACGCCCGCGAAATCTGGGACATGGCGCTCAAGCTCGAAGGTGTCACCCGCGGTACCGGCAAGCACGCCGGTGGTGTGGTCATCGCCCCGACCAAGCTCACCGACTTCTCGCCGATCGCCTGTGACGAAGAGGGTGGCGGACTGGTGACCCAGTTCGACAAGGATGATGTGGAAGCGGCTGGCCTGGTGAAGTTCGACTTCCTCGGCCTGCGTACCCTGACCATCATCAAGTGGGCGATGGAGATCATCAACCGCGAGCAGGCCAAGAAAGACCTGCCCGACCTCAATATCGACTTCATTCCGCTGGACGACCGCAAGACCTACGAGCTGCTGCAGAAGGCCGAGACCACGGCGGTGTTCCAGCTCGAATCGCGCGGCATGAAGGAGCTGATCAAGAAGCTCAAGCCCGACTGCCTGGAAGACCTTATCGCACTGGTGGCGCTGTTCCGCCCGGGCCCGCTGCAATCGGGCATGGTGGACGACTTCATCAACCGCAAGCACGGCCGCGCCGAGCTGGCCTACCCGCACTCGGACTACCAGTACGAAGGCCTCAAGCCGGTGCTGGCACCGACCTACGGCATCATCCTGTACCAGGAACAGGTGATGCAGATCGCCCAGGTGATGGCCGGCTATACGCTCGGCGGCGCCGACATGCTGCGCCGTGCGATGGGCAAGAAAAAGCCCGAGGAAATGGCCAAGCAGCGCGGCGGTTTCATCGAGGGTTGCGTCGCCAACAACATCGAAGCGGATCTTGCGGGCAACATCTTCGACCTGGTGGAGAAATTCGCAGGTTACGGCTTCAACAAATCCCACTCCGCCGCCTATGGCCTGGTGTCGTACCAGACTGCCTGGCTGAAGACCCACCACCCGGCACCCTTCATGGCCGCCGTGCTGTCGGCGGACATGCACAACACCGACAAGGTCGTGGTCCTGGTTGAGGAAGTGCGCAGCATGAAGCTGCGCCTCGACGCGCCGGATGTGAACTTCTCCGACTTCAAGTTCACCGTCAACAACGATGGCCGCATCGTGTATGGCCTGGGTGCGATCAAGGGCGTCGGCGAAGGGCCTGTGGAAGCGATCGTCGAGGCGCGCGCCCAGGGCGGTCCGTTCAAGGACCTGTTCGACTTCTGCGACCGCATCGACCTCAAACGGGTCAACAAGCGTACCCTCGACGCACTGATCCGCAGCGGTGCACTGGACCGCCTGGCCCCGCACTTCCATGACGAGATCAAGGCCTACCAGGCCAATATCGACCTCAACCGTGCGACCTTGCTGTCGGCACTGGGCGAAGCCATCAAGGCCGCCGAGCAGGCAGCCCACACCGCCGACAGTGGCCACGTCGACCTGTTCGGCAGCATGTTCGACGAGGTGGATGTCGACGTCTACGCCAATCACCGCAAGGTGCGCGAGCTGACCCTCAAGGAACGCCTGAAGGGCGAGAAGGACACCCTGGGCCTCTATCTCACCGGTCACCCGATCGACGAGTACGAGACCGAGATCCGCCGCTTCGCCCGCCAGCGCATCATCGACCTCAAGCCGTCGCGCGAGACCCAGACCATTGCCGGGATGATCATTGCCCTGCGGGTAATGAAGAACAAGAAGGGCGACAAGATGGGCTTCGTCACCCTCGACGACCGCTCCGGACGCATCGAGGCCTCACTGTTCGCCGATGCCTTCATGGCGGCCCAGTCCTTGCTGCAGACCGACGCCATGATCGTGGTGGAAGGGGAGGTCAGCAACGACGATTTCTCCGGTGGCCTGCGCCTGCGCGTGAAGCAGGTCATGACCATGGAAGACGCCCGCACCAAGCTGGCCGAGAGCCTGCGCCTGAAAGTGGCACACGAAGCACTCAAGGGCGACCGCCTGAAATGGCTGGGCGAGCTGATCACCCGCCATCGCGGCGCCTGCCCGATCACGCTCGAATACACGGGCAGCGATGCCAAGGCCATGCTGCAGTTTGGCGACCAGTGGTCGATCGACCCAGCCGATGGCCTGATTCAGGCGCTGCGTGACCAGTTCGGGCGTGAGAACGTCTTCCTGCAATATCGTTGAACCGACGAAATTTAATCTCGACCTGAATGCGCCCGATCCCTTAAGGTAGGGCGCCAAACGGATCAACCGGCCGGCCGCCTGGCCGTAGACCCAAGACGGATGACTATGAACCCGAATTTTCTCGATTTCGAACAGCCGATTGCCGACCTGCAAGCCAAGATCGAAGGGCTGCGCCTGGTGGGCAACGACAACTCGCTGAACATCAGCGATGAAATTGCCCGTCTGCAAGACAAGAGCAACACCCTGACCGAAAGCATCTTCGGCAACCTGACCAGCTGGCAGATCGCCCGCCTGGCCCGTCACCCACGTCGTCCCTACACCCTGGACTACCTGGAGCACATCTTCACCGAATTCGAAGAGCTGCACGGCGACCGCCACTTCTCCGACGACGCCGCCATCGTCGGCGGTACCGCGCGCCTGGATGGCAAACCGGTAATGGTCATCGGCCACCAGAAGGGCCGTGAAGTGCGCGAGAAGGTTCGCCGCAACTTCGGCATGCCACGCCCCGAAGGCTACCGCAAGGCCTGCCGTCTGATGGAGATGGCCGAGCGCTTCAAGATGCCGATCCTGACCTTCATCGACACCCCGGGCGCCTACCCGGGCATCGATGCCGAAGAGCGCAACCAGAGCGAGGCGATCGCCTGGAACCTGCGTGTCATGGCGCGCCTGAAGACCCCGATCATCGCTACCGTGATCGGTGAAGGTGGCTCCGGCGGTGCGCTGGCCATCGGCGTGTGCGACCAGCTGAACATGCTGCAGTACTCCACCTACTCGGTGATCTCGCCGGAAGGTTGCGCCTCGATCCTGTGGAAGACCGCCGACCGTGCGGCCGACGCAGCCGAAGCGATGGGTGTGACTGCCGAGCGCCTGAAGAGCCTGAACATCGTCGACAAGGTCATCCCGGAACCGCTGGGCGGCGCCCACCGCGATCCGGCCAAGATGTCCGAGAGCATTCGGGCCGACCTGGTTCAGCAGCTGGACATGCTCGGCAAGTTCGACAACGACGCGCTGCTGGCCCGTCGTTACGAGCGCCTGATGAGCTACGGCGTCTGATCGATCCTGGGGGGCCGCTCTGCGGCCCCATCGCCGGCAAGCCGGCTCCCACAGGATTTGGCGTGGGAGCCGGCTTGCCGGCGATGTGGCGCAAGGCGCCCCCAGTATTGCGAATGATGTGAGGCCCCCATGATCAACCTCACCCCCTGGCTCAATGCCCCCGCCTGGCACATCGCCTTCTCCGGCGGCCTCGATTCCACCGTCCTTCTGCACCTGCTGGCCGATCACGCCCGCCGCCACGCCACGCCCCCCCTGCACGCCATCCACATCCATCACGGCCTGCAACCTGCCGCCGATACCTGGCCAGCCCACTGCGAGGCGGTCTGCGAGCACCTGGGCATCGAACTCAGCGTCGTCCACGTCCAGGTCGCTCCTGGCGCCAGCCTCGAACAGGCGGCCCGCGATGCGCGCTATGCGGCATTTGAGCGCATCCTCGGCCCTGGTGACGTGCTGTTCACCGGCCAGCACCGCGAAGACCAGGCTGAAACACTGCTCTTTCGTCTGCTGCGCGGCGCCGGCCTGCGTGGTCTGGCCGGGATGCCTTTGCAGCGTCCGCTGGGGCAGGGCAGCCTGGCCAGGCCGCTATTGATGTGTTCACGCCAGCAATTGCATGACCATGCAAAAGCCCATGGGCTGATCTGGGTCGACGACCCTTCCAACAGCGACTCGGCCTTCGCCCGCAATTTCCTGCGCAACGACGTGATGCCGCTGCTGCAGCAACGTTGGCCTCAGGCCAGCCAGAACCTTGCCCGGTGTGCCGGGCACCTGGGCGAGGCGCAGGGGCTGCTCGACGAGTTGGCGCAAGCGGACCTCGCAACGGCCGGGGACGGCGCTGCCACTGCCTGGTCCGGGCTGGATTCCCTCGACCTTGCAACGCTTGTCGCCTTGTCGCCTGCCCGTCAACGCAATGCACTGCAGTATTGGCTGGGCGCGCGAACCCGTTTGCCGGATACCCGCCACTGGTCCGGATGGGTGGACCTGCGCGATGCTGCAGTCGATGCCCAGCCCGTTTGGCAGCTGACCGACGGCACCCTGGTGCGCAGCCACGGCCGGATCTGGTGGTTGAGCGGCGACTGGTTGCAGCCTGTTGCCGGTCAGTGGCGCTGGGATCGGTCCGACTCTCCTTTGTCGTTGCCCGGCAACGGCCGCGTTCATCTGCAGGGGCATGCCCCTGGCAGCCTGCATGTCGCCTACCGCCAGGGCGGCGAGGTCCTGGACGTTCCAGGCCGCGGCAGACGCGACCTCAAGCGCCTGCTCAACGAGCTGCAGGTGCCGTACTTCCTGCGCCCGCGCTTGCCGTTGCTGTACTGCGGCGAACGTTTGCTGGCAGTGGCCAACCTGCCTGAGCTCGGGCAGGCGAATTGCCAGGTGCACTGGCAGCTGCCGACGAACGCGCAAGGTTTGAGCTGAAGGGTACATTCCGGTAGACTACCCTCCCTTCTTGATACAACTTCTGTGGCTTCCTCGGAAACACGGCAGTTGCCGATTACCACGCAGTTTTTTGCTGGGCTGATTCTGGAAATGACGAGCGAGCTCCATGCCGGGGATACCCCTGGTCTGTACAGACGCGGCAGTTTTTCGAGATGCACTGTGATTGACGCAGGTGATCGGGGGCTTCGGCCTTCCTTCGCTTTCTCCGGCGGCGCTGGCCGCCTTAACGCAGACTTCTAGGGTTTTTCATGACGCGCTACATATTCGTCACGGGCGGTGTTGTTTCTTCATTGGGGAAAGGCATTGCCTCGGCTTCCCTGGCGGCCATCCTGGAAGCGCGGGGGCTCAAGGTCACCATGCTCAAGCTGGATCCGTACATCAACGTCGATCCTGGCACCATGAGTCCGTTCCAGCACGGTGAAGTGTTCGTCACCCACGACGGCGCCGAGACCGACCTCGACCTGGGTCACTACGAGCGGTTCATCCGCACCACCATGACCCAGAACAACAACTTCACCACCGGCCGCATCTACGAGCACGTGCTGCGCAAGGAGCGTCGTGGTGATTACCTGGGTGCGACCATCCAGGTCATCCCGCACATCACCGACGAAATCAAGCGTCGCATCATCAAGGGCGCCGGCGATGCCGACGTGGCCCTGGTGGAAATCGGCGGTACCGTGGGTGACATCGAGTCGCAGCCGTTCCTCGAGGCGATTCGCCAACTGCGCGTCGAAGTGGGCTCCAAGCGCGCCATGCTGATGCACCTGACCCTGGTTCCGTACATCGCCACCGCTGGCGAGACCAAGACCAAGCCGACCCAGCACTCGGTCAAGGAACTGCGTTCCATCGGCCTGCAGCCTGACGTGCTGATCTGCCGCTCCGACCACCCGGTCGATGCCTCGTCGCGCCGCAAGATCGCGTTGTTCACCAACGTCGAAGAGCGCGCGGTCATTTCGCTGGAAGACGTCGACACCATCTACAAGATTCCTGGCGTACTGCACGCCCAGGGCCTGGACGACTTCGTCGTCGAGCGCTTCGGCCTGCAGTGCAATGGCGCCGATCTGTCCGAGTGGGACAAGGTGGTCGATGCCAAGCTCAACCCTGAGCACGAAGTGACCATTGCCATGGTCGGCAAGTACATGGAGCTGCTGGACGCGTACAAGTCGCTGATCGAAGCGATGAGCCACGCCGGCATCACCAACCGCACCAAGGTCAACCTGCGCTACATCGATTCCGAAGACATCGAGAACCAGGGCACCAGCCTGCTGGAAGGCGCCGACGCCATCCTGGTACCGGGCGGTTTCGGCCTGCGTGGCGTGGAAGGCAAGATCACCGCGGTGCAATACGCCCGTGAGAACAAGGTGCCGTACCTGGGTATCTGCCTGGGCATGCAGGTTGCCGTGATCGAGTTCGCCCGTAACGTGATGGGCTGGAAAGACGCCAACTCCACCGAGTTCGACCGCAACAGCGGCCACCCGGTCGTCGGCCTGATCACCGAGTGGGCCGATGCCACCGGTGCCGTCGAGACGCGTACCGAAGCCTCCGACCTGGGTGGCACCATGCGCCTGGGCGCACAGGACTGCCAGCTGTCGGCCGGTTCCAAGGTTCATGACTGCTACGGCAAGGACGTGATCACCGAGCGTCACCGCCACCGCTACGAAGTGAACAACAACCTGCTGCCACAACTGGTCGACGCCGGCCTGGTGGTTTCCGGTCGTTCCGAAGACGGCGCGCTGGTCGAAGTGGTCGAGTCCAAGGACCACCCATGGTTCGTCGCCTGCCAGTTCCACCCGGAGTTCACCTCGACTCCACGTGATGGCCACCCGCTGTTCAGCGGCTTCGTCAAGGCCGCCCTGGCCCAGAAGAACAAGGCCTGAGCCAAGGCTTTGTGAGTTTTCCGACGGTATAAACCGCGCAAAGCTCATTTCTCGGGTAAAGTACCGCCCGTTCTGCCCCTGACCTGCCGGTCAGGGGCTGCTTCTGCCAGGCCTGCCTGCTGCATATCCGCCTGGCACAAGGCAAGAATTTCCTAAAGCTGCGTTGTTTTCGTCAATTCTGGAGTGCTTACAACAATGGCAAAAATCGTCGACATCAAAGGTCGTGAAGTTCTCGATTCGCGTGGCAACCCCACCGTGGAAGCCGATGTACTGCTCGACAACGGCATCATCGGCAGCGCTTGCGCGCCGTCCGGTGCTTCCACCGGCTCGCGCGAAGCGCTCGAGCTGCGTGATGGCGACAAGAGCCGTTACCTGGGCAAGGGCGTGCTGAAGGCAGTTGCCAACATCAACGGCCCGATCCGTGACCTGCTGCTGGGCAAGGATCCTTCCGACCAGAAAGCCCTGGACCGCGCCATGATCGAACTGGACGGTACCGAGAACAAGGCCAAGCTGGGCGCCAACGCCATCCTGGCCGTGTCCCTGGCTGCCGCCAAGGCCGCTGCCCAGGATCAGGACCTGCCGCTGTACGCGCACATCGCCAACCTCAATGGCACCCCTGGCCAGTACTCGATGCCGGTTCCGATGATGAACATCATCAACGGTGGCGAGCACGCCGACAACAACGTCGACATCCAGGAGTTCATGGTGCAGCCGGTTGGCGCCAAGACCTTCTCCGACGGCCTGCGCATGGGCACCGAAATCTTCCATCACCTCAAAGCCGTGCTCAAGGCCCGTGGCCTGAACACCGCAGTGGGTGACGAAGGTGGCTTCGCACCGAACCTGGCTTCCAACGAAGACGCCCTGGGCGCCATCGCCGAAGCCGTCGAAAAAGCCGGCTACAAGCTGGGCACCGACGTGACCCTGGCCCTGGACTGCGCGGCTTCCGAATTCTACGAAGACGGCAAGTACAACCTGTCCGGTGAAGGCAAGTCGTTCGACGCCGAAGGCTTCGCCGACTACCTGAAAGGCCTGACCGAGCGCTTCCCGATCATCTCGATCGAAGACGGCCTGGACGAGTCCGACTGGGCTGGCTGGAAGATCCTGACCGACAAGATCGGTGAAAAGGTGCAGCTGGTCGGTGACGACCTGTTCGTGACCAACACCAAGATCCTCAAGGAAGGCATCGAGAAGGGCATCGGTAACTCGATCCTGATCAAGTTCAACCAGATCGGCTCGCTGACCGAAACCCTGGAAGCCATCCAGATGGCCAAGGCTGCCGGCTACACCGCGGTGATCTCGCACCGTTCCGGTGAAACCGAAGACTCGACCATTGCCGACCTGGCCGTGGGTACTGCTGCTGGCCAGATCAAGACTGGCTCGCTGTGCCGTTCCGACCGCGTTTCCAAGTACAACCAGCTGCTGCGCATCGAAGAGCAACTGGGCGCCAAAGCGGTTTACCGTGGTCGTGCCGAGTTTCGCGGCTAAGCAAGAGATGGTAAAAAGACAGCAGCCGAGGCTGTCGGAACTTTCGAACTGAAATTTCCGACGCTTCAAGCGGGTTTCTGTCGAACGAAGCCTGGCCTCGGCCAGGCTTCGTGCTATTTGAGACCTGCCCCGGTGAGGCGGTCTTTTTAACCTGGATACCTTGATGCGCAGTCCCTATTGGTTGTTCCTGCTCCTGCTTCTGCTGCTCGGTGGCCTGCAGTACCGCCTCTGGGTGGGCAATGGCAGCCTGGCGCAAGTGGCAGAGCTCAAGCAGCAGATCGACGAGCAGCACGCCGAGAACGAGCGGCTGCTGGAGCGTAACCGCGTGCTCGACGCCGAGGTGCTGGAGCTGAAGAAAGGTATGGAGACCGTGGAAGAACGGGCTCGTCATGAATTGGGAATGGTCAAAGAGGGTGAAACCCTCTTCCAGCTGCCGCAAAAATGAATGAAACGCTACCGGCCTTCTGGGCTGTGATTCCCGCCGCGGGTGTAGGTGCCCGCATGGCTGCCGACCGCCCCAAGCAATACCTGGAGTTGGCCGGGCAGACGATTCTCGAGCACAGCCTCGACTGTTTTCTTGGCCATCCCACGCTCAAGGGCCTGGTGGTCAGCATTGCTGAAGACGACCCTTATTGGCCGGGCCTGCGCTGCGCCAGCGATCCACGCATCCAGCGTGCCTCGGGTGGTCGTGAGCGCGCCGATTCGGTGTTGAATGCCTTGCTGCTGCTGCATGCCCAGGGCGCAGCGGACAGCGACTGGGTGCTGGTTCACGATGCGGCGCGGCCGAACCTGGCGCGCACGGATCTTGACCGTTTGTTGTCGGAACTGGCTGACGATTCGGTGGGCGGTCTCTTGGCAGTGCCTGCCCGCGATACGCTCAAGCGTGCCGATGCCAAGGGGCGTGTCAGCGCCACCGTGGATCGCAGCACCATCTGGCAGGCCTATACGCCACAGATGTTCCGCCTGGGTGCCTTGCACCGGGCCCTGGCCGAGTGCCTGGTGTCCGATGTGGTGGTGACCGACGAGGCCTCTGCCATCGAATGGTCCGGGCAGGCGCCGCGGTTGATCGAAGGGCGCAGCGACAATATCAAGGTGACCCGGCCGGAAGACCTGGAGTGGCTGCGCCAGCGTTGGGCTGGGCGTCGTTGACGTTGCCGGGCCCGCGAAGCGGACCCGGCAGATCATCAGCCCCCCGATACTCCGGCAACCCCGCCAGCCCTTCCTTCAGATAATCCACCAGCCGCCGCACCTTGGGCGACAGGTGCCGTTGCTGCGGATACAACGCCCACACCGCCGTGTTCGGCGGCTGATGCCCCTCCAGCAGCGAGACCAGTGCACCGCTGTTCAGATGCTCGAGGACGTAGTAGTCCGGCAACTGGCACAGCCCCATCCCCTGCAACGCCGCATCCAATACGGCCTGCCCGCTGTTGCAACGCCAGTTGCCCTGCACCCGCTGGCTGATCTCACGGCCATCCTGCTGCAGTGCCCACAGGTCGGAGCTCCCCACCAGGCAGTTGTGCCTGGCCAACTCCGACAGGCTGTGTGGCCGGCCATATCGCTCCAGGTATGCAGGCGAGGCGCACAGGTACATGCGCCGCGGCGCCAGGCGGGTAGCCACCAGCCGGGAGTCGGCGAGCCGTCCCAGGCGGATGGCCAGGTCCATGCCTTCGTGCAGCAGGTCCAGGGTGCGGTTGCTCAGTTCCACCTCGACCCGCAGTTGCGGATACAGCGCCATGAAGCGAGTCACCAAGGGCACGATGAAGCGCTCGCCGTAGGCCACGGCGCAGGTCATGCGCAGCAGCCCCTTCGGTTCGCTGGCCAGGTCGCCCATGGCACGCAGAGCCTCCTCACGACCATCCTGCAGGCGCTGGCAATGTTGCAGGAAGGTCTGCCCGGCTTCACTCAGCGTCACGCGACGGGTACTGCGGTACAGCAATCGCGTCTGCAGGCGCTCTTCCAGGCGAGCGATCTGCCGGCTGATATGCGAGGACGACACACCCAGGCGCTCGGCCGCCGCCGTGAACTGGCCGGACTCGGCCACGGCGACGAACTCGTCGATCCCTTCCCAGCGACTGCTCATTGATTATCCCTGCAGGGCAATAATGTTTTGTCTTGGCCAGGATTATTCATCAAATCAGCATGAATTACACTGCAGGACTGAATCAAACCCCTGCCTGGAGATCCCCATGATCAAGTCCCGTGCTGCCGTTGCCTTCGAGGCCAAGAAACCCCTGGAAATCGTCGAAGTGGACGTGGCCATGCCGAAGGCTGGCGAGGTGCTGCTGCGCGTTGTAGCCAGCGGTGTCTGCCATACCGATGCCTATACTCTGTCCGGCGCAGACCCTGAAGGTATCTTCCCGTCGATCCTCGGTCATGAAGGTGGCGCGATCGTCGAGGCGGTGGGCGAGGGCGTCACTTCGGTGGCGGTCGGTGACCACGTGATCCCGCTCTACACCCCCGAATGCGGCCAGTGCAAGTTCTGCCGCTCCGGCAAGACCAACCTGTGCCAGGCCATTCGTGCCACCCAGGGCAAGGGCCTGATGCCCGATGGCACCACGCGCTTCTCCTACAAGGGTCAGCAACTGTTCCACTACATGGGCACTTCGACCTTCTCCGAGTACACCGTACTGCCGGAAATCTCCGTGGCCAAGATCCAGAAGGAAGCCCCGCTGGAGAAGGTCTGCCTGCTCGGATGCGGCGTTACCACCGGCATCGGTGCCGTGTTGAATACGGCCAAGGTCAAGCCGGGTGACACCGTGGCCATCTTCGGCCTGGGTGGCATCGGCCTGTCGGCCGTGATCGGCGCGGTCAAGGCCAAGGCCTCGCGCATCATCGCCATCGACATCAACCCGGCCAAGTTCGAGATCGCTCGCCAGCTGGGCGCTACCGACTGCATCAACCCGAAAGACTACGACCGTCCGATCCAGGAAGTGATCGTCGACCTCACCGACGGTGGCGTGGACTTCTCCTTCGAGTGCATCGGCAACGTGCAACTGATGCGCGCGGCACTGGAATGCTGCCACAAGGGCTGGGGCGAGTCGGTGATCATCGGCGTCGCCGGTGCCGGCCAGGAAATCGCCACGCGCCCGTTCCAGTTGGTGACCGGCCGCGTCTGGCGCGGTTCGGCATTCGGTGGCGTGCGCGGCCGCAGCGAGCTGCCAAGCTACGTTGAAATGTCCGAGAAGGGCGAGATCCCGCTGGATACCTTCATCACCCACACCATGGGCCTGGAGGACATCAACAAGGCCTTCGACCTGATGCACGAAGGCAAGAGCATCCGCAGCGTCATCCACTTCTGAGGTCCGTCATGAGCCTGGATAACATTTCCTGCCAGAAGAGCTTCGGCGGCTGGCACAAGCGTTACCGGCATCACTCCAAGGTGCTGGGGTGCGACATGGTGTTCGCCGTCTACCTGCCGCCGCAGGCCGAACAGGGCGAAAAGCTGCCGGTGCTGTACTGGCTGAGCGGCCTGACCTGTACCGACGAGAACTTCATGCAGAAGGCCGGCGCCCACCGTCTGGCCGCAGAGCTTGGCCTGATCATCGTCGCCCCCGACACCAGCCCGCGGGGTGAGCAGGTGCCGGGCGACCCGGACGGAGCCTGGGACTTCGGCCTGGGCGCGGGCTTCTATCTCAATGCCACCCAGCAGCCCTGGGCCCAGCACTACCGCATGCATGACTATGTGGTGCAGGAGCTGCCAGCACTGATCGAAGCGCACTTCCCGGCGTCGGCTCAGCGCAGTATCAGCGGCCACTCCATGGGCGGGCACGGCGCGCTGGTGTGCGCCTTGCGCAACCCGGGGCGCTACCGCTCGATATCGGCGTTCTCGCCTATCAGCAACCCCATGGACTGCCCGTGGGGCGAGAAGGCGCTCAGCCGTTACCTGGGTGAAGACCGTACCCGCTGGCGCGAGTGGGATGCCAGCGTGCTGCTGGCCGAAACCCCGTCCGGCGAGTGCCCGCCATTGCTGGTGGACCAGGGGGATCGTGACGACTTCCTCGAGAAGCAGCTCAAGCCCGAAGCGCTGGAGCAGGCGGCACGCAGGGGGGGACATGAGCTGACCCTGCGCCTGCAGCCTGGCTACGACCACAGCTACTACTTCATCGCCAGCTTCATCGACGAACACCTGCGCCATCATGCGATGGCGTTGGGTCGCCTGTAACACCACGCTCGGTGTGGGAGCCGGCTTGCCGGCGATAGGCTGCGAAGCAGCCCCAATACAGCATAAAGCAGGTAGAATCACGCCCTGACTCAATCAGGGCGTTTTTCTATGCGTATTGGCCACGGCTACGATGTGCACCGTTTCTGCGACGGTGATTTCATTACCCTGGGTGGGGTGCGTATCCCCCACAAATACGGCCTCCTGGCCCATTCCGACGGCGACGTGCTGCTGCACGCCCTGAGCGATGCCTTGCTCGGCGCTGCGGCGCTGGGCGACATCGGCAAGCATTTTCCTGACACCGACCCGCAGTTCAAGGGCGCCGACAGCCGCGCACTGCTGCGTCATGTGGTCGGCATCGTCATGGCCAAGGGCTGGAAGATCGGCAACGTCGACGCCACCATCGTCGCCCAGGCGCCGAAGATGGCCCCGCATATCGAAACCATGCGCCAACTGATCGCCGACGACCTGCAGGTCGAACTCGACCAGGTCAACGTCAAGGCCACCACTACCGAGAAGCTTGGTTTCACCGGGCGCGAGGAGGGCATCGCCGTGCATTCGGTCGCCCTGCTGCTGCCAGCATGACCGAACAGGAACTGCTGGGCCCGCGCGCATCGGGTGAATCCCTTGGCACTGCGGTGCTCAAGGCTGTGGCGGAAGACTTCCAGGTCGACGAGGTGCTCGATATCCCGTTGTCCGGCCAGGGCGAGCACCTGTGGCTGTGGGTCGAGAAGCGCGACCTGAATACCGAAGAAGCCGCGCGTCGCCTGGCCCGTGCCGCTGGCGTGCCGGTGCGCTCGATCAGCTATGCCGGCCTCAAGGACCGCCAGGCCCTGACCCGCCAGTGGTTCAGTCTGCATCTGCCTGGCAAGGCCGACCCCGACGTGTCGCGTGCCGAGGACGAGACCCTGCGCGTACTCAAGCAGGTACGCCACCAGCGCAAGCTGCAACGCGGTGCCCATTCGGCTAACGGTTTTACCCTTCGCCTGACTGCACTGGCGGCTGACCGCCAGGCCCTGGATGCCCGGCTGGCGCTGCTCAAGCAACACGGCGTGCCGAACTATTTCGGCAGCCAGCGTTTCGGCCATGGCGGCGGCAACGTCCATGACGCCCAGGACTGGGCTGCGCGCAAGGCCCTGCCAGAGCAGCGCAACGTGCGCTCGCGGCTGCTTTCGGCGGCACGCAGCTATGTCTTCAACCAGGTGCTGGCGGCGCGTGTTGCCGATGGCAGCTGGCAGCATGCCCAGGTCGGCGACCTGCTGGCCTTCACTGATAGCCGCAGTTTCTTCCCCGCAGGCGAGCAGGAATGCTCCGATCCACGTCTGGCCATTCTCGACTTGCACCCGACCGGCCCGATGTGGGGCGAAGGGTCTTCGCCCGCGAATGGCGCCACGTCGGTGCTGGAATCGGCGATCGCCGAGCAGCATCCGGCACTGTGCCAATGGCTGGCCAATGCGGGCATGAGTCACGAACGGCGAATCCTGCGGCTCCCTATTGGCGGCCTTACGTGGCATTATCCCGAGCCTGATATCCTGCAACTGGAATTCGTCCTTCCGGCCGGATGCTTCGCCACCGTGGTGGTGCGCGAACTTGTCGATCTGGTGCCGGCAGGGCAGACGGACAGCCCATGCGTATTCTGATTTCGAATGACGACGGTGTTACGGCACCAGGCCTCGCCGCACTTCACGGTGCGCTGGCGGATTATGCCGAGTGCGTGGTGATCGCCCCGGATCAAGACAAGAGCGGCGCCGGCAGTTCGCTGACGCTGGACCGGCCACTGCACCCGCAGACCTTGGCCAACGGCTTCATCAGCCTCAATGGCACGCCCACCGACTGTGTGCACCTGGGGTTGAACGGCTTGTTGCCGGAAGCCCCGGACATGGTCGTCTCGGGCATCAACCTGGGCGCCAACCTGGGTGATGACGTGATCTATTCCGGCACGGTCGCTGCCGCGCTGGAAGGCCGTTTTCTCGGTGGCACGTCGCTGGCGTTCTCGCTGTTGTCGCGCCTGCCCGACAACCTCCCGACCGCGGCCTTCATCGCCCGTCGCCTGGTGGAGGCGCAGTCGCGCCTGGAGCTGCCACCGCGCACCGTGCTCAACGTCAACATTCCCAACTTGCCGCTTGAGCACATCCGGGGCATCCAGCTCACCCGCCTCGGTCACCGGGCGCGGGCGGCTGCGCCGACCAAGGTGGTCAACCCGCGCGGCAAGGAAGGGTACTGGATTGCCGTGGCCGGGGATGCCGAGGACGGCGGACCGGGCACCGACTTCCATGCGGTGATGCAAGGTTACGTGTCGATCACTCCACTGCAGCTGGATCGCACCTTCAATGATGCCTTCGAGCAGCTCGACGGTTGGCTGGAGGGCCTGCTCTGATGCGCGAACAGGACGATCTGCAGCGCCGGGGTATCGGCATGACCTCCCAGCGCACCCGGGAGCGTCTGATCCAGCGCCTGAGCGAGGAGGGGGTTTCCAACCCCAAGGTGCTCGATGCCATCCGCCGCACCCCGCGCCACCTGTTCGTCGACGAGGCGCTGGCCCATCGCGCCTACGAAGACACCGCATTGCCGATCGGACACAACCAGACCATCTCCCAGCCGTTCATGGTCGCGCACATGAGCGAGCTGCTGCTGGAGGCGGGGCCGCTGGACAAGGTGCTGGAGATTGGCACCGGCTCCGGCTACCAGACCGCTATCCTGGCCCAGTTGGTCGAGCGCGTCTTCTCGGTCGAACGGATCAAGGTCCTTCAGGACCGGGCCAAGGAGCGTCTGCTCGAGCTGAACTTGCGCAACGTGGTGTTTCGCTGGGGCGATGGTTGCGACGGCTGGCAGGCGCTGGCGCCCTACAATGGCATCATCGTCACTGCGGTGGCTGCGCAAGTGCCACAGGCGTTGCTCGACCAGCTGGCCCCAGGCGGTCGCATGGTAATTCCGGTGGGCCCGGCTGGCGAGGTGCAACAACTGATGCTGATCGTGCGTGAAGAGCAGGGCTTCTCGCGGCGGGTTCTGGGCGCAGTGCGCTTCGTGCCTTTGCTCAATGGTCCGCTGGCCTGACCCGGGCGGATTATTTCAAGCGGCGAAGAATTCTTGCCGTTTCGCCCTGTCTATCTGGCGAGGATCCCGATGCCGGAGAGCTGGTCGGGCCTTCACGGCCGTTCTCACATGAACGGTGTGCTCGGTTATAATTGCAACATTATTGCATTTCTGTCGTTCATTTTTCGGCACCATGAGGGGAGCGCGGGTGGGGCACACAGTCATTCTGCAGCGCAGGGATCAATCGGGTTTCAAGCTTCTGGCGATTGCTCTGGCCATCGGCACACTGCTGACAGGTTGCTCCAGCACCGGCTCGAGCGGTGCACGTGTGGTCGACCGCAGTAACAGCAATGCGGCGCCCAAGCGGCCAACCGTGACCTCAGGCCAGTACATCGTCAAGCCCGGCGATACCTTGTTCTCCATCGCCTTCCGCTATGGCTGGGATTACAAGGAGCTGGCCGCACGCAATGGTATCAGTGCGCCCTATACGATCCGTCCAGGCCAGCCGATCCGCTTCAACAGCACGTCGACCGGTAGCACCACAGTGGTGTCCAGCCCGTCCTCGTCGAGCAAGACCACCGTCATTCGTCGGCCTGTTACTGCGCCTATCACCCCGCCCGCCAGCGACGGAAAACCGACGCCAACAACGCCCACCACGCCTACTCCGGTAGTTACCCCGGTGCCCGCCGCAGAGCGCGCCGTAGGGGGTTGGACCTGGCCTGCCAATGGCGTGCTGATTGGTAAATTCGCTTCAAACGGTAGTTTGAATAAAGGCATTGATATCGCCGGTGATTTGGGACAGCCTGTTTTTGCTGCGTCTGATGGTGCGGTGGTCTACGCCGGGAGTGGTTTGAGGGGCTACGGCGAGCTGATCATCATCAAGCACAGCGATACCTACGTCAGTGCCTACGGTCATAACCGCAGGTTGTTGGTTCGGGAGGGGCAGCAGGTCAAGGCAGGGCAGTCGATTGCTGAAATGGGGTCTACGGGCACTGATCGGGTGAAGCTGCATTTCGAGATTCGCCGCCAGGGCAAACCCGTCGATCCACTCCAGTTCCTGCCACGTCGTTGACTGTTGTACCCGGCCTGTTCCTGTGATGTAGAGGGGACAGGCTCCAGCGTTGCCAGGGATACAGGCGCCGCTCGAGTCTGAGTTCGAACTCAGCAAAGGACTATAACAATGGCTCTCAGTAAAGAAGCGCCGGAGTTTGACATCGACGATGACGTCCTCCTCATGGAGACGGGTATCGTTTTGGAAACGGATGTGGTGTCAGACGAACCTGCTGTACCTTCGGTTCGGACCAGGGCCAAATCAGGCTCTTCGCTCAAACAGCATAAATATATCGATTACAGCCGGGCGCTCGATGCCACCCAGCTGTATCTCAACGAGATCGGCTTCTCGCCACTGCTTTCGCCGGAAGAGGAAGTGCACTTTGCGCGCTTGTCGCAAAAGGGCGATCCCGCTGGCCGCAAGCGCATGATCGAAAGCAACCTGCGCCTGGTTGTGAAAATTGCCCGTCGTTACGTCAATCGCGGCCTGTCGCTGCTCGACCTGATCGAGGAGGGCAACCTTGGGCTGATCCGTGCCGTGGAGAAGTTCGACCCGGAGCGCGGTTTCCGTTTCTCGACCTATGCGACCTGGTGGATTCGCCAGACCATCGAGCGGGCGATCATGAACCAGACCCGCACCATTCGCCTGCCGATCCACGTGGTCAAGGAGCTCAACGTCTACCTGCGCGCCGCGCGGGAGCTGACTCAGAAGCTCGACCACGAACCTTCGCCGGAAGAAATCGCGACCTTGCTGGAGAAGCCAGTTGCCGAGGTCAAGCGCATGCTCGGCCTCAACGAGCGAGTTTCTTCGGTAGATGTTTCGCTAGGGCCTGATTCCGACAAGACCCTGCTCGATACCCTGACCGACGATCGCCCGACCGACCCCTGCGAGCTGCTGCAAGACGACGACCTGTCGCAGAGCATCGACCAATGGCTGGGTGAGCTGACCGACAAGCAGCGCGAAGTGGTAGTGCGTCGCTTCGGCCTGCGCGGACATGAGAGCAGTACGCTGGAAGACGTAGGTCTGGAAATTGGCCTGACCCGCGAACGTGTGCGCCAGATCCAGGTAGAGGGGCTCAAGCGCCTGCGTGAGATTCTCGAAAAGAATGGCCTGTCCAGCGAGTCGCTGTTCCAGTAAATATCCAGGCAGTGAATGCAAAGCGCCCCGATGACCTCGGGGCGTTTTCGTTTGTGCCTTTCCTGTACGCCTGCTTCAGTGATTTCGAGTTTGCGCTGGGCATGAATACTGTGAAACGCGCTAGCGCTGAGGCATTGCGTGTAAGTCATTGCTTACGTTTGTTGTAAGCCATTCGCGCAAATAGCAGTAAATCATTGTCGTTTTCATATCCTTGAAATTCGCAACTTATTGAAAATAATGAAATTTATAGATATGTGGAAATGTGTCCCTTGTAATTTCCTGTGAGGTATCGCGGTTGCCTGCTCTGCGGAAGTCATTAGTATTCGAACTGTGCACACGGACATGCACAGGCTTTCAGGACGAAGGCCAAGGACATCGCAAGACGCGATTCATCAGGATGATGTCTGGGACAAGCAGGGACTACGGAAAAAATGTGGGCGGGTCAAACCGCCCCTTTTTTTGCCTGCGAAAAATGAAAAAAGGCCCATTGCGGGCCTTTTTCGTACCTGGAGCTATCAGCGCTCCAGATCGGCAATCTTGCCTGGCTTGCCATCCCACTCTTCAGCGTCAGGCAGGGCATCCTTGCGTTCGGTGATGTTCGGCCAGATCTCCGCCAGCTCGGCGTTGAGCTCGATGAAGTTTTCCATGCCTGCAGGCACTTCGTCTTCCGAGAAAATCGCCTGGGCCGGGCACTCAGGCTCGCACAGTGCACAGTCGATGCACTCGTCCGGGTGAATCACCAGGAAGTTCGGGCCTTCGTAGAAGCAGTCCACCGGACAGACTTCCACGCAGTCGGTGTATTTGCATTTGATGCAGTTGTCGGTGACGACGAAGGTCATTTCTAGTTTTCTCCTCAGGCGACGGCGGCGGCCCTTCCTCTCAGGGCCGCGCGGTTTACGGGTACATGGCTGCAGGCCAGGCTAATAACCTGCAGCACCAGCAAACCGCGGCGGATTCTACCAGCTTGTTGTGGGCGCCGTTATAACAGGTTTTTTAGTTGATATAGCGTTTCGATAGCTTGACGCGGGGTCATGTCGTCCAGGTCCAGCTTGCCCAGCTTCTCGATGGCCGGGTGAGGCAGACTGGCGAACAGGTCGCTCTGGTGCGGTGCTTGCGTCTCGCCCTTGGCTTTTCTGGCGACTGGCAGTTCATGCGGCAGGCTGCTGGTTTCCAGGCGGCCCAGGTGCTCACGCGCGCGCTGGATCACCGGCGATGGTACGCCTGCCAGTTGCGCCACTGCCAGACCGTAGCTCTGGCTGGCCGGGCCAGGCAGGACATGGTGCAGGAATACGATGCGCTCGTTGTGCTCCGTAGCGTTGAGGTGCACGTTGGCCACCAGGGGTTCGTTGTCCGGCAGAACGGTGAGCTCGAAGTAATGGGTGGCGAACAAGGTGTAGGCGCGTAATTGCGCCAGGCGCTCGGCTGCAGCCCAGGCCAGCGACAGGCCATCGAAGGTACTGGTGCCCCGGCCGACTTCGTCCATCAGCACCAGGCTGCGGTCGGTGGCGTTGTGCAGGATGTTGGCGGTTTCGCTCATTTCGACCATGAAGGTCGAGCGCCCGCCCGCCAGGTCGTCGCTGGAGCCGATGCGGGTGAAGATGCGGTCGACCAGCGACAGCTCGCAGCTGGCGGCCGGTACGAAGCTGCCGATATGGGCCATCAGCACGATCAGTGCGGTCTGGCGCATATAAGTGGATTTACCGCCCATGTTCGGGCCGGTGATGATCAGCATCCGCGTGCTGTTGTCCAGGCTCAGGTCGTTGGCCACGAACGGCGTGGTCAGTACCTGCTCGACGACCGGGTGGCGGCCCTGGTCGATGCGCAGGCAGGGCTCGTCGACGAAGCGTGGGCAGTTCAGGTCGAGGTTCAGCGCACGCTCGGCAAGGTTGCTCAGCACATCCAGTTCAGCCAGCGCCGCGGCGCTGTCCTGCAGCGGTGCGAGGTGGCTGATGAGGGTTTCCAGCAGCGCGTCATAGAGCATCTTTTCGCGGGCAAGGGCGCGGCTTTTGGCCGACAGGGCCTTGTCCTCGAACGCTTTGAGTTCAGGGGTGATGAAGCGCTCGGCACCCTTGAGCGTCTGCCGCCGAATGTAGTCGCCTGGCGCCTGTTCGGCCTGCTTGGTGGGCAGCTCGATGAAGTAGCCGTGCACACGGTTGTAGCCGACCTTCAGGTTGGCAAGGCCGGTGCGGGCCTTCTCGCGCGCTTCCAGGTCGATCAGGAACTGGCCGGCGTTCTCGCTGATCGCCAGCAAGTCGTCCAGCTCGTTGTCGTAGCCGGCCTTGAGCACGCCGCCATCGCGAATCACCGCCGGCGGGTTGTCGATGACCGCCCGCGCCAGCAGGCTGGCCAGCTCGGGGTAGGTGCCGGTGATGGCAGCCAGGCGGGCCAGGTGCGGGGCCTCGAGCTCGGCCATGGCGTTCTGCAGCTCAGGCAGGGCACCGAGGGCATCGCGCAGGCGCGCCAGGTCACGCGGGCGGGCATTGCGCAGGCCGATACGGGCAAGGATCCGCTCGATGTCGCCGATTTCCTTGAGCTGCGGCTGCAGTTTCTCGAAGCGGTAGCCATCGAGCAGGCAACGGATCGAATCCTGGCGTGCCTGCAGCACCTTGAGGTCGCGCAGCGGGCGGTTCAGCCAGCGCGTCAGCAGGCGACTGGCCATGGCGGTCTGGCAGCGATCGAGTACCGACTGCAAGGTGTTGTCCCGGCCGCCCGCCAGGTTGATGTCCAGCTCCAGGTTGCGGCGGCTGGCGCCGTCGAGGATCACCGTGTCATCGAGACGTTCGTGACGCAGGCTGCGCAGGTGGGGCAGGGCGGTGCGCTGGGTTTCCTTGGCGTAGGTCAGCAGACAGCCGGCAGCACCGATGGCCAGGGTCAGCTTGTCGCAGCCGAAGCCTTTGAGGTCCTTGGTCGCGAATTGCTGGCACAGGGCTTTGCGCGCCGAGTCGCGGTCGAAGTCCCAGGGCGCGCGCCGACGTGCGCCCGGCCGTTTCTCGGCGGGCAGGTCGCGAGGCCAGTCATCGGGAATCAGCAGCTCGACCGGGTTGAGGCGTTCGAGCTCGGCCAGCAGGTTCTCCCAGCCCTTGATCTCCTGAACGCTGAAGTTGCCGCTGGTGATGTCCAGCACCGCCAGGCCGAACAGGCGCTCGTCGCCCAGCAGCGCGGCGATCAGATTGTCGCGGCGTTCGTCCAGCAGCGCCTCGTCACTGACCGTGCCAGGCGTGATGATTCGCACCACCTGGCGTTCGACCGGGCCTTTGCTGGTGGCAGGGTCGCCAATCTGTTCGCAGATCACCACCGACTCGCCAAGCTTGACCAGCTTGGCCAGGTAGCCCTCGAGCGAATGGAATGGAATTCCGCACATGGGAATCGACTGGCCGGCCGACTGACCGCGCGCGGTCAGGGTGATATCCAGCAGTTTTGCGGCTTTTTTCGCATCTTCGTAGAAGATTTCGTAGAAGTCGCCCATGCGGTAGAACATCAGCTGGTCCGGGTGCTGGTTCTTCAGCTTCCAGTACTGCTGCATCATTGGTGTGTGTGCGGAAAGATCAGACATTCAGGGCCTTACAGCGGTCATCTGGTTGGCAATTTTGAAACCGGCAATGGTACAGGCTTTTTCACACAGATGCAGGCGCCGGCACAGCGCCGTGCGGCGGGCATCTGTGGTGATGCATCAGGTCCTCCAGTACAATGCTGCCCCTCGGCGAGCCCGCTCCAGCAGATGTGTAATGAACGTGCCAAGCAGCATTCCCTTCGTTAAGCAGCAACTGATCTACCTACTTTATGGCCAGCGCCGCATCTATCAGCTTGAAGCCAAGTTCAGCATTCTTACCGCGATAGCCCGCAGCAAGCCGGGCGAGTTGCCCGTGATCCGGGTGCTGACCGATCAACCGCAAGCTTTCGAGGGGTGGCCCGTAGAAGTGGTGGCGCTGGATGCGCAGTTGCTCGAAGAGTGGACTGGCACTGGCGGCTATATCCATCGGCGCAAGGCCTGTGCCATCGCCCATGCCTCCGGTTGGGCCGAGAAGACCGTCTTCATCGATACCGACACAGTATTCCTAGAAGCACCGAACAAGCTTTTCCGGCAGGTGGACGCTGAGCATTTCCTTGTGGATGAAGTCGAGATGAGCTGGGCCGAGGCATCGCAGAGTGCCTACTATGCAGGCTTTACCCGAAGCCTGGCGTTGTCCGGCGATGCGCCGGCCAACGACCTGAAGCTTTGCAACAGTGGTGTCTTGGGCTTTGCCCGCGAAAACGCCGCGATTGCCAAGCGGGCCATTGAGCGCATCGACGCCTGGACCGTGCACGCATCGTCCCTGCACACCATCGAACAGATTGCCTTCTCGTTCGAATTGCACGGCACGCCTATCAATCAAGCGCGTGGCGTGATCAGCCATTACTTCGCGACGAAGCAGTACATCCACGCCATTCTGGAAATTTTCTTCCGGCGCTGTGGCGACCGCTTTGAGCCGCGCATGTGTCAGCAAGCGCTCAAGGTGCCGATGCAGCGGGCAGTGCCTAACTGGCTGGGACGGCTTGCGGCGAAATGGCAGCTCAAGCGCGTACCGCCCGAATTGCGCGGCGTCGGTCGCAAGATGTTGTATGGCAGCGCCATCGGCGGCAACGAGTATCAACGCGCCTGCAAGGCAATCTGGTGGCGCTCGGCCATCGAGGACATGCGTCAACTCGACGCGCTCGATTGGTCAAGCGAATGGCCCGACGGATTGCCGCGGCTGGGGCGCCAGGACGAACGGGCGTTCAGCGCAATCGCTCGGGAAAGTCTGAAAGTCGGGTAATGCCTTCCGGCTCCTGATAGGGTATTTGACAGTTTCTGCCTGGAGCCTGTCATGGACCCGATCACTGTTCTTTCCACCCGCCTGGGCGAGCACCTGCGCCGCTTCAATGCCCAGGTGACCACCGCCGAATCCTGCACCGGCGGCGGCATCGCCGAGGCAATCACGCGTGTGTCCGGCAGTTCGGCCTGGTTCGAGGCCGGTTACGTCACTTACTCCAATAGCCAGAAAACCCGGCAGTTGAACGTGCCACAGGCGCTGTTCACCCAAGTCGGCGCTGTCAGCCAGGAAGTGGTCGAGGCCATGGTTCGTGGTGCCCGGGCCGCCAGCGGTGCGCGTTTTGCGGTGGCCGTCAGCGGCATCGCTGGCCCCGACGGTGGATCGGCCGCCAAACCGGTAGGCACCGTGTGGCTTGCCTGGGCCGACGGCGATCGTGTGTTCAGTGAGCGTCGCCACTTCGACGGTGATCGCGAAAGCGTGCGCCGACAGACGGTGATCGCCGCGCTAGACGGCTTGTTACAGCTTGGTGCGGAGTAATTCGACGACAGGGGTTTGCTCAAACGCTTGCCTGTGGAATAATACTGGCTACTTATACAGGTATTCCGGCCGTCAGGGCCAAGTCGAACACGTGAGGATTTCAATGGACGACAACAAGAAGCGCGCCTTGGCTGCGGCCCTGGGTCAGATCGAACGCCAATTCGGCAAAGGCGCTGTCATGCGCATGGGCGACCACGAGCGTCAGGGTATCCCGGCTATCTCCACCGGCTCGCTGGGCCTGGACATCGCGCTCGGCATCGGTGGCCTGCCAAAAGGCCGTATCGTCGAGATCTACGGTCCGGAGTCGTCGGGCAAGACCACCCTGACTCTGTCGGTCATCGCCGAAGCCCAGAAAAACGGCGCCACCTGCGCCTTCGTCGACGCCGAGCACGCACTCGACCCTGAATACGCCGGCAAGCTGGGCGTCAATGTCGACGACCTGCTGGTCTCGCAGCCGGACACCGGTGAACAGGCCCTGGAAATCACCGACATGCTGGTGCGCTCCAACGCGGTTGACGTGATCATCGTCGACTCCGTGGCCGCGCTGGTGCCGAAGGCCGAAATCGAAGGCGAGATGGGCGACATGCACGTCGGCCTGCAGGCCCGCCTGATGTCCCAGGCGCTGCGCAAGATCACCGGTAACATCAAGAACGCCAACTGCCTGGTCATCTTCATCAACCAGATCCGTATGAAGATCGGCGTGATGTTCGGCAGCCCGGAAACCACCACCGGTGGTAACGCCCTGAAGTTCTACGCCTCGGTGCGCCTGGACATTCGTCGTACCGGCGCGGTCAAGGAAGGCGACGAAGTGGTCGGCAGCGAAACCCGCGTCAAGATCGTCAAGAACAAGGTCTCGCCACCGTTCCGCCAGGCCGAATTCCAGATCCTTTACGGCAAGGGTATCTACCGTAACGGCGAAATCATTGACCTGGGTGTTTCTCAGGGGCTGGTGGAGAAATCCGGTGCCTGGTACAGCTATCAGGGCAACAAGATTGGCCAGGGCAAAGCCAACGCCGCCAAGTACCTGCATGAGAACCCGGCTATTGGTAGCGAGATCGAGAAGCAGATCCGCGAGAAGCTGCTCACCTCGGGTGTTGTTGCTGCCGAAGGCAAGGCCGCTGCTGTCGAAGCCGATGCCGACGACATGGCTGATGCCGACGCCGGTTATTGATCAGCGTTTGTAGAGCACCTGTATGTCCGTCGTACTCGACACCCCCGTCGCCGTCCGGCGGACAGCCATGGACCTGCTCGCGCGCCGCGAGCACGGTCGCGTAGAGCTGACGCGCAAACTGCGTCAGCGAGGCGCTACGGATGAACTGATCGAGCCTGAGCTCGATCGGCTCGCCGAAGAGGGGCTGCTCAGTGAAGCCCGCTATCTCGAGAGTTTCATTCGATACCGTTCCAATGCCGGCTATGGCCCCGCGCGCATTCGCGAGGAGCTGGGCCAGCGTGGCCTGAACCGTGGCGATATCGACCAGGCACTGCGCGACAGTGGCGTGGACTGGGCGGAGCGGTTACAGGAGGTCTGGCAGCGCAAGTTCGCCGGCCAGCACCCGCATGATCCCCGCAGCCGTGGCCAGCAGACCCGATTCCTCGCGTACCGTGGATTTCCCATGGACATGATCGGCCGCCTGCTCAGCGGCCGTGACTTGTATGACCTGTAGGAGCTGTCTTGTGTCGCGAAAGGGCTGCGCAGCGGCCCCAAACTATCAGCACCAACGCTGAAACCCTGGGGCCGCTACGCGGCCCTTTCGCGACACAAGGCCGCTCCTGCACCGGTGTACCTCAACTCACCTTCAACGCCTCCCGTGCCCGCTGCGTGGTATGCATTGGCTGTGGCTTTGCCCAGTTCTCCGGCAGATTGATGAAGTCGATCAGCTCACGCAGGCGTCCTTGATCACGGCCATTGAAGGCAAAGGTCAGGCGAGTGAGATGGCTGAAGTTACCCACTTCATGCTCCGCGCCACTGTCTGCCTGCTGGTGATATTTGCCACTCAGGCGCAGATCGGCGAAGGCTTCCTGAATTTCAGACAGTGCGGCATCGCTGAGCCGGTGGTGCATGCGAATCACGAACTGGTTCTTCAGCCAGCGGCTGGAGTGGTAGTTGCTGTAGAACTGGTTGATCTCTTCCACGGCTTCGTCGGCACTGTACACCAGGCGCAACAGCTTCAGGTCGCTGGGCAGGATGTAGCGGTTTTCCTGCAATTGGCGGCTGATGAAGTCCAGGCAGTCTCGCCAGAACGTGCCACCCGGTGAGTCCAGGAGTACTACGGGCACCAGTGGACTCTTGCCGGTCTGGATCAGCGTCAGCACTTCCAATGCTTCATCGAGGGTACCGAAACCGCCTGGGCAGAGCACCAGCCCATCGGCCTCCTTGACGAAGAACAGCTTGCGAATGAAAAAGAAGTGGAAGGGCAGCAGCTTGTCGGTCCCGTCGACCGTCGGGTTGGCATGCTGTTCGAAGGGCAGGGTGATGTTGAAACCGAGGCTGTGGTCGCTGCCAGCGCCTTCGTGGGCTGCGGCCATGATGCCGCCACCGGCGCCGGTGATGACCATCAGATCGGAGCGGGCCAGGGTAGCTCCAAGCTCGCGCGCCAATGCATACATCGGATGTTCCAGTGGGGTGCGCGCCGAGCCGAAAACGGTGACTTTGCGCCGTCCCTTGTAGCGTTGCAAGGTGCGGAAAGAATGGTCCAGTTCGCGAAGTGCCTGCAAGGTGATCTTGGCGCTCCAACGGTCACTGTCATCATGAGCCATGCGCAAGACGGTCAGCATCATGTCACGGTACAGCGCAAGGTTGGGGCTGTCGGGCGCGACCAATTGCAGTTGTTCGTCGATCTTGTTCAGGTCGATGCCGCTGTCCCTGAAGTGATTGAACAGATGCTCATTCGGTTGGTAAGGCATTCAACGTCTCCTTCTGCAGCAAAACCTCTGACCGAGCCGATGGCAGGGCTCGGCCGCGACACTGCGTGTGTCGCTGGCTGCGCTGGCTCGAGTATGCATCCCGAGCGTTGCAGTTGGCCTTCAGGCCGTGATGCAGGGTGTCAGTCCATCTTGTTGTTTTTTCGGTCTTCTCTATCAATCTAGACCTTCGCGCCACTTCGTGCAGCAAAGGATCTGCGGGCCATTCGTCGGAGCTTGGCCATCGGCGGCGCGAGTTTGGTTAACTGAAGAAGCGAAACGTTATTGATACAGGAGGTGACCCTATGCATCGCCTGGTCATCGAGGTGGAGCGCGAGCTCTATGAGCAACTGGAAAATGCCGCCCAGGATCATCATGTGAGCCTGGAGGAGGAGTGTCGCCGCAGGTTGGCTACCCTGGAGTGCCAGTCTCGCTATCTGCAGGCGCTGCTGGCGGAAATGCGCGCTGACGAAGAGCCGCAGCGCGCAGAAGGTGTGCAGGTTACCTGATCACTTCTTCTTGTTGCCGGCCGTGCAGCTGGCAGCATCGAACGCCTGGTCCATGACCGGTTGGTTGGTTTTGTAGACGGTGAAGCGGTAGACCATCACGGCGCCTTTGGACATCAGGTTACGGAAGCCACTGTTACGGCATACGCTGTCACCCAGCTGGCTGCGAACCTGGCCCGGGTTTTCCTGCATCCGCGCCGCGTGCTCCGCACGCACGCTCAGGTGGTTGATCAGTGCCTTGCCTTCGACGGTGTAGCCTTGGTCGAGAATGTCTTCATTGATGGCGCGTGGCGTGCCGACGCTGCTTTCCTTGGCGACTTTCTGCAGCACCTTGTTCAACTCGAACTCCTGCTTTGATGCTGCCTGGGCGGCGAGTGGCAGTGCGAGCAACAGGCTCAGGGTCGGGACGATAAGACGCAGCATGAATCTCTCCTGGTTCGATGACTGGCGCTTCGACACGCGCTGAGGGCTGGCGTTCCATGAAAAGCGCGCAGCGCTGCAGGCAAATGTCTGTCTGCCAAAGCACGGGATTATAAGGGCCACCCTGTCCTGCTGCACGGCAAATGACGCCCGCTCTGGTAGACTGGCGCTTTGTTCAATCCGAGTTTTCCCAGTGTTCAGTCAGATTCTTCGCAGAGGCTTGTCAGTATGAGCCATGCGGTAGCGCGCTTGCGTGCCGAACGCCTGGCGCGCAGCAACAAACCGTTCATCGCCCGCGGTTCAAGAGCTGAGCGGTGCCCTGCCTGCAGGGTCATCGCGAGCCATTGCCTGTGTGCCTGGAAGCCCCGGGTCCAGGCAGACTCAGGTGTTTGCCTGCTGATGCATGACACCGAGCCGCTGAAGCCGACCAATACCGGCTGGCTGATCGCCGACCTGATCGAAGACACCTCCGCCTTTGGCTGGTTGCGCACCACGGTGGACGAAGGTCTGCTGGCGTTGCTCGACGATCCTCGATGGCAGCCCTACATCGTCTTCCCTGGTGAATTCGTGGCCCAGGAGCGAGTGGTCAATGATGTTCAACGCCAGCCAGGCAAGCGCCCATTGTTCATCCTGCTCGATGCAACCTGGACCGAAGCGCGCAAGATGTTTCGCAAGAGCCCGTATCTGGATCGTTTTCCGGTGCTGAGCCTGCAGGCCGAGCAGATGTCCCGCTATCGCCTGCGTCGCTCCAAGCGCGACGATCATTTCTGTACGGCGGAAGTGGCTGCGATGTGCCTGGACCTGGCCGGCGACAGCCAGGCCTCCCAGGCCCTGGATGCCTACCTGGATGTGTTCAGCCTGCATTACCTCAGTGGCAAGCGCCGTCTGCCGCTGGATGATCAGGATGACATTCACCAGCGCTTGCATACCTTCCTATAGTCCAAGGGGCAGATGCCCCGGTTTGATTCATAATGACGGAGCTGGCAGCCAGGGTGGGCGAGACGGCAGGGCGAATGGCTTGACCACCCCCGGCCGTGCTCGGCATCCTTGGCGCCGATTCCCCGCCAGGCGCGATCACTCTCCCGTATGCGCCTGGCACAGAACAGGATCCATAGATCGATGGCCACTTACGAAATCCTGATAGCCGATGACCACCCGCTGTTTCGTAGCGCGCTGCGCCAGGCTGTCACCCTCGGCCTGGGCGCGGATGTGCGTCTGGTCGAGGTGGCGAGCATCGCCGAGCTTGAAACCCGCCTGAGCGAAAAGTCCGATTGGGACCTGGTGCTGCTGGACCTGAACATGCCGGGTGCCTATGGCTTCTCCGGACTGGTCCTGTTGCGCGGCCAGTATCCGCAGATCCCGGTGGTGATGGTTTCGGCGCAGGAGGAGGCTGCGGTGGTGGTCAAGTCTCGAGAATTCGGTGCCAGTGGTTTCATTCCCAAGTCCAGCGGCCTCGAAGTCATCCAGGACGCAGTGCGCAAAGTGCTCGACGGTGACGTCTGGTGGCCACCCCAGGCCTTCGAGAAAGTCGATGTTTCCGCTGAGGCCAAAGCCGCCAGCGAGGGTCTGGCCAGCCTCACGCCTCAACAGTTCCGCGTGCTGACCATGGTCTGCGAAGGCTTGTTGAACAAGCAGATCGCCTACGAGCTGAATGTGTCGGAAGCGACCATCAAGGCCCATGTGACCGCGATCTTCCGCAAGCTTGGCGTACGTACCCGGACACAGGCGGCGTTGCTGCTGCAACAACTTGAATCGGTTGCGAGCAACTGACAGCCTGCGCCTTCACGCTTTTTTGACCCTTGCCGGACTAGTCTTCTGGCCTTTTATCTGTGAAGTGAGACCCATGTCGCCATTCAAAGGCCAGACCGGCCTGAAACGCATCTTCAACGCCGCCGGCTACTCGCTGGACGGCTTGCGCGCCGCCTTCAAGGGTGAAGCCGCCTTCCGCCAGCTGGTACTGCTCAATGTCCTGCTGATTCCGATTGCATTCTGGTTGCCGGTCAGCCGTGCCGAGCGGGCAATCATGATCGCGGTGTGCCTGCTCGGCTTGATCGTCGAGCTGTTCAACTCTGCGGTGGAGGCGGCCATCGACCGCATCTCGCTGGAGCGCCACCCGTTGTCGAAAAACGCCAAGGACATGGGCAGTGCCGCGCAGCTGGTGGCGCTGACCATGGTCGCGCTGGTCTGGGGCGTGATCCTGCTTTAAGCGATTGGCGGCAACACGATTTCGTCACTTCGGGTAAAGCCTGCGGTGAAGTTGCGGCACAGCTCCAGAAACTCTCGCATGGCCGTGGTCTGGTATTTCTGTTTGTGCCAGATGAAATAGAACTGGCGCATCAAGTCCAGCTCCGGCGTTTCCACGGGCACCAGGCTGCCTCTGCGGAACGCGTCTCGCAGGGCCATGCGCGAGATGCAGCTGATGCCTAGCCCCGACTCCACGGCCCGCTTGATCGCTTCGGTGTGTTCCAGCTCCAGGCGAATGTTCAGGTTGGCGCGATGGTGGCGCATGGCCTGGTCGAAGGTCAGGCGCGTCCCTGAGCCTTGCTCGCGCAAGATCCAGGCTTCATGGGACAGGCTTTCGACGTCGGCACGTCCCAGCTTGGCCAGCGGGTGCTGTGGCGCACAGAACACCACCAGCTCGTCTTCGACCCAGGGTTGTACCTCAAGGTCCGGGTGGTTGCAGTCACCTTCGATTAGACCCAGATCAATTTCGTACTGCGCGACCTGATGCACGATATGTGCGGTGTTCTGTACATGCAGCTTCACTTGGCTTTCCGGGTGCACTTTCATGAAGCTGCCGATCAACAGGGTGGCCAGGTAATTGCCAATGGTCAGGGTGGCGCCGACCGCCAGTGAGCCGAAACCCGTCTTGCCGTTGAGCAAGTCTTCGATTTCCTTGGCCTGGTCGAGCAATGCCACTGCCTGGGGCAGCAGCTGATGGCCGAGCGCATTGAGGGCCAGGCGCTTGCCGGCACGGTCGAACAATTGGCAGCTCGATTGCCGCTCGAGTTCGGTGATCGAGGTACTGGCTGCCGATTGTGACAGCGCCAGCACACTGGCGGCCCTCGAGACGCTTTGATGCTGGGCCACGGCAACGAAGACTTGAAGCTGACGAAGTGTAAATCGCATATCGATATAACCGATAACACATATCTTGATAATTCAGTTAACAGATATTGTGGCTGCCCCTAAACTATCGCGCAACTGCGCGTCTTGCGCGCTGCGTTTTTCTTCAGGAGCCCCATAGATGAGCAACATGAACCACGAACGTGTCCTCAGTGTGCATCACTGGAATGACACCCTGTTCAGCTTCAAGTGCACCCGCGATCCGGGCTTGCGCTTCGAGAACGGTCAGTTCGTGATGATCGGCCTGCAACAGGACAATGGCCGTCCGCTCATGCGCGCCTATTCCATCGCGTCGCCAAACTGGGAAGAGCACCTGGAATTCTTCAGCATCAAGGTACCGGACGGTCCGCTGACCTCGCAGCTGCAGCACCTGAAGGAAGGCGACGAGATCATCATCAGCAAGAAGCCTACCGGCACCCTGGTGCTCGATGACCTGAACCCGGGCAAGCACCTGTACCTGCTGAGCACCGGCACTGGCCTGGCGCCGTTCATGAGCGTCATCCAGGACCCGGAAACCTACGAGCGTTTCGAGAAGGTGATCCTGGTGCACGGCGTGCGCTACGTGAACGAAGTGGCCTACCGCGAGTTCATTACCGAGCACCTGCCGCAGAACGAGTTCTTCGGTGAGGCGGTACGCGACAAGCTGATCTACTACCCGACCGTCACCCGTGAGCCGTTCGAGAACCAGGGCCGGCTGACCGACCTGATGCGCAGCGGCAAGCTGTTCAGCGATATCGGCCTGCCGCCGATCAATCCGCAGAACGACCGTGCGATGATCTGCGGTAGCCCGAGCATGCTCGACGAGACCAGCGAAGTGCTCGACAGCTTCGGCCTGAAGATCTCGGCGCGTATGCGCGAACCAGGTGACTACCTGATCGAGCGCGCATTCGTCGAGAAGTAGGGCGAACGCGGCAATAAAAAACGCAGGCCTCGGCCTGCGTTTTTTATTGCCTGAATCCCGGCTTCAGCTGTCGAGCGTTACTTCCAGTACGCGAATCGTGCCGGCCTGGGGGTACTGCCACCTGACCTGTACATCCCAGAACTTCACCCCATAAACCCGCTCCGGCGCTGGTACCTGGTAGGCCGGTCGGGGGTCCTGGGCCAGGCACTGATCGATCAGCTCCACCAGCGGCTCGCCAAGGCGCAATGCGTGTGCCTTGGCCTGCGACAGGGCGCTGTCGCTCCATTGCACGGCAATTGCCTGTGGCGCCGCACTGGCCATCAGGTTGCGGGCTTCCGGGATGCTGTCGGCATAGGGCACATAAGGCTTGATATCGATGACTGGCGTGCCGTCGAGCAGGTCGATCCCGGACAGCAGCAGCCGGCCTGGTTCCACACCTTCCAGCCGCACTACCGACTGACCGATGCCGTTCGGCCGGTGGGTCGCCCGGGTCGCGAACACCCCCATGCTCTTGTTGCCACCCAGGCGCGGTGGGCGCACTTTCAGGCGTGGCTTGTCTTCCAGAGCCTGATGAAACAGAAACAGCAACCAGACGTGGCTGACCTGCTCGAGGCCTTCCACCGCATCACCCTGGTCGAATGGCGGCAGCAGCTCCAGTACCCCGCGCGCCGCGGGTGCCAGCTGCGGCTGGCGCGGGATGGCGAACTTTTCCTTGAAACAGGAATGCACGATGCCAACGGGCGTAACCGTATGCTGCATGGTCACTCAGCCGCGCACGCGCAGGGTCAGGCCCTTGAGGAAGTTGCGCAGCAACTGGTCGCCGCACGGACGGTAGTTGTCATGGCCGACCTTGCGGAACAGTGCGCTGAGTTCAGGCTTGGACACCGGGAAATTGACCGTCTTGAGGATCGCGTGAAGGTCTTCTTCCTTGAGCTCGAAGGCCACCCGCAGTTTTTTGAGGATGGTGTTGTTGGTCACCGGCAGCTCGACCGGTTGCGGCGTACGGCTGTCGTCCTTGCCGCGGCGGTGGATCACCAGGCCGTCGAGAAAGTGCGCCATGACCCGCTCTGGGCAGCGCACAAAGCCTGCCTCGTCTTCTTTCTTCAGGTAGGTGGCGAGCACCACCGGATTTACCTCGAGGCCGGACAGCGCGATGATTTCGGCCATCTTGGCGTCGTTCACCTTGAGCATGTAGCGCAAGCTGCGCAGGACATCGTTGTGGTTCATTGCTGCAGAATCCTGTTCAGAAGCCGCGCCTGGGCGCGGCGTATTGCTTAAAAACGTTCGGTGCCGGCCAGGTAGCGCCATTGCCCCAAGGGCAGCTTGCCCATCGGCACGCCACCCAGGCGGATACGGCGCATGCTGCGCACCTCCAGGCGCAGGTAGGCGCACAGCTCGGAGATCTGCCCGGGTTGCGGGTTCTTCAAGGCCAGACGCAGGTGAGTTTCGTTCTGCCAGCTGGCCTTGGCCTTGGGCAGCTCCCGGTCATTGCGGGTTGCTCCGCGCGCCAGCCTTTCCAACGCTTGCGGCGTGGTTTCGCCACGGACTTCGATGATGTATTCCTGCTCCAGCTTGCGCAGGTCGGCCTCGATCTTGCGGGTTACCCGCCAGTCCTGGGTGAATACCTGCAGGCCGCTGGCTCCGCGTTCCAGTGGTGCCACGCAGGACAGGCGGGCAAAGTGCCCATGCAGCGGTCGCACGCCTTCGCGGTGGAATTCGCTGAGGGTGTCAAGGGTGATGCCGGCGCGGGCCGTTTCGCTGTCGACCCCGGCCTGCTGGTTGAGCAGCAAGGTCACAGGCTCAAGGGTTTCGGCCTTGGCGCCGGGCAACAGTTCGATGCGCTGGTTGTCCACCTTGAACTGCGGTTGCTCGACGACGATGCCATCAACCGTGACCCAGCCCCCTTCGATATACAGCTCGGCCTCGCGGCGGGAGCAGCCGAGTTGCTCGATGAGGCGTTTGGACAGGCGGATGGGTTCGGACATGGGGCGGTTCGCAAGGCAGGGAAAGACCTACATTGTACCTGCCCATGGCCGGTTGATGATGGGAATCTGTGTCAAATGCGCCATTTCGCAAACATGGCACGGCTTCCTAAGGCGCAATCCTAGGAGGTGGCACGAATCAGCTTCATGTGGAGCAGGGGATAAGGCTGCCCCAGGCCGTCGGTTTCCGAGCGGCCAATCACTTCGAAGCCTTCGTGCAGGTAGAAGCCCAAGGCCTGTGGGTTCTGCTCGTTGACGTCCAGGGTTTCGGCATTCAGTTCGGCGATGGCGTAGCGCAACAGCCGCTTGCCAACGCCGCGGCCACGATAGGCCGGGGCGACGAACAGCATGTCGACACGCCCGTTGGCGACGCCGGCGAAGCCGCAGATGCGCTGGCGATCCTTGCAGCAGATGAGCATCACGGCGTCGAGGTACCGGCGCAGCACCTGATCACGCAACAGCAGTATGTAGGCATCGGGCATGAAATCGTGGGTCGCGCGTACCGAGTCTTCCCAGACCTGAACCAGCTCCGGGTAATCGTTCAGGTGCGGGGTTTGCAGCGTCAGTGCCGAATGCATGCCGATCAATCCTCTGTGGCTCCTTGAGAAAAGATAGATGCAAAGAAAAGCCCCGCCAACAGGCGGGGCTTGGTCATGTGCGCAAGCCTCAGACAGGCTCGGCCCACATGTCGTATTCGTCGGCATCGACCACTCGGCAACGGACTTTGTCACCTGGCTTGAAGCCATGGTTGCCATCGATGAACACGCTGCCGTCGATCTCGGGAGCGTCGAAGAAGCTGCGGCCCACCGAGCCCTGCTCCTCGACTTCGTCGATCAGCACTTCGATTTCCTTGCCGATGCGCAGTTGCAGGCGCGCGGCGCTGATGGCCTGCTGGTGGGCCATGAAGCGGTCCCAGCGCTCCTGCTTGACGTCGTCCGGCACTTCGTCCAGGCCCAGGTCGTTGGCTGGCGCACCCTCGACAGGCGAGTACTGGAAGCAGCCGACACGGTCGAGCTGGGCTTCGGTCAGCCAGTCCAGCAGGTACTGGAAGTCTTCTTCGGTCTCGCCCGGGAAGCCGACGATGAAGGTCGAGCGGATCACCAGCTCAGGGCACTGCTCGCGCCAGCTCTTGATGCGCGCCAGGGTGCGATCTTCGAAGGCCGGGCGTTTCATCGACTTCAGGACCTTGGGACTGGCGTGCTGGAACGGGATGTCCAGGTAAGGCAGGATCTTGCCAGCCGCCATCAGCGGGATCACATCGTCGACGTTCGGGTACGGGTACACGTAGTGCAGGCGTACCCAGGCTCCCAGGCTGCTCAGCGCTTCGCACAGCTCGAGCATGCGGGTCTTGACCGGGCGACCGTTCCAGAAGTCGGTCTTGTACTTGACGTCGACGCCGTAGGCGCTGGTGTCCTGGGAAATCACCAGGATCTCCTTGACGCCTGCCTTGACCAGGCGCTCGGCTTCGCTCAGCACTTCGCCGACCGGGCGGCTGACCAGCTTGCCGCGCATCGACGGGATGATGCAGAAGCTGCAGCTGTGGTTGCAGCCTTCGGAAATCTTCAGGTAGGCATAGTGGCGCGGGGTCAGCTTGACGCCTTGCGGCGGCACCAGGTCGATCAGCGGGTTGTGGTCCTGGCGGGGCGGCACCACTTCATGCACGGCGTTGACCACCTGCTCGTACTGCTGCGGGCCGCTGACCGACAGCACGCTCGGGTGCACGTCGCGGATGTTGCCTTCTTCGACACCCATGCAGCCGGTGACGATGACCTTGCCGTTTTCCTTGATCGCTTCGCCGATCACTTCCAGCGATTCGGCCTTGGCGCTGTCGATGAAGCCGCAGGTGTTGACCACCACCACATCGGCGTCTTCGTAGGTGGGCACGACTTCATAGCCTTCCATGCGCAGCTGGGTAAGGATGCGCTCGGAATCGACCAAAGCCTTCGGGCAGCCCAGGCTGACGAATCCGACCTTAGGGGTGGCGGGAGTGGTGGACATGACTAACCTCGGTATTGAATGCAGATCGCCCGGCCGGTGGCAGGGCGGTCCTGACGGGCGCTGTGGGCGCCTCTGATCAAAAAGTGCGCAATTCTAGCGAGCGCAAGGTCGCTTGACCAGCACAAAAGCGACGAACGCTGCGCTATGCTTCGCGCCGTTGCGTCGAGGCAGCTGTGATGCCTTGGCGTGGGGTGGGTTTCTATCGGCCGTTGGGGCCGTTCGCGGGAGTGGTCGATGGTTCAAGCAAGCAGTCACGCCGAGGGTGGGCACGGGGCGACACGCTCGATCAGCCTGCTGGTGGCAGCTGTTGGGGTGGTCTATGGGGATATCGGTACCAGCCCGTTGTATACCCTCAAGGAAGTCTTTACCGGCGGTTATGGGGTGCCGGTCAACCACGATGGCGTGCTGGGGATCCTGTCGCTGATCCTCTGGTCGCTGCTGTGGGTGGTGTCGTTCAAGTACGTGATGTTCATCCTGCGCGCCGACAACCAGGGTGAAGGCGGCACCATGGCCCTGATCGCGCTGGCGCGGCGGGCCACGGCTGCCTACCCGCGGCTGCGCGCGCTGATGGTCATCTGCGGGTTGATCGGCGCCTCGCTGTTCTACGGCGACAGCATGATCACGCCGGCCGTGTCGGTGTTGTCGGCGGTGGAAGGCATGGGCCTGGCGTTCGATGGCATCGACCATTGGGTGGTGCCGATCTCGCTGGTGGTGCTGGTGGCGCTGTTCCTGGTGCAAAAGCATGGCACGGAGAAGATCGGCAAGCTGTTCGGCCCGATCATGGTTGTCTGGTTCGTGGTGCTGGGGGCGTTGGGGGTGCACGGTATCTCGCAGAGCCCGGAAGTGCTCAAGGCATTCAACCCGGGTTGGGCGGTCAACTTCTTCGTGGTCCACCCCGGCATGGGCGTGGCCATTCTTGGCGCAGTGGTGCTGGCGCTGACCGGTGCCGAGGCGCTGTACGCCGACATGGGCCATTTCGGCCGCAAGCCGATCGCCCGCGCCTGGTTCGCCCTGGTGCTGCCGGCCTTGGTGCTGAACTACTTCGGCCAGGGTGCGATCCTGCTGCAGAACCCTGATGCCGCACGCAACCCGTTCTACCTGCTGGCGCCGGGCTGGGCCTTGCTGCCGCTGGTAGGCCTGGCGACCATGGCCACGGTGATTGCCTCGCAGGCGGTGATTTCGGGAGCGTTCTCCCTGACCCGCCAGGCCATCCAGCTCGGTTACATCCCGCGCATGCAGATCCAGCACACCTCCAGCGACGAGCAGGGGCAGATCTACATCGGTGCGGTGAACTGGACGTTGATGGTCGCGGTGGTACTGCTGGTGATCGGTTTCGAGTCGTCCGGCGCCCTGGCCGCGGCCTATGGCGTGGCGGTAACCGGCACCATGCTGATGACCACGATTCTGGTGTCTTCGGTGATGCTGCTGTTGTGGAAGTGGCCGCCGATAGTGGCGGTGCCGATCTTGCTGGGCTTCCTGTTCGTCGACGGGCTGTTCTTTGCCGCCAACGTACCGAAGATCGTCCAGGGCGGCGCCTTCCCGGTGCTGGCAGGGGGCGTGCTGTTCCTGCTGATGAGTACCTGGAAGCGTGGCAAGCAGATCCTGGTCGACCGCATCGACGAAGGCGGATTGCCGCTGCCGGTGTTCATCAGCAGCATTCGCGTGCAGCCGCCACACCGGGTCGAAGGCACTGCCGTGTTCCTCACTGCGCGCCCCGACGCCGTGCCCCATGCGCTGTTGCACAACATGTTGCACAACCAGGTGCTGCATAGCCAGGTCGTGTTGCTGACAGTGGTCACCGAAGATCGGCCGCGGGTGCCGGAGCAGGAGCGTTTCGAGGTGGAGGCCTATGGCGACGGCTTCTTCCGGGTGCTGCTGCACTTTGGTTTCGTCGACGAACCGGATGTACCGGCGGCGCTGAAGCTGTGCCACCTGGAGGAGCTGGATTTCAGCCCGATGCGCACCACCTATTTCCTGAGCCGGGAAACCGTGATCGCGTCGCGTCTGGAGGGGATGTCGCGTTGGCGCGGCAACCTGTTCGCGTTCCTGCTGAAGAATGCCAACGGCAACCTGCGCTTCTTCAACCTGCCGCTCAATCGGGTGATCGAGCTGGGGACGCAGGTCGAGATCTGAGTCAGGCCTGGGGCGCGCAGCGCCCCTTGATTCACCTCAATTCTTGTCAGCGACGCTGGATTTTCCCTGGCGCGTCTCGATCTCATCGATCAAGCGCTTGGCCAGCTGCGGGTAGTTTTCGTCGAAGTGATGCCCACCCGGCAGCTTCATGCGCTCGCCCACGGCCGTCCTGTCGGTGCAACCGCTCTCGTCGGTCTCTTCCACGCCGTACACGCATACCACCTTGGACGCCGGCAACTTGGCCATTTCCGGTCCGGTCGGCGCTTCCTGGCCTTCCTTGCCCAACCAGCCTTCCACTTCGATCTCGAAGCTGCCGCTGCGGGCGAAGGCCAGCAGCACCACCGCATCGATGCGCTGCTGGTCTTCGGCAGGCAGGCGATTGTAGATCGCGGGCAGGACGTCGGCGCCAAACGAATAACCCGTCAGCACGAAGCGCTTGGTGCCCCATTTCTGCCGGTAGTGCTGCATCAGTTCGGACAAGTCGGCGGCGCTTTGCTCGGGCGTCTTGTGCTGCCAGTAGTAGCGCAGGGTGTCGATGCCCACTACTGGATAGCCAAGCTTGGCCATCTCGCCGGCCACGTCGCGGTCCAGGTCGCGCCAGCCACCATCGCCGGAAAGGAACAGGGTGACAGTGTCGGTGGTCTGTCCGGCAGGCACCTCGACCACCGGAATGGCCAGGGCGTTGCCATCGCGGCCCACCAGCGCCTGGGTCAGCTGCGCCTTGAGCACCTGTGGCAAGTGAATGTCGTAGTCGCTGATGCTGGTTTCGGCATTGGCCTGGTCACGCACGAAGGCGGCACTGGCGTCATCCGGATTGTCGTTCCAGGCCACGTTCCAGTGGCCGTGCGCGGCGGATTTCGGTAGTTCGGCGGCGCAGCCGGGCTGCTCGACACTGAAGTCGACCGAGATGGCCCTGGCCTTGTCATCGCTCTGGGTTGCCAGCCAGCGCCAGGCCTGGGCTGCACCTGGGCCGATGCCGGCGACCAGGGTCGGTTTGTCGGAGAGCTGAGTCAGTGCCTGGTCCATGGCCTGCTGCTGCTTGCCGCAGTCGCCCGGTGGCAGGATCACCTGAACCAGCTGTGCTTCGCCGGCCTGGCTCAGGTCCAGCAGTTGCTTGTCGCTCAATGCCTGGTCCTGGGGGACGCCGATGGCGACCCGGGCCTTGGCATGCACGCCTGGGGTCACGCGGGTGATGCTGGCGTCATTCAGGGTCAATTGCTCCAGGCGCGCCTGCGGGGCGGGGCGGGCCCACAGCCAGAAGGCCGCAGCGCCGACCAGGGCAGCCGCGAGCAGGGGAATCAGTACGTACAGCCAATAGCGTCGGATCATCAACGTTTCACCAAACCAGTCAGGCCGCCAGCGATCAGCGCGGCAGTGTCAGCCAGTGCCACCAGCGGGTCGAGCCCGGCCGGCACGGCCATGTAACGAGGTTCCCAGTCCGGCTGGAACTTGTCCTTGAAGCGCCGCAGGCCCTGGAAGTTGTAGAGCTGTTCGCCGCGACGAAACACCATCGAGCCGAGGCGTTGGGTCAGGGGGGCGCCACGCCGCGGCTGCAGCCCTGAAAGCGGGACCATGCCCAGGCTGAAACGGCCGTAGTCATGGCTTTTGTAATGAAGGATCAGGCCGACCATCATGAATTCCATGGTCAGCTTCGGCGCCTCGGGGTGCGCGCGCATCAGGTCGAGGCTGGCCAGTTCGTTGCCGTGGGTTTCCAGCAAGTTGGCAAATGCCACCGGTCGGCCCTGGAAGCGGATCAGGGCGATACGGAAATGCTGCAGGTATTCAGGGCTGAAGCGTCCCAGCGAGAAGCCTTTCTCGCGCACGTTCTTGCCGCCGAGCCACGCGTCGGAGATTTCCTTGAGCTCGGCCAGCGGTGCCTGACCGGGTTCGTGGATCTCCAGGCTCAGGCCGTCGCGCCCGCCCCGGTTCCAGGTGTAGCGCAGGTCTTTCATCTCCTTGCCCTTGGCTTCGATGTCGAAGCGGCGCAGGTCGACCCGCGCTTCCTCGCCGAGCTTGAGCGCGGTCAGGCCGATGTCCATGTAGAACGGCAGGTTCTCCGCGCGTACCTGGTAGAACACCGGGCGGGCGTGGTGCAGGTCGCACAGGTCGCGGAACTGCCAGATCATTTCGGCGCGCTCCTGGGCCGGGCCGATCGGGTCGTAGAGCGCCACCAGGCTGCGGCCGCGGCGGGCGTACATGAGGAAGGCATTGTCGCTGGGGTGGAACAGCAAGGCCTTGTCGCCGGTCAGGGCCAGCCCGCCGTCGGGCTGGTCGGACGCCAGCAGGATTCGGTTGGCGCGCTGCAGTTCGTCGGCGTCGGGCAGGTGAATGGTCGGGCGGGCAGTACGCAGCAACCAGGTCAGGGCGACGATCACCAGCAGCACGGCGCTGCCCATGGCCGCACGCAGTCCGCGCGGGGCGTCGGCATCCAGGGTGAACTGCCACCACAGCTGGTGGCTGTAGGGCACATCCTGGTAGGCGAACAGCAGCAACCATACCGAGGCGCCGACCACGCAGGCGCTGGCCACCAGGTAAATGGGCGAGAACGGCAGTTCCAGCAGGCGGCTCGGGCGGTAGAACGAGCGACGGAACAATGCCAGCAGCGCGGCGGTGGCGGTCAGCAGGCACGCCTCCTCCCAGTCGAAGCCCTTGAGCAGCGAGAGCAGGGCGCCCACCAGCAGCAGCACGGTCGTCAGGATCCAGGCCGCGGACAGGCGACGGCGCAGGCCCTGCGCCAGCAGCAGGCACAGCACGCCGATCAGGCTTGCACCGAAGTGCGAAGCATCGATCAGCCGGTGGGGTACCAGAAAGCCCATGTGTTCCAGACGAGTGTCGATCTCGGGGGTGGCGCCGGAGAACAGCAGTACCACGCCAGACAGGAACACCAGGATGGCCAGGATCGGCGCCGCCAGCCCGGACGCGGCCTTGATCGCCTGTTGGGCGAAAAGCAGACGGCGCGCTTCGTTGGCCAGCAGCAGGGCACATGCCAGGAGCAGCGGCAGCACCACGTAGATCAGGCGATACAGCAGCAAGGCAGCAGCCAGTGGCGCGGCGCCCAGCTGGTCGGCGAAGGCCGCCAGCAGGATCGCCTCGAACACCCCGACGCCGCCGGGTACATGGCTGAGCACGCCGGCTGCCAGGGCCAGCAGGTAAACCAGCACGAACGCGCCGAAAGGCGGCGCCTGCGGCAGCAACAGGTAAAGCACGGTGGCTGCGGCCGCGACGTCCAGGGCGGTAATCAGCAACTGCAGGGCCGCCAGGCGGGCGCCGGGCAGGCGCAAGGTGCGTCGGCCAAGTTGCACCAGCAGGTTGTCTGGCAAGGGTTGCTCGGCTTGGCGGCGGCGGTACAGACCCATTGCCAGTACTGCCGTCAGCACCAGTACCGCGCTGGCGATACCTGCCAGGAGGCCCGAGGGCAGGCGCAAGGCCGCAGCGGCGGCCGGCAGGTCGCTCAATGTCGCCAGCGCGGCAAGCGGTGGCAGCGCACAACCCAAGGACAGGCTGGCAAACACCGTCATGCGCGCGACTTCGGTGGCCCCCAGACCTTGGCGTGCATACAGGCGATAGCGCACCGATCCGCCCGAGAGCATGGAAAGTCCGATGGCATTGCCGATGGCGAACGCGCTGAAGCCACCGAGCACCAATGTTCGCCCTGGCAGTTTCACACCGGCATAGCGGCTTGCCGACCATTCATATCCGAGCAGGATCACGAAGCCGATGACTGTCGCCAGCAACGCGCCGAACAGTGACTGGATCGGTACGCTGAGCATCGCGTCGTGCAGTGCATAGATGTCCAGTTCGCTCAGCAGGTGGCGACAGGCGATCAGTGCCATGGCGAACAGCAACAGGGTCACGGCCAGGCCGATAGGCTGGCGATAGCGGCTGAAGCGTTCGAGCCAGGTGAGGTGTTGCGCGGCTGTGGGCAACGCGGCAGCCAGGGGAACCTGGGGGTCGGGATTGTGGGAGGTCATGAGTTACCCCGGGCATGCAGCGCGAGGCAAGGAAAAGGTGCGGCCAAGTGGAAGTCCCTTTGGAAAACGTATCCAGATATTACTCCGGGCAACGCGACTTTCAGTCGTCCGGCACGGTTAAAGATAGTTCATCCTCGGGACGATCTCTCAAACCTGCGGGTTGGCGGACGGCAAAGGGGGGAGCGCGAATGTTTTCAGGCAACCAGATGCAACAAACCCCGCTCTGCTGTTAAGCAGGCGGGGTCTGTTCTGACAAATATGGTTGCGGGAGCCGGATTTGAACCGACGACCTTCGGGTTATGAGCCCGACGAGCTACCAGGCTGCTCCATCCCGCGTCAGAGGGGCGCATTCTACAGCTTCACGGCTGAGCGTCAAGCATTTATCGCTAATTGTTTGGCATTGCCGCGGTATGCCTTTTTCGAGGCAAAAGAAAAGGCCGCTGGGTTAACAGTGGCCTATCTTTAATATGGTTGCGGGAGCCGGATTTGAACCGACGACCTTCGGGTTATGAGCCCGACGAGCTACCAGACTGCTCCATCCCGCGTCTGTGGGGCGCATTCTACAGGCCTACGGCTGACCGTCAAGCCTTAGTTATTGATTTGCCTGGATTTAATTCACTGCATTGATTTTCAGGCAAAAGAAAAAGGCCACTGTGTGAACAGTGGCCTTTTCTCGAATCTGGTTGCGGGAGCCGGATTTGAACCGACGACCTTCGGGTTATGAGCCCGACGAGCTACCAGGCTGCTCCATCCCGCGCCTGTGAGATCGAATTCTACGGATTTACTTCCCTGTGTCAAGCATTTACTTCAAAAAAACTGTTTTCCTTCAAACCCTTAGCGCTTGTACAAGGCCTGCAGCGCAGGCGCGACGGGGCTTTCAGCCCGATTGTCGAGCCAGGCTGTGAGCAATGGGGGTGCATGCGCTACTATCTGTATGAATTTACAGTGCTGACGGTCGTCCATGTCCTTGCGCAAGATCATTCATATCGACTGCGATTGTTTCTACGCCGCCATCGAGATGCGTGACGACCCACGTCTGGCGGGGCGGCCCATGGCTGTCGGCGGTTCGCCCGACCACCGCGGGGTGATTGCCACGTGCAACTATGAAGCGCGCGCCTACGGCGTGCGCTCGGCCATGTCTTCGCGCCATGCGCTCAAGCTTTGCCCTGACCTGCTGATCGTCAAGCCTCGCTTCGAGGCCTATCGCGAAGCCTCGCGCGAGATCCATGCCATTTTCCGTGACTACACCGACCTGATCGAACCGCTGTCGCTGGACGAGGCGTACCTGGATGTCAGTGACAGCCAGTGGTTCGCCGGCAGCGCTACGCGCATCGCTGAAGATATCCGCAGGCGGGTTGCCCGCACGTTGCACATCACGGTGTCGGCCGGCGTGGCACCCAACAAGTTCCTGGCCAAGATCGCCAGTGACTGGCGCAAGCCCAACGGGCTTTTCGTGATAACACCGGACCAGGTCGAGGCGTTTGTAGCCGCCTTGCCCGTGGCCAGGTTGCACGGCGTGGGCAAGGTGACGGCAGACAAGCTCACCCGCCTGGGGATCGATACCTGCCTGGACCTGCGGGCCTGGTCCAGGCTGGCGCTGGTGCGTGAGTTCGGCAGTTTTGGCGAGCGGCTATGGGGGCTGGCGAGGGGGGTCGACGAGCGGGCGGTGCACAATGACAGCCGGCGCCAGTCGGTCAGCGTGGAAAATACCTACGACACGGATCTGCCGGACCTTGCCAGTTGCCTGGAACGGTTGCCTGAGCTGCTCGATAGCCTGAACCAGCGGATCACGCGCATGGACGACAGCTACCGGCCGGACAAACCCTTCGTCAAGGTCAAGTTCCATGATTTCAGCCAGACCACGCTGGAGCAGGCCGGGGCAGGGCGGGACCTGGAAAGTTACCGGCAGTTGTTGCGCCAGGCGTTTGCCCGAGGTGGCAAGCCAGTGCGTTTATTGGGGGTAGGGGTGAGATTGCGCGACTTGCGCGGTGCGCATGAACAGCTGGAGTTGTTCACGGAAAAATGAAAAGGGCTGCTTGAAGCAGCCCTTGTTCGGTCATTGCACGCCTGGGTCGGCCACCAGCCGCCCCGTGGACTTGGTCAGTGCCTGCAGAAACTCCTGCTGCAGCTCCGGGTCATTGCGGGTCAGCTCGATCAGGCTCTGCTCCATCTCGCTGGCCTCCTCTTCCAGGCCCAGCTCAGACAGGCGCTTGACCCGGTGCACCCACTGGCCGACGTCGTCGTCCTCCAGGTCGTCGAAGATCAGTTCGTGGGCTTCTTGCAGCTTGTTGCGCAGAGTGGCGCTGACCAGCAGGCTGGCATCGCCGCGTACCGCGTTTTCCTCATCGGTCACCTGCAAGTGCAAGGTGCCAACGTGGTCGAGGTGCTGCTCCGAGAACGGGCTGTCCAGCAGGTTCAGGCGCAGTACGCCGGTCCTGTCGGTGGTCAGTTCATGGGACAGTTTGCCAGCCTTCACTTCGACCAGCCGCTCGCTCCACGGCAGGCTGGTGAATTCTTCGCGTTTGTCCTTCTGCACTTCGCTGATCCCTGCAAGGTTCTGCTGGGCGCGACCATTGGACTGCACGTTCATGAACGGGTTGAGCCCGGCCACCCCGTAGCTGAGCCAGTCGTGGGTCACGCTGTCGGGCAGGTTGCCCAGGGCGAAGACGTTGACCACGTTGGCGCCGACGCCGGCCACCACCGCAACCGCGCCCAGCGGGATCTCGTAGATCTCCCGCCAGGGTTGGTAGGGCGTGTAGCGGTCATAGCGCCGGGTGACTTCGAATTCGGTGACCTCGAAGCGCTTCTGTTCATTGATGCGCACACGTCGTTGCGGAAGCTCCATCACCTTCGGCTCGCCGACATCGATCTGCAGGGTGTGCTCGAGCAGTTTGCGCTCGACGCGCTCTTCATGCTCACTGCGCTGGGACATCTGGTTGGCGCAGCCGCTGACGAGCAGGGTGCCGCACAGTGCGGCACCCCCCAGGGTAAAGGTACTTCGCTTGGACATGATCACTCGTGCATTGATTATCAGCGGCGAACGCGGGCCTGCAGGAAGCTCAGCACTTCATTGAGTGGCAGCGGCTGGGCGTCCTGTTCGGTGCGATGCTTGTATTCCAGGTTGCCGTCGGCCAGGCCGCGGTCACTGACCACGATGCGGTGCGGAATGCCGATCAGCTCCATGTCGGCAAACTTGATGCCTGGGCTGGTTTTCTTGTCGCGGTCGTCCAGCAGGACTTCGAAGCCGGCGGCCGTCAGTTCGGCATACAGCTTGTCGGTGGCTTCGCGCACCACTTCGGTTTCGTAGCGCAGCGGTACCAGGGCGATCTGGAACGGTGCCAGGGCGTCGTTCCAGATGATGCCCTTGTCGTCGTAGCTCTGCTCGATGGCGGCTGCGACCACGCGGGACACGCCGATGCCGTAGCAACCCATGGAGAGGGTCACCGGCTTGCCGTTCTCGCCCAGTACCTGGCACTTGAGTGCCTCGCTGTACTTGGTGCCGAGCTGGAAGATGTGGCCGACCTCGATGCCGCGCTTGATCACCAGGGTGCCCTGGCCATCCGGGCTTGGGTCGCCTTCGACGACGTTACGCAGGTCGGCAACCTCAGGTACTGGCAGGTCGCGTTCCCAGTTGACGCCGAAGTAGTGCTTGTCGTCGATGTTGGCGCCGATGCCGAAGTCGCTCATCAGGGCAACCGAACGGTCGATCACGCATTCCAGCGGCAGGTTCAGCGGGCCGAGCGAGCCTGCGCCGGCGCCGATGGCCTCACGCAGTTCGGCGTCGGTAGCCATGACCACCGGGTCGGCGACCTGCTCCAGCTTGGCAGCCTTGATTTCGTTGAGCTCGTGGTCGCCACGGACCACCAGGGCTACCAGCTTGCCTTCCTCGGCGCCGTGAACGATCAGGGTCTTGACGGTCTTTTCGATCGGCAGGCCGAAGTTCTCGACCAGCTGGGCGATGGTCTTGGCATCCGGGATGTCGACCAGGCGCAGCTCCTCGGTAGGGGCAGGGCGCACGGTTTCGCGCGGGATGGCTTCGGCCTTCTCGATGTTGGCGGCGTAATCGGAGCTGTCGCTGAAGATCACATCGTCTTCGCCGGACGACGCCAGCACGTGGAATTCATGCGAGTAGCTGCCACCGATGGAGCCGGTGTCGGCCTGCACTGGGCGGAAGTCCAGGCCCAGGCGGGTGAACACGTTGCTGTATGCCTGGTGCATGCGGTCGTAGGTTTCCTGCAGGGAAGCCTGGTCGGCATGGAAGGAATAGGCATCCTTCATGATGAACTCGCGTCCGCGCATCAGGCCGAAGCGCGGGCGGATCTCGTCACGGAACTTGGTCTGGATCTGGTACATGTTGAGCGGCAGTTGCTTGTAGCTGGACAGCTCGTTACGGGCCAGGTCGGTAATGACTTCTTCATGGGTCGGGCCAACGCAGAAGTCGCGCTGGTGACGGTCCTTCAGGCGCAGCAGCTCGGGGCCGTACTGTTCCCAGCGGCCGGATTCCTGCCACAGTTCAGCAGGCTGGATGCTTGGCATCAGCACTTCCAGGGCGCCGGCGGCGTTCATTTCTTCGCGCACCACGGCTTCGACCTTGCGCATTACCCGCAAGCCCATCGGCAGCCAGGTGTACAGGCCGGAGGCCAGTTTGCGGATCATGCCGGCACGCAGCATGAGCTGATGGCTGATGACCACTGCGTCGGCAGGGGTTTCTTTCTGGGTGGCGAGCAGATATTGACTGGTGCGCATGGTTAGCCGTGTCGATTGCCTAAGACATTGAAATGACCCCGCATTGTACGGGGGCGAAACGAAGGCGTACAGAATGCCCCAGGCCGGGGCGCTTGTCAGCCAAGAAAAAGCCCGGCGGTTCGGCCGGGCTTTTTCAGGTGCGGGGCAACTATAAGCCAGGCTTACAGGATGCTCAGCGGGTACTCGACGATCAGGCGCAGTTCGTCGATCGAGGCGGAACCGTAGTAGACGCCATCGGAAGAGCGGTAGGTGGCCTGGCGCACGCGGAAGCTCAGGTCCTTGGCAGGGCCTTCTTGCAGCACGTACTTGATGTCGACGTCGCGTTCCCATTCCTTGCCGTTGCTGGTGCCGGCGACGTTGGCATCGGTACCACGCACGTAACGGGTCATGAAGGTCAGGCCTGGTACGCCGAACTCGGCGAAGTTCAGGTCGTAGCGCGCCTGCCAGGATTTCTCGTCTTCGGCGTTGAAGTCGGAACGGGCGACCGAGTTGCCGAGGAAGATGGTGCCGCCACCGTCTACACCGTAGCCATAGTCGCCATCACCGGAGACTTGCTGGCGCACGATGGTGAAGGTGTGGGCGCCGATGTTCCAGGCACCCGACAGGCTCCAGGCGGTGTTGTCCAGTTTCTGGCCGTCGAACGACTTGTACAGCGCGGCGCCGTCGGACTTGGTGTCATAGATGTTGAAGTCGAACACCAGGCCTTGCTTGTCGGAGATCGGCAGCGCCCAGTTGATGTTGCCGTAGTACTTGCGCCAGTAGTCTTCGACCTTGGAGTAGTACAGGCTGGTGCTGAGGTTGTCGGTGAGGGCGTAGGTGCCGCCGAGAACATCCGCCTGGGTCAGGTGCAGGCTGTCGTGGTCGGTTTCAGACTGGGCGTTCAGGGCGGTGAAGTGACCAGCGTGCAGGGTCAGGCCCTTGATTTCGTTGCTGGTGATCAGAGCGCCTTCGACGGTTTCCGGCAGCAGTCGGCTGTCGTCGGTGGCAAGCACTGGCAGAGCGGTGAACTGGGTACCATACTTCAGTACGGTATCGGAGAAGCGCAGTTTCACGGCGCCGCCGCCTTCCGAGAACTCATCCTGGGCACTGCCGTCGCTGTCTGTCGGGAACTGGCCGGTGGAGTGGCGGCCTTTGCCGCTGTCCAGCTTGATGCCGAGCATGCCGATGGCATCTACACCGACGCCGACGACGCCTTGGGTGAAGCCCGACTCGTAGGTGCCCAGGAAGCCCAGGCCGGTTTCCTCGACGCGGCTCTGGGTGCCGGACGGGTTGTTACGGAAGTCGCGGCTGAAGTACAGCATGCGAGTTTTTACATTCAGCTGGCTGTCTTCGAGGAAACCCTTGGACTCGTCCTGGGAAGAGGCCAGGGCCAATTGCGAGGTCCCTGCCGAAACGGCCAGGGCGATCAAGCTCCACTTCATCACGCGCATCGTGACTTGCTCCTTTGGTTTTTAGGAAGAGTACTGCTGCGCCCAAGTCTTTTAGTTATATGGGGCAGCTCTTTCTTGTTATGTCGGCGGAAATGTATAGCACGCTGACTGTTGTTGGCGATATGGCTATATAGATCCTTTCGGGAACTTTTTGGCCATGTCGCTCTCGAGTATCTCCATGTCGCAAATCACGCACCGGTTTCACGGGCGTACAACCCCAGCGCTGTTCCTGTCACCGTCGTGCAATCGCAAGTAGCGACTGCGGTTGGGGAAACTCCCTGGTGTATCCAATGCCGCTGTTGTCATTTGTCGCGTACACCGCTTCATGCAGGTGTCGTGCCGACTTGGCGTGAAAGGAATGCAACAAGCGTGCTCAAAATTCGCAACGCTTCATGAAATTTTCACAAATGTCATGGCCGGTACGAGGAAAAGGCCGAAAACACGGGCTGACTCTTGTCTGACGGTATGCCAAAGCAAATAGGGCAGGAAATCATTAAAGCTGTCATGAAAGTCAATGTGTTACCGGTAACTGTTGATGCTTTATCGTCGGAGTGAGTAGAAGCGTAGTGCTGTGTTCCGCGCAGGCCTCATTTTGGTGCGAAAAGTAGCGCTGTGTTACCGCGAGCGTGCAACGGTCAGTCCTGGATGAACTCGACGCGCCCGGCAATGTATCCTTGCGCCCAAGATCCCGCAGTCGCGGGCTGTTTCGCTTGATGGAGGTTTGCCGTGTTCTTGATGGATTCGCGTCTGCAGCAGGATACCTGCGTGCTCGGGGATTTCCCGCTGTGCCGCTTGCTGCTCAGCAAAGATGCCAACTACCCATGGTTCATTCTGGTGCCCAGGCGTGAAGCGGTGAGCGAGCTTTTCGACTTGAGCCAGGAAGATCAGGCGCAGTTCTGGAAAGAAACCACTTACCTTGCCGAAGTGCTCAAGCGCGAGTTCTCGGCAGACAAGATGAATGTCGCCACGCTGGGGAATGTGGTCAGCCAGATGCACATGCACGTGATCGTGCGCCACCAGCAAGACGCTGCATGGCCTGCGCCAGTCTGGGGCAAGCTGCCTGCCATCGAGTATGCGCCGGGGCAGGTCGACGCTATTCGGCAGCGCCTGCGTGGATTGCTCGAACACGATTATGAGGAGGCCTGACATGCCGCTGGAAACACGCATCATCGAGCTGGAAACCCGCCAGGCATTTCAGGATGACACCATTCAGGCGCTGAATGACGTGGTGGCCGAGCAAGGGCAGGTGATCGAGCGCCTGCAGCTGCAGATGGCCGAATTGATCAAACGTTACGAGGAGATGGTCGGCCAGTACGGCAGCGAGGGCGAAGAGGCGCCTCCGCCGCACTACTGAGAGAAGCCAGCCCTGGGGCTCCCAGGGCTGGTAATGGTCAGCGGCGATTGACCGCCACTACATCTTCGGCCTGCAGGCCTTTGTCACGGTGCATGACCGAAAACTCCACGCGCTGGCCTTCGACCAGGATGCGATGGCCTTCGCCGCGAATGGCGCGAAAGTGGACGAAGATATCGTCGCCCGAATCGCGCGAAATGAAGCCGAAGCCCTTGGAGGTGTTGAACCACTTCACCGTGCCGGTATCGCGCTTGCCGGCGTCCTGTGGGGTGGTTTGCCCTGTGCGTGCCTTGCGGCCGCTGCGGGCGAAGCCGACGCCCAGGTGCAGGGCCACGGCCAGGGTTGCGCAGACCAGCGCAGCCAGGTTGCCCATTTCCGGGCGCGCGAGCAGGGTCAAGGTCTGCAGGACCACGGCCACTACCAGCAGGGCGCAGGCCAGGTGTTGCAATTGCTGGCGTGCGCCGCGGTAGTACAGGGGCACGACCGGTGCCAGCAGCAGGTTGAGCAGGCCGAGCAGGCCCAGGTAGACCGCATCGGGTTGCTGCAGGAAGGGTGTTGCATCGGTTTTCAGGCTGGGTATGAGCGAGAGCAGCAAAGCTGCAACGCCCGTCACCAGGTGGACGATCTTGAACATGGGTTGGCTCACAGTTGATAAGGCCTATCACAGGAAGAGCTGGCGGTACGGTGCGCATGAGGTGTAGAGCGCGAACACGCAGCACGCCAGCCTATGCACCCGGCAATGACAATCCGCACGGGTGGCACGGTGCCTATTTAACAGCAAAGGCGCAGCCTTCTCAAACCGCAGGTGGCTGAAGGCGATGGTTTGCCCTGGGTCATGGGCGAGGTGGTCAAAGTGTTGTTACAGTGTGTCGGGCCCGCTTGGTCATCAATCCATATGGAAAGGGGAACTTCATGGCAATCGATATCGGTATCAGTGAAGAAGATCGCAAGTCCATCGTCGAAGGGCTTTCCCGCCTGTTGTCGGATACCTACGTGCTGTATCTGAAAACCCACAACTTCCACTGGAACGTCACAGGTCCGTCGTTCCGCACCCTGCACCTGATGTTCGAAGAGCAGTACAACGAGCTGGCGCTCGCGGTCGACTCGATCGCCGAGCGGATTCGCGCGCTGGGCTTCCCGGCGCCAGGGTCCTATGCCTTTTATGCCCGTCATTCCTCGATCAAGGAGGAGGAGGGGGTGCCGGTCGCGGACGAGATGATCCGCCAACTGGTGCAGGGGCAGGAGGCCGTCGTGCGCACCGCCCGCAGCATTTTCCCGGTGGTGGACAAGGTCAGTGACGAGCCTACTGCCGACCTGCTGACCCAGCGCATGCAGGTCCATGAGAAGACAGCCTGGATGCTGCGAGTGCTGCTCGACGGTAAATAGTCGAATAGTCTTGTAGGCAGTGCCCCAAAGCCCGGTCGATTGCTCCTCGATCGGGCTTTTTCGTTTGTGCAGGAAGGCTTTACCGCTGCTTTGCGTGCGTTCGTGCGCGCTTTATCTAGCCCCAGGGCCTGCGGTGGTGGTGCAGGGATTTTGGTGGTGGCCAGTGGGTGAGGCATGATGCAAGCGAACAATCGACGGGAAGGCCAAGGACGCTGGCCTGGCAAGCAGTGCATCGATCCGTTCAAGGCGGATTTCGACATGTTGCAGGTTCAACCGGTTTCACGCTCGGTCCGGCTCAACGGTTTTTCCACGTGCCTGCGCCTGGAAACGATCTATTGGAAGATTCTTCAACACATTGCCGAGGCCAATGATTGCTCGGTCAGCGCTGTGTTGTCCTATGTGGACCGCGAGGTGCACCTGCGCCAGGGCGGGGTGCGAAACTTCAGCGGGCTGGTCCGGGTGATCTGCGTTGCCTGGTTGCTCGACCCGCCGAGTGCACGCTGATCGCCGGGCGGGCTGCGCAGTGCTTGTTTACCATATATAATCCCGCTTTTTGCTGCCCTGGCAGCCAGCGTTGTGGTTGACGAGAGACGTCCATGCCCCTTTATGACTATCAATGTGCTTCCTGCGATCACCGGATGGAGGTGCTGCAGAAGATCAGCGCCGCGCCGCTGACCGATTGTCCGGCCTGCGAAGCGCCAGCGTTGAAGAAGCTGCTGTCGGTCCCAGGCTTTCGCCTGAGCGGCAACGGCTGGTACGAAACCGACTTCAAGACCGGGGCAAAAAAGAATCTGGCAGGCGGCGACAAGGCCGACTGAGTTGAATGCAGTAGCTGGGTCTTGCAGTATTAACCCACTGGGCAAGGCCTCCACCGAATACACGAATCACGAGAAGCGAAACCACCATCATGATGCGCAGCCATTATTGCGGCCAACTGAACGAGAGCCTGGACGGCCAGGAAGTCACCCTTTGCGGCTGGGTCCATCGTCGCCGCGACCACGGCGGGGTGATCTTCCTCGACATCCGTGACCGCGAAGGCATGGCCCAGGTCGTGTTCGACCCGGACCGCGCCGAAACCTTCGCCGCCGCCGATCGCGTGCGCAGCGAGTACGTCGTGCAGATCACCGGCAAGGTACGCAAGCGCCCTGAAGGTGCGGTGAATGCCAGCATGGCCTCCGGTGCCATCGAGATCCTCGGCTACCAGCTGAACGTGCTCAACGAAGCCGAGACCCCGCCGTTCCCGCTGAACGAGTATTCCGACGTCGGCGAGGAAACCCGCCTGCGCTATCGCTTCATCGACCTGCGTCGCCCGGAAATGGCCGACAAGCTGCGTCTGCGTTCGCGCATCACCAGCAGCATTCGTCGCTTCCTGGACGAGAACGGCTTCCTGGACGTCGAAACGCCGATCCTGACCCGTGCCACCCCGGAAGGCGCTCGCGACTACCTGGTGCCGAGCCGTACCCACGCCGGCAGCTTCTTCGCCCTGCCGCAGTCGCCCCAGCTGTTCAAGCAACTGCTGATGGTCGCTGGCTTCGACCGCTACTACCAGATCGCCAAGTGCTTCCGTGACGAAGACCTGCGTGCCGACCGTCAGCCGGAATTCACCCAGATCGACATCGAGACCAGCTTCCTCGATGAGTCCGAGATCATGGGCCTGACCGAAAGCATGATCCGCAAGCTGTTCAAGGAAGTGCTGGACCTGGAGTTCGGTGAATTCCCGCACATGACCTTCGAAGAAGCCATGCGCCGCTACGGTTCGGACAAGCCGGACCTGCGTATTCCGCTGGAGCTGGTGGACGTTGCCGACCAGCTGAAGGATGTCGATTTCAAGGTCTTCGCCGGCCCCGCCAACGATCCGAAGTGCCGCGTCACCGCCCTGCGCCTGCCAGGCGGCGCCAGCATGCCGCGCAGCAAGATCGACGAGTACACCAAGTTCGTCGGCATCTACGGTGCCAAGGGCCTGGCCTACATCAAGGTCAACGAGCGCGCCAAAGGCGTTGAAGGCCTGCAGTCGCCGATCGTCAAGAACATCCCTGAGGCCAACCTCAACAACATCCTCGATCGCGTTGGCGCGGTCGACGGCGACATCGTGTTCTTCGGTGCCGACAAGTTCAAGGTCGTCAGCGAAGCCCTGGGTGCGCTGCGTATCCGTCTGGGCCACGACTTCGAGCTGCTGACCTGCGAGTGGGCGCCGATGTGGGTCGTCGACTTCCCGATGTTCGAAGAGAACGAAGACGGCAGCTTCACCGCGCTGCACCACCCGTTCACCGCGCCGAAGTGCAGCCCGGAAGAGCTCGAGGCCAACCCGGCCACCGCGCTGTCCCGTGCCTACGACATGGTGCTGAACGGCACCGAACTGGGTGGCGGTTCGATCCGTATCCACCGCAAGGAAATGCAACAGGCCGTGTTCCGCCTGCTGGGTATCGAGGCGCAAGAACAGGAAGAGAAGTTCGGCTTCCTGCTCGACGCGCTGAAGTTCGGTGCTCCACCCCACGGTGGCCTGGCCTTCGGCCTGGACCGCCTGGTCATGCTGATGACCGGCGCCCAGTCGATCCGTGAAGTGATCGCCTTCCCGAAAACCCAGAGCGCCGCATGCGTCATGACCCAGGCCCCAGGCATGGTCGACGCCAAGGCCCTGCGCGAGCTGCACATCCGTCTGCGCGAACAGACCAAGGTCGAGTAAGCGGACCCCGGGCGCATCCACATGGATGCGCCTTTGCGTTACGGCGCAGGCATTTTGTCGTTGCGCCCCGTCGGGGGCGCAATTGTTTGTGTTTCAAGGATCTGGAGTTGTTATGGCTGGTCATTCCAAGTGGGCGAACATCAAGCACCGCAAAGAGCGCCAGGATGCCAAGAGAGGCAAGATCTTCACCAAGTGGATCCGTGAGCTGACCGTCGCTGCCAAGCAGGGGGGTGCCGATCCGGCGTCCAACCCACGCCTGCGCCTGGCGCTGGACAAGGCCCTGGGCGCCAACATGAGCCGCGACATCATCGATCGCGCCGTGGCCCGTGGTGCCGGCACCAACGAAAGCGACAACGTCGAAGAGCTCAGCTACGAGGGTTATGGCCCGGGCGGCGTGGCGATCATGGTCGAGGCCATGACCGACAACCGCAACCGTACCGCGGCCGCCGTGCGCCATGCTTTCACCAAGTGTGGCGGCAACCTCGGCACCGATGGCTCGGTGGCCTACCTGTTCGAGCGCAAGGGGCAGATCAGCTTTGCGCCGGGCGTGGATGAAGATGCATTGATGGAAGCTGCTATGGAGGCCGATGCCGACGACGTCGTGGCCAATGAGGACGGTTCGTTCGAGGTGTTCACCTCATTCAACAGCTTCTATGCCGTGCGCAATGCCTTGGAAGAGGCAGGCTTCAAGGCCGCTGATGCGGAAATCGTCATGCAGCCGACCACCAGCGCGGAGCTGGATCAGGAGGGCGCCGAGAAGGTGCTCAAGCTGATCGACATGCTCGAGGATCTGGATGACGTGCAGAACGTGTATTCCAATGCGCAGATTTCCGACGAGATCATGGAAAAACTCGGCTAAGGTGTCGCCAGCAAAATCGTGATTGGGGCCGCTGCGCAGCCCATCGCCGGCAAGCCGGCTCCTACAAGTACCGTGGGAGCCGGCTTGCCGGCGATGGGCTGCGCAGCGGCCCCAATGGTCTTCAAGCATGAGCTTCAAACGACAGGCGCTATGACTCTGATTCTTGGTATCGACCCCGGCTCGCGCATCACCGGCTATGGTGTAGTGCGCCAGACCGCTCGCGGTTGCGAGTATGTGGCGTCGGGTTGTATCCGCACCGGCAGCGGCGAGTTGCACGAGCGTCTGCAGATCGTTTTTCGCGGTGTCAGCGAAATCATTCGTACCCACGAGCCGGTGACCATGGGTATCGAGCGCGTGTTCATGGCGCGCAACGCCGATTCGGCGCTCAAGCTCGGCCAGGCGCGTGGCGCGGCGATCGTCGCTGCCGCTGAAGCCGGCCTGGAAATCGCCGAATACAGCGCCAGCCAGGTCAAGCAGGCCGTCGCCGGCAGCGGTGGCGCCAACAAGGAGCAAGTGATGCTGATGGTCATGCACCTGCTCAAGCTCACCCAGAAACCGCAGATCGACGCCTCCGACGCCCTGGCCATCGCCCTGTGCCATGCCCATACCCGCTCCAGCCTGGTGCCGCACGGGCTGGCCACGGCGCGCCGGCGCGGCGGGCGCTTGCGTCTGTAGGCGCTTCATGCGCTGATACATTTTTTGTCCGGGTGGCGCGTTCACCCGTTGCATTTGCTGATAGGGTTGACCGGTCTTTGACCGGCCCCGAGAGGAAGGATCGGAACGTGATTGGACGTTTGCGCGGCACCCTGGCGGAAAAACAGCCGCCGCACCTTGTAATCGATGTCAACGGTGTGGGCTATGAGCTGGAAGTGCCGATGACCACCCTGTATCGCCTGCCCAAGGTGGGCGAGGCCGTGACCGTGCATACCCATCTGGTGGTGCGTGAAGATGCCCACCTGCTGTACGGCTTCCATGAAAAGCGCGAGCGTGAGCTGTTCCGTGAGCTCATTCGGCTCAACGGCGTGGGGCCGAAGCTGGCCCTGGCGTTGATGTCCGGCCTTGAGGCGGACGAGCTGGTGCGCTGCGTGCAGGCCCAGGACACCTCGGCGCTGGTGCGCGTGCCGGGCGTGGGCAAGAAGACTGCCGAACGCCTGCTGGTCGAGCTCAAGGACCGCTTCAAGGCCTGGGAGACCTCCCCGGCCATGTTCACCCTGGTGTCTGACGGCCCGGTGCCGGTCAGCAGCACTTCCACGGCCGAGGCCGATGCGGTCAGCGCCCTGGTTTCCTTGGGGTACAAGCCTCAGGAGGCGAGCAAGGCCGTGTCCGCGATCAAGGACAAGGCAGGCCTGAGCAGCGAAGACCTGATCCGCCGCAGCCTTAAAGGGATGATTACCAAGTGATCGAAGCCGACCGCCTGATCGCCGCCAGTGGCCGCGACCGTGAAGAAGTCCAGGACCGTGCGATCCGCCCGCTGCGTCTGGACGAGTACATCGGCCAGCCGGTGGTGCGCGAGCAGATGGCGCTGTTCATCCAGGCCGCGCGCGGTCGCAACGAATCGCTCGACCATACCCTGATCTTCGGCCCGCCCGGGTTGGGCAAGACCACCCTGGCCAACATCATTGCCCAGGAAATGGGCGTGTCGGTCAAGAGTACCTCCGGCCCGATCCTGGAGCGTCCGGGCGACCTGGCGGCGATGCTGACCAACCTCGAACCCCATGATGTGCTGTTCATCGACGAGATCCACCGGCTCTCGCCCGTGGTCGAAGAGGTGCTGTACCCGGCCATGGAGGACTTCCAGCTCGACATCATGATCGGCGAGGGCCCTGCGGCGCGGTCGATCAAGCTGGACCTGCCGCCTTTCACCCTGGTGGGTGCCACCACCCGTGCCGGCATGCTCACCAACCCGTTGCGCGACCGCTTCGGTATCGTCCAGCGCCTGGAGTTCTACAGCGACAAGGACCTGGCGACCATCGTCAGCCGTTCCGCCGGCATCCTCGGCCTTGTCATCGAAGACCAGGGCGCCTACGAGATCGCCCGGCGCGCCCGCGGTACGCCGCGGATCGCCAACCGCCTGCTGCGTCGCGTGCGCGACTATGCCGAAGTGCGTGGCAAGGGCCAGATCACCAAGGCCGTGGCCGACATGGCGCTGAACCTGCTGGATGTCGACGAGCGCGGTTTCGACCATTCCGACCGGCGCCTGCTGCTGACCATGATCGAGAAGTTCGACGGTGGCCCGGTAGGCGTCGACAACCTGGCGGCGGCGATCAGCGAGGAGCGTCATACCATCGAGGATGTGCTCGAACCGTACCTGATCCAGCAAGGCTACATCATGCGCACGCCACGTGGCCGTGTGGTCACCCGGCATGCCTACCTGCACTTTGGCCTGAATGTTCCCGGGCGCCTGGGCGAGGGGGGCGTTTTTTCCGAACCAGGCGATGAATGACAGATCGAAACCTGCTTTTCGTGGTCCTACCGCTGGCATGCCGTGGCTGCGCTGGCAATTCGACATTAACTGAGCAAAAACAGTTGCCGCAGCGGATTGGCAAGCTGAGGAGTAAGCACTAGAGTATGCGCGCGCAAAATGGCCTGGAACCTTTCACACACCGTTGTCGCGTCTATTACGAGGATACCGATGCCGGTGGCGTGGTGTATTACGTCAACTACCTGAAATTCATGGAGCGCGCGCGTACCGAGCGGTTGCGGCACCTGGGTTTTTCCCAGCAGCAACTGGCCGGGGACAACCTGTTGTTCGTGGTCCACTCCAGCGAAGCGCGCTATCACGCGCCGGCGCGCCTGGATGATGAACTCCGGGTGACCGCGCAAGTGCTTGAACTCAATCGCGCCAGCCTGCGTTTCGTGCAGCAGGTCTGGCGGGAAAAGGATGAAACGCTGCTCTGTGAAGGGCAGTTCCTGGTGGCCGCCGTGCGCGCCGACACTTTCAAACCCCGAGCCCTACCCCCGGAGCTGCGCGACGCCTTTGCGGCGGACGGCTCGGGTAATCAATCGAACGCAGGAGAATAAGCGTGGAAGCTAACGTCGTCGACCATACCTCCATGTGGAGTCTGGTCAGCAATGCCAGCGTGGTGGTACAGCTGGTAATGCTGACCCTGGTGGCCGCCTCGGTCACCTCATGGATCATGATCTTCCAGCGCAGCACCATGCTGCGCGCCGGTCGTCGTGCGCTGGATGCCTTCGAGGAGCGCTTCTGGTCGGGTATCGACCTGTCCAAGCTGTACCGTCAGGCAGGCAGCAACCCGGACCCTGATTCGGGTGTGGAGCAGGTGTTCCGTGCCGGCTTCAAGGAATTCTCGCGTCTGCGCCAGCAGCCGGGCGTCGACCCGGATGCGGTCATGGAAGGCGTGGGTCGTGCCATGCGTGTGGCCATCTCGCGTGAAGAAGAAAAGCTCGAGCAGAGCCTGCCGTTCCTTGCCACGGTCGGTTCCACCAGCCCGTACATCGGCCTGTTCGGTACCGTCTGGGGCATCATGAACTCCTTCCGTGGCCTGGCCAGCGCCCAGCAGGCGACCCTGGCCACCGTTGCGCCAGGTATCGCCGAAGCGCTGATCGCCACCGCCATCGGCCTGTTCGCGGCTATTCCTGCGGTAATCGCCTACAACCGTTTCGCTGCCCGCAGCGAAGTGTTGATCGGTCGTTACTACACCTTTGCCGACGAGTTCCAGGCGATCCTGCACCGCAAAGTGCACACCAGCGAAGAGTAATCAGGTAGAAGCCCATGGCCCGAGTTCGCCACAAACGCAAGCCGGTCGCCGAGATGAACGTGGTGCCCTACATCGACGTGATGCTGGTGCTGCTGGTCATCTTCATGGTGACGGCCCCCATGCTCAACCAGGGCGTGAAGGTCGACCTGCCCAAGGTTTCCAGCGAAGCCTTGCCGCAGGACAACAACGTCCAGATCCTCACCATCTCGATCAAGGCCGACAAGACCTACTACTGGAACCTCGGCAGCGAAGTTGACACCGACAAACAGATGGACAAGGCCATGACCTTGCCCGACATGACCAGCGCGGTGACCAAGATCATCGCCGCCGGTCGCGACCAGGGCAAGCAGACCCAGGTCTTCATTCGTGGCGACAAGGCTGTCGACTACGGCGCGGTCATGGGTGCCATGGGCGGGTTGCAGAAGGCCGGTGTCGGTAACGTTGGCCTGATTACCGAGGCGCCCTGATGCAACAGCGAGAGCCATCCGCCTCGGAAAGCTACTTCTGGCCCAGTGTCTGGGCCATCGGCCTGCATGTGCTGGTGTTCGCGCTGCTGTTCGTCAGCTTTGCCATGACGCCAGAGCTGCCGCCTTCCAAGCCGATCGTTCAGGCTACCCTGTACCAGCTCAAGTCCAAGAGCCAGGCGACTACCCAGACCAATCAGAAGATTGCCGGGGAAGCAAAGAAAACCGCCTCGCGCCAGACCGAAGTCGAGCAGCTGGAGCAGAAGAAGGTCGAGCAAGAGGCCATCAAGGCTGCGGAACAAAAGAAAGCCGACGCCGCTCAAAAGGCCGAGGAAGCCCGCGAAGCTGCCGAGGCGAAGAAGGCCGAGGACGCCGCCAAGGCAACCGAAGCCAAGAAAGCCGCCGAAGCCAAGAAGGCCGAGGAAGCGAAGAAAGCCGCCGAGAAGCAGCAGGCCGACATCGCCAAGAAGAAGGCTGAAGAAGAGGCCAAGAAGCAGGCCGAGGAAGAAGCCAAGAAACAAGCTGCCGAGGAGGCCAAGAAGAAGGCTGCCGAGGAAGCGAAGAAAAAAGCAGCCGAAGACGCCAAGAAGAAACTGGCGGCTGAGGACGCGAAGAAGAAGGCAGCTGAAGAGGCCAAGAAAAAGGCCGCTGCAGACGCCCAGAAGAAAAAGGCACAGGAAGCGGCCCGCAAGGCGGCGGAAGACAAGAAAGCCCAGGCCCTGGCCGAGCTGTTGTCCGACACCACCGAACGGCAGCAGGCGCTGGCCGACGAGCAGGGTGACCAGGTGGCCGGCGACTTCGACGACCTGATCCGTCTGCGCGCGGCAGAGGGCTGGGCACGACCGCCTTCCGCGCGTAAGGGCATGACGGTGACCCTGCAGGTCAGCATGTTGCCGGACGGCACCATTACCGGTGTCAACGTGATCCGTTCCAGTGGTGACGGTCCGTTTGACAGTTCGGCGGTGGCTGCGGTCAAGAACATTGGTCGTCTGACCGAGATGCAGGGTATGAAACCGAGCGATTTCAATCGTTATCGTTCGTTCAAGATGACATTTACACCTGAGGATCTAGCGTTGTGATTAAACTCCTTCGAGGAATGCTGGTCATGCTCTGCTGCGTGGCCGGCATGGCCATGGCAGAGGAAAAGAACATCCTGGTCACCAGCGGCAGCGACCGGGCAACGCCCATCGCGGTAGTGCCGTTCGGCCTGCAGGGTGGCAGCGTGCTGCCGGAAGACATGGCCGACATCATCGGCAACGACCTGCGCAACTCCGGCTACTACTCGCCGATCCCGCGGCAGAACATGATCAGCCAGCCGACTCAGGCCAGCGAAGTCATCTTCCGCGACTGGAAAGCCCTGGGCGCCCAGTACGTGATGGTCGGCAGCATCGTGCCGTCGGGCGGTCGCCTGCAGGTGCAGTACGCGCTGTTCAACGTCGCCACCGAGCAGCAAGTGCTGACCGGTAGCGTCGCTGGCACCACCGACCAGCTGCGCGACATGTCGCACTACATTGCCGACCAGTCGTTCGAGAAGCTCACCGGCATCAAGGGTGCGTTCTCCACCCGCATGCTGTACGTGACCGCCGAGCGCTTCTCGACCAACAACACCCGCTACACCCTGCAGCGTTCGGACTACGACGGTGCCCGTGCAGTGACCCTGCTGCAGTCGCGCGAGCCGATCCTGTCGCCGCGCTTCGCCCCGGACGGCAAGCGTATCGCCTACGTCTCGTTCGAGCAGAAGCGCCCGCGCATCTTCGTCCAGCACATCGATACCGGTCGCCGCGAACAGGTCACCAACTTCGAGGGCCTGAACGGTGCGCCGGCCTGGTCGCCTGACGGTTCGCGCCTGGCGTTCGTGCTGTCGAAGGACGGCAACCCGGACATCTACGTGATGAATGTGGCGTCCCGCCAGATCAGCCGTGTCACCGCAGGCCCGGGCATCAACACCGAGCCGTTCTGGGGCAAGGATGGCAACACCCTGTACTTCACCTCCGACCGTGGCGGCAAGCCGCAGATCTACAAACAGTCGGTCAGCGGTGGCGGTGCGGAGCGCGTGACATTCGTGGGCAACTACAACGCCAACCCGAAACTGTCGGCGGACGAAAAGACCCTGGTCATGATCCATCGCCAGCAGGGCTTCACCAACTTCAAGGTGGCGGCACAAGACTTGCAGCGCGGAAGTGTAAAGATTCTCTCCGAGACCAGTCTTGACGAGTCTCCCACTGTCGCGCCTAACGGCACCATGCTAATCTACGCCACCCGCCAGCAGGGCCGGGGAGTCTTGATGCTCGTGTCGCTTAACGGCCGCGTGAGGCTCCCACTTCCTACCGCTCAAGGCGAAGTCAGAGAACCGTCCTGGTCCCCTTACCTGAACTGATTGCGGCGTAATACTTTTGCTTAACACACTGGGGTTTCATTAGGAGTTTCACGATGGAAATGCTGAAGTTTGGTAAATTTGCTGCGCTGGCTCTGGCCATGGCCGTAGCTGTAGGTTGCTCCTCGAAGGGCGGTGACAACGCTGGTGAAGGCGCTGTCGATCCGAACGCTGGTTACGGCGCCAACACCGGTGCTGTCGACGGCTCCCTGAGCGAAGAAGCTGCCCTGCGCGCAATCACCACCTTCTACTTCGAATACGACAGCTCGGACCTGAAGCCAGAAGCCATGCGCGCTCTGGACGTTCACGCCAAGGACCTGAAGTCCAACGGCAACCGCGTTGTTCTGGAAGGCAACACCGACGAGCGCGGCACCCGCGAGTACAACATGGCTCTGGGTGAGCGTCGTGCGAAAGCCGTTCAGCGCTACCTGGTTCTGCAGGGTGTTTCCCCTGCTCAGCTGGAACTGGTTTCCTACGGCGAAGAGCGTCCAGTTGCCACCGGCAACGACGAGCAGTCCTGGGCTCAGAACCGTCGCGTAGAACTGCGTAAGTAAGTTCCTATGCGTATGTGCCGCCGTGCTGTAACCGTACTCGCACTCAGCCTTCCGCTTTCGGCGTGGGCTGCTGTTCCTGTAGTAGATGACAACGCAGGTGCTTACCCACCTTCGGGTTATGGCACGAGCGGCGCCTATGCCGGGGCTGGGGCTTCGACCCCAGCTTCGGCACAGGGCCAGCTGTTCATGCAGCTGCAACAGATGCAGGATCAGATCTCCCGCCAGCAAGGCATCATCGAAGAGCTGCAGAACGATGTCGCCCGCATGAAGCAGGAAAACCTGGAGCGTTACCAGGATCTGGACCGTCGCATCAACAGTGGTGGCGCGCCAGCCGCGACCCCCGACAATTCCTCCACCGGTGCGGCCCCAGATGCCGCCGCCGGTGCAGCAGCCGGCGCCGCAGGCGCTGCTGCACAACAACCGGCCGCCAGCAGCGAGCCGGGTGATCCGGCGAAAGAAAAGCTCTACTACGATGCTGCTTTCGACCTGATCAAGCAGAAGGACTTCGACAAGGCCAGTCAGGCCTTCACAGCCTTCCTGCGCAAGTACCCCAACAGCCAGTACGCCGGCAATGCCCAGTACTGGCTGGGCGAGGTGAACCTGGCCAAGGGCGACCTGCCTGCAGCCAGCCAGGCCTTCGCCCAGGTCAGCCAGAAGTACCCCAAGCACAGCAAGGTGCCTGACTCCCTGTACAAGCTCGCTGACGTCGAGCGCCGCATGGGGCACACCGACAAGGTCAAGGGTATCCTGCAGCAGGTCATCACCCAGTACCCCGGCACTTCTGCCGCTCAGCTGGCGCAACGCGACCTGCAAAAGCTCTGAGCTTTGCCGTTTGAAAGAAACCCGCGCTTGCCGCGGGTTTTTTCGTTAGAATCACTGCCCTTTTTACTAAACACGCTGCCGCGGATAACGCCATGTCGAGTCCGCTGCAGTGCCTGACGGAGGCGGACAGCCTGTTCAGCTGTCACGCCCGTGGCGATCATGCAAGACACATTACGCATCACCGAAGTCTTTTACTCGTTGCAGGGTGAAACACGAACGGCTGGGCTGCCCACGGTTTTCGTGCGCCTGACCGGTTGCCCCCTGCGCTGTCAGTACTGCGACAGTGCCTACGCCTTCAGTGGCGGCACCGTACGCACCCTCGACTCGATCATGGAGCAGGTGGCTGGCTTCAAGCCGCGCTATGTCTGCGTCACCGGCGGCGAGCCCTTGGCCCAGCCGAACGCTTTGCCGCTGCTGCAGCGCCTGTGCGATGCCGGCTACGAAGTTTCCCTGGAAACCAGTGGCGCGCTGGATATCTCGGCGACCGACGTGCGCGTCAGTCGCGTGGTCGATCTCAAGACCCCGGGCTCCGAGGAATCCCACCGCAATCTCTACGCGAACATCGAGCACCTGACCCGTAACGACCAGGTCAAGTTCGTCATCTGTTCGCGTGAGGACTATGACTGGGCAGTGTCCAAGCTGATCCAGTACAACCTCGCCGAGCGTGCCGGCGAGGTGCTGTTCTCGCCGAGCCACCATCAGGTGAAAGCCAGCGACCTGGCCGACTGGATCATTGCCGACAACCTGCCTGTGCGTTTCCAGCTGCAACTGCACAAGTTGCTGTGGAACGACGAACCCGGACGTTGATTGAGAGTAAGAGCACATGACTGAGAAACGCGCGGTAATCCTGCTGTCTGGCGGCCTCGATTCGGCCACTGTGGTAGCCATGGCCAAGGCCGAAGGCTACACCTGCTACACCATGAGCTTCGACTATGGCCAGCGCCACCGCGCCGAGCTGAACGCAGCCCAGCGCGTTGCCCGCGACCTGGGTGTGGTCGAGCACAAGGTGATTGGCCTGAACCTCGATGGCATCGGCGGCTCGGCGCTGACCGACAGCAGCATCGACGTGCCGGAAGCACCGGGCGAGGGCATTCCAGTGACCTACGTGCCGGCCCGCAACACCGTGTTCCTGTCCTTGGCACTGGGCTGGGCAGAGGTGCTGCAAGCGCGTGACATCTTCATCGGCGTCAATGCCGTGGACTACTCCGGTTACCCGGATTGCCGCCCCGAGTTCGTCGAGGCCTTCGAGCGCATGGCCAACCTCGCCACCAAGGCCGGTGTCGAAGGGCAGGGCTTCCGCATCCAGGCACCGCTGCAGAACCTGAGCAAGGCGCAGATCGTGCAGGCCGGTATCGCCCAGGGTGTCGACTACAGCCTGACCGTTTCCTGCTACCAGGCCGATGATGAAGGCCGTGCGTGTGGCAAGTGCGACAGCTGCCGCCTGCGAGCTGACGGCTTCAAGGCTGCCGGGGTAGACGACCCGACGCGTTATTTTTGAAAAAAGTTTTCATGGCGTGTTGATTTCTCGTTAGAAATCAGTATTATACGCGCCATCCAACGGGTCGTTAGCTCAGTTGGTAGAGCAGTTGGCTTTTAACCAATTGGTCGTAGGTTCGAATCCTACACGACCCACCATATGCAGTAAGACAAAGCCCGCGACCGGAAATGGTTGCGGGCTTTTTTGTTCTGCGCATTTTTCAAGTGGTTCGCGTGGGTTGCCCTGTACAATGCCGATCTGATCAACTCTTCATTTTGGTCCGAGCGGCCGCCAAGGAGAACAGGGCATGAAAGTCTCTCAGTTGCGACTTACCAATTTCAGAGGCATAGGCGAACTGTCTGTTGACTTTACCGAGCGTACTACCGCCTTCGTCGGGGTGAATGGGGTTGGTAAGTCTACTGTGCTGGATGCTCTTGCTATTGGTCTGTCGCAATTGGCATGGAGAATCATAGGTAGCCCTCAGAAGGCGCGCCCAATTGCCATTGATGATATTCGCGTTGGGGCCGACTTCGCGCGTATTGAAGTGACTGCCATTTTGGATGATCGGCCCGTGACGTGGGCGATCGTTACAAATAGAAAGAAAGGCTCCTACAATGACCCGTTGCGAAAAAGTGATTTGGATGCTCTGAATGAGCATGTCCGCAGGATGCAGGGGCTCTGGAGCCAACAAGCGATTGACGATCGGCCGCTGTCGGTATTTTACGATGTGCACCGGGCAGTGCTTGACGTACCGATGCGTGTGCGCGAGAAGCTTGCACATGATGTTGGTGAAATCTACCAGGATGCATTGGACCATGGTGGTGCAGACTTCAAGCGATTCTTTATTTGGTTCAGAAATTTCGAAGACGCCGAAAACGAAGTCCGAACTGACGATCCAGGCTTCCGCTACCATGGCCTGGAGGCGGCTCGAAAAGCAATCCTGACGTTCACTGGTTTCGAGGGTGTGCGTGTGCGCCGCAAGCCCAATATGCGAATGACAGTAAAGAAAAATGGCACTGAGTTTAGTGTGCTTCAGCTTTCCGATGGTGAGCGCAACATGCTGGCCTTGGTGGGCGACATGGCGAGGCGGCTCAGTGTTCTTAACCCATCCCTGGAGAATCCAAATGAAGGCCATGGCATCGTTATCATCGATGAGATTGATCTTCATCTTCATCCTGGATGGCAGCGAGAAGTAATCAGGAAGCTTGAGCTCACATTCCCTAACTGCCAGTTCTTCATTTCTACACACTCACCGCAGGTTCTTGGCGAGCTACAGCCAGAGTCAGTCATGCTGCTCAAAGGAGGCGAGTTCGTCGGGCATGCCCGACGTGCTATTGGCTTGAGTAGCGGTGAGGTGCTCGAGGAATTGATGGGGGACACGGCTCGCAATCGTCAATTCCAGTCCGATATCAATCAGATTGAACGCGATATCGAGGATGAACGATTTAAAGAGGCGCGAGCGAAACTTAAGGATGTTTCGCTTCGTTTTGGAGCCCTGCCAGAGGTGCTTCGCTTGGAGGAGTCGCTGGAGTGGTTCGATCCGTCCGAGAAAGTTGAAGTCGTCAATCCAGGGAATGGAGACTGGGCATGAGGGCTATAGTTAAAGGAAAAGAGTGTGGCGAACTCAGGGCATGGAAGAACAAGAATCGTACCTCTCCCCAAAACCTTCATTACGACTATCTCGACAGCGCTACGCGTGCAGCCATGCTCATGCGATTAATCAAGGAATCTGGGGGGCTGTGTGCTTACACCATGAAGCCGATTCTCATGAAAGAGGGCAAGGCTCAGGCGCACATAGAGCACCTCTTGCCTAGAAAGGTCCATAAAGACAAATCAATCACTTGGGCAAATTTGGTAGCGTGCATTCCTCAGCCAGGTGCGGCGTGTGAGTTTGGTGCTGTACGCAAGGGAGCGTACGATCCTAATGAAGAGCCCTTTCTCCTTCCTACGAATCGTGGGGTTGCTACGCGATTTCGATTCCGAGAAAGCGGCGAGGTTGAGGGTTTGAGTCCAGAGGCGATTGAAATGATCAAGCCTGCAGTGTTGAACTTGAATCATGCTGAGCTCGTTAACGATCGAGAAGCGAAGATCAGAGCTGCACTACGGCATGTTCAGACCGCCAAAGACGCTCGTGATCGTGCTCGTGCCCTACGTATGCCTGACCGGCACGGCTCTATGGAGGCTTACTGCGAAGCAGTAGCCCAAGTGCTCGATCATTACGCGGGCAGGCTGGAAAGACGATCAAATCGCTTGGCTGGCGCCAAGCGCAATTGATTTCAAGAGGAGGCTAACGCCCCCTTACTCAGCCCACTCCGGATCCCCAGTAAATACCACGGTGATCCAACGATCCGGGCCTTCGCCACCGACTGCATCGCCAATCTCGTTACGCAGCACGTCCCACTCGTCGATGGTCTTGGCGCCCATATGCTTGGGTACGATGAAATACAGCTCGATCTCCCGCGAACGCCCAACCTTGGCCACATAGGCGCGATACGACTGCAGGCCATGCTTGCTGACGAACGCCTTGGCCACCTCGTCCACGTGTTCCTTCAGGTCGCTCGGGGTCACCAGGAAAATCTCCGACAGCGCCTGGCGCACCACCGACAGCGGCAGCGGAATGATCACCAGACACACCAGTGCCAGCACCGCCGGGTCGATGTACGGCGATACCCACTCCCACGCCGTGCCTTGCACTGCGTAGCCAAAGCAGAAGGCGATCAGCAGGGCTGCAGTGATGCTGGCCGACATGATCCAGCCCTTGACGTCCATGCGCACGAAATCGGATTTCAGCTTGCGGTTGGCGCGGGCCTCGACGTAGGCAATGCAGGCGCAGGCGATCACGGTCAGTACCGCGTAGATCATCGCGATGCCGAACTCAAGGTGTCGGCCGCCCTGGAGCACGCTGCTGACGGCGTTGATCAGCGCGTAGATGGCCACGCCGCTGAGCAGGATGCCGTTGAGTGCCAGGACCATCGGCTCCAGGTGCCAGAAGCCCATGGTGAAGCGTTCGCGCAGCTTGCGCGACAGCTGCAGGCTGGTGGCGTGCGAGGTGATCAGCTTGACCACCACCAAAGACAGGCCGCTCATGCTGGCGTCGACCAGCGAGTAGACGCCGTCGAAGACGATCGAGAACGAGCCGGACGCCAGGCCGAAGGCGATGCCGATGGTGGCGATGAACAAGGTGACAGCGATCGAGGTGCGTAGCAGGCCCTGTTCGCTGGTGATGTCGAAGAAGGGTGGTTTGTTGGGGGAATGCATGGGTAGAACTCATTCAAAAGGTTGTGGCCCTATCGCTGGCAAGCCAGCTCCTACAGGTAGAGCACTAATGTCGAACATTGTGCTTTACCTGTGGGAGCTGGCTTGCCAGCGATAGGGCCTGTACAGATTAGACGCGGAACTGCTCCATCAACGCCTGTTGCTCATTGGCCAGTCGGTTCAGCGCCAGGCTGATCCGCGCGGATTCATCAGCCTGGCCCGCCAGCGACTCTGTCACATCCCGGATACCGGCCACGTTGCGGTTCACTTCCTCGGCCACCGCGCTCTGCTCTTCAGCTGCCGAGGCAATTTGCAGGTTCATGTCACTGATCACCGTTACTGCTTCGCCAATCCGTTGCAACGCCGGCAGCGCCTGCTCCATGCGCGTGGCACTGGCCTGCGCCTGGCGCTGACCCTCATGCATGGCGCCGACCACATCCTGCGTGCCTTGCTGCAAGCCTTCGATCACCTGGCGAATCTCTTCGACCGACACCTGGGTGCGCTGGGCCAGGCTGCGTACCTCGTCGGCGACCACGGCAAAGCCACGCCCGGCTTCCCCCGCGCGCGCCGCTTCGATGGCGGCGTTGAGCGCCAGCAGGTTGGTCTGTTCGGCAATCGCGCGGATGACTTCCAGTACCGAGCCAATCTGCTCGCTGCGGTTCTCCAGGGCGCGCGCTTCGTCCATGGCGGTATTCATCCCGGCCGTCAGCTGGTCGATGGCCTCGCGGGTGCTGGCGATCAGCTGCAAGCCCTCGCGGCTGGCCTGGTCGGCGCCGCGCGCTGCCTGGGCCGCTTGCGCGGCATTGTGGGCGACATCCTGGGCAGTGGCGCTCATCTCGTTGGCGGCGGTGGCCACCTGTTCGATCTCGCGTTGCTGCTGCTGCATGCCGCTGCTGGTCTGGCTGGCGATGGCTGCGGACTGGTCAGCCGTGCCGCGTGCTTCGAGCAGGGAGCCTTTGACCTGGGCAATCACCGGTTGCAGCTTGTCGAGGAAGCGGTTGAACCAGCCGCTGAGCTGGCCCAGTTCATCCTGGCGTGCATAATCCAGGCGTCGTGTGAGGTCGCCTTCGCCGCTGGCGATGTCTTCGAGTCGCGCAGCCACGGCCAGGATCGGCCGGGTCACGCCTCGTGCGGTCAGCCAGACCAGCAGCAGGCCAAGCACGGCTGCTCCGAGGCCTATCAGCAGGCCGGTCAGGTTGGCACTCTGGTTGTGTGCGTCCAGGCGCTGGTTCAGGGCCACGGCGGGCGCCTGCAGCACAGTCTCAGGCAACTCCAGAAGCACCTGCCAGGGCGCTGCGCCGGGGATGGGTGAAAACGGCCGGGCGACACGCAGCAGGCCGCTGGCTACGCTCTGCTCCAGGGGGGTGCCCAGTTTCGTGCTGTCGCGGCTGTTGCCCGCCAGCAGGCCGTTCGCGCTGACGATGCTCACTTGGCCCTGGCCATCGAAGAGGTCCTGGCGACCCTCCAGGCTCAGTTGCTGGAGATTGTCCAGGCCGATGTCCAGGCCCATCACGCCGACCACCTTGCCGTCTTCGAGCAAGGGCAGGGCGATGCTGGTCATCAGGACTTTGCGGCCATTGACCTCATCGAGGTAAGGCTCGATCACGCAGGCGCTCGCGGTCTCTTGAGGGCAAGTCAGCCAGCGATTGCCAGGAACCCCGTTGCTGCCCAGGGTGCTATCGGCCAGCATCGATTCGGGCATGGCCTCCCGTTCCAGCGTTCCCTTGCCGGCTTGTGACCAGTAGAGCGAGAAGCGCCCGTTTTCATTGCTGCCGAGCGCGTCTTGACCGATGAACTGGCTGTCCTGATGGTCCAGGGCGTTGGGTTGGTACACCAGGTACAGGCCGATCACGTCCGGGTTGCCTGCAAGGCTGTCATGCGCCTGGCGGGTCAGTTCTGCGCGCAGGTCGCTGCCACCGCGGGCCTTCAGCACTTGTGCCAGGCGGGCAAAGCCGTTGGCGTACTGGTAGGCATCCATGAAGTAGCGCTGGATGCGCAGGGCCTGGGTTTCGGCGTGGGCCTGCAGGCGCAGGCGCGCGCTGTGATCGAGCATTTCGCTGTTGGCCTGGCTGACCAGGGCGGCACTGCTGCGGGCCTGGGTCAGCGAAGTGGCAACCAGCAAGGCAACGATGGCCAGCAGGCAGAGGCCGGCGAGCAGGGTGATCTTCCATTGAATGGACAGGCGGCGCAGCGGCATCTGGGCTTTCCTTTTCGAAGATGAACAACGCCCGCGTTCAGGCGCGGGCGTTGTCGGTGGCGAGTGTCATTCGGCGATGTAGTTCGGCGGTGCGACTCGGAAGGCCTTGGTCAGCCAGGCCAGGTGCACCAGACCCAGCAACGCCCAGAGGCCGCCAAACACCAGCGAGTGCTCGTTGAGGTCAAGCCAGAGCTTGGCAATGATGCAGAAGCCGATGGTCGGCAGCACCAGGTACTTCAGCTTGTTGGCCAGCCCCTGACGGTTGCCTTCGCGCAGGTAGCAGTGGCAGATCACCGACAGGTTGACGAAGCTGAAGGCCACCAGCGCGCCGAAGTTGATGATCGAAGTGGCGGTCACCAGGTCGAAGTAGATGGCCGACAGGGCAATCACGCCGACCACGGCAATGTTCACCACCGGGGTCTTGTAACGCGAATGCAGGCGAGCGAACACGCTGCTGGGGATCACGTTGTCACGGCCCATCACGTACAGCAGGCGCGACACGCTGGTTTGCGAGGCCAGGCCCGAGGCGATGGTGTTGATCACGGTGCAGGCGATGAAGATCGACTGGAACAGCTTGCCACCGACGTACAGGGCGATTTCCGGCAAGGCCGCTTCCGGGTCGTGGAAGCGGGCGTTGTTGGGGAAGTACGCCTGCATGAAGTACGACACCGCGATGAACACCACGCCGCCGATCAGGGCGGTGAGGAAGATTGCCCGCGGGATGATCTTGCCCGGGTCCTTGGTTTCTTCCGACAGGCAGGTGACCGCGTCGAAGCCCAGGAACGAGAAGCACAGGATGGTCGCACCGGCAGCCAGGGCGCTGAACTGCGTCTGCGAGTCGGTAAAGGGTGTCAGGCTCCAGGTGGTACCCAGCCCTTCGCCTTGGCCCAGGCCGCGTACGCAGAGGTAGATGAACACCGACATGATCGCCAGTTGCACAACCACGAACAGCAGGTTGAAGTGCGCCACCAGGTTGATGCTGCGCATGTTGATCAGGCTGATCAGGGTGACGAAGCCAGCCACCCACATCCACTCCGGCACCTCAGGGAACATGGCCGAGAGGTAGAGCTTGGCCAGCAGCGCGTTGACCATGGGCAGCAACAGGTAGTCGAGCAGCGACGACCAGCCGACCAGGAAGCCCACGTGTGGGTTGATGGCGCGTTGGGTGTAGGTGTAGGCCGAACCCGACTGTGGGAAGCGACGCACCAGGGTGCCGTAACTCACGGCGGTGAACAGGACGCCGGCCAAGGCCAGCAGGTAGGCGCTGGGAACGTGACCGGAAGTGATGCCGGAAACGATGCCGAAAGTGTCGAACACGGTCATTGGCGTGAGGTACGCCAAGCCGATGATGACCACGTGCCAGAGGCGCAGGGATTTACGGAATTGGCCGTTGCCGGTGGCGTTGTGGTCAGTCTGCATGCTGGTGTGGCTCCATGTTGTTCACCTTTTTTGTTTGGAGCAGAGGTAGGCGCGGGCTAGGCGCCGATGTCAGGCTGGCAGTGCCTTGACGAGGAGAGTGAAGCGTGCGGGCAGGGGCATCCGAGCATCATGACGGCGCGACTTTTTCTTCTTCGTGGTTCGGGCGCTGGGCGAGGTGGTGAAAATAAAAAACGATGGGTCGATGGGTGTCAAGTTAAACATGACAAGATGTTACGAAATTGAAATTTTTATCGATTAAAAGCCTGAAATGTTCGCTTTGTGCGCGGTTTTTTGCGGTTTTGAATCGACTTTGATGTTCGTAAAAACGAACGATCAGGAGTTTTCCCTCCTAGCGTAGGACATTTCCCCAAAGCGCGAATTTGCTTCAGCTGCAAGCACCGGATCGAAGATGCAGTGATATTCTTTTGCCCTCTGCACGACCATCGGGTCGCGTGCAAACCATATGGACATCGAACGGTTCTATTCATGAAGAAATCAGTAGGCATCCTTTCCGGCCTGGCTATCGCCATTGCCGTCGCAATCACCGCCGGGGCCTGGTACACCGGCACGCGGCTGCCCGCGGAGCTGGACCATTCTGTCAGCGTTGGCAATGCCGAGCTGAAGAAAGCCCTCCTCGGCACGGGCGGCAGCATGACCATCGAGTTGGCCGGGGTTGAGCAGCACTTCTTCACCAGCACGGCGCAGTACCGGCTCAAGGCCAAGGACATCAACCTCGGCCAGGGTGAGGCGCTCAACTTCGAAGTCGGTTTCACCGACCGTATCGAACATGGTCCGTTCCCCTGGTCGCGAGTCAAGGCACTGAAATTGATGCCGGTGATGGCCACCAGCAACAGTACGCTGCAGAAAGACGATTTCACGGCCCCCTGGTTCGCCGCCACTGGCGAACAGCCGCCGGTCACCGCGCAAGTCAGCCTGGGCTATGGCGGCGATGTCGACAGCAAGATCCAGCTCGCGCCGTTCAAGTTCAGCGAAGACAACGGCAGCAGCATCGACTTCTCGGGCCTGCAGCTCGAGGCCGCAGGTGACCAGGATGGCAAGGCATCGAAATTCCATGGGGCCGCCGAACGCCTGGACATCAAGGTGGTAGGCGATGACCATCCGCCAGCGACCCTCGCGCTGCAGGGATTGAAGATTGGCGGCAACCTGACGGCTACCGAGCACGACATGATCTATGTCGGCAATGTCGACCTGCTGCTGGCCGAGGCCAAGGCGACGCTGGGGCCCAAGCAGCAGGTGCTGTTGCTCAAGGGTCTCGAGCAGAATGCCTTGCAGACCCTCGATGGCCCGAACACCGTGGGTGGGCGTGTGGATTACAAGGTCTCGGACATCACCTGGGATAATCGCGCGGTCGGGAGTGGCCAGTTGGCGGTGAGCATCAAGTCCATCAATGCCCCGGCCTTGCAGGCGCTGTCGCAGTGGTACCAGGCACACTTGCCGGAGTTCGAGCAGGCGGCCGCGGCTGGCCAGCCTGTGCCGCAAATCCAGATGGACGAGGCGGAAAAAGCCAAGTTCCAGGGCGACCTGAAGCAGTTGCTCGAGTCCAAGCCGCAGCTGGCGGTGGAGAACCTCTCGTTCAAGACTGCCAATGGCGAAAGCCGTTTCAACCTGTCGATGGATTTCGCCAGCCCGACCTCCTTCGACCTGCCCGCTGACCAGATGAGCAAGCAGCTGATCACCCAGGTCAACAGCAAGCTCTCGCTGTCCAAGCCGATGATGGGCGACCTGGCCACCTTGCAAGCGCTGCTGGAAGGCCAGATCGACGCCCAGGCGATTGCCATGCAATCCAGCCAGGCGGGCGAGATGGTCGGCATGATGGCGCTGCAGAGCGGCATGGCCACGGTACAGGGCGATGACGTGGTGTCGAGCCTGCACTATGCCGATGGCATGGTCGACTTCAATGGCAAGAAGATGACTGTCGAGGAATTTGCCATGATCCTGGCAGGGCACTTTGCGGCGATGCAGCCGCAAGAGGGCTGAGCCTCCATTGGCCCCATCGCCGGCTTGCCGGCGATAGGGCCCTGGCGGCCAACACAAAAACCACTTTAGAAATCCCTTGATTGTCTGTAGCCTTCGGCGTCCGATAATAATCCGCGCCCGCAGAGGGCCGTGGCGGCGTGCAAGCCGTCCGGCACCCTTAGCCGATCTGCCAGGGCCGGGTGATACACTCGATTTGACGCGCACGCGCGCCTGCAGGTCCAGCGATCATGACCCAGATTTCCGAACGCCTGTTGGTTCAGGCCCACCTTGATGCCAAACAGCCCAACCCGCTGACTGCCGAGCAGGAGGCCGAATACCGTGCGGCCATCGCTGCCGAGCTGAAGGCGCAGAATGCCGTGCTGGTCGCCCACTACTACTGCGATCCGGTCATCCAGGCGCTGGCCGAAGAAACCGGTGGTTGCGTATCCGACTCGTTGGAAATGGCCCGTTTCGGCAAGAACCACCCTGCTGAAACCGTGATCGTCGCCGGTGTGCGCTTCATGGGCGAAACGGCCAAGATCCTCACCCCGGAAAAGCGCGTGCTGATGCCGACCCAGGAGGCCACCTGCTCGCTCGATCTGGGTTGCCCGGTCGAAGAGTTCTCGGCGTTCTGCGACCAGCACCCGGAACGTACCGTGGTGGTCTACGCCAATACCTCGGCGGCGGTGAAAGCGCGGGCCGACTGGGTGGTGACTTCAAGCTGTGCGCTCGAGATCGTCGAAAGCCTGATGGACAACGGCGAGACCATCATCTGGGGGCCGGACCAGCACCTGGGTCGCTACATCCAGAAGCAGACCGGTGCCGACATGCTTCTGTGGGACGGTGCCTGCATCGTCCATGAAGAGTTCAAGTCACGCCAACTGGCCGACATGAAGGCGCTGTACCCGGATGCCGCGATCCTGGTGCACCCCGAGTCGCCGGAGGCGGTGATCGAACTGGCCGACGCGGTGGGTTCCACCAGTCAGTTGATCAAGGCTGCGCAGACGCTGCCGAACAAGACCTTCATCGTCGCCACCGACCGCGGCATCTTCTACAAGATGCAGCAGCTGTGCCCGGACAAGGAGTTCGTCGAGGCGCCGACTGCCGGCAACGGTGCGGCCTGCCGCAGCTGTGCGCACTGCCCGTGGATGGCGATGAATACCCTGGAGCGGGTGCTCGATTGTCTGCGTAAGGGTAGCAACGAGATCTTCGTCGATCCGGCGCTGGTGCCCAAGGCGATCAAGCCTTTGAACCGGATGCTGGATTTCACCCAGGCGGCGCGACTGAAGCTTTCGGGTAACGCTTGAGGCCCGATCGCCGGCAAGCCGGCTCCCACAGGGTACTGCATCGCCTTTGAGAGCCACGCAGATTCTGTAGGAGCTGGCTTGCCAGCGATTGGGCTGCAAAGCAGCCCCTCTTAGCGCCCCATCATTTCCTGAACCATGCGCCGCTGCTCCATGATCTCCCGCTGACGCTGGTCGATCTGCGAGGCCAGCGGGAAGTTGCTGCCCGCACGGCGCTTGGCGTAATCGAGCTGCTGGATCGCCTGGTCGAAATCCCCCACCAAGGTGAAGTACTCGGCCCGCGCCCGGTGCAGGCCGATGGTGTTGCCCGACAAGCCGCGTACCTCGGCCATGTCGTACCACACGTCCGGATCGTCCGGGCGGCTCTTGATCAGTTCGTCCAGTACCTTCTCCGCCTCGGCCGGCTTGTTCTGCTTGACCAGCAGGTCGGCGCGCACCTGCTTGAGCGGATAGTTGCCCGGATACAGGCCTTGCAACCGCGTGGCCCGCTGCTGCGCATCGGCCAGGCGATTGTTGGTGATATCCAGGTCGATCTGCGCCAGGTTGTAGGTGATGTTGTTAGGCGCCTTGGCCAGCAGCGGCTTGAGGTTCTCGCGTGCTTCATTGAGCTGGCCGCCCTTGATCTGCGCCAGGGCCAGGCCGTAACGGGCTGCATCGAGCTTCGGGTCTTCGTCGAGCTGGGCGCGGAAGCGCTTGGCGGCAAGGCCAGGCGTGCCTTCGTAGGTCAGTGCAACGCGCGCACGGATCAACTGGTAGCGCAGGCTGTCTTCGACGCCGCCCTTGGGCGCCTGGTCGGCGCGGTTGCGGGTGTCGGCAATACGCGATTCGGTCACCGGGTGAGTCAGCAGGAATTCAGGTGGCTTGGCGTCATAGCGGTACTGGCGCGCCAGGCGTTCGAACATGGTCGGCATGTTGCGCGGGTCGTAACCGGCCTTTTCCAGGTTCTGGATACCGATGCGGTCGGCTTCCTGTTCGTTCTGCCGCGAGAAGCGTCGCTGTTCCTGGATCGCCGCCGCCTGGGTGCCGGCGATCATGCCGATGCCCGCATCGCCAGCGCCCCCGGCCGCCAGCACGATGCCGGCCAGCAGCGCGGCCATCATCGGCAGCTGCATGCGTTGCTGGGCCTCGACACCACGGGCGAAGTGGCGTTGCGACAAGTGCGCCAGTTCGTGCGCCAGTACCGAGGCATATTCGCCTTCGGTCTGGGCATTGAGGAACAGGCCGCCGTTGACCCCGACGATGCCGCCCGGGGCGGCGAAGGCGTTGAGCTCGCGGCTGTCGATGAGGATGAACTCCAGACGCCGGTCCTGCAGCTGGCTGGTTTCGGCCAGGCGGTACACGGTGGTCTCGACGTAGTCCTTGAGCTGCGGGTCGTTCAGCTGGTTGACGTTGCCGCGCAACAGGCTCAGCCAGGCTCGGCCGAGCTGGTGTTCCTGTTGTGGCGAGACGATTGCGGAACTGGCGTCGCCCAGCGATGGCAGGTCGTCAGCATGGCCGGGGAGGGCCATCAGGCAGGCCAGCGTCAGCAGGGTAGGGCGCAGTAGTTTCATGCACGAAGCTCACGTCGGAGAAAGCCCCTACTGTAGCCGGCTCACACGTTGGCGACCAGTGGCGGTATCCTAGCCAGTCTGTCTGCCCCGCTTGTGGAGAATGCCCCGATGAGTGACACCCTGACCTGCGACGCCGAACTCGACGCCAGCGGGCTGAACTGCCCGCTGCCGCTGCTCAAGGCGAAGATGGAACTCAATCGCCTGGCCAGCGGTGCGGTGCTCAAGGTGATCGCCACCGATGCCGGCTCCCAGCGCGACTTCCGCACTTTTGCAACGCTCGCCGGTCATACGCTGCTGCATGAAACGGCCGAGGCCGGTACTTATACCTACTGGCTGCGCAAGGCCTGAGTCTCAATCAAGGATCGTCAATGTTCAAAGTGCTTCGCGACTGGCTGCATCGCTACTTCTCGGACGAGGAGGCGGTGGTGCTGGCGGTGCTGCTGTTCCTGGCCTTTACCGCGGTCCTGACCCTGGGCGGCATGCTCGCGCCGGTACTGGCAGGGATGGTGCTGGCGTTCCTGATGCAGGGCCTGGTCAATGCCCTGGAGCGCATCCGGGTGCCGACACGCTTGGCGGTAATCCTGGTGTTCGCCCTGTTCATGGGGGCGCTGGCGGTGTTCCTGCTGGTGCTGGTGCCGCTGCTGTGGCATCAGCTGATCACCCTGTTCAACGAGTTGCCGGGCATGCTTGGCAAGTGGCAGTCGCTGCTGTTGCTGTTACCGGAACGCTACCCGCACCTGGTGTCGGACGAGCAGGTGCTGCGTGCCATCGAGTCGGTGCGTGGCGAGATCGGCAAGTTCGGCCAGTGGGCGCTGACCTTCTCGTTGTCGAGCCTGCCGCTGCTGGTCAACGCGATGATCTACCTGGTGCTGGTGCCGATCCTGGTGTTCTTCTTCCTCAAGGACCGTGTGCTGATCGGCCGCTGGGTCAGCGGCTACCTGCCACGCCAGCGCAGCTTGCTCAACCGGGTCGGCAACGAGATGAACCGGCAGATCGCCAACTACATCCGCGGCAAGGGTATCGAGATCCTGATCTGCGGGATCGCCACCTACATTGCCTTCATCAGCCTGGGGCTCAACTACGCGGCCCTGTTGGCGCTGCTGGTGGGGTTGTCGGTGGTGGTGCCCTATGTCGGGGCGGTGGTGGTGACCGTGCCGGTGACGCTGATTGCGTTGTTCCAGTGGGGCTGGGGCGACCAGTTCATCTACCTGATGACGGTCTACGCGATCATCCAGGCGCTCGACGGCAACGTGCTGGTGCCGCTGCTGTTCTCCGAGGCGGTGAGCCTGCACCCGGTGGCGATCATTTGTGCGGTGCTGCTGTTTGGCGGGTTGTGGGGGTTCTGGGGGATTTTCTTCGCCATCCCGCTGGCGACGCTGATCAAGGCTGTACTGGATGCCTGGCCGCGGCAGGAGGTCAGCGTTTCACCGCTGCTCTGAATGCAGTCGGGGCCGCATCGCGGCCCCGCGCTATCTCAAGCCTTGTCCAGCGCCTGGGCCGCCGCCAACACGGCATCCACATGCCCGGGCACCTTCACCCCACGCCACTCCTGGCGCAGCACACCGTTCTTGTCGATCAGGAAGGTGCTGCGGTCCACGCCCATGTATTCCTTGCCATACAGCTTCTTCAGCTTGATCACGTCGAACAGCTGGCACAGGGCCTCGTCCTTGTCGCTGATCAGCTCGAACGGAAAGCCCTGCTTGGCCTTGAAGTTCTCGTGCGACTTGATGCCATCGCGCGATACGCCGAACACCACGGTGTTGGCTGCTTCGAAGGCCGCATGCTGGTCACGGAAGCCCTGCCCCTCGGTGGTGCAGCCCGGGGTGCTGTCCTTCGGATAGAAGTACAGCACCACTTGCCGGCCCTTGAGCTCGGCGAGGCTGACGGCCTGGCCGCTGGTGGCCTGGGCCTGGAAGTCGGCGACGGATTGGTCGAGTGCTACAGCCATGGCTGGTTTCCTTACATGGGGTTCTGTGGGCGCCACGGCTCGATCAGCGCATCCAGGTTCAGGGCATCGGCAAAGTCGAGGAACTGGTCGCGCAGCCAGCTGATCTGGGTGCCGGCCGGCAGGATCACGGTGAACTGGGCATTGAGCATGCTGCTGCCGGTTTGCGGCGCCAGGTAGGTGTCGCAGGTCATGGCCTCGAGCTCGACCCGGTGATCGAGGAAGAACTGGCACAGCTCGTTGATGATGTCCGGGCGGTAGGCCGCGCTGACGTAGGCCACGTAAGGCAGCGCCTGCGGGCGTACCTCCTGGTCGGCACTGCGCACCACGTCCAGGGTCAGGCCGTGCTTCTTGCCCAGGCCCGGCAGGGTGGATTCGAGGCGCGCCAGGGCGTCCCAGCTGCCGCCCACCTGCAAGACCAGGGCGCTGGTCTCGCCATGCCGGCTCAGGCGCGAGGTGACCACCGCGCAGCGGTTTTCGAAGGCAGCGCGGCTGAGGACGTTGGCCAGCTCCATGGGGTTGGGGCCCAAGGCACTGATGACGAGGAATTGTTCGCGGACGGTGGGGGTGGACATGCAGCATTCCTAAAGCGATGAGCGGTCGGCACAGGACGGGCAAAAGCCTCCTGTCGGCAGGGCCCGGGGCTCGCAAGCGAGGACGTGGACGCAGGCCGGGGAGCAGGGTCGACGGCCCGGCGGGCCGCGCTGCACCGATCAAAGGGTCAAGGGTAGCGAAATAAGGCGCCGAGGGGAATGCTCCGCCCGCCTGCTTCGCTTGTGCAAGGCCGATGCCCCCAGTACCATTACCGCTCTCTTTTTCCGGCAGGAGCAGTTACATGATTGCGGGCAGTATGGTGGCATTGGTCACACCCATGGATGCACAAGGGCGTCTTGATTGGGGCAGCCTCGACAAACTTGTAGACTTCCACCTGGAAAACGGCACCCACGCGATCGTCGCTGTCGGCACCACCGGTGAGTCCGCCACGCTGGATGTGGAAGAACACATCCTGGTCATCAAGCATGTGGTCGAGCGCGTCAAGCACAGCAAGAAGCCGATCCCGGTGATCGCCGGTACCGGTGCCAACTCCACCGCCGAAGCCGTGCACCTGACCCAGAACGCCAAGAACGCTGGCGCCGACGCCTGCCTGCTGGTCGTGCCGTACTACAACAAGCCGACCCAGGAAGGCCTGTACCAGCACTTCAAGCACATCGCCGAAGCCGTCGACATCCCGCAGATCCTCTACAACGTACCCGGCCGCACTTCCTGCGACATGCAGGCCGAGACGGTGATCCGCCTGTCGAAGGTCGACAACATCATCGGCATCAAGGAAGCCACCGGCGACCTGGTGCGCGCCAAGGCCATCCTCGAAGGTGTCGACAAGGACTTCATCGTCCTGTCCGGCGACGATCCGACCGCCGTCGAGCTGATCCTGATGGGCGGCAAGGGCAATATCTCCGTCACCGCCAACGTCGCCCCGCGCGAAATGGCCGATCTGTGCGAGGCCGCCCTTGAGGGCAATGCCGAGAAGGCCCGCGCGATCAATGAAAAACTCATGCCGCTGCACAAAGACCTGTTCTGCGAAGCCAACCCGATTCCGGTGAAGTGGGCGCTCGTGGAAATGGGCCTGATGCACAAGGGCATTCGCCTGCCGCTGACCTGGCTGAGCGAAGGCTGCCACGAAAAAGTCCGTACTGCCTTGCGCCAGTCCGGCGTACTGGTTTAAGAGGAAGTACCCCGCATGAAGCGACTGGCTGGACTTTCCACGCTCGCCCTGATCATCTCCAGCACCAGTGGGTGTGGCTGGCTGTGGGGCGAGGATGGCTACTTCCGCGACCGCGGCAGCGATTACCTGCAGGCTCACCCGACCGCGCCGATGCAGTTGCCGCCGGATGCCAGCAGCGTCAAGCGCCTTGACCCGCTGCTGCCGATCCCGCGCAACGTCGCTGACGACCGCGCCACTGGCGAGTTCGAAGTACCGCGCCCGCAACCGTTGGTAGGTGCTGCCGAAGCCAGCGATTTCACCCTGCAGCGCAGCGGCAACAGCCGTTGGGTGCTGGCCCAGCGTTCGCCTGCCGAAGTCTGGCCGGTGGCCCGCCAGTTCTTCGAGGACAACGGGTTCCGTATCGCTGAAGAGCGCCCGCAAACCGGCGAATTCAACACCACCTGGCAGCGTTTCGACGAACTGTCGGTATCGCTCGGCCAGCGCCTGGCCAGTGCCGCCAGCAGCGGTGACAGCGAAGTGCGTGCGCGAGTACGCATTGAACCTGGCGTACAGCGCAACACCTCCGAGGTGTACATCGTGAGCGTCGAGCGCCCGGCGGGCAGCACCGCCGACACGGCGTTCCCGGCCACCTCCAGCAACACCGGCGCCGATGCGCTGCTGGTCGATGAAATGCTCGCCAGCATGAACCGTAGTGCCGAGAAGGGCGGTTCGGTGTCGCTGCTGGCCGCGCGCGACTTCGACGCGCCGAGCCGCGTCAGCCTGAGCGAAGACGGCAGCGGCAACCCGGTGCTGTACCTGGGCGCCGACCTGGACCGTGCCTGGTCCAGCGTAGGCCGTGCCCTGGAGCAGGGTGGCGAATGGCGCGTCGAGGACATCAACCGCAGCCTGGGCCTGTACTACATCAACCTGTCGGAAAAACCGGACGACAAGCAGAACGAGCGGGGCATCTTCAGCCGGATGTTCGGCAGCGAACCGTCCAAGGAAGAGCGTGAAGCCCGTGCCGAACGCTACCAGGTTCGTCTGAGCAAGGTTGGCGAGAGCGTGCAGGTCACCGTCGAGAAGAACATCAACACCGTGGCCCCGGCCGATGTCGCCCGCCGTGTGCTGAGCGCCATTCAGGACCACCTGGGCTAAGTGCGCTTCGCGGTACTCGGAAGCGGCAGCCAGGGAAATGGCACGCTGATCGCCAGTGGTGACACGTTCATCCTGGTCGATTGCGGCTTTTCCCTGCGCGAAACCGAGCGGCGCCTGGCGCTGCTCGGGGTGTCGGCGGCGCAGTTGAGCGCGGTGCTGGTGACCCACGAACATGCCGACCATGTGCATGGGGTGGGGTTGCTGTCACGGCGCTACAATGTACCGGTCTACCTCAGCCAAGGGACCTTGCGCGGCTTGCGCAAGCCGGTGGAGGTGGCCGGTTTTCTCGCCTGTGGCGACACACTGCGCATCGGTTGCCTGGACGTGAGTGCGGCACGTGTCGAGCACGACGCCTTTGAACCGCTGCAGTATGTGCTCAGCGACGGTCGCCGGCGCTTTGGCATGCTCACCGACCTGGGCTCCTACGATGCCCGGTTGCTGGAGCGCTACCAAGGCCTGGACGCTTTGCTGATCGAAGCCAACCACTGCCGCGACCTGCTGGCGCGCGGGCACTACCCGTACTTCCTCAAGCAGCGCGTGGGCGGCATGCAAGGCCATTTGAACAATCACCAGGCCGCGAGCCTGGTGCACGAGTTGGGCTGGCGCAACCTGCAACACCTGGTGCTGGCCCACCTCAGCAGCAAGAACAACCTGCCACACTTGGCCCGCCAGTGCTTCGTCGACACCCTTGGGTGCGACCCGGACTGGCTCCAGGTGGCGAATCAGGAACACGGGCTCGACTGGCGCGAAATCGCCTAGCCCAACACTCAAGCAAGCGGAGCCCTCCATCATGGAAAAACGCGACGAACTCTACCGCGGCAAAGCCAAATCGGTTTACCAGACCGACGACGCCGACCGCTTGATCCTGCTGTTCCGTAACGACACCTCGGCGTTCGACGGCAAGCGCATCGAACAACTCGACCGCAAAGGCATGGTGAACAACAAGTTCAACGCCTTCATCATGCAGAAGCTCGAAGAAGCCGGCGTGCCGACCCAGTTCGACAAGCTGCTGGGCGACAACGAGTGCCTGGTGAAGAAGCTGGACATGATCCCGGTCGAGTGCGTGGTGCGCAACTACGCCGCCGGCAGCCTGGTCAAGCGCCTGGGCGTGGAGGAGGGCATCAAGCTGGAGCCTTCCACCTTCGAGCTGTTCCTGAAGAACGACGAGAAGGGCGACCCCTTCATCAACGAATCCCACGTTGTCGCGTTCGGCTGGGGCACCGCCGAGCAGTTGGTCGAGATGAAGAAGCTGTCGCTGAAGGTCAACGAAGTGCTGAGCAAGCTGTTCGACGACGCCGGCCTGCTGCTGGTCGATTTCAAGCTGGAGTTCGGTGTGTTCCACGGCCAGATCGTCCTCGGTGACGAGTTCAGCCCGGACGGCTGCCGCCTGTGGGACAAGGAAACCCGCAAGAAGATGGACAAGGACCGCTTCCGTCAGGGTCTGGGCGACGTGATCGAAGCCTACGAAGAAGTTGCCAAGCGCCTGGGCGTGCCGCTGTAAGCGGTGCGTTCACGCAAGCGCCTGATACCACGCGATTTTTTTGAAAATAAAGGTTTGCGTTTTCAGAATTCGCTGGTATGATGCGCGGCATTGGAGAGATGCCGGAGTGGTCGAACGGGACGGATTCGAAATCCGTTGTACTGGCAACAGTACCTAGGGTTCAAATCCCTATCTCTCCGCCATATGTGAAAAAGCCTCGTAAATCGTTGATTTACGGGGTTTTTTTTCGTCTCAACTTTTTTGCTTTTGACCACTGGGTTTGCCCACTCTGATTTGTACTCGCTCCCTAGAGATGCTGAACCCTTCCCTGATCTTGTCATCAAGATCAGTCAATCACATGGGTGATGAAGCTGCGGCTCGGACCCTTGTGTCATGCTAGCGATTGAAGCGTAAGCGGCTTTCGTTCAAAATTCAGCGTAATGCAGCCGTGCACCTTTATCTGCGTGAGTAATATGACAGACCAGAAATCACCTGCGGACGTTGTAGTGCCTCTGGAGCCGCCAGTAAGGGAGGCGAATCCAGTTACCCTTGCTCCAGCTGAGGAGTACCATGACGCACTCAAGAAAGGTAATCGGTCAGTCATTACTGACTACTACGTCGAAACAGACGTCTCGAATGAGCGTAAAGCTTATGCTTTCAAGGTGTACGCACGGCTAAATGCCAAGAAAATCAAATTCACTAATGTTTCGTTCCAGCATAGTGTCTTCGATGGTTGCTACTTCAACAATTGCACCTTTGATTCGTGCGATTTCACTGGCTGTCGCTTCATTGGTTGTAACTTGCATCAATCGTCTTTTGTTGGTTGTAAGTTTGAGTATGCGGTGTTCGAGCGCTGCCAGATTGATGATGATATTTTGGAGCGTGAAGCCCCGCATGAAGAAAATCTAAAAATGCGTTTTGCTCGATCACTTCGTATGAATTTCCAGCAGATAGGGGATGCAAAAGCAGTTAATCGTGCAATTTCCCTAGAGCTTGAAGCCACCTCCAGTTACCTGAAGAAGTCATGGTCTTCTACTGAGTCTTACTATCGGACCAAGTACAAGGGGTGGAAGAAGGTTCCGCAGTTTTTCAAATGGCTTGAGTTCAAGGTGTTAGATGCCATTTGGGGTAATGGTGAAAACACCCTCAAGCTACTGCGTGCGATAATTGCCGTTCATGTCGCTATTGCGGCTTATGACACTATTTCCTTCGGTAACCCTTGGGATATCAGGGATTACTTGACGAGCTTTACTGCCTCTCCCGGAGTGTTCTTTGGCATTGTGACCCCCCATGACTACCCAGTCTGGTTCTCTTCCGGCGTTGCTGCTACACGCCTGTTAGGGTTTGCCTTCCTTACGGCAATCCTTGTGAAACGGTTTGGGCGGAGGTGATGATGCATATCTATGCATTTGGCTCGGTGTGCAGAGGCGAGATAGACAAAGGTTCTGATGTCGATTTGCTAGCATGTGTTGATGGTCCTGCACCGCATATAGATACTGAGAAATATTCGGTATACCAGTACGAGCGGCTTGAGTCTTTATGGGAAGAGGGTAACCCCTTTGCGTGGCATTTGCACTTAGAGTCGAAGCTTCTATTTGCTTCAGATGGTACTGATTATCTAGGGGGCTTGGGGTCTCCAGCCGCTTACACTCAAGGTGATGAGGATTGTGAGAAGTTTCGAGTGCTTTTTGAGCGGTCCCTCGAAGCGGTCAGTCAATCTAGCAATAGCGCGACGTTTCATCTGTCATGCATTTTTTTGGCAGTAAGAAACTTTGCAACTTGCCACTCGCTTTCGCTGGGTAAGCCGATTTTTTCAAGGCGCTCCCCCTTGCTTATCAGCCCAAGCTTGGATGTAGGTTCAGAGGTGTTCTCAATCTTGACTCGTGCACGCCTGTTGTCGACACGAGGATATGGTGAGCCTATTATGCCTAACGAGGTTGAGGCAGCGATAAAAGCAGTTAGTATTGTGCCGCGATGGATGCAGGCCCTTCGGAGCCAAAAAATATCATGAGAGAGTTTAATAATCGGATCGACGCACAGCGGGAGATTTTGAATCTCGTCAACAAGAGAGGCTGGAGCGAAGAGTTGTTCGGCCTGTCTAGCGGTGCCATTGATCGTTGGGTGCGTGTTAATGGTATTGACCGCTCCTCTGATTTGAGTCGCTTAGTATATGAGTCGGCGTCTAAACTTTTCTTTTTGGCTAATAAAAGCCAAGAGCAGGTTACTGACGAGTATCGACTTTTGTCTGGTGAGGTGTACGACTTGACGCAAGATATCGCTAAAGTTCTGCATAGGTAGCAGTTGCTTCCAGCGTCCTCAGTGCTGACAGGTATGATAAGGCCGCCCAAGGGCGGCTATGAGCGTAAGTTCTGAATTGCTGACTCTATCGCGTCAGCATTTGTGTCGAGTGTCGTTAGGGTAACCATCACGTTGTCATGTACGTTGGTGGAGCCGCGTTGACGTACCCAAGTACTCACCTCCTCAATCGCCGCCCGCATGGCGATCTGGTTGAGATGGAGTAGTTCAAGTGCATCGGCGGTGGTGGTGGCTTTGTCCATGGTCAGGCCCTGTTAGGTGCAGTCCGTAAGAGTAAACCGTTTTGCCACAAAACCACCCCACCCTGTCAGACGAATCTGAATTCATCAGCGTTTAGGAATGGACCGTCAGTGAAATCCCCGCGTGGTAGCTGAATTGCTTAACGGTTACCCGTAAAAAGCGACCGGGGCATACCAATCTTCTGCCAAATCCCTGAGCACATACGACAACGCCCAGCAAAGCTCCATTTAGGCCCAATACGAGGCGTTTGGTCAGCGTGACTTACATTGTATGTACTGGTGTCGAGCGTTCTCAGATCGAAGCTGAGGGCCTTTTGCCTTATGCTGCTTTCATTGCCCGCTGTACCGTGCTCAGGCTTACCCCAAGGTGGGCAGCTACTTTACGGAATGATGCACCATCCTGACTCATGGCTTCGCGTATCGCTTGGTCATCAACCTTTTTCACACGACCTTTGTAGACACCCTTGGCTTTCGCTTTCGCAATGCCCTCTCGCTGACGTTCTTTAATCATGCTGCGTTCAAACTGGGCTACGGCACCCATCATGGAAAGCATGAGTTCCTGTGTGTGGTTCTCCTCACTAGTGAACAACAGGTTTTCCTTGTGGAACTGGACACAAACGCCTGCTTCGCGTAGGTCAGTTACCAGTGCCAGCAGGTCAACCAGGGAGCGAGCTAGTCGGTCAATCGAGTGAACATGGATAGTGTCACCGTCCCGTACATAGCTCAGCATCTCTTTCAACGCTGGACGCTCAGTGGTCGCCCCTGACACCTTATCGGTGAAGGTTCGGTCAGCAACTATTCCATCAAGCTGACGGTCGGTGTTCTGGTCTTCACTGCTGACCCGTATGTACGCAACGTGTGCCATTTCTGCCTGCCTGTATTCAATAGACTCTAGATGCAAGCAGTATGGTTGTATTCAATGTATAAATCAACCCTAATGAATACGGTAGTGGTAGCGTTTGTGTATTCAGCGGAATGTATTCTCAAGGGTACACCCCAATGGTACAAGTGGGCTCTGTGTGATTCTTGGGCTTGGCGGGAGCACATCGCACTGATAGCTTTCTGCCTTCACTCAATCAAGGGAAAGGATTCATGCGAGCTCTGATGGCGGCGACGACGATGGCAATGCTAAGCGGCTGTGCTGCACCGCTGACAGTTGGGGAAGCTGTGCCAACACCCAGCGCCCGCTTGCTTGGCTATCAAACAGAAGATAAAGGCAAAGACGCTACGGTGACCGTTGTCAGACAGGGTGATGTGAATGGTGCGGGGTGCTTGTTCGGAATCTTCGTAGATGGGGAACTGGTTGCTCGATTGGCGGGTGATGAAAAAGCACGGTTCTACCTCCAGCCAGGAAGAAAGCTCATTGGTGTTGGTGTGGACCCTCAAGCCGTTGGTCGGTGCGGAGGTAGCAGTCGAATCATAAAGGAGGTTGCGACATGGATCACCGTTGGCGAAAACCAAACCTTTCGAATTAGTGTCCTCCCAGCGCTAGACATTCGACCTTCTTCCTACTGACTTGGTAATACTTCATTGCACTCGCCTTGTTGCTAGGAGCTTCATAGCTCTGATTTGAAGTGTTTTGCTTATAGGTTATGGGGTTTGCCTCAGGGTGAGCTGAAAACGTCTCAGAATGCTTCGTAGGGCCTTCTGGGCAGCGATATGAATAACTTTATTGAGGGTCTGCTCAGGATTAACTGAGGTATGCGTTTCGATTTAAAGATATTGTCGAGATTTCGACAGGTACGTTTAGGCCGGATCAAATGGAGCGCAGGCAGAATCATGGCGGTAGCGATTTTGTCTGTATGGGTATCAGGTGGGTGATGTAATGAGCGCCATGTTTATTTCCTGATGTTTTCCTGATGCTATTGAAGGCTGAACCTTCGAATCGCCAGCACTGATTGGCATTTAGAAACTGAGTCTATAACGACGTGCTAGCAGAGTGAGCGAGCGGAGTGAGTGAATGCTTTTCAATAGATGGTCTCATCTGACCATCAGCTTTTGATCTGTCTCTCAGCTTTGCTGACTAATCTACCTCGCTCGCAGTGCGAGTAATGTTCATTGGCTATGGTCTCTGACCACTCTTACAGGTTATGTACTGAAAACAAAAAAGCCTCACTGACCAGTGAGAATTTCTCAAAGATCAGTGAGGCTTTCAGGATGTCATTGCTTCACCAGTAGATTACCTGCTGAGCAGGTGAGAGAGTAGTCTGGTGAAAGACAAGCAAAGAGCAGATGACCTTATGTGGTCATCATTGCTGGTCATCGTGTGCATGGCACACAAGGGGGGTATATGTTCTACATAGAACAAAGAGTATATTCATATCAGCATGACTGATAGATATAACTATCTTTCTATAAAGTAGTATATATATGCTCTTTCGAAATTCGGATACAACTATCCCATAGCTTCGCAACAAATTGCGAGCCATGGATGGTATGCCGAATATCAATCGCAGGATGCTCCCCCGATGATCCGCTGACGTGTTGTCAGAACGTACAGATTAAGCTGTACGCGATACAAGATGAAGACTCATCTCAAGGGTTCATTTCCTCAAATCAGAGGGGTACCCGGCTAACCCTACGTTGTCACCAACGCCTATCCAGCCGTTTTATTTGCACCAGTTACGATGCTGCACGCTGATACCAAGTCAAATTCTATTGTGCTTTAAGTCAGGCAGAATTCGTGAATTCGACGCTTAAGAAACCTGACCGAGAACACGCCACCGTATCAGGCGGTATAGCGTGTTTACCCATGCACCCAGTTACCGCAAGCTTAGGCCCCTTTTGAGTAGCCCGAGCGGTCATTACTGAGATCATGGTCAGAGCAAACCGGAATGGTTTCCTCCACTGATAGAACAAATTCTACCAGACTACCTCTTGATTTGTCAAGGTGGTGGTGGTAGGGGTAGGGTATCGATAACCCTTGCTGACTAGCTTCCCCTCCACACCACGCATAGGTCATCAGGAACATTTCAAATAGGCTTGTACAGCAACGATCTGAACTCTTTGCACTTGCCCCGTGGGGCCGCACCGAAAACCGCTGTAATCACACCCAGGGGAGCTTAGAGCGCCTTCTGGCTTGAATGTCTTTCATTGCTTTGTGAAAAGCAGGACTAGTCTTCATCAACTCTTTGGTATTCACGAGTGTCTCCGACTTGTGTCGAGCACGCAACTTACGGTGCATACCGTAGATCACATCACACACGCCTATGACATGGTAAGCGACTGAGTTGAACTTACGTTTTATCGACTCACCGCTGGTGTGTTGAAAGGCACCAATGATCAGGTCAGATCGTTTGTGAATGACTAGCCAATTAGGCGGCATCGGGAATACCATCAGGGATTACAAGATCACCAAAGCAGTCATTAGCCTCTTTCTCGGCATCGGCCAGACGCTTAGCGGCAGCTGCTTCTCGCCGTTGTCGTTCTTTTGCTTCAGCAGCTTCCATCAGCTGCTGCGCAAGTGCAGCCTTGTAGCGATTCAGTTCCGATTGCAGATGTTCAATGTACTCCTTCTTCACACGTTCTTTGATCAATCCGATATCGGCAGCCTGCACTGATTCAGGCTTGATCATGTAAACGGTATGACTGAGTTGCTCATGTACCACAGGGTAACGATCGCACACGACGTAACCGGCTTGTGCTTTTGCAATAACATCATTCAACCATGGCTGTTCTAGGGCTGCTGTAACCCGTTCTCGGCTGGCTGCCGTGTGCTTGTAGGCGTGCAACTCAATGCCCAATCGACGTTGGTACTCAGCATCGCTCCAAGCTGGTGGCGTGCCCTTAATGCTGGTGCTGCTAAGTTTCTTACTCATTATTGGTTCCTTTTTCTCAAATTGATACAAGCCTTGGCCTTGGTAAGCAGGTTGGCCGTATAAGTCTTTAGGTTAGTGTTTGATTCAATACTGTGATGTTGTGATTGCTCATCAGTCTGTTCAACAGGTTGGTTGTTAGCATGGTTTGGTGCTTGCTGTAGAGTTTTGATCAAAGACTTGATACTCATGCCAGCACCTTTCTGCTGTCGCGGTGGTTGTTATTGATCATGCGGTTCAGGTAGGCATCAACACCAACGCCAGCAGTGAGGGCGCTAGCTACAATGTTCGTGTATGTGTCCAACGTCGTACGGAAGCGTACGAATACACCTTGAGATTGATTGCGTCGGTACAGAGCACTGCGGCAATTGGTATTGCATGTCCTAGCGTCTGCTCGACGATGATTGATTGGTGAATCGCAGACGATACAGGACCGTCCCTTTGTTGTTTGCACGGGGAACCTCTTTCATGTGTGTGATATGGATGCATCGAATGTTTGCGTAAGCAAAACGAACCCATAGCGTCAACCAGTGAGCAGAGCACCGGGACGCTACGGGCTAGAAAACGTGTAGGACTTGGGGAATGATTCCAGCCACTAGATGGAACTGGACTAAAGGCACATCAGCAAGGAGTGGGGCTGAGAGCAAGAGGTAGAGTTAATATTTGCACTACCTAATTCATATATTTTACTATTTAAAATTGACTTTTGTCAATAGTTGTGACAGGTAACTCACAATTGTTTGAAGCTGTATGAGAGTTTATTCAGAGCGTTAAGCTTTTGTTCGGGGCTAGCGCCCTCATCGTACACATCGAATGTCACTAATCCAGTTTCGTGGCCGACAATGTTTGCGACCGTGGGGCCTACTACGCCAGCACGCAGCAATAGAGTAACAACCATTGCCCGCACACTATGGAATACGTGGTGCTTACCAAAGCCCTCGGCTGTTTTAAGCCTGCCAAATGCTTTACTGAGTGAGTCTGAGCGTATCCCGTACTTGTTACCGCTGGACGCTGGGAGTAGGAATCCATCTGCACTATCTTTGATCAGTCGCTCAACCGTAGTTTGGATAGCTGGGTGTACCGGAATCTCTCGTATGCCAGCTGCAGTTTTACTGTCTTCGATCTTGAAGCTGAGAACACCCTCAACCTTCATCACCGACTCTTGTCGTAATTGAGCGAGCTCTTCAATTCGGCAACCGGTGTGAGCTCCCAGCTCGATTAAGTCGCAGAGCGTCTGATTACCTAGCCCAAGAGCGACTTTGTACAAGCTCTCGATCTGTTCTGTAGTAAAAGCTTTACGTGCAGCTTCGACCTTAGCCCTACCACGTACTTTCGGAAGTGCTTGCTCCTTGAACGGGTTTTCCAAGCCTTCTTGTAAATTTTTCCATTGGGCGTCATTTTTCATGGCCCACTGCCAAAAAGTGGATCCTGCAAGTAAATATTGAGCTTTGGTCTTACTTGTCACGCTGAGCGTTTCCAACCATGCGGCAACCGTTTCGTTGGTCAAGGGTTTACCTTGATCGCGTAAGTAATCCGATAGCTTCTTGAGCTTGCTTTCCTGTTGGTCAATGGTCTTTTGTGCAATACCTTCTTTGACGCGTTGAGTACGGAAGGTCTCTAATCGTCGATCCGTAATCGGTGAAACCGGTTTGTAGGTGGCCGGAGACTTGACGATCTCACGAGCCTCAGCCGCCTCAAGTGGGGAAAGGCGATGTTTGCGCTCGGCGAGTTGAACAATCACCTCTTGGACGAGTGCCCCGGAGCGCAGCACCGAATCAACCATTGTTGTTTCTTCTGCTTCCGCAAAATGGAAATCGGCTTTGATCCGGTCTACCAATCCACTGGCGCCTAGCTCTTCTAGCCGCTGAGCTTGATGCAAGAACTCTTGGATTTCCTGATCCAGCCTATCTGAGCGGGCGTAAACCTCAGCGGCTGTCCCGCCCAAACCTTTAGGTGGGTTCTTGGCAGCGTCCAGCAGATGAGCATCTATCTGGTGACCTAGCTTCACGGCCCCGTCTGCCAATTCGGGGCGCCACTGTTCGCGTGCAGCGAGCTTTTGCTCCCTAGCTGCTGCAATGTCAGATTTCCACTGTGCCAGGATTGGTAGACGCCGATTCATGGCTTCGGCCTTGTTACTGGTGCCGGTTGTCTTGATCAGCTTGGTGCGACCACCGAAGGCTTTACGCACATCAGCAGGCACTGCCATACGTACATACCATGTCGATTCGCCGGGTTTCTGTATAAGGTAAGTGGCCATGCTGCTCAGTCTCCATTTTGACCACTCAATTTGACCACTCTTGACGCTGAAAGCCAATAGATACGGTGTTTTAAGGGCTGTAGAACTCTAATCTTAGAGTCCCTATCTCTCCGCCATACGCAAAGTAGTCGAAGCCCCCGAAAACCTTGAGTTTTCGGGGGCTTCGTCGTTTCGGGATTCGGCATCCAGGCAAGCCTTGCATCCCTCGCCGTTGTGCTTTAAAACCCTCCTCATACCGTGATGGCTAAATGCCTGTTCGTCTTTGCCGACGATTTTGCCCTTTAGCAGCTAAGCTCCTCGCGTTAGGTGTAAAACCGGCATGGCGACATGGCCGACAACTCTCTTGAAGTCGCTGCACATGGAGCACCTGGGATGGGCTATGTGTTGTTGGGTCACGATGCCGGGCTGGCAGATTTCCGGGTGATGTACTCCGCGCTTCTTGCAGCTCACGCTGCCAGATGCTCGCACTAGCAGACCCGACAGCCATGAACGACCAAGGACGTAGCATCTCGCTACAACTGCTGGTGACCCTGGCCATCTTGCTGGGCATGCTGCTGCTCGGTATGGGCCTGGCCTGGCAGGGTTATCGCGGTACCCAGCAGGCACTGGTGGCCGCCGCCGGCGATGCCGCCCAGCAACTCGGCAAGACCATCGACGAGCGCGCCCGGCGCCTGCTCGACCCGGCGCAAAGCAGTATCCGGCTGCTGGCCTTCAACCCGGCCGCCAGCAGCTTGGCCGAGCGCCTGGAGCGCTTGCCGCAGCTGGTCGAGAGCCTGAACGCCAACAAGATGCTCAGCGCCGCATTTGTCGGTTATCCCAATGGCGAATTCCTGCTGGTCCGGCGGTTGCGCGACCCTCAATTGTTGCAACGATACGCTGCGCCAGCGGGCACCCGCTTTCTGGTGCAGAGCATCAGCAAGGCGGGGGACGGTAGCGTTGTGGGCGAGTGGCGCTTCTACGATCAGCAACTGAACGTGCTGCAAACCCAGGCCAAGCCGGACTATCACTACGATCCGCGCCCGCGTCCCTGGTTCGTCGAGGCCTCTGGGCGCTCGACCACTGTGCTCACCAACCCTTACGTGTTCTTCACCACCCGTGAAGTCGGCATGACCATGGCCCAGCGCAGCGTCGACGGCGCGGCGGTGATCGGCATGGATGTTTCGGTCAATGATCTGGTCAGCGAGAGCCAGGACCTGCGCATGACCCCCGGCACCGAGACCGCGGTCATCGATGAGCGGGGCAATGTGGTGGCGTACCCGGATCTGCAGCGCGTCATTCTGCAGGAGGGGGAGGCGGTGCGCCTGTCGCGTATCGATGAGCTGGGCATTCCCAGCCTCGAGCGCATCCACGCCAATCCGGCCCAGGACGGCCGGCCACAACCTTATGAGGTGCAGGGCAAGATCTGGTACGGCATGCGCCTGCCGCTCACCACGCTGGTCGGCGAAAACTTTCAGGTGCTGATTGCCGTGCCGGGCGATGAGTTGCTGGCCGATGCGCGCAAGGTGCTGTTCGACCAGATGCTCTGGGCGGCAGCGCTGATGGCCGTGCTATTGCTGCTGGGCGTCGTGCTTGGCCAGCGTATCGGCCGCCCGCTGCGCCTGCTGGCCGAGCAGGTGCGCGGCCTTGCCGGCTTCGACTTCAGCCGCGAGGTGGGGGTGACGTCACGGGTGTCCGAGGTGCGCGAACTGAGCCAGGTGCTGAGCCGCATGTCCGGCACCATCCGCAACTTCCAGGCGATCACGCTCACGCTCAGCCGGGAAAGCCAGCTGGAGCGCATGCTGGAGGGGGTGCTCAGGTATCTGGTTGACGCCGCTGGGGTAAAAGCGGGCGCGGTCTACCTGTTCGATGACGACCAGTCCCTGCTGCGTCTGGCCGCTTCATGCCGGGGCGAGGACTACCCGGACGAAATGACGGTGGCCGAACATGAGCATGAAAAGCTGACGGAGGTCGTGAAGCATGCGCTGGAGCTGCGCGGGCGCAGCCTCGCGGTGGTGCTTCGGGACCGTGGCCAGGTGCTGCTTGGCATCCTGGTGTTGCAACTGGATGAGGGGCAGGCGGGTGATGAAGTGGGCCAGCCGTTCCGGCAGTTCGTCGAGGAGCTGTCCGGTACTGCCGCAGTGGCCATCGAGACGCGGCAACTGGCCGAAGCCCAGCAACGGTTGCTGGACGCCATGATCAAGCTGCTGGCCGATGCCATCGATGCCAAGAGCCCCTATACCGGCGGCCACTGCGAACGAGTACCGCAACTGGCGCAGATGCTGCTGGACCAGGCGGTGCAGGCCGACAGCGGCCCTTACGCCGACTTCGGCATGACCGAGGTCGAGCGCTACGAGTTTCGGGTGGCCGCCTGGCTGCACGATTGCGGCAAGATCACTAGCCCCGAGTATGTGGTGGACAAGGCGACCAAGCTGGAGTCCCTGTACAACCGCATCCACGAAATCCGCATGCGTTTCGAGGTGCTCTGGCGAGATGCCGAGCTGGCCTATTGGCAAGGGCTGGCGAGCGGGGCAGAGCAGCAGGCGCTGCAAGCGTCGCTGGAACGTTGCCAGGCCGAGTTGCAGGAGGAATTCGCGTTCGTCGCCAGGGCCAACCTGGGTGGCGAGTTCATGGAGGCGGGCGATATCGAGCGTTTGCAGCAGATCGGCCAGCGCCGCTGGCAGCGGCATTTCGACAACCGCCTGGGTATTTCCCGTGACGAGGAAGAGCGTTTCAAAGGTGTGCCGGTACTGCCGTTGCCGGTGGATGAGCCGCTGCTGGCCAACCGGCCGGAGCAGCGACAGCCCTGGGGCGCGCGCAAGCCGCCGGTGGTCAAGGGTGACCCGCGCAATGTCTGGGGTTTCGACATGACCCTGCCGGCCAATGCCAGTGATCAGGGCGAGTTGTACAACTTGTCGATACGCCGCGGCACGTTGAACGACGAAGAGCGCTTCAAGATCAACGAACACATCGTGCAGACCATCATCATGCTGACCAGCCTGCCGTTCCCGCGTCAGCTGCGGCGCGTGCCGACCATCGCCGGCAACCACCACGAAAAGCTGGATGGCAGCGGGTATCCGAGGCGGTTGGGCAAGGATGACCTGAGCATTGCCGAGCGGGTGATGGCGATCGCCGATATCTTCGAGGCGCTGACCGCTGCCGACCGGCCGTACAAGGCGCCGAAGACCTTGTCCGAGTCAGTGAAGATCATGGTGTCGATGGCGCACGACAATCACATCGACGGGCAGCTGATGCGGCTGTTTCTGAGCAGCGGTGTGTATCGGCAGTATGCCGAGCGGTTTCTACGCGAGGAGCAGATCGATGAGGTGGATGTGGAGTACTGGGTAGCGCAGATATAGGCTGCCGGAGTTCACACTTTCAAAGCGGTCCGATGGCGAGTTGGCCGTGCGGAAGCGCAATCTGATGGCCCGCTCCAACTATCGGACCGACATCGACGAGGAACCCTTGATCCTGGGTTACAAGGTCAAGTTGTTCAGAGGAGGACTGGATGACTCGTAGGTGCGCGCTATTTGTTTGTAGGTGAGAGAGCCGGGTCAGCGAGTGGTTTTACGGTCAACTCTACACCCAAGGCCAGCATAAGCTTCTGGATGGTATCAAAGCGCGTCTTGCTTCCACCCTTGAATGTCTTGTAGAGAGATTCGCGATTGACACCTGCGTCCTGAGCGAGCTTGTTCACTCCTCTGGCCTTTGCGACTTCCCCCATGGCATGCATCAGGGCATATGAATCGTTGGTTTTCATAGCCTCTGCCAAGAACGCTGCAATGGTTTCAGGGCTATCGAGAAAGCGGGAGGCCTCAAAGCGCTGTGTGTTGCTCAGGTGCAGGTCGAGGATCGGCATTTTTTCGTGGCTGTATGTATCGCTCATCTTTTCCCGCCTCGCAGGTTGTCCAGGATTACCTTAGCTCGCTTGACTCCTCTGCCTTGGTCAGTCTTGTCACTGCCATAGAGCATCAGATAGCGGTTTTGACCTGTTCGCACGTAGTACATGCGGTAACCGGGCCCAACGAACACGCGCATTTCACTGACACCATCACCCACTGGCTCCGTGTCGCCGAAGTTCCCACATTCAGCCCGGATGATACGGCCAAGGATTGCAGCTCTGCCGATGGAGTCTTTGACCCCATGGAGCCACTCATCGAAATAGAGCGTGGTGTCAATCTCGTTCGTCATTGTCGATTGTAGCCTACTAGCTACTTCCTGTCAGGCTGGGGCTACCGAGGCTAGGGAGGCGAGTAGGCTCAAGCAATCACTTGATGGGGTAATGGACAATTTTGCGAATGGACCTACAGCGTTTCGGTCAACTTTGACCTGAAAGCTGTGCATGCGGCCGCCCCATCGAGCGGTGGCAAGGTCACTGGAAAATTCAGCGCATCGCCGCCAACTTGATGCCGAACCCTACCAGGCAAGCCCCTGCCAAGCGCTCGAACAGGTTGGCAATGCGCGGATTGGCACGCATGCGCTCGGCCAGTTGATGGGTCAGCACCACCGCAATCAATCCATACAGGAACGTCACCACCGCCACGGTCGCGGCCAGGAAGCCGAAGGTCACCAGCCCCTGGTGCTTCACCGGGTCGACGAACAGCGGGAAGAACGCCATGTAGAACATGATCGCCTTGGGGTTGAGCAGGGTGATCAGCATGGTCTGGCGCAGGTAATGGCCGTTGTCCATGCGGCTGACGCGCTGGGCGCCGCCGGGTTTGCTCAGCAGCATGCGCAGGCCCAGGTAGGCCAGGTATGCAGCACCTGCCCACTGCACCACGTGAAAGGCGGCGGGGTAGGCTGCCAGCAAGGTTGCAACGCCCGCCACCGCCAGCCATAGCAACACCTGGTCACCGAGAATCACCCCGCAGGTCGCCGCCAGACCGGCCTTGATGCCGCCTTTGCCGGTGGCGGTGATCAGGGCGAAGTTGCCGGGGCCGGGGATGGCCAGGACAATGATGAAGGCGATGACGAACGCGCCGTAGTCGGTGACGCCGAGCATGGGGAACTCCTGTAGGGCAGGGCAGAGGTCGAAACCTCGACTATCGTCTGCCCCGACCCGCTTTTCAACTGCGCAATCAGCTACAGGGCGCAGTGCACCGTGACAACCTGCCGCTGAGGCAACCTGTCGTCTTGACGCCCGGCCCCTCGGTTTGTTTGTGCTGGCAATTCAGAATACAATCAGCGAAACGATTCAGCCCTGTCGGTCAATTCGACAATAGCCTTGGGTCGTTTTCTGGTTCTCTGGCCGCTGAACAATGACCATAACAAGCCTGCGCGAAAGAACATGAAACACCTGGGCCAGCCACAGGCCCGTCCTCCGTTCTACAGACTGGAATTGATCAATGTTCAAAAAAGCTGGCAAGACCTTGCTGGGCCTGGCTGTTGCCGCGAGCTTCATGCAAGCGCACGCCGCAGAAACCAAGAAAGTCGACGTGCTGCTGGTCGGCGGCGGCATCATGAGCTCGACCTTGGCCGTGTGGCTGCACGAGCTGGAGCCAAGCTGGTCGATGGAAATGGTCGAGCGCCTGGACGGCGTCGCCGAAGAAAGCTCCAACGGCTGGAACAATGCCGGCACCGGCCACTCCGCGCTGGCCGAGCTGAACTACACCCCGGAAGACAAAGACGGCAACGTCAACATCTCCAAAGCCATCGAAATCAACGAATCCTTCCAGATCTCCCGCCAGTTCTGGGCCTGGCAAGTGCGCCAGGGCGTGCTGAAGAACCCGCACTCGTTCATCAACACCACCCCGCACATGAGCTTCGTCTGGGGCGATGACAACATCAAGTTCCTCAAGAAGCGTTACGATGCGCTGCAGGCCAGCCCGCTGTTCCGCTCGATGCAGTACTCCGAGGACCACGCGCAGATCGCCAAGTGGGTCCCGCTGATGATGGAAGGCCGCGACCCGAACCAGAAGCTGGCCGTGACCTGGTCGCCGATCGGCACCGACGTCAACTTCGGCGAGATCACCCGCCAGTTCGTTGGCCACCTGAAGACCCAGGACAAGTTCGACCTGAAGCTGTCCAGCGAAGTCCAGGACATCACCCGCAACGAGGACGGCTCGTGGCGCGTCGAGTACAAGAACCTGAAGGATGGCACCGAGTCGACCACCGATGCCAAGTTCCTGTTCATCGGTGCCGGCGGTGGCGCGCTGAAGCTGCTGCAGAAGTCGGGCATTCCTGAAGCCAAGGAATACGCAGGCTTCCCGGTTGGCGGTTCGTTCCTGGTGACCGAGAACCCGACCGTGGCCATGCAGCACATGGCCAAGGCCTACGGCATCGCCTCGACCGGTGCACCACCCATGTCGGTTCCGCACCTGGATACCCGCGTGCTGGATGGCAAGCGCGTGATCCTGTTCGGGCCATTTGCCACCTTCTCGACCAAGTTCCTGAAGAACGGCTCGTACCTGGACCTGCTGAGCAGCACCACCCCGCACAACGTGTGGCCGATGGCCAAGGTCGGTATAGACCAGTACCCGCTGGTGGAATACCTCGCCGGCCAGCTGATGCAGTCTGACGACGACCGTTTCGAAGCCCTGCGCACCTACTTCCCGAACGCCAAGAAGGAAGACTGGAAACTGTGGCCGGCCGGCCAGCGTGTGCAGATCATCAAGCGTGACGAAGACAAGGGCGGCGTGCTGAAGCTGGGCACCGAAGTGGTGGCCTCGCAGGACCGCACCATCGCCGGCCTGCTGGGTGCATCGCCAGGTGCATCGACCGCCGCGCCGATCATGCTGACCGTGCTGGAAACCGTGTTCAAGGAGAAGGTCGCCACGCCTGAGTGGCAGGCCAAGATCAAGGAGATCGTGCCGAGCTACGGTACCAAGCTCAATGATTCTGCTGCTGCTACCCAGAAAGAGTGGAACTACACCGCTGAAGTGCTGCAGCTGGAGAAGCCGCCGGTGATCGACCAGAGCGTCGGTACCGGCGCCGCTGCCGGCCAGCCGGTTGAAAGCAAGCCTGAGAACGACATGGCGCTGTAAGCAGCTGCCTTGTTGTGATCGAAGCCACGGGGGAGACCTCGTGGCTTTTTTTTGGTTCTTCACGGCTTGCCAGCGATAGGCCCGGAGCTGAAGACCACCTATCGGAAATACAGCCTCGGCCCAATAAAAACATATTTTGATGCTTAAATTAATCTTGTCAGTCGATCCCCTCCAGGAGGGTGCCGTCATGAACCTCAAGATTGCCTCCTTGCTACTCATCGTCCTGTGCGTCCAACCCGCTTGGAGCGCGAGCTACTCCAGCGCAACCCCCGCCGCCAAACCCCCCGCCGAATCCGCTGCGCTGACCACGCGCATGGCCCTGCGCGACCTGTGGGTCGAGCATATTTTCTGGGTCCGCAACTACGCTGTGGCCAACCAAGCCGGCAATGCCAAGCAGGCTGCGGTGGCCGCCAACGAAGTGGTCGCCGATGCCACCAGGATCGCCAACAGCATCGCGCCGCTATACGGCCAACCCGCTGCCGATCAACTGCTCAAACTGCTCGCCGGCCACTGGGGCGCGATCAAGCACTACAGCGACGCCACCGTGGGCAAGGACAAGAAAGGCCAGCAGGCCGCCGTCGACGAGCTGACCAGCAACGCCAAGGCTATCGCTGCTTTCCTGGCCAAGGCCAACCCCAACTTGCCAGAGCCGACCCTGATCACCCTGCTCAGCGCCCACGGTGGGCATCACGTGGCGCAGATCGACCAGCTGGCGGCGGGTGACTACGCCGGCGAGGCGCGCACCTGGGCGATGATGCGCGAGCACATCCTGACCTTGTCCGACGCGCTCGCTGCGGCCTTGGTCAAGCAGTTCCCGGACAAGTTCTGATGCTCGAAGGACTGGGCCGTACCCAACAGGACCTGCTCCATGCGTTGCTGCGCCAGCCAGACGGCATGAGCATCGACGACCTGGCGCAGGCCCTGTCCGTCACCCGCACGGCCGTGCGCCAGCACTTGGCCGCACTGGAACGCGACGGGCTGGTCATGCGTGGCGCCACTCGGCCTACCGGGCGGCGTCCCGAGCAGTTGCACCAGCTCACCGAGCATGGCCGTGAACTGTTCCCGCGCCAGTACCCGTTGCTGGCCAACCTGCTGATCGGTGAAGTGGCCGGCTTGCTCGGCGAGCAGGCGTTGCTGGAGCTGATGCGGCAGCTGGGGCGCAAGCTGGCCAAGGACCTGCAGCCCGAAGTGGTCGATGAAGCGCATATCGTCAAGCACATGAACGCGGCCGGATACGAGGCCGAAGTGTTCTTTCGCTCATCTGGCGAGCCGCAGATCGTTGCGCAAAACTGCGTGTTTCATCACCTGGCCGCAGCGCACCCCGTGGTGTGCGAGCTGGACCTGGCGCTGATCGGGGCCTTGGGCGGGGGAGAGGTCGACCATCAGGAATGCATGTTGCGGGGTGGCCAGGTGTGCCGCTTCGCGCTGCGCAAGCACGACATGCGATAAAACAGCCAACCTGCGCCTGCAGCGATCCCGATCCCCTGTGGGAGCCGGCTTGCCGGCGATCGGGCCGCAAAGCGGCCTGCCCGTCAAAATCGATCCAGCCGATAGGCGCCCATCCCGCTGTCGCCCTGGGCCAACCGCCCCACCCATTGCGCCGTCACCGCCGCCTGGGTCAACCCCAGGTGCTGGTGCCCGAACGCAAGCAGCACGCGCCCCTCGCACACCCGGTCGATCACCGGCAACGAGTCCGGCAACGAAGGCCTGAACCCCATCCACGGCGTCGCTCCCTCGACCTGCAGGTCGCGCTTGAACAACCCCTTGCTCAGCCGGTGCAACTGCCACGCCCGCTGCATGCTCGGCGGCGCGTCCAGCCCGGCGAACTCCACCGTACCGGCCAGGCGCAGGCCATCGGTCATGGGCGTCATGATGAACTTGCGCTCCAGCGAGGTCACAGCAAAAGGTAACCGCTGGTGTTCGCCGGGCAGCATCAGGTGATAGCCGCGTTCGGTGTCCAAGGGCACGCGCTTGCCGGTCAGCGCTGCCGTCAGCTGCGCCGAGTGGGCGCCGCAGCTGATCAATACCTGGCGTGCCGCTAACGTGCCCTGGTCACTGATCAGCCTGACCCCGTTGCCGTCCAGATGGCCGCCAGCGACGTGCCCCTGCAGGAAACGCACGCCACTGGCCTTGGCCGCCTCGAACAGTTCGCGCACTACCCGGTAGGGGTCCAGAAAGTGTCCGGTACGGGGGAAGTACAGGCCACCGAGAATTGCAGGATTCAGCTGCGGCGCGGCGTCGTGCACGGCGCCAGCCGACCACCTGTCCACCGCAACGCCCTGCTGTTGCATGCGTGCGCGCAAGGCTTCCAGCGCCTGGTGTGATTCGGGCCTCTCGAAGATCAGCAACGAGCCATCTTCCTTGAACAGGTCGCTGCGCCCGATCGAGCCGAGCAAGCGTTGCCATGCCCCGAGGCTGCCCTCGTTCAGCGCCCGGATGCCGGCCACGCTGCGCTGGAACGGTGCCGGGCGCAAGTTGAGCAGCAGCCGGGTGAACCAGGGCAGGGCCTTGGGCAGGTATTTCCAGTCCAGCCGCAGCGGGCCCATCGGGTCCAGCAGCATGCGCGGCAGGCGCTTGAGGATCGACAGGTCGGCAATGGGGAACACCTGCTCGGTCGCCAGGTGCCCGGCATTGCCGTAGGACGCGCCATGACCCGGCGCCTGACGGTCGATCAGCAGCACCCGGCGGCCCTGGCGGGCCAGTTGCAGGGCGCAGGCGACGCCGACGATGCCGGCGCCGACCACGGCGATATCGGTGTCCGCTGAAGAGTGGGCGTCGTGCATGCTTCAGCCTTCCCGCTTGCCGTCGAACAACCGCCGCAGACACAACGGGTTGTCATGTTGCAATGCCTGGGGGAGCAAGGCATCCGGGAAATCCTGGTAACACACCGGGCGCAGGAAGCGCAGGATCGCCGCAGTGCCCACCGACGTGCTGCGGGCATCGGATGTGGCTGGGAACGGGCCGCCGTGGACCATGGCATCGCAGACTTCAACGCCGGTTGGCCAGCCGTTGACCAGGATGCGCCCGGCCTTGCGTTCCAGGGTTGGCAGCAGCGCCCGGGCGCTGTCGAGGTCGCCGTCATCCAGTTGCAGGGTGGCGGTCAGCTGGCCTTCCAGGTGTTCGGCGACCAGTCGTACTTGCTCGTCCGTTTCGCAGGCGACCACCAGCGAGGCGGCGCCGAACACTTCGGCCTGCAGCGCCGGGTCGGCGAGAAATGCACTGGCCTGGGTGACCAACAGCTGCGCCTGGCACTGGTTGGGGCCCTGCTGCGGCTGGCCGCTGGCGGCCACCTGGGCATGGGCGTTGTCGGCCAGTGCAGCGACGCCTGCGGTGTACGCGCTGTGGATGCCAGGGGTGAGCATGGTCTGCGCTGCGGCTTGGCGCACCTGCTCGGCGGCAGCCGTGATGAAGCGTTGCAATGCCGGCCCCTGGCGGGCGATGACCAGGCCGGGGTTGGTGCAGAACTGGCCCGCGCCCTGGGTCAACGAGGCGACGAAGGCTTGTGCCAGTGCGTCGGCGCGGGCCTGCAGGGCCGCGTCGAACAGGAACACCGGGTTGATCGAGCTCATTTCGGCATACACCGGAATCGGTTCCGGGCGGGCCTGGGCGGCCTGGCACAGGGCGATGCCGCCGCTGCGCGAGCCGGTGAAGCCGACGGCCTTGATGCGCGGGTCGCTGACCAGGGCGATGCCCACTTCGCGGCCTGCGCCGTAGAGCAGCGAGAACACGCCCTCGGGCAGCCCGCACAGTTTTACCGCGCGCGCCACGGCCTGGCCGACCAGTTCGCTGGTACCAGGGTGGGCGCCATGGGCCTTCACCACCACCGGGCAGCCGGCGGCCAGGGCCGAGGCGGTATCGCCACCGGCCACCGAGAAGGCCAGGGGGAAGTTGCTGGCGCCGAACACGGCGACCGGGCCCAGGGCTACCTGGCGCTGGCGCAGGTCGGCGCGGGGCAGGGGTTGGCGGTCGGGCTGCCGAGGGTCGACCCGCACATCCAGCCATTCGCCGTCGCGCACCACGCGGGCGAACAGGCGCAGTTGCATGCAGGTGCGGCCACGCTCGCCCTGGATGCGCGCCTTGGGCAGGCCGCTCTCGGCCACGGCGCGGTCGATCAAGGTGTCGCCCAGCGCCTCGATCTGGTCGGCGATGGTTTCGAGAAACGCTGCACGTTGTTCGAGTGAGGTTTCGCGGTAGCGGTCGAACGCTGCCCAGGCCAGGGCGCAGGCTTGCGCCACGTGTTCGCCGGTGCCGCCGGCGTACGCGGGTTCAAGCGCCTGGTTGGTGGCCGGGTCGATGGCGCGGATGGCTGCTTGGCTGCCGGTCACGGCGCGTTGGCCGATCAGCAGATTGCCTGTCAGGGTCATGGGACGTCCTTGGGTGCGGGTTCGGGAAAGCGGGCCGCTGCGCAGCCCCAGGATCAGGCCAGGTTCTGCTCGGTCGACCAGTTGGTGTACCAGCTGCGGAACAGCGCGTACTGCTGTTCGGCATAGTTGCGCTGGGCGTCGGTGAGCAAGTCGGTCTCGTTGAAGTGCAGGCTGTACTCGGCGTCGCCGTTGAGCACCATCAGGTGCTTGTAGTACAGCACCAGGTCGCAGCCCTCATCGAACGACGACAGCACGGCCAGCGCCGACTCCAGCTCACGGGCCTGGCGGCGGGCGCGGGCATCGCCCTTGGCCGCCTGCTTGCTCAGGCTCACCAGTTGCAGCACCTCGCGCGGCAGGGCGTTGCCGATGCCGGTGATGGCGCCGGTGGCGTTGCAGTTGACGAAACCATGCACCACCTGGGTGTCGACGCCGACCATCAATGTCACGTCGTCGTCCTGGGAGGTGATGTGCTCGGCGGCGTAGCGCAGGTCGGCGCCGCCACCGAACTCCTTGAAGCCGATCAGGTTCGGGTATTCGCGGCGCAGTTCGAAGAACAGGTCGGCGCGGGTGGCGAAGCCGTAGTAAGGGCTGTTGTAGATCACCGCCGGCAGCTTCGGCGCGGCGGCGAGGATGGCCGAGAAGTGGTGCTTCTGGGCGATCAGCGAGGCACCGCGGGACAGCACGCGAGGGATCACCATCAGGCCGGCGGCGCCGACCTTGGCGGCGTGGGCGGCATGGGCCACGGCTTCGCGGGTGTTCACCGCGCCGGTACCGACGATGGTCGGAATGCCGGCGGCCACCAGGCGCGCCACGCCTTCCTGGCGTTCGGCCTCGGTCAGCAGCGGCCAGTCGCCCATCGAGCCGCAGTACACCACGGCGCTCATGCCGGCCTCGATCAGTTCACGGCCCTTGCGCACCAGGGCGTCGAAGTCCGGCTTGCGCTCGGCAGTGCACGGGGTCATCAGGGCGGGCATGCAGCCGGTGAAGATGTTGTCGCTCATGGGTGTCACTCCTTGCAATGTTCAGCGGGTTGCGAAGAAAAAGGCCTGGGTAGTCAGATGCCCCAGGCAAACGGATCCTGTTCGTCGATCAGCAGGGTGCTGTCGGCGGTCATGTAGGCGCGGCCGGTGATGAAGGGGCGGATGCGCTCGCCTTCTCGCAGGTAGCGGCCCTGGAACTGGCTGCCGGTGATGCTGGCCTGGACCCAGGTCTGGCCTTCGGCGAGCTTGCCGTCGGCGGCAAGGCAGGCGAGCTTGGCGCTGGTGCCGGTGCCGCAGGGCGAGCGGTCGTAGGCCTTGCCGGGGCACATGACGAAGTTGCGGCTGTCGGCCTCGGCGTCATCGGCGAACAGCTCGACATGGTCGATAAGCGCGCCGTGCTCGCCGGTGATGCCCTGGGCTTGGAGGGCCTTGAGCATGGCCCAGGTGTACTCGGTGAGGGCTTCGCGGTTGTCCAGCTCGATGCGCTGGCCATGCTCGGACACCAGGAAGAACCAGTTGCCGCCCCAGGCGATGTCGCCGTGCACCACGCCATGGCCTGGCACCTCGACCGGCACCTGCTGGCGGTAACGGTAGGCCGGCACGTTGCCGACGGTGACCGCGCCGTCTTCATGCAGGGTGGCAGTGACCTGGCCGACCGGAGTATCGATCTTGTGTTCGCCCGGCCCGATCAGGCCCAGGTGCTGCAGCGAGGCGACCAGGCCGATGGTGCCGTGGCCGCACATGTTCAGGTAGCCGCTGTTGTTGAAGAAGATCACCCCACAGGTGGCGTCGGGCGACACCGGTGGGCAGTACAGCGCGCCGACCAGTACATCGTTGCCGCGCGGCTCCAGCAGGCAGGCGCGGCGCCAGTGGTCGTGCAGCTCGCGCAGTTCGTCGCGTTGCTCGGCCATGTTGCGGCCTTCAAGGGCGGGGAAGCCCTTCATCACCAGGCGGGTCGGTTCGCCGCCGGTGTGGGAGTCGATGACGTGAACGTGTTTCATGGGCATCTCCGAATCTTTGTTGTTCTTGCTGGCCTCATCGCCGGCTTGCCGGCGATAGGGCCAGCAGCCTTCATGAAGCCAGTGCAGCCGGGCGCTTGGCTGAGTGCACCTCGTGGCTCGCTTCGCTCTCATCCTCGCCCTCCAGCTGCACCAGGTGAGCGGGCACGCCGGTGGCTGCGCCCCAGTAGTAGATGCCCAGCGCACAGGCGGCCACGGCAAGGGTGTCGAACGGGTGAGCAAGGACCCCCAGGCCGCCGAAGCTGCCCAGCCAGGACAACAGGATGGTCACCGCGTAGAAACCGATCAGCCAGGCCGACGAGCGCACTTGCTGGGCCAGCGGCAGGTGCTGGGTGGGCACGAAACGGCCGCACAGCAGGTACAGCACGAACATCACGATCTGCAGGGCCAGCAGCCACGACACGGTGTTCCAGCCGGACCAGTAGACGATCAGCGCGGCGATGATGAACGACAGCGGGCCCAGCACGCCCATGCCCATGACCCGGAACGGGCGCGGCATGTCAGGTGCATTGCGGCGCAGGGCGGCAACGGTGACCGGGGCCACGGCGTAGCTCAGTACCAGGGCAGCCGAGACCACGTTGATCAACGCTTCCCAGGACGGAAACGGCAGGGTCCAGAACACCGACAGGCCGAAGGTCAGCCACAGGGCCGGGCGCGGGATGCCGGATTGCTCGTCGATGCGGGTGAAGTACTTGAAGAAGGTGCCGGTCTGCGCCCAGCCGTAGATCACGCGCGGGGTGGCGTTCATGTAGATGTTGCCGCAGCCGCTGGGCGAGATCACCGCATCGGCCACCACCAGGTAGGCCAGCCAGCCCACGCCCAGGGCCAGGGCGATGTCACGGTAAGGCAGGGCCAGTTCCTTGGCCACGCCGGCCCAGCCATTGACCAGCATTTCGGTCGGCACGCTGCCGAGGAAGGCCAGTTGCAACAGGGCATAGATGGCGGTGGAGAGCAGGACCGAAAGGATCAGCGCAATGGGAATGGTGCGCTGCGGGTTCTTCACTTCGCTGGCCACCGAGATGATCGGGGTCAGGCCCAGGTAGGCGAAGATGATGCCACCGGCCGACACGGCCATTTCCACGCCGGACAGGCCGAACGGGGCGAAGCCGTGGACCTCGAAGTTCTCCGGCTTGAAGAAGGTGAACAGCACGCCGATCACCAGCAGCGGCACGATGAACTTGAACACGCTGACCAGGTTGTTGGCCTTGGCGAAGGTCTTGACGCTGCGGTAGTTGAGGAAGAAGAACAGCCCCAGCAGGGCGAACTGCACCAGCCAGCCGAGCACGGTCGGGTCGCTGGAACCGGCCTTGGTCAGGCTGGGAAACCAGGCCGCGGCGTACTGGCGGGAAGCGACCACTTCGATGGCGATCAGGCTGGAAAAGGCGATCAGCGTGATGAAGCCCATCAGGTAGCCCAGCAGCGGGCCGTGCGAGTACACCGGGTAGCGCACCACGCCACCGGCGCGCGGCAGTGCAGCGCCAAGCTCGCAGTAGACGATGCCCAGCAGCAACACGGCAAAACCACCGAGGAACCAGGAGAGGATACCGGCCGGGCCGGCGATGGCCGACACGTGGCTGGCGGCGAACAGCCAGCCGGAGCCGAAGATGGCACCGAGGCCAATGAAGGTGAGGTCGAGCAATGACAGCTGTTTCTTGAATTTGCCTGACATGGGTGCGCCTTTTTGTAGGTTTTGGATAGGCAGGTCTGATGTCACGTGATACGGCTTGCGTGGGGCATAGAGTGGACCGATCGGAGTGAGGGTTCTTGATGGTTTTCGGCAGGCTGGATGACGAAATCGGCATAGTTGCCGAAAAGGCTGGCGATCTGGTGGGGCTGGTGGATAGGCTGTAGGCCTTGTAGGGAAAGGGCTTGAGAGTTTTGCTGATTGCACCGCCGCCATTGCCGGCAAAGACACTGGAGAACCAAGCGATGACAACCGAGCCTCTGGCGACCCTGTACCAGAACCTCGCCCAGCACCGCCCCGCCACGCTGGAAGCCCTGCTCGCCGGCGTGGCCCTGCTGCTGCCGATCCTCGACGCCATCCCCAACGCCGCGATCTTCATCAAGGACCCCGACGCCCGCTACGTACTGGCCAATACCACCCTGGTCCAACGTTGCGGCCTCAAGCGCCTGCAGCCGCTGCTGGGCAAGACCAGCGCCGAAGTCTTCCCGGCGCAACTGGGCCCTGGCTACACCGAGCAGGACCGCCGGGTGCTGCAACAGGGCCTGGTATTGCAAGACCAGCTTGAACTGCACCTGTACGGCAGCCGCGAACCGGGCTGGTGCCTGACCCACAAGCGCCCGCTGTGCGATCCCGCGGGCACGATCATCGGCCTGGTCGGCATTTCAGTGGACCTGCAGTCAGCCGCCGATACCCATCCCGCCTACCAGCGGCTGGCCGCCGTGGACGAGCACATTCGCCAGCATTTCCAGCAGCCGATCAGCCTGGGCGAACTGACCCGTATCGCCGGGATTTCCGTGGCGCAGCTGGAGCGCTACTGCAAGCGGGTGTTCCACCTCACGCCGCGGCAGATGATCCACAAGGCGCGCTTGGACCACGCCCATCGCTTGCTGCATACGGACCTGCCGATCACCGAGGTTGCGCTGCAATGCGGCTACACCGACCACAGTGCGTTCAGCCGGCAGTTCAAGCAACTGACCGGCTTCACCCCGCGTCAATATCGCCAGGCGACGGCCCTTCAGCTGGGTTGAAACAGCGCACGCGCCTCGTTGAAGCACTGCTCGGCAAGCGCCGAGCGCGGTTCGCTGCGGCGTAGCAGCAGGCCGACCGGGCTATGGATGCTGGCGTCGGCGATGGGGATGATGCGCAGGTGCTCGCTGAGGTCTTCCAGGCCGAAGTTCAGTGGCATCACCGCGCAACACACGCCGGCAGTGATGGCCTGGATCAGTTGGAAGCTGGAGTCGCTTTCCAGTACCGCCATGGGCTCGAGGCCACGGCTGCGCAAGCTCAGGTCCAGCGACTGGCGGTAGTGCATGCCCTTGCTGAGCAGGCCCAGCGGCAGGTCGGCCAGCTCGCTCCATTGCAGTTGCTGGGTGGCGAACTGGAAGTGCCGGGTATCGTGCAGCAGGCCCATGGTGGTGGTGGCCAGTTCGATCACTTCGAAGAAGCTGGCGTTGACCTGGTCGAGGTAGCAGATACCGAGGTCGAGCTGGTTGCGGCTCAGGCCGTCCATGATCTGTTCGGTGCTGTGCGAGCTGAGCTGGAAGTGCAGCTCGGGGTACTTCTCGCGCAGCGGCATCAACAGGTTCATGGTGTTGAAGCTGGCCAGCGGCACGCTGCCCAGGCGCAGGCTGCCGACCACCTGGCCACGGCAACTGGCAGCCTCGGCCTGCAGGCCGTCATGGGCGGCGAGCAAGGTGCGGGCCCAGGCCAGGATACGTTCGCCGGCTTCGGTGAAACCCTCGAAGCGCTGGCCGCGCTTGACCAGCATCAGGTCCAGCTCGTCCTCCAGGTTGCGCAGGCGCATGGACAGGGTCGGCTGGGTGATATGGCACAGCGCCGCGGCCTGGCCGAAGTGGCGGGTCTGGTCGAGGGCGATAAGGAACTTGAGCTGCTTGATGTCCATGGGTGTGCCTGGGTTGTCTTGCGCAGACCTTAATCGACTCTGCGATAGATGTCATTGATCGGCCGTTTCGCCATATCGATTGGACGCCTTGGCGGCGTGCCTCTAGCGTGGCGCCTACTGTCCATTCAAAGGAGCCCCGCCGTGCGCGTCAAACCCGACGCGGTCTTCGTACCGCTCAATATCGCCGTACTGACGGTCAGCGATACCCGTACCTTCGACAACGACACCTCCGGCGAGCTGCTGGCCAGCCGCTCGGTGCAGATCGGCCATCGCCTGGTGGCGCGCGTGCTGCTCAAGGACGACCTGTACAAGATACGCGCCCAGGTCGCCAACTGGATTGCCGATGACGATGTGCAGGTGGTGCTGATCACCGGCGGCACCGGCTTCACCGGGCGTGACAGCACCCCGGAAGCGGTGCGGTGCCTGTTCGACCGGCACATCGACGGTTTCGGCGAGTTGTTCCGCGCGCTGTCGATCCTCGATGTCGGTTCCTCGACCGTGCAGAGCCGGGCACTGGCGGGCATGGCCAATGGCACCCTGGTGTGCTGCCTGCCGGGGTCGACCGGGGCTTGCCGCACGGCCTGGGAGGGGATTCTGGCCGAGCAGCTGGATGCGCGGCACATGCCCTGCAATTTCGTGAAGCACCTGAAGCCTGTCCAGGCTTGCGAGAGTCGCGGTTGACTGCGCTGGCCCGATCGCCGGCAAGCCGGCTCCCACAGGTACAGGCGCAACGGAACCCTTGTGGGAGCCGGCTTGCCGGCGACAGGGCCCTCAACTCAACACATAATCCACCGGCAGCAACGCCGGTGGCAGCGGCTCCACCCCCAATGCCCCCAACACATCCCGCTCGACCGTGCGCACCATGGCGTCCATCGGCAAGTCGTTCTCGTCCCGCCCGAACGGGTCCTCCAGTTCGTTGCCAATCGCATCCAGGCCGAAAAACGTATAGCCGACGATGGTGGTGAACAACGGCGCCAGCCATCCCAAGGGTTCGGCCAGGGCGAACGGCAAAAGCAGACAGAAGATGTAGATGGTGCGATGCAGCAGCAGCGTATAGGGGAACGGCAGCGGCGTGCCCTTGATTCGCTCGCACGTGGCCTGCACCTCGGTCAGGCCGGCCAGGCGCTGCTCCAGCAAGGTGTAACGCCATTCGCTGATGGCTTGCTGCTCGGCCAGGCGTGAACACTGCTCGCCCATCACCCGCAGGATGCCGTCGCAGACGTTGTGCACGGCCACCGGCGCGTTGTCGCCCAGCCAAGGCCGCGCGGCACGTACTTCATCCTCGTTGCGCAAGCGCGCGCTCAGCGCATGGGCGAAGCCGCACAGGCTGCGCAACAGCTCGGCGCGCAGCGGGGCGTCGGCGATCACCGTGCTTTCACGCACGAACGAACGCGTCTCGATGATCAACTTGCCCCAGGCCTTGCGCCCCTCCCACCAGCGGTCGTAGCAGGCGTTGTTGCGAAAGCTCATGAAGATCGACAGCGACAGGCCGAGCAATGTGAACGGCGTGGCGCTGACCGGGTAGAAGAATGCCGGGAAGTGACGCTCGACCAGCACGATCAGCGCGGCCAGCAAGGTGACCATCAGGCAGCGCAGGGCGATGCGCTTGACGATCGAACCCTTGAGGGTGAACAGCACACGCAGGACATCCGGGTGGGGGTGGACGATCATGGAAATCCAAAGGCAGCGGGTCAGCCGCCGGTCATGTTCATGAAGCGCAGGATCTGCACATCGCCGCCCACTTCGAAATGGTGGCGGTAAGGCTTCAGGTGCAGCGAGTCGCGGATGGCCTTTTCCAGCCGCTCGGCGTTGCCCGGGTGGGCTCGCAGCACGTGCTTGAGGTCCACCGAGTGTTCGTTGCCCAGGCACAGCAACAGGCGACCCTCGACGGTCAGGCGCACGCGGTTGCAGGTGGCGCAGAAGTTGTGGCTGTGCGGCGAGATGAAGCCGACACGGGTGTTCGCCGCTTCAGCCAGCCGCCAGTAGCGCGCAGGGCCCTGGGATGATTCGGTCGACTCGATCAGGGTGAAGTGCTCGGCCAGGCGATCGCGCACTTCATCGCTGGAGCAGAACGACTCGCCGCGCTCATGTTCGCTGATCACGCCGAGCGGCATTTCCTCGATGAAGGTGATGTCCAGTTCGCGGTCGATGGCGAAGCGCACCAGGTCGACCAGTTCGTGGTCGTTGCGCCCCTTGAGCACCACGCAGTTGAGCTTGGTGCGCTGGAAACCTGCGCGGCGCGCGGCATCGATGCCGGCGATCACCTGATGCAGGTCGCCAGTGCGGGTCAGCTGCTTGAAACGGTCGACATCGAGGCTGTCGAGACTGATGTTCACGCGCGTGACCCCGGCATCGAACAGCGGCTGAGCCAGGCGCCCGAGTTGCGAGCCATTGCTGGTCAGGCACAGTTCACGCAGGCCGGGCAGGGCGGCGATGCGCCCGCACAGGTCGACGATGCCCTGGCGTACCAGCGGCTCGCCACCGGTGAGGCGGATCTTGCGGGTGCCCAGGGCGACGAAGCGCTCGGCCACCTGGAACAGTTCTTCGAGGCTCAGGATCTGCTGGCGCGGCAGGAACTGCATGTCCTCGGCCATGCAGTAGACGCAGCGGAAGTCGCAGCGATCCGTGACCGACATGCGCAGGTAGTCGATCTTGCGGTTGAAGCCGTCGATCAGGGGGCGGCTGGTCGGTTCCACGTGGGCGCTCGGAAGGTAAGAGGTACAGGATCCAAGCTATAACCTGCCGGGCCCCCCGTCAAATTGCTTTGCCCGACCGTTCGATCAATGTCCTCTATCACGGCATCGGGCCGGGTAGCTCGAGGCGTTGATCGCGCTGTGCGCAGACCGATGAGTGGGGTTCCGATCCATGATCGAAACGACCTATCACTCCGTAAGACATTTCGATTGGACGGCCCTGCTGCGCCCTCCATAGGCTGGAAAAAAGCAGCGGACAACGCCAGCGCCGCAATCTTTCCATGCCCGCCGAGGATTCACCCCATGAGCCAGGACCAACACATCAGGGACTACAAAGGCCCCGCCGCCGGCTGGGGCGCGCTCAAGAGCGTGACCAAGAGCTGGCTGGGCAGCGACAACGCCTTCAAGAACCTGCGGGCCATGCTCAAGACCAACCAGAACGGTGGCTTCGACTGCCCGGGCTGTGCCTGGGGCGAGTCGCCGGAAGGCGACATGGTCAAGTTCTGCGAGAACGGCGCCAAGGCCGTCAACTGGGAGGCTACCGGTCGCTCGGTGGACCCCGCATTCTTTGCCAGGTACAGCGTCAGCGCCCTGGCCGAGCAGACCGACTACTGGCTCGAATACCAGGGCCGCCTGACCCACCCGATGCGCTACGACGCCGCGACCGACCATTACGTCGAAACCACCTGGCAGGAGGCGTTCGCCCTGGTCGCCCGGCACCTGCGCTCGCTCGACTCGCCCGACCAGGCCGAGTTCTACACCTCTGGCAGGGCCAGCAACGAGGCGGCATTCCTTTACCAGCTGTTCGTGCGCGCCTATGGCACCAACAACTTCCCCGACTGCTCGAACATGTGCCATGAAGCCAGCGGCGTGGGCATGTCGGAGACCCTCGGGGTGGGCAAGGGCACCGTGGTGTTCCATGACCTGGAGCTGGCCGACGCGATCTTCGTCATCGGCCAGAACCCCGGCACCAACCACCCGCGCATGCTCGAACCGCTGCGTGAAGCGGTCAAGCGCGGGGCCCAGGTGGTGTGCTTCAACCCGCTCAAGGAGCGTGGCCTGGAGCGCTTCCAGCACCCGCAGCACCCGTTCGAGATGCTCAGCAACGGCTCCGAACCGACCACCAGCGCCTATTTCCGCCCGGCCCTGGGCGGCGACATGGCGGCCATGCGTGGCATCGCCAAGTACTTGCTGCAATGGGAGCGCGAAGCCCAGGCCAAGGGTGAGCCGGCGGTGTTCGACCATGCCTTCATCGCCGAACACACCAGTGGCGTGGACGCTTACCTGGACGCGGTGGATGCCACTTCGTGGGAGCACATCGTCGAGCAGTCGGGCCTGACCCTGGCCGAGATCGAGCTGGCGGCGCGCATGTACCGCAAGGCCGAGCGGGTGATCATGTGCTGGGCGATGGGCGTGACCCAGCACCGCCACTCGGTGCCGACCGTGCAGGAGATCGTCAACCTGCAGCTGCTGCGCGGCAACGTCGGCAAGCCGGGCGCAGGGCTGTCACCGGTGCGCGGCCACAGCAACGTGCAGGGCGACCGCACCATGGGCATCGACGAGAAGCCCAAGGCAGCGCTGCTCGATGCCCTGGAAAGACGCTTCCAGTTCCGCGTGCCGCGTGCCCATGGGCACAACGCGGTGCTGGCGATCCAGGCCATGGAAGCGGGGCAGGCCAAGGTGTTCATCGGCCTGGGTGGCAACTTTGCCCAGGCCACCCCGGATACCCCGCGCACCCACGCGGCCATGCGCAATTGCGCGCTGACCGTGCAGATCTCTACCAAGCTCAACCGTTCGCATCTGGTTACCGGTCGCGATGCGCTGATCCTGCCCTGCCTGGGCCGCACCGAGATCGACCTGCAGGAGGAGGGCGCGCAGGGCGTCACCGTGGAAGACACCTTCAGCATGGTGCATATCTCCCACGGCCAGCTTCGCCCACGTTCACCGCACATGCGATCAGAGCCATGGATCATCGCCGGCATGGCCAAGGCCACCTTGGGCAATGCGCCGATCGACTGGGAATATGCCGTCGCCGACTACAGCCGTATCCGCGCGATGATCGCCGATGTCATCCCGGGTTTCGCCGATTTCAACGAACGCCTGCAGCATCCGGGAGGTTTCCACCTGGGCAACAGCGCGGCCGAGCGCAACTGGCGTACCGCCACTGGCAAGGCGCGTTTCAGCCCCAGCGCCTTGCCCGAGCAACTGGTCAATGCCAAGGTGCTGGCGCGGGGCGACAAGCCGGACCTGATCCTGCAGACGATGCGTTCGCACGATCAGTACAACACCACGCTGTATGGGCTGGATGATCGTTATCGTGGGGTGTTCGGGCTACGTGAATTGGTGTTCGTCAGCGAGGCGGATATCCGGCGCCTGGGCTTCGAGCCGGGTGAGCAGGTGGACATGGTGTCGCTGTGGGAGGATGGCGTGGAGCGACGGGTGTCGGGGTTCCGCCTGGTGCCTTATGACATCCCGGATGGCCAGGCGGCGGCCTACTACCCGGAAACCAACCCGCTGGTGCCGTTGGAAAGCTATGGCGAGGGGACCTACACGCCGACGTCCAAGTTCGTGGCCATTCGCTTGGAGAAGGCCAAGGCCGGGAACCGCATCGAGGCGGTGCAGGCGGCTGATTGATCGATTGCCTGTTCTGGCCCTGTCGCCGGCGATAGGGCCTGTACGGCCACCCCGATCAGGAACGATGCACCGGATACGCCGTGGTGTACTTCATCTGCTCCATGGCAAAGCTGGAGGTAATGTTCGAAAGCCCGTCGGTGCTGGTGATCAGCTTCTTGTAGAAGCGGTCATACGCGGCAATGTCCCCCACCACCACCCGCAGCATGTAGTCCCAGTCGCCGGACATGCGATACACCTCCATTACCTCCTCGAACCCCGTCACCGTCGTGGCGAACTGCTCCAGCCAGGCACTGTCGTGGCGCTGGGTCTTGAGCTGGACGAACACCGTCAGCCCCAGCCCCAGCCGCTCGGGGTCGAGCAGAGCGACGCGGCCGATGATGTAGCCGTCTTCCTCCAGGCGCTTGACCCGTTTCCAGCACGGCGTGGTCGACAGGTTGACGGCTTCGGCCAGGTCCTTGAGCGAGATCGAGGCATCGCGCTGGAGCAGGGTAAGGATGTGCTGGTCGAAGCTGTCCATATCGTTCGGCAACCGGTAAGAAAAATATTCCCCAGCCTACCGCAGCGCTAGAAAAATTTCCTGCCGGGCCGGGCGTTGTCGCCGCCCGTGGTTGTGCGATAGTTGCAGCCTTACCACTCCTGCCAATGGGCCTGACCATGTCCGACAAGCCGCGCAATTTCGCTACCCTCGCCATTCACGCCGGCGAGCAGTCCAGCGTCGCCGACAATGCAATCTTCCCGCCGATCTATACCGCCAGTTCCTACATCAAGCGCAGCCTGGACGACAATCCCGAGTACGCCTACAGCCGCGTCGGCAACCCCACCCGGCATGCCTACGAAAGTTGCGTGGCAGCGCTCGAGGAAGGGGTTGGCGCGGTGGCCTGCGCCTCCGGGGTGAACGCCACGGCCACCGTGCTCGAGCTGCTGCCCAAGGATGCCCACGTGGTGGTCATGAACGGCGTGTACGGCGGCACCTTCCGCATCCTCGAAGACTACCGTGGCCGCACCTCGGGCCTGACCACCAGCTACGTCGACCTCAACGACCTGGATGCCGTCGCCGCCGCGATCAGGCCCGAGACCCAGCTGATCTGGATCGAGTCGCCGACCAACCCGTTGCTGCACCTGGTCGATATCAAGGCCGTGTGCGACCTGGCGCGTGCGCGTGGCATCCTCACCTGCATCGACAACACCTTCTGCTCGCCTTGGAACCAGCGCCCGATCACCCTCGGCGTGGACCTGGTGATGCACTCGGCCAGCAAGTACATCGGCGGCCACTCCGACCTGACCGGCGGTGTGGTGGTGGCGGCCAACGACGCGCTGCTGGCGCGCCTGCGCAAGATCAGCATGGCGGTCGGCGCCATCCAGGGGCCGTTCGACTGCTACCTGGCGCTGCGCGGCCTGAAGACCCTCGATGTGCGCATGGAGCGCCAGTGCGCCAATGCGCTGCAGGTGGCGCGCTTCCTCGAAGGCCACCCGCAGGTGGAACAGGTCTATTACCCGGGGCTGGAAAGCCACCCGCAGCACGCGCTGTGCAAGCGCCAGATGCGCGCAGGCGGGGCGGTGGTGGCGATGAAGGTCAAGGGGGCTGACCGGGCAGCGCTCAACCGCTTGGTGGAGGCCTTGCAGATCTTTGTCCTGGCCGACTCGTTGGGTGGGGTGGAGAGCATGATCAACCACTCCTGGAGCATGTCGCACAACTCCCTGAGCCCGGAACAGAAAGGGCTGATGGGGATCGGCGAGAACCTGCTGCGGCTGTCGGTGGGGATCGAGGACTACCGGGATCTGATCGAGGATCTGGATGGGGCGTTGAAGGCTGCGGCTGGGGTGTGAAGCTGCTGGCCCTGTCGCCGGC
>NZ_BBIV01000003.1 GCF_000730665.1 Pseudomonas plecoglossicida NBRC 103162 = DSM 15088
ACAGGTCAAGCATTGCGCTGTACCTGTGGGAGCCGGCTTGCCGGCGATAGGGCAGGTTCAATCAGCCCAGATGCAGCGGCTCACTCGCCTTCGTCGAAGTAGTTGTTGATCAACGCGACCAGTGCTTCCAGTGCATCGTTGTCCTGCTCACCCTCGGTTTGCAGGTGCACCTGGGTACCTTTGCCCGCCGCCAGCATCATCACCGCCATGATGCTCTTGCCGTCCACCAGTTTGTCTGGCGCACGCCCCACCCGCACCTGGCAAGGGAAACGCCCGGCCACGCCAACGAACTTGGCTGCCGCCCGGGCATGCAGCCCCAGCTTGTTGATGATGGTGATTTCGCGGGCGGGCATCGTGGGGCGGATCCTGTGGGCTAGAGGTCGCGGTGGCGGACCTGGACGTTTTTCAGGGACTGTTGCAGCAACTGGCCAAGCCGTTCGGTGATGTAGACCGAGCGGTGGTGACCGCCGGTGCAGCCGATGGCGATGGTGACATAGGCACGGTTGCTGGCAGCGAAGCGTGGCAGCCATTTGAGCAGATAAGTGGAAATGTCGGTGAACATCTCTTCGACATCCGGTTGAGCGGCGAGGTAGTCGATGACTGGCTGCTCGAGGCCGGAATGCTCGCGCAATTCGGGCTTCCAGTACGGATTGGGCAGGCAGCGAACATCGAACACCAGGTCGGCATCGACCGGCATGCCGCGCTTGAAACCGAACGACTCGACCAGGAAGGCGGTGCCGGGCTCGGGTTGATTGAGCAGGCGCAGCTTGATCGTGTCGCGCAGTTGATAGAGGTTGAGGTTGGTGGTGTCGATCTTCAGGTCGGAGAGGTCGGAGATCGGTCCCAGCAGCTCGCTTTCCACGCGGATCGCTTCAGCCAGCGAGCGGTTAGCGTTGGTCAGCGGATGGCGACGGCGGGTTTCGGAGAATCGCTTGAGCAGCGTTTCTTCATCGGCATCGAGAAACAGTACGTCGCACTGGATATGGCGGGCACGGGCTTCTTCGAGCAGCTCGGGGAAACGCGACAGATGGCTTGGCAGGTTGCGCGCATCGATCGAGACGGCCACTTTCGGTTGCAGCAGCTCGGTGTTGATCAGCGCACTCTCCGCCAGCTGCGGCAACAAGCCGGCCGGCAGGTTGTCGATGACGTAGAAGCCGTTGTCTTCCAGTACGTCGAGGGCGGTACTCTTGCCGGAGCCGGACCGGCCGCTGACAATGATCAGGCGCATGTTCAGTGCTCGTTCTGTGCGTCCAGGACAACCTGGTAAAGGGCCTCGCTGCTGTTGGCGGCACGCAGGCGCTCGCGAACTTCCTTGCGGTCGAGCATGCTGGCGATCTGACGCAGCAGTTCCAGATGGGCATCGGTGGCAGCTTCTGGCACCAGCAGGACGAACAGCAGGTCGACTGGCGCGCCATCGATGGCGTCATAGTCGATCGGAGCATCCAGGTGCAACAGGGCGCTGACGGGCGTAGAGCACCCTTCGAGCCGACAGTGGGGAATGGCGATTCCATTGCCGAAGCCGGTGGAACCGAGCTTTTCCCGGGCAATCAGCTTTTCGAAGACGTCTTGCATCTCCAGCTCGGGTACTTGTTCGGCAATCAGGTTGGCGACCTTTTCCAGGGCGCGCTTCTTGCTGCCGCCCGGCACGTTCACCAGGGAACGGCCGGGGGTCAGGATAGTTTCAAGTCGGATCATGGATGAGGGGGATCAGCGGGCGGCTGCACCTTGCAGCAGGCTTTGCTGTTTTTCCTTGTGTTTTTTCAATTGGCGGTCGAGCTTGTCGGCCATGTCGTCGATCGCTGCATACATGTCTTCGTGTTCCGCATTTGCTACCACTTCGCCACCGGGAATCTGCAGGGTCGCTTCGACCTTCTGTTGCAGTTTCTCGACTTTCAGGATGACCTGCACGTTGGTGATCTTGTCGAAGTGACCCTCCACGCGCTTAAGCTTCTGCTCTACGTAGTCGCGCAGAGGGGGGGTGACTTCTACATGGTGTCCACTGATGTTGACTTGCATACAGCTTCTCCTTTGTTGCCCGTGCATAAAGAGGCAGGTATTGCACCTGCCCCAGAAACGCTGTGGCACACCCAGGGGCTACATCAGTCGCTTGCGCTCGCTCGACGGTGCGATGCCGAGGGACTCGCGGTACTTGGCGACGGTGCGACGGGCTACCTGGATGCCTTGTGCCTCCAGTAAACCAGCGATCTTGCTGTCACTCAATGGCTTTTTCTGATTTTCCGCCGCAACCAGTTTCTTGATGATCGCGCGGATCGCCGTGGACGAGCATTCTCCGCCTTCGGCGGTGCTGACGTGGCTGGAGAAAAAGTATTTCAGTTCGTAGATGCCGCGGGGCGTGTGCATGTATTTCTGCGTGGTGACCCGCGAAATGGTCGATTCGTGCATGCCGACGGCTTCGGCGATGTCGTGCAGCACCAGGGGCTTCATCGCCTCGTCGCCGTGGTCGAGGAAACCACGCTGATGCTCGACGATCTGCGTGGCCACCTTCATCAGCGTTTCATTGCGGCTCTGCAGGCTCTTGATGAACCAGCGCGCCTCTTGCAGCTGGTTGCGCATGAAGGTGTTGTCGGCGCTGGTATCGGCGCGGCGGACGAAGCCGGCATATTGCGGGTTCACGCGCAGGCGCGGGATGGCTTCCTGGTTCAGTTCGACCAGCCAGCGCTCGCTGTCCTTGCGCACTATCACGTCGGGCACCACGTATTCGGGTTCGCTGGACTCGATCTGCGAACCAGGGCGCGGGTTGAGGCTCTGGACCAGCTCGATCACCTGGCGCAGCTCGTCTTCCTTGAGCTTCATGCGGCGCATCAGCTGGCTGTAGTCGCGGCTGCCGAGCAGGTCGATGAAATCGCTGACCAGGCGCTGGGCTTCGCTCATCCATGGCGTGCTGGCGGGCAGTTGGCGCAGTTGCAGCAGCAGGCACTCGCCAAGGGTGCGGGCACCGACGCCGGCAGGCTCGAACTGCTGGATGCGGTGCAGCACCGCTTCGATCTCGTCGAGTTCGATATCCAGTTCCGGGTCGAAGCCGGCGCAAATCTCTTCCAGCGTGTCTTCCAGGTAGCCCTGGCCGTTGATGCTGTCGATCAGGGTGACGGCGATCAGACGGTCGGTGTCGGACATCGGTGCCAGGTTCAGTTGCCACAGCAGGTGGCTTTGCAGGCTTTCGCCTGCCGATGTGCGCGTGGTGAAGTCCCACTCGTCGTCATCGTTGCTCGGCAGGCTGCTGGCGCTGGTCTGGTAGATGTCTTCCCAGGCGGTATCGACCGGAAGCTCATTGGGGATTCGCTCGTTCCACTCACCGTCCTCCAGGGTTTCGGCACTGCTGGTGCTTTCCTGGAAGCTGTTGTCCTGGGTTTCGGCAACCGGCTTGCTCTCGGCGTTGTCCGCCATCGGGTCGCTGTTGTCGAAGTCGTCGCCGTCTTCCTGGCGTTCGAGCATCGGATTGGACTCCAGCGCTTCCTGGATTTCCTGTTGCAGGTCCAGGGTGGAAAGCTGAAGGAGGCGGATGGCCTGTTGCAACTGCGGAGTCATCGTCAGTTGCTGGCCCATTTTTAGGACGAGCGATGGTTTCATGGCTGGGGCTAAATACCTTGTTCGCCGGCGCGCATGCGCCATCCACTACACGAGGGCGCCGGAGCGCCAAATTCAAGCAAGTTTTATGCCTTAAATTGTAGCGTTTGCCTAGAGCACTGTAACAACTTAAGCCCCGTCAGGAGACGTTTGCCAGTGCTCCAGGCACATCCGGGGTCAGAGTCGGAACTCGTGACCCAGATAAACTTCCTTCACCAGGTCGTTGGCCAGGATGGTCTCGGCATCGCCCTCGGCGATCAGTTGGCCATCGTTGACAATGTAGGCGGTTTCGCAGATATCCAGGGTTTCGCGGACGTTGTGGTCGGTGATCAGCACGCCGATGCCTTTCGCCTTGAGGTGGTGGATGATCTGCTTGATGTCGCCCACCGAAATCGGGTCGACACCGGCAAAAGGTTCGTCCAGCAGGATGAACTTCGGCGCGGTCGCCAGCGCGCGGGCAATCTCGACGCGGCGGCGTTCGCCACCGGAAAGGCTCATGCCGAGGTTGTCGCGGATATGGCTGATGTGGAACTCCTGCAGCAGGCTTTCCAGTTCCTTGCGTCGGCCATCACGGTCGATATCCTGGCGCGTCTCGAGGATCGCCATGATGTTGTCGGCCACCGACAGCTTGCGGAAGATCGATGCCTCCTGCGGCAGGTAGCCGATACCGGCGCGGGCGCGGCCGTGCATGGGCTGGTGGCTGACGTCGAGGTTGTCGATCAGTACGCGACCCTGGTCGGCCTGGACCAGGCCGACGATCATGTAGAAGCAGGTGGTCTTGCCGGCGCCGTTGGGGCCTAGCAGGCCGACGATCCGGCCACTGTCGATAGACAGGCTGACATCGCGCACGACTTGCCGGCCTTTGTAGCTCTTGGCCAGATGCTGGGCTTTGAGGGTTGCCATTTACTCGGCCTTCTTCTTCGGCTGGATCACCATGTCGATGCGCTGACGTGGTTGAGTCACGTTGCCACCACGACCGGCGGTCGCAACCTGGGTCTTGGTGTTGTAGACGATCTTCTCGCCTTCGGTGGTGTTGCCTTCGTTCTCGACCTTGGCGCGGTCGGTGAGGATCACCATGTCTTTCTGCGACTGGTACTGGATGGTGACTGCCCAGCCTTTCATCTTGTCGGGCTTCTCGGCGCTCTGCTGCTGCTCGAAGTAGGCCAGGTTGCCCACCGAGGTCACCACGTCGATATCGCCGGACGGGGCGCGAGTGATGGTCACGGTGTTGCCTTTGATCATCATCGAACCCTGGGTGATGATCACATCGCCGGTATAGGTGGCCACGCCCTGCTTGTCGTCCAGGTGAGCGTTGTCGGCCTGGATGCGAATAGGCTGGTCACGGTCATTCGGCAGGGCGAAGGCGCTCGCGCTTCCCAGTGCTGCGCTCAGGCTGAGCAAAAGGGGGAGGGTTTTAACGAGCCTCATACTGTCCTCTTACGTTAGAAAGCAAGTCCATCTTGCCTTCTTTCAAATACGCTTTCATTCCCTTGCCTGTGGTCGTGCCACCGGCGCCGTCGATTCTAACGGCTTGCTCGGTCTGCGCATATTGCTTCTCTGGGAATACCGTCATGCGCGAGCTGGTAATGATCAATTCGCGCTGTTTTTCGTCCGTGCGGGCGACCCGCACGTTGTCGATCAGTTCGACCTCGCTGCCGTCGGGGTTGACCTCGGCGCGAACGCTCTGCACGTGCCATGGGAACTCGGTGCCGCGGTACATGTGCAGGTCGGGCGTGGTCACCATTGTGACTTCGCTGGCCTTGAGGTGTTCGACCTTGTCGGCGGTCATTTCGTACTGCAGCTTGCCATCGGGAAGAAACTGCAGGCTGTGGGCGTTGATCGCGTAGTAGTCGATGGCACTTTCATCGACCTGGGCCACGGGCTCGTCGAGGAAGCTTTCAGGGCTGACATTCCAGTACCCGATCGCCACCAGCAGGGCGGCGATCAGCGCGAGCAGCACGGTATTGCGGGCTTTCTTGCTGAACATGTTCGGCCTTAGAGGTAATTGGCATTGGCAGCGTCCAGGGTGCCCTGGGCCTGCATGATCAGTTCGCAGAACTCGCGTGCGGCGCCTTCACCACCGCGCGCCTGGGTCACGCCGTGGGCGTGCTGGCGAACGAACGGCGCGGCATTGGCCACCGCCATGCCCAGGCCGACCCGGCGAATCACCGGCAGGTCTGGCAGGTCATCGCCCAGATAGGCGACCTGTTCATAGCTTAGGCCCAGTTCGGCGAGCAGGCTGTCGAGCACCACCAATTTGTCCTCGCGGCCCTGGAACAGATGCGGGATGCCGAGGTTTTTCGCGCGACGTTCGACGACCGGGGTCTTGCGTCCGCTGATGATTGCCGTGGTCACGCCCGCGGCCATGAGCATCTTGATGCCGTGGCCGTCGAGGGTGTTGAAGGTCTTGAACTCGCTACCGTCCTCGAGAAAGTACAGCCGTCCGTCGGTCAGCACGCCATCGACATCGAATACGGCGAGCTTGATGGCTTTGCCACGTTGCAGCAGATCCTGGGTCATTGTGGGGTTCTCCTTTACATCACGCCAGCGCGCAGCAGGTCATGCATGTTCAGGGCGCCGGTCGGGCGGTCGTCCTTGTCGACGACCACCAGGGCGCTGATCTTGTGGTCTTCCATGATCTTGAGGGCCTCGGCCGCGAGCATCTCGGCGCGAGCGGTCTTGCCGTGCACGGTCATCACCTGGTCGATCAGGGTGGTGTGCACGTCGATACTGCGGTCCAGGCTGCGGCGCAGGTCGCCGTCGGTGAAGATCCCGGCCAGCCTGCCGTCCTGTTCGAGAACGACGGTCATGCCCAGGCCCTTGCGGGACATCTCCAGGAGTGCGTCCTTGAGCAGCGTGCCGCGTTGCACCTGCGGCAGCTCGTCACCGGCGTGCATGACGTTCTCGACCTTGAGCAGCAAGCGCCGGCCCAGGGCTCCGCCCGGGTGCGAGAAGGCGAAGTCCTCGGCGGTGAAACCACGCGCTTCGAGCAGGGCGATGGCCAGCGCGTCGCCCAGCACCAGGGCCGCAGTGGTGGAGGAGGTAGGCGCCAGGTTCAGCGGGCAAGCCTCCTGGGCGACACTGGCGTCGAGGTTGACCTCGGCTGCCTTGGCCAGAGGCGAATCCGGATTGCCGGTCAGGCTGATCAACTGGATGCCCAGGCGCTTGATCAATGGCAGCAAGGTGACGATCTCGGCAGTGCTGCCCGAGTTGGACAGGGCGAGAATGACATCGTCGCGAGTGATCATGCCCATGTCGCCATGGCTGGCTTCGGCCGGGTGCACGAAGAATGCCGTGGTGCCAGTGCTGGCCAGGGTCGCGGCGATCTTGTTGCCGATATGTCCGGATTTGCCCATGCCGACCACCACCACGCGGCCCTTGCTCGCCAGAATCAGCTCGCACGCCTTGACGAAGTTGGCGTCGATACGGGCCATCAGGCCTTCCACGGCCTCGAGTTCAAGGCGCAGTGTGCGCTGGGCGGATTGGATCAACTCGCTGGATTGGCTCATGTTGGAAAGCGATGCCTGAAGAAAAGGCGGCGATTATAGCCGCAATGGAAGAAAGCCTCATCCTTTCGATTCTGCTGACGAAAAACCATCAAAGCCTGTCATTGGCCTGAACGGGTCGTTCCATGGCCTTGGGGGCGGCCTGTCAGCGGTGCTATAGTTCGCCGCTATTCGGCCTGCCAGGGGGCGCGTGTGCCTTCCTGAGAGGGACCGGCGTCCATAAGGACAAGCCTGCACTAGCAAGGAGTCTAGATGAGTGTGGATAGCGCCTACGCGGTCGAGTTGAAGGGCGTCACCTTCAAGCGCGGTTCGCGCAGCATTTTCAGCAATGTCGACATACGCATTCCGCGTGGCAAGGTCACCGGCATCATGGGGCCGTCGGGTTGCGGCAAGACCACGCTGCTACGCCTGATGGGTGCGCAATTGCGTCCGGCGAGCGGCGAGGTATGGGTGGCCGGCCAGAACCTGCCGAGCCTGTCGCGCAGCGACCTGTTCGACGCGCGCAAGCAGATGGGGGTTCTGTTCCAGAGCGGCGCCCTGTTCACTGACCTCGATGTGTTCGAGAACGTCGCCTTCCCGTTGCGTGTGCACACCCAGCTGTCGGACGAGATGATCCGTGACATCGTCCTGATGAAGCTGCAGGCAGTCGGCCTGCGCGGCGCCATCGACCTGATGCCCGACGAATTGTCCGGCGGCATGAAGCGTCGGGTGGCGCTGGCGCGGGCGATCGCGCTGGATCCGCAGATCCTCATGTACGACGAACCGTTCGTCGGCCAGGACCCGATCGCGATGGGGGTGCTGGTGCGGCTGATCCGTCTGCTCAACGATGCCCTTGGCATTACCAGCATCGTGGTGTCCCACGACCTGGCCGAAACGGCCAGCATCGCCGACTACATCTACGTGGTGGGTGATGGTCAGGTATTGGGTCAGGGCACGCCCGACGAGCTGATGGGGTCGGATAATCCGCGCATTCGCCAGTTCATGAAGGGTGATCCGGACGGCCCGGTGCCATTCCATTTTCCTGCGCCTGACTACCGCGCCGATCTGCTGGGGGCGCGTTGATGCGTAGAAAATCCTTACTGGAGCGTATTCGCCTGATGGGCCGTTCGGCTATCGACGTGCTGGCGGTGCTGGGGCGCTCCTGCCTGTTCCTGTTCCATGCCCTGGTCGGCCGTGGCGGTATCGGCGGCGGTTTCCAGTTGCTGACCAAGCAGCTGTATTCGGTGGGCGTGCTGTCGCTGGCGATCGTGGTCGTGTCGGGTGTGTTCATCGGCATGGTGCTGGCGCTGCAGGGCTACAGCATCCTGACCAAGTACGGTTCCGAGCAGGCGGTCGGGCAGATGGTGGCCTTGACCCTGCTGCGTGAACTGGGCCCGGTGGTCACTGCGTTGCTGTTCGCCGGGCGTGCGGGTTCTGCGCTGACGGCCGAAATCGGCAACATGAAGTCCACCGAGCAGCTGTCGAGCCTTGAAATGATCGGCGTCGACCCGCTCAAGTACATCGTCGCGCCGCGCTTGTGGGCCGGTTTCATTTCCCTGCCGTTGCTGGCACTGATCTTCAGTGTGGTCGGCATCTGGGGTGGTTCGTGGGTCGCGGTGGACTGGCTGGGCGTCTACGAAGGCTCCTTCTGGGCCAACATGCAGAACAGTGTTTCCTTTACCGACGACGTGCTCAACGGGCTGGTCAAGAGCCTGGTGTTCGCCTTCGTCTCGACCTGGATCGCCGTATTCCAGGGGTACGACTGCGAGCCCACCTCGGAAGGGATCAGCCGTGCCACCACCAAGACCGTGGTCTATGCCTCATTGGCAGTACTGGGTCTGGACTTTATTCTGACCGCCTTGATGTTTGGAGATTTCTGATGCAAAACCGCACCCTGGAAATCGGTGTCGGCCTGTTCCTGCTGGCCGGGATCCTGGCGCTGCTGCTGCTGGCCCTGCGTGTCAGCGGGCTGTCGGCCAGCCCGAGCAGCGATACCTACAAAGTTTACGCCTACTTCGACAATATCGCCGGATTGACGGTCAGAGCTAAAGTGACCATGGCCGGTGTGACGATCGGCAAGGTCACCGCCATCGATCTGGACCGTGATTCGTACACCGGTCGGGTGACGCTGCAGCTGGACAAGACGGTCGACAACCTGCCGTCGGACTCCACTGCCTCGATCCTGACCGCGGGTCTGCTTGGCGAGAAGTACATCGGCATCAGCGTGGGCGGCGAAGAAGAGGTGCTCAAGGACGGTGCAACCATCCATGACACCCAGTCGGCACTGGTGCTGGAAGATCTGATTGGCAAGTTCCTGCTCAACTCCGTTGGCAAGGAACCGAAAGAAGCGCAACCGGCTAATTAAGGAGTTTCCATGATTTCGATCCTGCGACGTGGCCTGCTGGTCCTGCTGGCGGCTTTCCCTCTGCTGGCCCTGGCAGCGCAATCACCTCATGAGGTGGTTCAAGGCACCACCAATGAACTGCTGAGTGATCTCAAGGCCAACAAGGAGCAGTACAAGACCAACCCGCAGGCGTTCTACGATGCACTCAATCGCATCCTGGGCCCGGTGGTCGATTCCGATGGCATTTCCAAGAGCATCATGACCGTCAAGTACTCGCGCAAGGCCACGCCCGAGCAGATGCAGCGCTTCCAGGAAAACTTCAAGCGCAGCCTGATGCAGTTCTATGGCAACGCACTGCTCGAGTACAACAACCAGGGCATCGTCGTCGATCCGGCCAAGGCAGACGACGGCAAGCGCGCCAGCGTCGGCATGAAGGTCACCGGCAACAACGGTGCCGTGTACCCGGTGCAATACACCCTGGAAAACCTGGGTGGCGAGTGGAAGGTGCGTAACGTCATCGTCAACGGCATCAACGTCGGCAAGCTGTTCCGTGACCAGTTCGCCGACGCCATGCAGCGCAACGGCAACGACCTGGACAAGACCATCGACGGCTGGGCCGGCGAAGTGGCCAAGGCCAAGGAAACTGCCGAAAGTTCGCCAGAGAAGAGCGTCAAATGAGCGAGTCCGATGTGAGCATGGTCGAGCCGGGCGTGTTGCGCCTGGCCGGCGTGCTGGACTACCGCAGCGGCCCGGCCTTGCGCAAGCAGGGCAAGGGCTTGATCGCCGCCTGTCGTGAAACGAAGCTGGTGCTCGATTGCTCGTCGGTGGACAAGTCGTCCAGCGTCGGCTTGTCGTTGCTGCTTGCCTTCATGCGTGACGCCCAGGCTGCCGGCAAGACCTGCGAAGTTCGCGGGATGCCGGAGGACATGCGGGAAATTGCCGAGGTCTATGACCTCGATGAAGTACTGGCGAGCTGATGGCTCGTCACTGATGGAGGGCCCCTCGGTCAGCGCGCACACTCGGTGGGCTTCGCAGGCGAGGGGCTTTTTTGTATGATGGCCGACCCGTGCGCATCGGGCGCCGATTGAGGTTGAGCATGCAGGCCGTAGAAGTTAAGAACTTCCTTGAAGAGAAATTGCCGGGATCCCGGGTCGAAGTTGAAGGCGAAGGCTGCAACTTCCAGTTGAACGTGATCAGCGACGAGTTGGCTGGCCTGAGCCCGGTCAAGCGCCAGCAGGCGATCTATGCTCACCTGAATCCCTGGATCGCCAATGGCAGCATCCATGCGGTAACCATGAAATTTTTCAGCAGCGCAGCCTGGGCTGAGCGCACCTGAGCCAACTTGGCGGCGAGACTCCAATGGACAAACTGATTATTACTGGCGGCGCTCGCCTCGATGGCGAGATCCGCATTTCTGGCGCGAAGAACGCGGCCCTGCCGATTCTGGCGGCGACCCTGCTGGCCGATGGCCCGGTCACCGTGGGCAACCTGCCGCACCTGCACGACATCACCACCATGATCGAGCTGTTCGGACGCATGGGCATCGAGCCTGTGATCGACGAGAAGCTGGCGGTGGAGATCGATCCACGCACCATCAAGACCCTGGTCGCGCCTTACGAACTGGTCAAGACCATGCGCGCCTCGATCCTGGTGCTCGGCCCGATGGTCGCGCGCTTCGGCAAGGCCGAAGTGGCCCTGCCAGGTGGCTGCGCGATCGGCTCGCGCCCCGTCGACCTGCACATCCGCGGCCTCGAGGCCATGGGTGCGAAGATCGAAGTGGAAGGCGGCTACATCAAGGCCCAGGCGCCTGAAGGCGGCCTGCGTGGCGCGCACTTCTTCTTCGATACCGTCAGCGTGACCGGTACCGAGAACATCATGATGGCCGCCGCCCTGGCCAACGGCCGCAGCGTCCTGCAGAACGCCGCGCGCGAGCCTGAGGTGGTCGACCTGGCCAACTTCATCAACGCCATGGGCGGCAAGGTCCAGGGCGCGGGTACCGATACCATCACCATCGATGGTGTTCAGCGTCTGGACTCGGCCAACTACCGCGTGATGCCAGACCGTATCGAGACCGGCACCTACCTGGTCGCCGCTGCCGTGACCGGCGGCCGCGTCAAGGTCAAGGACACCGATCCGACCATCCTCGAGGCGGTGCTGGAGAAGCTCAAGGAAGCGGGTGCCGACATCACCACCGGCGAAGACTGGATCGAGCTGGACATGCATGGCAAGCGGCCGAAAGCCGTCAACCTGCGTACCGCCCCGTACCCGGCGTTCCCGACCGACATGCAGGCTCAGTTCATCTCGCTGAACGCCATCGCCGAAGGCACTGGCGCGGTCATCGAGACGATCTTCGAGAACCGCTTCATGCACGTGTACGAAATGCACCGCATGGGCGCGCAGATCCAGGTCGAAGGCAACACCGCCATCGTCACTGGCGTACCGACGCTCAAGGGCGCCCCGGTAATGGCCACCGACCTGCGCGCATCCGCCAGCCTGGTGCTGTCGGCGCTGGTTGCCGAAGGCGATACCCTGATCGATCGCATCTACCACATCGACCGTGGCTACGAGTGCATCGAAGAAAAACTGCAGATGCTGGGCGCGAAGATCCGTCGCGTACCGGGCTAGTCATCTGCCTGGCGCAGGGACGCGCCTCACGAATCGAATGCGGTCGGGCCAGCGGGCCCGGCCGGCAGTAGCCGCTTAAGGACCGACGTTCCAATGTTGACCATCGCGCTTTCCAAAGGCCGTATCCTCGACGATACCCTGCCGTTGCTGGCCGAGGCCGGTATCGTGCCTACCGAGAATCCGGACAAGAGCCGCAAGCTGATCATCCCGACCACGCAGGACGACGTGCGCCTGCTGATCGTGCGTGCCACCGATGTGCCGACCTATGTCGAGCATGGCGCCGCCGACCTTGGCGTGGCAGGCAAGGACGTGCTGATGGAGTACGCTGGCCAGGGCCTGTACGAGCCGCTGGACCTGCAGATCGCCCGCTGCAAGCTGATGACCGCAGGCGCGGTCGGTGCACCGGAGCCCAAGGGCCGCCTGCGTGTGGCTACCAAGTTCGTCAACGTGGCCAAGCGCTACTATGCCGAACAGGGACGCCAGGTCGACATCATCAAGCTGTACGGCTCGATGGAGCTGGCCCCCTTGATCAACCTTGCCGACAAGATCATCGACGTCGTCGACACCGGCAACACCCTGCGCGCCAACGGCCTGGAGCCTCAGGAACTGATCGCCACGATCAGCTCGCGCCTGGTGGTCAACAAGGCATCGATGAAGATGCAGCACGCCCGCATCCAGAGCCTGATCGACACGCTGCGCGGAGCGGTCGATTCGCGACACCGCGGCTAACTCCCTACCTACTGCGCGGCCTTCGCTGTCGCGCCCGTCTATCCGCGTCATAGCCATTTTTCTCGGGTGCCCGCGCGGATGGATTGGTAGCCTAGGGCGCCTGAGCATTCGCCAATAATCGAGGCCCTCGCCATGACCGTGTCCACTGCAATTGCCCGTCTCAACGCTGCTGATCCGGATTTCGCCCGACATCTGGATCATCTGCTGAGCTGGGAAAGCGTGTCCGATGACGCGGTCAATCAGCGCGTGCTCGACATCATCAAGGCCGTGCGCGAGCGTGGCGATGCAGCGTTGGTGGAATTCACCCAGCGTTTCGATGGCGTCGACGCGAAATCCATCGACGACCTGATCCTGGGTCGCGAGCGCCTGGAACTGGCCCTGACCCGCATTACCCCGGTCCAGCGTGAAGCCCTGGAGAAGGCTGCCAACCGTGTGCGCCTGTACCACGAGCGGCAGAAGCAGGATTCCTGGCAGTACACCGAAGCCGACGGCACTGTACTGGGTCAGAAGGTCACCCCGCTGGACCGCGCCGGCCTCTATGTGCCCGGCGGCAAGGCGTCGTACCCGTCGTCGGTACTGATGAACGCCATTCCCGCCAAGGTCGCTGGCGTCACCGAAGTGGTGATGGTCGTGCCGACCCCGCGTGGCGAGGTCAACGAGCTGGTGTTGGCCGCGGCCTGCATTGCCGGTGTCGATCGCGTGTTCACCGTCGGCGGCGCCCAGGCAGTCGCGGCGCTCGCCTACGGCACCGAGAGCGTGCCGCAGGTCGACAAGATCGTCGGTCCGGGCAACATCTACGTGGCCACCGCCAAGCGCCATGTATTCGGCCAGGTCGGTATCGACATGATCGCCGGCCCTTCGGAAATCCTCGTGGTGTGCGATGGCCAGACCGACCCGGACTGGATCGCCATGGACCTGTTCTCCCAGGCCGAACACGATGAAGATGCCCAGGCCATCCTGGTCAGCCCGGATGCTGCATTCCTCGACCGCGTCGCCGCCAGCATCGACAAGCTGCTGCCGACCATGGAGCGCGCCGAGATCATCGAGAAATCCATCAACGGCCGCGGCGCGCTGATCCAGGTGCGCGACATGCAGCAGGCGATCGAGGTGGCCAATCGCATCGCACCCGAGCACCTGGAGCTGTCGGTCGCCGACCCGCAGGCCTGGTTGCCGCAGATCCGCCACGCCGGTGCGATCTTCATGGGGCGCCACACCAGCGAGGCGCTGGGCGACTACTGCGCAGGCCCCAATCACGTGCTGCCGACTTCCGGCACGGCGCGTTTCTCGTCGCCGCTGGGGGTGTACGACTTCCAGAAGCGTTCGTCGATCATCTTCTGCTCCGAGCAGGGCGCATCCGAGCTGGGTCATACCGCCTCCGTCCTGGCCCGTGGCGAATCGCTGACCGCCCACGCGCGCAGCGCCGAATACCGCATCCTGACCCAAGACAAGGGGAACTGAGCATGAGTCGATTCTGGAGCCCCTTCGTCAAGGACCTGGTGCCTTACGTCCCGGGCGAGCAGCCCAAGCTGGCCCGTCTGGTCAAGCTCAACACCAACGAGAACCCCTATGGGCCGTCGCCCAAGGCGCTGGAAGCCATGCGTGGTGAGCTCAACGACAACCTGCGCCTGTACCCGGACCCGAACGGCGACCGGCTCAAGCAGGCAGTGGCTGAGTATTACGGTGTAACGCCCGCCCAGGTATTCGTCGGCAACGGCTCGGACGAGGTGCTGGCGCACATCTTCCACGGCCTGTTCCAGCATGGCGCGCCGCTGCTGTTCCCGGATGTCAGCTACAGCTTCTACCCGGTGTACTGCGGCCTGTACGGCATCCCGTACGAGCAGGTGCCGCTGGACGAGCAGTTCCAGATCCGTGTGCAGGACTACAACAAGCCCAACGCCGGCATCATCTTCCCCAACCCCAACGCGCCGACAGGCTGCTTGTTGCCGTTGCAGGCGATCGAGCAGCTGCTGCAGGCCAACCGCGACTCGGTGGTGGTGGTGGATGAAGCCTACATCGACTTCGGTGGCGAAACGGCCATCAGCCTGGTGGGGCGTTACGACAACCTGCTGGTCACCCAGACCCTGTCGAAATCGCGCTCGCTGGCCGGGTTGCGGGTTGGTCTGGCCGTGGGTCACCCTGACCTGATCGAGGCGCTGGAGCGGATCAAGAACAGCTTCAACTCCTACCCGCTGGACCGCATGGCGATCGTTGGCGCGGCGGCGGCGTTCGAAGACCGGGCGTATTTCGAGGAAACCTGTCGCCAGGTGATCGACAGCCGCGAGGTGCTGGTAGAGCAATTGACGGCCAGGGGCTTCGAAGTGCTGCCTTCGGCTGCAAACTTCATCTTCGCCCGTCATCCGCAGCAGGATGCCGCGCAACTGGCTGCACGCCTGCGTGAACAGGGCGTGATCGTGCGTCACTTCAAGCAGCAGCGCATTGCCCAGTTCCTGCGCATCACCATCGGCACGCCGGAGATGAACCAGGCGCTGATCGACGCCTTGGGCTGATTGTCATCGGGGCCGTACTGCGGCCCCTTTGTTCAATAGGCAACTTTCTCGTTGGCATGCGGTTTACCGGCCGGTTCATTGCGCACCGCCGCCGCAGTGCCATTGAGCATCAGCAGGTAATCGTTGACCTGTTTCATCCCGTCTGGATCTGTCCACTGCCCGTGAGCCGCTGGCACTTCTGTCAGCAGGTAGCCATTCCTGTAGATCGTCACGCCTGCGCTGGAAGCGCTGTTCCATAACAAGCGCGCGCGGCTTTCGTCGGCCCTTGCCTTGCGCACTCCGGTCTCGCCCAGTAGCGGAGTGCCGTCGAGGTTCCATTTGGGCTGCAGATCGACCCCCATGTGCCGCAGCACGGTGGGTGCAACCGACGTTTGCGCGGCATGGCTGTACAGGTTGTTGGGGCCTGGATTGTCCTCTGGAATGCTGGGCTCGGTCAGCTCCTCGTTCAACACCTTGTTGCTGGCGATGAACACGGTCTTTTCCTGCTCCGTCACGCCGCCATGTTCTTTGCCCCAGAAGTCGCGGCCATGGTCCGTGCTGACGATGACCAGCCAATCTTCCTGGGGATGCTCCTTCGCACGCGCTTCGACCTTGTCCAGCAGCCGCCCGATCCTGTTGTCGGTTTCGCGCAGCGCGAGTTGATAGCGCTCGCCGAAGCCGCTGCCATGGCCAGCCTGGTCAGGCTCGTCGAGCTGGATGAAGGTGAAGTCGGCCGATTGCCTGTCGAGGATTTCCAGGGTGCGTTCGATGACCTGATCATCCGACAAGCCGCTTTCGCGCACATCATTGTCCTTTGCGTCTTCGAGCAGGAACGCAGTGTTGATGGGGCCCCAGTTCACCACGCTGGCCAGGTAGGCATTCGGCAGCGCCTGTCGCAGCCTTTTGAACAGGCTGGGAAACGCTGGGTCGACCCGCAGTGACTCGACATTGCCGGTAACGCCATGCTTGTTCGCCCACACGCCGGTCAGCAAGGTGATCCAGCCGGGGCCGCTGACGGTCGCCTGTTCGCTGCCGCGGCCGGTGATGCCGCCAGCATAGGCCTTGGCGTAGTGCAGCCGGCGCTTGAGCTGGGTGTCGTCACCCAGCGCTTCGTAGTGCTGCAGTTGAACGCCATCGACACCGATGAACAGGGTCTTGGGCTGCGGCGCCGCAGATCCTGCATCGCAGCCAGAGAGCAGCAGACATGCCAGCAATAGCGACTCGGTCATGCGCATGGGGAGACATCCTTGATCCTGTTGTCGGAAGCGTTGCAACAAAATGCGGCGTTCACAACTGGTAAAAATGTCAGTGGCATTGATGGCCTCCCAAGGTTCGCGTAAGCTTGAAAAATTCATAGGATGATTGGTTGAGTAGCATGAGTAGCGAATTGCCTCGACGCTCCCTGGTCGAGCTCGCCGTCGAGCGGATGCGCGAACGCATTCTCCAGGGCGACTGGGCCGTCGGTGAGCGCCTGCCGACCGAGCCTGTGCTGGCAGTGGACATGGGCATCAGCCGCAACACCGTGCGCGAAGCCATGCGCGTGCTGGCATTCAGCGGCCTGGTAGAGATCCGTCAGGGAGATGGTAGCTACCTGCGCACCTGCCAGGACCCCTTGCAAGCCGTGCTGGCCATGTCTCGCAGTACGCCTGAACAGGCCCGAGAGACCCGGCACATACTCGAAAGCGAAGCCATCGGCCTTGCGGCGCTGCGGCGCACCGACGAGGACTTGCGAGGCTTGCGCGAAGCCCTTCAAGCCAGCGCAGCGCACTTTCACGGCGACATCAACGCGTATGTCAGCTGCGACCTGGTATTTCACCAGCGCCTGATCGATGCCGCACACAACCCGGCCCTGAGCGAGTTGTACCGTTATTTCTCGGGCGTAGTCAGCGCGGCCTTGCAGCGCAACATGGCCACGGTGCCCCGCTGCCAGGCGACCTTCGACCTGCATGGGCAGATCCTCGCCGCCATCGAACAACGCGATCCGGAGCAGGCCAAGCGCCTGAGCCGTACCCTCATCGAATCCTGAGCACGAGAAGGCCATGGCTGAACCTATCACCCGCGAGCGAGAGCTCGATGAACTGCTGATCGACGCCGAAGCCGACGACGCCCAGGTGCAGCAACAGGCTGTCGTGCTGCGCCGGCCATGGCTGTTGTTGCTGGGGCTGGTGCTGGTGGCGCTGAACCTGCGCCCGGCGCTGTCGAGCATGGCGCCTGTGCTGGGCCAGGTGTCGGAGGGCCTGGGCCTGAATGCATCGCAGGCCGGCCTGCTGACCACCCTGCCAGTACTCTGCCTGGGGTTGTTCGCGCCACTGGCGCCGATGCTTGCGCGGCGGTTCGGCAGCGAGCGGGTAATCCTCGGCATCTTGTTGACGCTTGCCCTGGGCATCCTGGTGCGCAGTGCATTGGGGGCCGTCGGGGTGTTCGTGGGCAGCCTGATGGCGGGCGCCAGTATCGGCATCATCGGCGTGTTGCTGCCGGGTATCGTCAAGCGTGATTTCCCCAAGCATGCCGGGACCTTGACCGGGGTCTACACCATGGCACTGTGCCTTGGGGCGGCCATGGCCGCTGGCGCCACCGTGCCACTGAGCCAGCATTTCGACGACAGCTGGGCCGCTGGCCTGGGCTTCTGGATGCTGCCGGCGCTGCTGGCGATGCTGGTCTGGTTGCCCCAGGCGCGTCAGGGCCATGGCCTGCACAAGGTGGCCTACCGGGTGCGCGGGTTGTGGCGTGATCCGCTGGCGTGGCAAGTCACCCTGTACATGGGCCTGCAGTCGTCATTGGCCTATATCGTCTTTGGCTGGTTGCCGTCGATCCTCATCGGCCGTGGCCTGAGCCCGACCGAGGCCGGGCTGGTGCTTTCCGGCTCGGTGATCGTGCAGTTGATCAGCTCGTTGGCTGCACCATGGCTGGCGACGCGCGGCAAGGACCAGCGACTGGCCATCGTGATCGTGATGCTGGTCACCCTGGCCGGCCTGTTAGGCTGCCTGTATGCACCGATCGAGGGACTCTGGGGGTGGGCGGTTCTGCTGGGGTTGGGGCAGGGCGGTACCTTCGCCCTGGCATTGACGCTGATCGTGCTGCGCTCGAAGGATGCGCATGTGGCAGCGAACCTTTCGAGCATGGCTCAAGGGGTGGGGTACACGCTGGCGTCCATGGGGCCTTTCGCGGTCGGCCTGGTGCACGACCTGACCGGAGGCTGGGCGGCGGTGGGGTGGATTTTCGCCGTGCTGGGCGTGGGGGCCATCGTGTTCGGGCTGGGCGCGGGGCGGGCGCTGCATGTGCAGGTGACCTGCGAAAAGCTCTGAAATCGAGTGTGGCCTTACTGGCCCTGTCGCCGGCACTGGCATCCACAAGCGGAGCAGATTATCGTTCTGCTTCCGACCGCCAGGAGGGCCCGCCCATGAGCGACGCCAATCATGACCTGATCACCCGCTTCTACCAGGCCTTCCAGCGCCTGGACGCCGAGGCAATGGTGGCCTGCTACAGCGAAGACATCGTGTTCAGCGACCCCGTCTTTGGCACCTTGCGCGGGCGTGATGCCGGTGACATGTGGCGCATGCTCACTGCCCGAGCCAAGGACTTTTCCCTGACCTTCGACCAGGTTCGTGCCGATGCCGGCAGCGGCTGCGCCCACTGGGTGGCAACCTACCTGTTCAGCCAGACCGGCCGGGTTGTCATCAATGATATCCAGGCGCGCTTCGTCATCCGTGACGGCCTGATCTGTCAGCACGACGACAGCTTCGATCTGTGGCGCTGGTCGCGTCAGGCGCTGGGCATGCCGGGGGTATTGATGGGCTGGTCATCGCTGTTGCAGAACAAGGTGCGCCAGCAGGCGTTCAAAGGCCTGCGTGCCTTCCAGCAGGCGAGCTGAGCGTTCGATGGCAAGCGACGTATCCGCAACCACGCTCGGCAAGCCCTGGTATGTCTACCTGGTGCGGGCCGCCAACGGCTCCCTGTACTGCGGCATCAGCGATGACCCTGCGCGGCGTTTCGTTGCGCACCAGAAGGGGCAGGGTGCACGCTATTTCAAGACCAGCCCGGCTCAGGCGCTGGTGTATGTCGAGCAGTGGCCGGACAAGGGCGAGGCCCTGCGTCAGGAGCGCCTGGTGAAGAAACTGCGCAAGTCGGCAAAGGAGGCGCTGGTCGCCTCCTATGCTGGTTGCTGATCAGTCCTTGCGGCGCTTGAGCTGATCCACCAGCTGGGTTGGCAGCCCCTTGATGATCAAGGTCCCGGCCACCTCGTCGTATTCCACCTTGTCACCCAGCAAGTGCGCCTCGAAACTGATCGACAGGCCTTCGGCGCGGCCGGTGAAGCGGCGGAACTGGTTGAGGGTGCGTTTGTCCGCAGGGATTTCCGGTGACAGGCCGTAGTCCTTGTTGCGGATATGGTCGTAGAAGGCCTTGGGGCGATCCTCGTCGATCAGGCTGGAGAGCTCTTCCAGGGTCACAGGCTCCCCCAGCTTGGTCTGGGTGGTGGCGTAGTCGACCAGGGTCTGGGTCTTTTCGCGGGCCGATTCCTCTGGCAGGTCCTCGCTTTCGACGAAATCGCTGAAGGCCTTGAGCAGGGTGCGGGTCTCGCCGGGGCCGTCGACGCCTTCCTGGCAGCCGATGAAGTCGCGGAAGTAGTCCGAGACCTTCTTGCCGTTCTTGCCCTTGATGAACGAGATGTACTGCCTGGAGTTCTGGTTGTTCTTCCACTCCGACAAGTTGATGCGCGCCGCCAGGTGCAGTTGGCCCAGGTCCAGATGGCGCGAAGGCGTCACATCCAGCTCGGCGTTCACCGCCACGCCTTCACTGTGGTGCAGCAGGGCGATCGCCAGGTAGTCGGTCATGCCTTGCTGGTAGTGGGCGAAGAGGATGTGGCCGCCCGTGGAGAGGTTCGATTCTTCCATCAGCTTCTGCAGGTGCTCGACGGCTGTCCGGCTGAAGGCGGCAAAATCCTTCTCGTCTTCAAGGTACTGCTTGAGCCAGCCGCTCAAGGGATAGGCCCCCGATTCGCCGTGGAAGAACCCCCAAGCCTTGCCCTGTTTGGCGTTGTAGCTGTCGTTGAGGTCGGCCAGCAGGTTTTCGATGGCATCCGATGCCGCAAGCTCCGTGTCCCGTGCGTGGAGCACGGCAGGGCTGCCATCGGGCTTCTTGTCGATCAGGTGAACGATGCAGTGACGGATTGGCATGGGGGTCTCGGCGAGTCTGGGGCGGTCAGGGGCCGCGCTGCAAAAGTGGTCAAGTTTACCCCAGGTGCCCGGTGGTGCAGTGGCCGGATGTTGGCAGAAATGCCTGTTGTTCGATTTTTGTTCAATTTTGTGCGTTTTCGGCTGAACCCCCCGAAAAACCTGCATAAAAGCGAAGCGGGCAGCGGATATTTATCCTTTCCTGTGGTAGCTTTGCGCGGTCTTGCGCACCTCGGGTGGCGCATTGCTGGCAGCGTGCTTGCGCCGTGTCGAACCAAACGCCGATTTTCGCATCTACATGCGCGATTGGCGCGGCCCTCCATCTTTCAGGGGCTGGCCCGATAACGTCGTAGAACGCTGCATAACCACTGAATTTGATAGGGAAGGAACATCACCATGGCATTGACCAAAGACCAACTGATTGCCGACATCGCCGAGTCGATCGACGCGCCGAAAACCACTGCTCGCGCTGCGCTGGAGCAACTGGGCCAGATCGTTGCCGACCAACTGGAAAACGGCGCTGAAATCACCCTGCCAGGCATCGGCAAGCTGAAAGTCTCCGAGCGTCCTGCCCGTACCGGCCGCAACCCTTCGACTGGCGCTGCCATCGAAATCGCTGCCAAGAAAGTCGTCAAGTTCGTTCCAGCCAAGTCGCTGACCGACTCCGTCAACAAGTAATTGTTGGCGTTTTGACGAAACCGCGCCCGGCTTGTCCGGGCGCGGTTTTTTCATGCCTGCGATTTGCGCCGGGCCTGCCAGTCCTTGCGTGCGCTGTCGTCGTGGAAGCTCCAGGCGATCATGCGGCTCTGCTTCTGCCCCTGGCCCATCTCGACGATGCGCCGGGCCTTGACGCCGGCCTTGTTAAGGGCCGACTCGATGCCCGGCAGGTTGCTGGCCTTGGATACCAGGCTGGTGAACCACAGCACCTGCTCGGCGTATTGCACGCTTTCGCCGATCAACTGCGTGACGAAACGAATCTCGCCGCCCTCGCACCACAGCTCGTTGTTCTGTCCGCCGAAGTTGAGCACGGGCAGTTTTCGCTTGGGGTCCTGCTTGCCAAGGTTCTTCCACTTGCGTTGGCTGCCGCGGGTGGCTTCTTCGCGCGAGGCATGGAAGGGCGGGTTGCACAGGGTCAGGTCGAAGCGGTCGTCTGCCTGCAGCAGGCCGCTGAGGATGTGCTTGCGGTCGCCTTGCTGGCGCAGGGCGATGCCCTTTGTCAGGCCGTTGGCCTGGACGATGGCCTTGGCCGATGCCAGCGCCACCGGGTCGATGTCGCTGCCCAGAAAGCGCCAGCGATAGTCGCTGTGCCCAAGCAGCGGGTAGATGCAGTTGGCGCCCACACCGATGTCCAGCGCGCGCACCTGGGCGCCCTTGGGGACTTCGCCGGCATTGTCTTCGGCCAGCAGGTCGGCGGCCACGTGGATGTAGTCCGCGCGACCGGGTATGGGTGGGCACAGGTAGTCGGCGGGAATGTCCCAGTGCTGGATGCCGTACTGGGCCTTGAGCAAGGCGCGGTTGAACACCCGCACGGCCTCGGGGTTGGCGAAGTCGATGCTGGGTTTGCCGTGGGGGTTGGTGATGGTGAAGCGGGCCAGGTCCGGGTGGGCCTTGATCAGGCTGGGGAAGTCGTAGCGGCCCTGGTGGCGGTTGCGCGGGTGCAGGGTGGGTTTCTCGGTCATGGTGAGGTCCTGAAAAAGCATCGCCGGCAAGCCGGCTCCCACAGGTACGGCGTTGTCCTTGTGGGAGCCGGCTTGCCGGCGATGGGCTGCAAAGCAGCCCGCTATGGCTTCACGTTAGGTTACAGCGCCGCAATCCGCGCATGCTGCTCGGTGAAGTTGGCCAGCGCCTGCTCGGAGTCGGCCAGCTTGGCGCGTTCCTTCTCGATCACCGCAGGCGGTGCCTTGTCGACGAAGGCGGCGTTGGAGAGCTTGCCGCCGACGCGCTGCACTTCACCTTGAAGGCGCTGGATTTCCTTGCTCAGGCGCGCGAGCTCGGCATCCTTGTCGATCAGGCCGGCCATCGGCACCAGCACCTGCAGGTCGCCAACCAGGGCGGTAGCCGACAGCGGGGCTTCGTCGGCATCGCCCAGCACGGTGAACGACTCGACCTTGGCCAGCTTCTTCAGCAGTGCTTCGTTCTCTTGCAGGCGACGCTGGTCGTCGGCATTGGCGTTCTTGAGGAACAGCGGCAGTGGCTTGCCCGGGCCGATGTTCATCTCGGCGCGGATGTTGCGCAGGCCGACCATCAGCTGTTGCAGCCATTCGATATCGCCTTCGGCGGCCACATCGATGCGGGCTTCATTGGCCACCGGCCATGGCTGCAGCATGATGGTCTTGCCATCGATGCCGGCCAGCGGCGCGATGCGCTGCCAGATCTCTTCGGTGATGAACGGCATGAACGGGTGCGCCAGGCGCAGCGCCACTTCCAGCACGCGTACCAGGGTGCGGCGGGTGCCACGGGCGCGCTCGACCGGGGCGTTCTCGTCCCACAGTACCGGCTTGGACAGCTCCAGGTACCAGTCGCAGTACTGGTTCCAGATGAACTCGTACAGGGCCTGGCTGGCCAGGTCGAAGCGGAACTGCTCGAGCTGGCGGGTCACTTCGGTTTCGGTGCGCTGCAGCTGCGAGATGATCCAGCGGTCGGCCAGCGACAGCTCGTAGGCCTCGCCGTTCTGGCCGCAGTCCTCGCCCTTGTCCAGCACGTAGCGGGCGGCGTTCCAGATCTTGTTGCAGAAGTTGCGATAACCTTCGACGCGGCCCATGTCGAACTTGATGTCGCGACCGGTGGAGGCCAGCGAACAGAAGGTGAAGCGCAGGGCGTCGGTGCCGTAGCTGGCGATGCCTTCGGGGAACTCGGCCTTGGTCTGCTTGGCGATCTTCTCGGCAAGCTTGGGCTGCATCATGCCGCTGGTGCGTTTTTCCAGCAGGGCGTCAAGGGTGATGCCGTCGACGATGTCCAGCGGGTCGAGGACGTTGCCCTTGGACTTGGACATCTTCTGGCCCTGGCCGTCACGCACCAGACCGTGCACATACACGGTCTTGAACGGCACCTGCGGGGTGCCATCCTCGTTCTTGATCAGGTGCATGGTCAGCATGATCATGCGCGCAACCCAGAAGAAGATGATGTCGAAACCGGTGACCAGTACGTCGGTGGAGTGGAAGGTCTTGAGGAATTCGGTCTGCTCTGGCCAGCCCAGGGTGGAGAAGGTCCACAGGCCGGAACTGAACCAGGTGTCGAGCACGTCGTCGTCCTGGCGCAGGACCACGTCGGCACCGAGGTTGTGCTTGGCGCGGACCTCTTCTTCGTTGCGGCCCACGTAGACCTGGCCGGCTTCGTCGTACCAGGCCGGAATGCGGTGGCCCCACCACAGCTGGCGGCTGATGCACCAGTCCTGGATGTCACGCATCCAGGAGAAGTACATGTTCTCGTACTGCTTGGGCACGAACTGGATGCGGCCGTCTTCCACGGCAGCGATCGCAGGCTCGGCCAGCGGCTTGGTGGAGACATACCACTGGTCGGTCAGCCACGGCTCGATGACGGTGCCGGAGCGGTCGCCCTTGGGCACTTTCAGCGCGTGGTCGTCGATGCTGACCAGCAGGCCCTGGGCATCGAGGTCGGCGACGATCTGCTTGCGCGCGACGAAGCGGTCGAGGCCGGCGTACTGCGCAGGCAGGCTGGTGTCGACCTGCTCGTTGACGCTGCCGTCGAGGTTGAAGGCCTGGGCGGCGGACAGCACCAGGGCGTTCTTGTCGAAGATGTTCAGCAACGGCAGGTTGTGGCGCTTGCCGACTTCATAGTCGTTGAAGTCGTGGGCCGGGGTGATCTTCACGCAGCCGGTGCCGAATTCGGGGTCGCAATAGTCGTCGGCGACGATCGGGATGCGACGGCCGACCAGCGGCAGTTCGACGAACTTGCCGATCAGTGCCTGGTAGCGTTCGTCGTTCGGGTTGACCGCGACCGCGGCGTCACCCAGCAGGGTTTCCGGACGGGTGGTGGCGACTACCAGGTAGTCCTTGCCTTCGGCGGTCTTGGCGCCGTCGGCCAGCGGGTAGCGCAGGTTCCACAGGTGGCCTTTCTCGTCGTGGTTTTCCACTTCGAGGTCGGAGATCGCCGTGTGCAGCTTGGTATCCCAGTTGACCAGGCGCTTGCCGCGGTAGATCAGGCCGTCCTCGTGCAGGCGCACGAAGGCTTCCTTGACCGCTTCGGACAGGCCGTCGTCCATGGTGAAGCGTTCGCGGCTCCAGTCGACCGACGAACCCAGGCGGCGGATCTGCCGGCTGATGTTGCCACCGGACTGCTCTTTCCATTCCCAGACCTTGTCGAGGAAGGCGTCGCGGCCCAGGTCGTGGCGGTTCTGGCCCTTGGCCTCGAGCTGGCGCTCTACCAGCATCTGGGTGGCGATACCGGCGTGGTCGGTGCCCGGCTGCCACAGGGTGTTGCGGCCCTGCATGCGGCGGAAACGGATCAGGGCGTCCATGATCGCGTTGTTGAAACCGTGGCCCATGTGCAGGCTGCCCGTCACGTTCGGTGGCGGGATCATGATGGTGTAGGACTCACCTGCACCTTGCGGGGCGAAATAGTTCTCGGACTCCCAGGTGTTGTACCAGGAAGTTTCGATGGCGTGCGGCTGGTAGGTCTTATCCATGCGCGGCGGGACCCTATGGCATTAATTCGGGAAAGCCGGGAAGTATAACCAAGCTGGGGGCCGCAGGCGACAGCTGTACTTGTGTTGCCGGTGCAGGCTTGTTCCTTATTCGGACCGCTGGATCAACCGCTCGATGCGCGCATCCAGTCGGCGCTTGATCTCGGTCTCGATATGCGGGGTGAAGTCGTTGATCACGTCCTGCATGATCAACTGCGCCGCGGCACGCAGTTCGGCTTCCAGGTGCAGCAGGGTGTCCTGGCGGCGGGTCTGCGGGTCATCCTCGGGCTCGGCCTTGACCGGCTCTGGTGCAGGCTCGGCGTTGCCGCTCGGGGTGTCCAGCAACAGTGGAATCTGTTCGACCGTCTCGGTCAGCAATGGCGGCTGCAGGTCGGCATCGCCCAGCAACTGGCGAATCGACTCGAGGTCGTCGAGCAGATGGGCGGAATCGGGTAAGGCGGAAGGCTTGTCCATCGTCGTCAAAGTCGCTGTAAGCGGTGATCTTGCAGAGCATAGCCCTGTTCGCGGTAGAAACGGAATCGTTCGCGCGCCGATTGGCGGACGCCGGGCTCCTCGACCACGATTTCGGCGACCCGCTCGAACTGGCCCACGAAGCTGGGTACACCGGCACCCAGGTTGATCAGCAGGTCGCGGTGTTCACCGGCATCGTCGGCCAGGCCCAGGGCCACCGTGGCATCGGCATGGGCTTCGGCCAGGTCGTGGGGGACGAATGCCTCGCCCTTGAAGCGCCACAGGCGTTGGTCCAGCGCTTCGCGCTGTTCGGCGTCCTGGCAGTGCAGGTAGACCCGGTGACCGAGGCGCCAGGCCTTCTCGCACAGCTTGCAGGCGAAATCGAGCCGCGCCGACAGCGAGTCGGTGGGCAGGATGTAGAAATCGACTTTGCTCATGATTCATTCAGCCGACCGGCGGCGCCGTCGGGCGCCACCGGCCTTGCGCCGTCAGGCGCCGGCGCGATCCAGCAGGTACTGGGTCAGCATCGGCACTGGGCGGCCAGTGGCACCCTTGTCCTTGCCGCCGCTGATCCAGGCCGTGCCGGCGATGTCCAGGTGCGCCCAGTCGTAGGCCTTGGCGAAGCGCGACAGGAAGCAGCCCGCCGTGATGGTGCCGGCCTTCGGCCCGCCAATGTTGCCCATGTCGGCGAACGGGCTGTCCAGCTGTTCCTGGTACTCGTCGAACAGTGGCAGCTGCCAGGCGCGGTCATCGGCACGCTTGCCGGCGTCCAGCAGTTGCTCGACCAGGTCGTCGTTGTTGCCCATCAGGCCGGAAGTATGGCTGCCCAGGGCGACGATGCAGGCGCCGGTCAGGGTGGCGATGTCGATCACCGCCTGTGGCTTGAAGCGTTCGGCATAGGTGAGGGTGTCGCACAGCACCAGGCGGCCTTCGGCGTCGGTGTTGAGGATTTCCACGGTCTGCCCGCTCATGGTGGTGACGATGTCGCCCGGACGGGTGGCGCCGCCGCTGGGCATGTTCTCGGCACAGGCCAGCAGGCACACCAGGTTGATCGGCAGCTGCAGTTCGAGGACGGCACGCAGGGTGCCGAACACGCTGGCGGCGCCGCACATGTCGTACTTCATCTCGTCCATGCCCGCGCCCGGCTTGAGGCTGATGCCGCCGGTGTCGAAGGTGATGCCCTTGCCGACCAGCACGAAAGGCTTCTCGGCCTTCTTGCCGCCCTGGTAGTTGAGCACGATCAGCCGTGGCGGCTGGTCGCTGCCCTGGCCCACGGCGTAGAACGCGCCCATGCCCAGGTCCTTGATCTTCTTCTCGTCCAGCACTTCGACCTTCAGGCCCTTGTGCGCCTTGCCCAGGTCTTTGGCCTGCTCGGCGAGGTAGCTTGGGTGGCACAGGTTGGGCGGCAGGTTGCCCAGGTCGCGGGTGAAGGCCATGCCGGTGGTGATGGCACTGGCATGCTTGACGGCGCGCTCGACTTCGCCCTGGCCCGACTTGTCGGCCAGCAGGGTGATCTTCTTCAGCGCGCGTGGTTCGGCTTTCTGGCTCTTGAAGCGGTCGAACACGTATTCGCCATCGAGCAGGGTCTCGGCCAGCAGGCGGTACTTGCCGTAATGGGCATCGCGGTTGTTGACGGCAATGTCGTCCAGGGCCAGCACCGCATCGGCGCCATTGAGGCTCTTGAGCACACCGGCCACGCTCGCCACCAGCTTGCGCCAGGCGCGGTCGCCCAGGGCGTCGTCCTTGCCGCTGCCGACCAGCAGCACGCGCTCGGCCTTGAGGCCCGGCAGGCTCTGCAGCAGCAGGGTCTGGCCAGGCTTGCCAGCCAGGTCGCCGCGCTTGAGTACGGCACTGATGGCGCCTTCGCTGGCCTGGTCGACGGCCTTGGCAACAGCGCCAAGCTTGCGGCCTTCGCCCACCGGTACGACCAGGGTGGCGGTTTTTACAGATGCAGCAGCTACGCTTTTTACAACCAGTTCCATGTCAGGGTCCCCGAATGATCTTTGCAGTTGGCGCTTGGAGTTCTCGCGCTCTGGACGGGCCTGGCCGCTTGCTCGCGCACCAGTGGAAAAGCTGCCAGTTTGAGCCTCTGGCAAGTGTGCTGACAACCCCGTTGTCTGCCTTCATGCGCGGCCAAGTGACAGGCGCGGCCAATCACAGGATAATGCGCGCACTTTACATGGAGGTTCGCCTTCGGCGAACCGGCATTGGTCTTGGCTGTCGTCAGCCTTTGTTTGGCAATCCGCCCCTGACAACCCAGGAGTGTCTGGCTTGATCGTCTTTCGTTATCTGTCCCGCGAGGTCTTGCTGACCTTGAGCGCCGTCAGCGCCGTGCTGCTGGTGATCATCATGAGCGGGCGTTTCATCAAGTACCTGGCCCAGGCCGCCCAGGGCGTGCTCGACCCGAGCGTGCTGTTCCTGATCATGGGTTTCCGACTGCCAGGCTTTCTGCAACTGATCCTGCCATTGGGGCTGTTCCTCGGCATCCTGCTGGCCTACGGCCGGTTGTACCTTGAAAGTGAGATGACGGTCCTGTCGGCCACCGGCATGAGCCAGCAGCGCCTGCTCGGCCTGACCATGGTGCCTGCCGCCCTGGTGGCGCTGCTGGTTGCCTGGCTGAGCCTGGGCCTGGCGCCTCAGGGTGTGGCCCAGGTGCAGAAGATCATTGCTCAGCAGGATGCCCTGACCGAGTTCGATACCCTGGTGCCCGGACGCTTCCAGACCCTGCGTGACGGTTCGCGGGTGACCTACACCGAAGAGCTGTCGGACGATCGCAGCAACCTCGCCGGGGTGTTCATCTCCGAGAAGCGCTTCAACCAGGACAAGACCAAGGACCGCGCACCGTCGGTACTGGTCGCCGAGAAAGGCCATCAGGAAGTGCAGGCCGACGGCAACCGCTACCTGGTGCTGCAAAACGGCTATCGCTACGACGGCAACCCTGGCCAGGCCGATTACCGCGCCATCAAGTACGACACATACGGCGTGCTGCTGCCAAAGCCGGAAGTGAGCGAGGAAGTGACCGAGCGTGAAGCCATCCCGACTTCGCAACTGATCGGCCAGAACGGCCTGCGCGAACGTGCCGAGCTGCAATGGCGTATTTCGCTGCCGATCCTGGTATTCATCGTGACCTTGCTGGCGGTGCCGCTGTCCAGGGTCAACCCGCGCCAGGGCCGCTTCCTCAAGCTGCTGCCGGCGATTCTTCTGTACATGGCCTACCTGACAATGCTGATTTCCGTACGCGGCGCCCTGGAGAAGGGCAAGTTGCCGATCGCCCTGGGCATGTGGTGGGTGCACGGCCTGTTCCTGTTTATCGGCCTGGGGCTGATGTACTGGGAACCGCTTCGCCTGAAGCTTGCCGCTCGTCGTGCGGAGGTGGCCCATGGCTAAGCTCGACCGCTACATCGGCCAGAGCGTGCTGATGGCCATCCTGGCCGTGCTGGGGATCATCCTCGGCCTGGCATCGCTGTTCGCCTTCATCGACGAGATGAGCGACCTGAGTGACACCTATACCGTGCTGGAAGCGGGCAATTTCGTGTTGCTGACCGCGCCACGGCGCTTGTACGACATGCTGCCGATGGCCGCCCTGATCGGCTGTCTGATCGGCCTGGGCAGCCTGGCCAGCAGCAGCGAGCTGACCATCATGCGGGCCGCCGGGGTTTCCATCGGTCGTATCGTCTGGGCGGTGATGAAGCCGATGCTGGTGCTGATGCTGGTCGGTGTGCTGATCGGCGAGTACGTGGCGCCTGTTACCGAAAACAAGGCCCAGGCCGACCGTTCCCTGGCCCAGGGCGGTGGTGAAGCGCAAAGCTCCAAGCGCGGCATGTGGCACCGCCAGGGTGAAGAGTTCGTGCACATCAACGCCGTGCAGCCCAATGGCCTGCTGCTGGGCGTGACCCGTTATCGCTTCGACAGCGAGCGCAAGATCGTCACCTCGAGCTTTGCCCGCCGCGCCCAGTACAACCAGGACCACTGGCTGCTCAGCGATGTCAGCACCACCCATTTCCGTGGCGACCATACCGAAGTGGTCAAGGCCCCTGAGGAGCGCTGGGACGTGTCGGTCACGCCAGAGCTGCTCAATACGGTGATCCTGGCGCCTGAGTCGCTGTCCATCTCGGGGTTGTGGGACTACATCCACTACCTGTCCGACCAGGGTCTGAACAACTCCCGCTACTGGCTGGCGTTCTGGACCAAGGTCCTGCAACCGATGGTGACCGCAGCGCTGGTGCTGATGGCGATTTCCTTCATCTTCGGGCCGCTGCGTTCGGTGACCTTGGGCCAGCGCGTGTTCACCGGTGTGCTGGTGGGCTTCGTGTTCCGGATCGCCGGCGACCTGCTGGGCCCTTCGAGCCAGGTGTTCGGCTTCCCGCCGTTGCTGGCGGTGGTGATCCCGGCGGGGGTGTGTGCCCTGGCGGGGCTCTGGTTGTTGCGCCGGGCTGGATGATGGCCTGACCGACACAAAAAAAGCCGACCTCAAGGTCGGCTTTTTCATTGGGGCCCTATCGCCGGCAAGCCGCTCTCAAGGCCAGCGGAGTTCCTGTGGGAGCCGGCTTGCCGGCGATGAGTTGGCTATTTGCTCCGCTTCGGCACCCGCACCAGCTGGGTATCCGAATAGATGTCATGCCAACCGCGCTTGCGCTTGTCGATCAGCGACCAGAAGAACCCCAGCCCCAGGCACAGCCACGAGGCGATCGACACCACGAAGCGCAGCAGCGCCTGCCACAGGCTGATCGCGCTGCCATCGGTGTTCTGCACCCGCACGCCCCACACCTGCATGCCCAGGGTCTGCCCGCCGTGGGTCCAGAACTTGGCAAAGAAGCCGAACAGCACGAACAGCAGCACCGTCGACAGCAGGGGGTCGCCATCCAGCGCGCCTGCCTCGGTGAGCTCGCGCATGCGGGCCTCGCCGATGATCGCCATCTGGATCATCTTGTAGGCGCCGGCGGTGACGATCAGCAGCGCCGTGCACAGCAGGAAGTCATAGAACATCGCCGCCAGGCGCCGGCCGAGGCCGACCGGTGGGAAGTCACCCTGGGGTGAGAGCATAGGCTTGGACATGCAGAACGGCTCCAGATGGCGAAGCCGGTATTCTACGGGCAAAAAAAGCCCCTGCACATGGCAGGGGCTTTTTGGAGTCAGGCTTGTACTCAGACAGGCTGGACTTTGTCAGCCTGCATGCCTTTCTGGCCTTGGACTGCTTCGAAGGTGACCTTCTGGCCTTCTTTCAGGCTCTTGAAGCCGTTGCCTTCGATGGCGCGGAAGTGCACGAACAGATCCGGACCGCTCTCTGGAGTGATGAAGCCGTAACCTTTTTCGTCATTGAACCACTTGACGGTACCGTTCTGACGCTCAGCCATTGTCTTATTTCCTATGAAGCTTGAATTTTGATGACAGTTTCTTTCACGTTATAAAGAGTGAAAGAGTACTGGGCTGGGTTGCAGGAAGTAAGAGACGTCGAACGGGTTGTAGCAGATTGCGGCTACTGGCCCAGGTCACGAACTGTTGCGACCCATGCAAACACAGTGCAGTGACTCTACGCCAACTCCCAAGCGAAAAACAAGCCCTTGGTCGTATGGAAAATCAGGCTTTTTCCGGTGACCGAACAATTTGTTGGAAACGGCATGGCGCCTGGCCTGGCGCCATGTTCAAAAGTTATTGGGCAGATTCGAAATCGAATATCTGGAACCTGCCGTCAAACCTTAGACAGTGCCTTCAACCGCGATAGTAACGTTGCGGAACAAAAGGCATTTTGCTGACTTTCATGGCAACCTTCTTTCCTCGCACCATGGCATACAGTGGTGTGTCGAGTGCGCCATGTTCGATATCGACATAACCCATTGCAACCGGCGTGCCGAGTGTCGGCCCGAAGCCGCCGCTGCAGACTTTGCCAATCACTTTTTCAGTTGCATCGACAATTTCCGCGCCTTCACGTACCGGGGTACGTTCCTGCGGCAGCAGACCCACCCGCTTGCGCGTCACGCCTTGCTGCTGCTGGGCAAAGATCGCCTCGGCCCCGGGGAAGCCACCGGCGCGCTCGCCGTCTGCGCGGCGCACCTTGGAAATGGCCCAGAGCAGGCTGGCTTCGATGGGCGTGGTGCCGGTGTCCATGTCGTGGCCATACAGGCACAGGCCGGCTTCCAGGCGCAGCGAGTCACGCGCACCCAGGCCGATCGGTTGTACTTCGGTTTCGGCCAGCAGGCGACGGGCGAGGTCTTCGGCGGCGCCTGCCGGCACCGAGATCTCGTATCCGTCCTCACCGGTATAACCCGAGCGGCTGACGAAGCAGTCTTGGCCGAGCAGCTGGAGCGGGCGGAACTGCATGAAGGTCATGCTGGCCACTTCCGGCGCCAGGCGCGCCAGCACTTTGACCGCAGCAGGGCCTTGCAGGGCGAGCAGGGCACGCTGCTCGAACAACGGCTGGATTTCGCAACGGTTACCGATGTGCTTTTGCAGGTGGGCCAGGTCCTGGTCCTTGCAGGCGGCGTTGACCACGAGGAACAGGGTGTCATCGCCCAGATTGGCGACCATCAGGTCATCGAGGATGCCGCCTTGCTCGTTGGTGAACATGGCATAGCGTTGCATGCCCACCGGCAGATCGACGATATCCACCGGCACCAGGCTTTCCAGGGCCTGGGCTGCATCCTTGCCGCGCAGGATGATCTGGCCCATGTGGGAGACGTCGAACAAGCCGGCCTGCTCGCGGGTGTGCAGGTGCTCCTTGAGCACGCCGAGCGGGTACTGCACCGGCATGTCGAAGCCGGCGAACGGCACCATGCGCGCGCCCAGTTCGATGTGCAGGGCATGCAGCGGGGTCTTTTGCAGTGTTTCGGACATCGGTGACTCCTTGGTTTTATTGTCAGGTCAACATTCGATGATGTTGACGGCCAGACCGCCGCGGGCGGTCTCCTTGTATTTGCTTTTCATGTCGGCGCCGGTCTGGCGCATGGTGCGGATGACCTTGTCGAGTGACACGAAGTGCTGGCCGTCGCCACGCAGGGCCATGCGCACGGCGTTGATCGCCTTCACCGAGCCCATGGCATTGCGCTCGATGCACGGCACCTGGACAAGGCCGCCGATCGGGTCGCAGGTCAGGCCCAGGTTATGTTCCATACCGATCTCGGCAGCGTTCTCTACCTGCTGTGGCGTACCGCCCATTACCTCGCACAAGGCACCGGCGGCCATCGAGCAGGCCACGCCGACCTCGCCCTGGCAGCCGACTTCGGCCCCGGAGATCGAAGCGTTCTCCTTGTACAGGATGCCGATCGCGGCAGCGGTCAGCAGGAAGCGCACCACGCCGTCCTCGCTGGCGCCCGGCACGAAGCGCATGTAGTAGTGCAGCACCGCCGGGACGATGCCCGCCGCGCCATTGGTCGGTGCCGTGACCACACGCCCGCCGTAGGCGTTTTCCTCGTTCACCGCCAGGGCATAGAGGTTGACCCAGTCGAGTACCGACAGGGCATCGCGCAGGCTGGCTTCCGGGTGCAGGCTGAGCTGGCGGTACAGCGCCGGGGCACGGCGCTTGACCTTCAGCCCGCCCGGCAGGATGCCCTCATGCCGACAACCGGCCTCGACGCAGTCCTGCATGACTTGCCAGATCCGTAGCAGGCCGGCACGGGTCTCGGCCTCGGGACGCCAGGCTGCTTCGTTGGCCAGCATGACCTGGCTCATCGACAGGTGTTGCCCGGTGCAGTGGCCGAGCAGTTCCTTGGCGGTCTTGAACGGGTAGGTGAGTTGCGTGCTGTCCTCGACGATCCGGTCATGGCCGGCGGCGTCCTCGTCGACCACGAAACCGCCGCCTACCGAGTAGTACTCGCGGCTGCGGATCTGCAGGCCGGCCTGGTCGAAGGCGCGAAAAATCATGCCATTGGGGTGATAGGCCAGCGGCTTGCGAATCATCGCCAGGTGCTGCTTTTCAACGAAGACGATGCCGTGTTCGCCGAGCAGACGCAGATGGCCGCTGTCGCGGATTGCCTGCAGGCGAGCGGGGATGGATTCGGTGTCGACGGTATCAGGGTGCTCGCCTTCCAGGCCGAGCAACACCGCCTTGTCGCTGCCATGGCCCTTGCCGGTGGCACCGAGCGAGCCATACAGCTCGGCCTTGACGCTGGCAGTACGGGCCAGCAGGCCGTCGCGGCGCAGCCCTTCGGCGAAGCGCGCGGCGGCTCGCATCGGGCCGACCGTGTGGGAGCTGGAGGGGCCGATGCCGATCTTGAACAGGTCGAAGACACTCAGGGACATTGCTCGTTCCCTCCAGATGGTAAAAGCGAGTGCTGCGCACTCGATCGCCGGCAAGCCAGCTCCTACAGGTACAGCGCCGTCCATGTGGGAGCCGGCTTGCCGGCGAAGGGCCGCGTAGCGGCCCCTCACTATCAGGCGTCCTGATAGCTCTCGATCGACGGGCAGGCGCAGACCAGGTTGCGGTCGCCAAACACGTTGTCGACCCGCCCGACCGGTGGCCAGTACTTGCCTTCGACCAGGCTCGGCAGCGGGTACACCGCCTGCTCGCGGCTGTAGCCATGGGCCCATTCGCCAACCAGCTCGGCGGCAGTGTGCGGGGCGTTCTTCAGCGGGTTGTCGTCCTTGTCCAGGCTGCCAGTTTCCACGGCGCGAATTTCTTCGCGGATCTGGATCATGGCATCGCAGAAGCGGTCCAGTTCTTCCTTGGACTCGCTTTCGGTCGGTTCGATCATCAGCGTGCCGGCCACCGGGAAGGACATGGTCGGGGCGTGGAAGCCGAAGTCGATCAGGCGCTTGGCCACATCGTCGACGCTGATGCCGCTGGTGTCCTTCAGCGGGCGCAGGTCGAGGATGCATTCGTGGGCGACCAGGCCATTGCCGCCGGTGTACAGGACAGGATAGTGCTCTTCCAGGCGACGGGCGATGTAGTTGGCGTTGAGGATCGCCATCTGCGACGCACGCTTGAGGCCGGCACCGCCCATCATGCGGATGTACATCCAGGTGATCGGCAGGATGCTGGCGCTGCCGAACGGTGCGGCGCACACCGCGCCCTCGCGGTTTTCCAGCTGGGCATGGCCCGGCAGGAAGGGGGCCAGGTGCGACTTGACGCCGATCGGGCCAACGCCCGGGCCGCCACCGCCGTGGGGAATGCAGAAGGTCTTGTGCAGGTTCAGGTGCGAGACGTCGCCACCGAACTTGCCTGGGGCGCACAGGCCGACCATGGCGTTCATGTTGGCGCCATCGATGTACACCTGGCCTCCGTTGTCGTGAATGATCGCGCAGATCTCGCCGATCGCTTCCTCGAACACGCCGTGGGTCGACGGGTAGGTGATCATGATCGCCGCCAGCCGTTCGCGGTGCTCGATGGCCTTGGCGCGCAGGTCTTCGACATCGACGTTGCCACGGGCGTCACAGGCGGTGACCACCACGCGCATGCCGGCCATGTGCGCGGTTGCCGGGTTGGTGCCGTGGGCCGAGGACGGGATCAGGCAGATGTCGCGATGGCTTTCGCCGCGGCTGCGGTGGTAGGCACGGATCGCCAGCAGGCCTGCGTACTCGCCCTGGGAACCGGCGTTGGGTTGCAGCGACACGGCGTCGTAGCCGGTGGCGGCGCACAGCATTGCCTCGAGCTCCTGGGTCATCTGCAGGTAGCCCTGGCTCTGCTCGGCGGGGGCGAACGGGTGCAGGTTGCCGAACTCGGCCCAGGTCACCGGGATCATTTCGCTGGCGGCGTTGAGCTTCATGGTGCACGAGCCCAGCGGGATCATGCTGCGGTCCAGCGCCAGGTCCTTGTCGGCCAGGCGGCGCAGGTAGCGCATCAGTTCGGTTTCGCTGTGGTAGCGGTTGAACACCGGGTGTTCGAGGATCGCTGACTGGCGCAGCAGGGCGGCAGGCAGGCGCGAGCCGGTGCTGGCGGCCAGGGCCGCGAAGTCAGGTTGAGCCTGGTCGCCGGCGAACAGCTGCCACAGCGCTTCGACATCGGCCTGGGTGGTGGTTTCATCGAGCGACAGGCCCAGATGGCTGGCGTCGATCTGGCGCAGGTTGATGCGCTGGGCACGGGCCTTTTCATGCAGGCTCGCGGTCGCGGCACCGGTGGCCAGGGTCAGGGTGTCGAAGGCGGTCTCGCCGACCACTTCGATGCCCAGGGTCTTCAGGCCGGCGGCCAGGATCGCGGTCAGTGCGTGGGTGCGCTGGGCGATGCGCTTGAGGCCTTGCGGGCCGTGGTAGACGGCGAACATGCTGGCGATGTTGGCCAGCAGTACCTGCGCGGTGCAGATGTTGCTGGTGGCCTTTTCGCGGCGGATGTGCTGCTCGCGGGTCTGCATGGCCAGGCGCAGGGCGGTCTTGCCGAAGCGGTCGATCGACACGCCGACCAGGCGGCCAGGCATGTCACGCTTGAAGGCATCGCGGGTGGCGAAGTAGGCCGCGTGCGGGCCACCGAAGCCCAGTGGTACACCGAAGCGCTGGGCGCTGCCGATGGCTACGTCGGCGTCGAATTCGCCCGGCGGGGTCAGCAGGGTCAGGGCCAGCAGGTCGGCGGCAACGGCCACCAAGGCGTTGGCGGCATGAAAGCGCTGTACCAGTTCGCGGTAGTCGAACACTTCACCGTTGCTGGCCGGGTACTGCAGCAGGGCACCGAAGAAGGCGCTGACATCGTTCAGCTCGCGCTCGTCGCCGACCACGATCTCGATGCCCAGCGGCTCGGCACGGGTGCGCAGCACGTCGAGGGTCTGCGGGTGGCAATGTACGGAGACGAAGAAGGCATGGCTGGCCTTGTTCTTCGACAGGCGCTTGCAGAAGGTCATGGCCTCGGCGGCGGCAGTCGCTTCGTCGAGCAGGGAGGCGTTGGCGATCGGCAGGCCGGTCAGGTCGCTGATCAGGGTCTGGAAGTTCAGCAGCGCTTCCAGGCGGCCCTGGGAAATTTCTGGCTGGTACGGGGTGTAGGCGGTGTACCAGGCCGGGTTTTCCAGCAGGTTGCGCAGGATCGGCGCCGGCGTGTGGGTGTTGTAGTAGCCCTGGCCGATGTAGTTCTTGAACAACTGGTTGTTGCCGGCGATGGCCTTCAGCGCGGCCAGTGCATCGGCTTCGCTCTGGCCGTCTTCGCTGCCGAGCACGCTGGTGCCCTTGATGCTGTCGGGGATGACCGCGGCGGTCATGGCTTCCAGCGAGTCGAAGCCCAGGGTGGCCAGCATGGCCTGCTCGTCAGCGGCGCGCGGGCCGATGTGACGGGCGATGAATTCGTTGGCGGTGCCGAGGTTGATGGTCATGGTCAGGTTCCTCAGGCGTCGTCGTTGGCTTTGATCAGGCGGTCGTAGGCGTCCTGGTCGAGCAGGGTGGCCACTTCACTGGCGTCGGCGGGGATGAAACGGAAGAACCAGCCTTCACCCAGTGGGTCTTCGTTGACCAGTTCGGGGCTGTCATTGAGCGCGTCATTGACGGCGATCACTTCACCAGCCAAAGGCATGTACACGCCGCTGGCGGCCTTTACCGATTCGACGGTGGAGACTTCGGCGCCTTTGTCGTACGGCTGCAACTCCGGCAGTTGCACGAAGACCACATCGCCCAGGGCATTCTGCGCGTAGGCGGTGATGCCCACGGTGACGCTGCCGTCGGCTTCGGTGCGCAGCCATTCGTGATCTTCAGTGAAACGCAACTCGCTCATGGGGAATCCTCGGGGGCAGGGCGTGGGGCGCGGTGTGTTCGCGCTCTTGGGTTGGCGTTTACAAAGCAAGAATGCGGCCATTCTTAAAAAGATATTAAAAATCAATAACTTAGTATTTTATTTCATTCGCTCTGCTGACTTTGCTGGAATGAAAACGATACAGGTGGGGCGCGATCAAAAACCGCCGGAGGATCAAACCCTTGTGCACGCGCACTCAAATGCCACGTATTGGAATCGATACAGTGTAATGAAATCGATACGATTGGTCTTGGCTGTCCTCCATGGAATTCGGGATGGCGAATGCGGCCGGGTGCGATTACGCAGCGTCTCCATACAATGGGCGGTTGCTATTTTTAATAAGCGATGGGTTACGAACAAGTATTTGTTTGACAGTTATTTGCCCCTTGGTTGTAGGACTTGTCTATTTTCACAGAGAATTCTCTTTTTCTCCAAGTGCTGTATTAGGCTGGGCGCTCCGGCGCAATAGTGATTTGTATTCTTTTTGTGAGGCGGTAAGGGGAATTGGCTAAGCCACTTTTCTCGATTTCTCTCGCCCTGAAACTTATTAATGCGAATCGTGAGTGTTGTGGTCGGTGTGAACGAGGCTAATGAGAGATTCTCAGGGAGATTTATATGGCCCGAAAAAAGAGACAAGTTATATTGCCACCCACCCATGTCGGAGCACAACCTCCACGCATTGCGAGCTCTGCGCCAGGGGGTAGCGTTGCGAATCATGTGGGGCCGATTTTGGAAGGTTTCAAGATGTCCGCAGCTGGCGCGATGAAAATCGCTGATGATGCCGCTAGAGTCGTTTATTTGAAAAGTTTGTCTAAACTGGCTGGTCTACTTGAACAAGAAGTTTCTGCAGTGCGCAAGGGGCTGGGTAGTGCTCAGCGATCGGACATCGAAAGCTTCCAAAAGGACATCGCTGCTCGGACAGTCTTGTTAAATCGCAAAACGATTGATTTGGGCAAACAACAGAAGCTAGCTAATAGCTATTATGGCTCATCGCCATTTGGTAAGAGTGCTGGGTATTATGCCGCTGCCACGTTCCAGAATATTGCTACCGGTCGTATAAAGGTCTCGAATACTCAAGAGGCTTTGAATGCTGCTTATCGCGCAGCATACACGGTGCAATTGCGAGAAGCCGAAATAAAGATGCTTCACGCGCAGATAGCAGCGCTGCAACAGGCGCTCCACACTGCGCAAGAGCAACTTAGAGTTGAAGCAGAGGCCCAGGCCAGGGCACGGCAGGAGGCGGAAGCTCAGGCCAGGGCACGGCAGGAAGCTGAAGCCATGGCCAGAGAGCAAGAGCGGGCACTGGCGGAGGCCGAGGCGCAAAAGGAGCGAGGTCTGTCAGCCGCCCGGGCAGCCAACACGTACAACCTTGAACTCTCGGCGGTCGCTGCGCCGCGTTTTGTAACGGCTTTCAGTGCTACTGGGCAGCTTGGTGCAGTTAATACACTGGCTCAAGCGATCAGTGCTGCCATCGCTGAACTGAAGAATGCTCAAGGGATACTTGCTGGGCCTTTAGCGGTCGGAATTGCGGCGTTGTTGTACCCGTCCGAGCTGGGTGACGGAGAGCTACCGAATAATTACCTGCTCAGTACACCGTTAGCCGATCTTGCTGTGGATCTTGACAGTGAGGCGCAAGCGGCTGCCTTGGCCAGCGGGGTGGTAGACCTGTCGGTAAGGATGGGGAGCCAAAGCGAAGAGGCCAACCGAGAGGAAGTGTTCGTCGCCCGGACTGATGGCGCGGCTGAGCTCTTGGCGGTCAGGGTGCTGGCGGCAACGTTCAATGCCGAGAACGGTAGTTACTCCGTAACGACCGAGGATATGCCACCCAGAACACTGCTATGGACGCCTGTCTCCACGTCAGAGAGCAGTTCGACAACGTCGCCGGCCACCCCGCCGTCAGTTACAACACATGTGGGGCCAACCCTTGAGCCGATAGAAGGGCGGCTGGATTCATTCCCGGAACTTGAGGACACTGGGTTTGATGATTACGTCATCATCTTTCCCGTCGACTCGGGGTTGCCGCCGATCTATGTGATGTTCAAGAGTCGACGGTATATGCCGGGGGTGGTCACAGGTAAAGGCGAATTGACAGAGGGTCATCTATTGGTTGAAGGTAACGAAAAAGGGCGTGGAATTCCAGAAGGGATTGCCAACGAAATGCGAGGGCGGAAATTCAGGGATTTCGGGGCGTTTCGTATCGAATTCTGGATGCTGTTATCCAACAGTCAGGAGTTTTCTGCGCAATTCGACCATGGTGATATCATGATGATGAGGCGAGGTTTGGCACCCCTGGCGCTACCCAATGAGCGTGTAGGAGGTAGGGTGAAATATGAAATTCACCATAAGCAAAGGATTGCCGACGGTGGAGGCGTATACGATATAGATAATATGGTGATCCTATCGCCAAAATTTCATATCAAGTTTCATAGGGGTGATTGAAATGGTGAAAATATCAGATTACACGGAAAGAGCGTTCTTTGAATTTGTAGCGGGTATATATAATGCCGATCCTCGTATTTACCCTAATGAGCGTTCGCATACTAAAGCAATTCTTGAGTTCGAGAAAATGGTTGAGCACCCCTTAGGTGCCAGTTTGATTTTTCATCCGACTAGGCATGGGATGAAAGATGACCCTGGGGAAATAGTACAGGTAGTGAAAGCGTGGCGGGCTGAGCAAGGTCTTCCGGGCTTCAAAGCTGAGTAGTCTTCGTCGATTTGCCATCTGCATTACCTTCAATGATCGGGGCGGTATCTGTAGCTGTTGTGATACCGCCTCGATGCAAGACATATTTTTTGGAATTCAAACGAGTCCAGTCATGGTAAGGGCACGACGAAGAAAGGCAATGCCAGATACAACTTGATCACGATCACATTGATGATGTCGATGAAGAACGCGCCCACCATCGGCACCACCAGAAACGCGATCTGCGAAGGGCCGTAGCGTTGCGTCACCGCTTGCATGTTGGCAATGGCGGTCGGTGTGGCGCCCAGGCCGAAACCACAGTGCCCGGCCGCCAGTACTGCCGCATCGTAGTTGCTGCCCATGACCCTGAAGGTCACGAATATCGCGAACAACGCCATCACCAGCGTCTGCACCGCCAGGTCCCACAGCTTCAGCGACATCAGGGCGATCGCCAGGAACAGTGACAGGCTGACATTGCCCAGCACCGAGACTTCCCGCTCGAACACCTGGTACAGGCCGATCGCTGCAAGCCCGTTGCGCACCACGACGCCTACGAACAGGACACAGACGAAGGTCGGCAGTTCGAACGAAGTACCGAGCAACAGGCCGTTGAGCAAGGAGCCGCCCATCAGGCTGATCGCGATCAGTGCGAGGGACTCGATCATTGAAAAAGGCGTGATCAGACGTTCCTTGTTCGGCTGTTCGAAGCCTTTGGGCACGCGGGGTGTTTCCTGTTCGAGGCCGGGTGTCTGCACGCGGCTGATCAGCAGGCGGGCGACGGGTCCGCCAATCAGGCCGCCGAGGACCAGGCCGAATGTCGCGGCAGCCAATGCCAGTTCCGAAGCGGAGGCAAGCCCGTACTTTTCGCTGAAAGTCGCACCCCAGGCAGCGCCTGTGCCATGACCGCCCGCCAGGGAAATCGAACCTGACAGCAGGCCCATCAAGGGGTCGAGCCCCAATGCCGTGGCCAGGCCGATGCCCATGGCGTTCTGCACCACCAGCAGGCCGGTGACCGCAAAGAGGAAGATAGCCACGACGCGGCCGCCCTTCTTCAGGCTGGCCAGGTCGGTATTCAGGCCGATGGTGGCAAAGAAGGCGAGCATCAGCGGGGATTGCAGCGACGTGTCGAACTGCACCTGCACATCGAAGCTGCGCAGGGCCAGCAGTATCAAGGCAACCACCAGGCCGCCGGCTACCGGTTCTGGAATGTTGTAGATACGCAGGAAGGTGACGCGGGTGACGAGGCCGCGCCCAAGTAGAAGGACCAGTGAGGCGGCGACCAGCGTTCCATAGAAATCGAGTTCAAGCATCAGGTAACTCTTTGTTATGTCAGCAACGTGAACGGGGCCTCCATTTTCGTGGCGAAACTGCCTGTATATGTGTAGGTGAAGTCTGAAAAAGCTTAGGGATTAGTTTTCGGAATGCCGTATTTGCGCAGGCGCTGGGCAATCGCGGTATGTGAGGTTTGCAGGCGCCCGGCCAGCTGCCGTGTCGACGGGTAGCTGGCGTACAAGCGCTGCAGCAGTTCCCGTTCGAAGTCGCCCACCGCCTGTTCCAGGCTCGCCACTTCCCCATCCTGCCCCCGTGCCACCGAAGTCCCGGCGATGTCGAGGTCGCCGATGTCCACCAGGTTGCCTTCGCAAATGGCTGCGGCGCGGAATATCACGTTCTGCAACTGGCGCACGTTGCCCGGCCAGGGGTTGGCCAGCAGCGCCGAATGGGTGGCGGGCGTCAGCCGGCACGGCGGGCGCTGGATCTGCGTGCAGGCCTGCTGCATGAAGAAATGCGCGAGCACCAGGATGTCCTGGCCACGGTCACGCAGCGGTGGTACCTGCAGGTTGAGCACATTCAGGCGGTAGAACAGGTCTTCACGGAAGGTGCCTTCGGCGACCATGCGTTCCAGGTCGCGGTGCGTGGCGCTGATGATGCGCACATCGACTTTCACTTCCCGGTCGCCACCCACGCGCCGGAAGCTGCCGTCACTGAGAAAGCGCAGCAGCTTGGCCTGCAGGTAGGGCGACATCTCGCCGATTTCGTCGAGAAACACCGTGCCTTGGTTGGCCAGCTCCATCAGCCCCGGCTTGCCGCCACGCTGGGCGCCGGTGAAGGCGCCGGGGGCGTAGCCGAACAGTTCGCTCTCGGCCAGGCTCTCGGGCAGTGCGGCGCAGTTCAGGGCGAGGAAGGGCGCGGCATGGCGACTGCTGATGGCATGGCAGGCGCGGGCCACCAGCTCCTTGCCGGTGCCGGTCTCGCCATGCACCAGCAGCGGGGCATCCAGCGTTGCCACGCGCAGGGCACGGGCCTTGAGGGTGCGAATGGCCGGGGACTCGCCAAGCAAGCCATCGAAACCTTCGGCATGGTCGTGGTGCAAGGCCGACAGGCGCTCGCCCATGCGGTTGGGCGGGTACAGAGTCAGCAGGCCGCCCGCGTTGGTGATGGGCGTGGCGTCCAGCAGCAGGCTCTGGCCATTGAGCTGCATTTCCCGCATCGGCAAGTGGAAGTTGTTGTCCAGCAAGGCCTGCAGCAAGGCGGGGTCGCCGAACAGCTCACCCACTGAGCGTCCGGCCGATTCGCGGCCGCACAGGGCGATCAGCGCCGGGTTGGCCAGCAGCACCTGGCCTGCGCTGTCCACGGCCAGGACCGGGTCGCTCATGGCGGCCAGCAAGGCATCCAGCTGCAGATGGCGGCGTTGGCCGGGGAGGATGTCGACCACGTCCACCGATTGCACGCCGTGCACGTCGAACAGCGCGTCGTGCAGCTCTTCGAGCACGGCGGGGCTGAGGGTCGGGGCGTCGATGTAGACGTTCGGCGGGACCATCTCCACGGCGTCCAGGTTGAGGTTGCGGGCACCGAGCAGGGCCAGGACTTCCTGGGTGATGCCGACGCGGTCGATGAAGCTGACGTGGATGCGCATGGGGAGGCGGGTTGTGGCTGGGGAGGGCGTCAGTATGCCTTGAGTCGGTGATCAGCCCAAGGTGGGCGGCGCCTGCATCGCCGGCAAGCCCGCTCCTACAGGAGCCGGCTTGCCGGCGAAGGATTCACTCGAAGTGTTCAGGCTTGACCGCGTCGCCCGATTTCATGTCCAGTTTCTGGCGGATGTCTTCGAACATCGCGTCGTAGAGCTTATGCGGCGAACCGAGGTTCTCAAATTTCTTGGGTGGAGCGAGATAGGACTGGGCCTTGCGGCTCAGCACCATCAGAAAACTGGGCAATACCTCTTCCTTGGACAGGAAGAACTTCTCGTCCACCGACTTGCCCTCGATGCTGCCATGCATGTGGAACTGGATGCCCCTGCCTTCCTTGGGATCCGAAGATGCCTCGTAATTGATGTTCAGGTCGTAACTGTGGTCAGCCGAGTTAAGCGCGGCACGCTGGATATGTACATGACCTGGCTCATACGTCGCCATGGCAGGCTCCTCTGGATAGTGAAAATGGCGGGCTCTGGTAGCCCGCCAACTGCATTCAACGGTAGCTGATTCCTGGCTTGGCAATGCTGACACGTGTGCCACCGGTGCCTTGAACGATCTTCTCGATGTTCTCCAGCGAACCAATCACCGCAACCCTACCGGTCAAGCGGGCAAACTCGCAAGCGGCCTGGACTTTTGGCCCCATGGACCCCGCCGCAAAGCCCAGGCGCTCCAGTTCGTCGGGGTGCGCTTCGGCGATCGCTTTCTGGGTAGGCTTGCCGTAATCGATATACGCGGCATCGACGTCGGTGGCGATCACCAGCAGGTCGGCGCGCAGCTCGCGGGCGAGCAGTGCCGAGCACAGGTCCTTGTCGATGACCGCTTCGATGCCCTTGAGCGTGCGCTTGGTCTTGTCAGGATCGTACATGGTCGGGATGCCGCCGCCGCCCGCGCAGATCACCACGGTGCCGCGTTCCAGCAGCCAGGTGATCGGCTTGATCTCGAAGATGCGGATCGGCTTGGGGCTGGCCACGACACGACGGTACTTGTCGCCATCGGGCTTGACCTTCCAACCCTTCTCATCGGCCAGGCGCAGCGCCTCGTCCTTTTCGTAGACCGGCCCGATGAACTTGGTAGGGTCCTTGAAGGCGGGGTCGTTGGGGTCGACCTCGACCTGGGTGAGCAGCGAGGCGAACGGCACTTCGAAAGGCAGCAGGTTGCCCAGTTCCTGTTCGATCATGTAGCCGATCATGCCCTCGGTCTCGGCGCCGAGCACGTCCAGCGGATAGGCTTCGTCAGGTTTGTAGGAGAGCCCCTGAAGGGCAAGCAGGCCAACTTGCGGGCCGTTGCCGTGGGCGATGACCAGTTCGTTGCCGGGGTGAACCCTGGCGATCTGCTCGGCGGCAGTGCGGATATTGGCGCGCTGATTGTCAGCGGTCATGGGCTCGCCGCGGCGCAGCAGGGCGTTGCCGCCCAATGCAACAACGATACGCATGGGGAATGTCCTTTGTGGGGCAGCTTCAAGCTTCAAGCTTCAAGCTTCAAGCTTCAAGAAGAAGCGGATCCGAGTAATGAGCCGCCTTTCTTGTGGCTTGTAGCTTGTAGCTTGTAGCTTGTAGCTACTGGTTGTCAGAGATCGGCCAGGGTCGAGACCAGGATCGCCTTGATGGTGTGCATGCGGTTTTCCGCCTGCTCGAAGGCGATGCACGCTGGCGACTCGAACACGTCGTCGGTCACTTCGATGCCATTGGCCATTTCCGGGTACTGTTCGGCGATCTGCTTGCCGACCTTGGTTTCGGAGTTGTGGAACGCCGGCAGGCAGTGCATGAACTTGGAGCGTGGGTTGCCGGTGGCTTTCATCAGTTCCTTGTTCACCTGGTAAGGCTTGAGCAGCTTGATGCGCTCGCCCCAGGCTTCGATCGGCTCGCCCATCGACACCCAGACGTCGGTGTGCACGAAGTCCACGCCCTTGACCGCCGCTTTCGGGTCTTCGGTCAGGGTGATGCGTGCGCCGCTTTCTTCCGCATACTTCTTGCAGCGCTCGACCAGGTCGTCATGCGGCCACAGGGCTTTCGGCGCGGCGATGCGCACGTCCATGCCGAGCTTGGCACCGATCAGCAGCAGCGAGTTGCCCATGTTGTTGCGGGCATCGCCCAGGTAGGCGTAGCTGATGTCGTGCAGCGGCTTGTCGCTGTGCTCGCGCATGGTCAGCACGTCGGCGATCATCTGGGTCGGGTGGTATTCGTCGGTCAGGCCGTTGAACACCGGGACGCCGGCGAACTTGGCCAGCTCTTCGACGATTTCCTGCTTGAAGCCACGGTATTCGATCGCATCGTACATGCGCCCCAGTACGCGGGCGGTGTCCTTCATGCTTTCCTTGTGGCCGATCTGCGAGGAGTTCGGGTCGATGTAGGTGACGTTGGCACCCTGGTCATAGGCGGCGACTTCGAAGGCGCAACGGGTGCGGGTCGAGGTCTTCTCGAAGATCAGGGCGATGTTGTTGCCCTTCAGGTGCTGCTGCTCGGTGCCAGTGTACTTGGCGCGCTTGAGGTCGCGGGACAGGTCCAGCAGGTAGCGCAGTTCGCGGCTGGTGTGGTGTTCGAGGCTGAGCAGGTTGCGGTTGTGAATGTTGAACGCCATGACAGTTCTCCTTGAATTCGGTGGGCAGCCCGGCCGCCGCTTTGTGGGCGCGGCCGGGTGTAATGGGCGTTAGTAGTCGATTGGGTCGCGGACGATCGGGCAGGTCATGCAGTGGCCGCCGCCACGGCCCCGGCCCAGTTCACCGGCGCTGATGGTGATGACCTCGATCCCGGCCTTGCGCAGCAGGGTATTGGTGTAGGTGTTGCGGTCGTAGCCGATGACCACGCCGGGCTCGATCGCCACCACGTTGTTGCCGTCATCCCACTGTTCACGCTCGGCGGCGAAGCTGTTGCCGCCGGTCTCGACAACCCGCAGCTTGACGCCAAGTTGTTCGCCGACCACCTCGATGAACGATTTGTTGATACGGCGAACATCCATGCCGTAAGGCTTTTTCTCGTCCGGACGGATGATGAACGGCACGATCTCGTTGACCACTTCCGGGAAGACTGTGACCAGGTCGCGGTCGCAGAAGCTGAACACGGTGTCCAGGTGCATGGCGGCACGGGATTTCGGCAGGCCGGCAACGATGACTTCGGTGGCCGCGCCTTTCTCGAACAGGTTGCGCGCCAGTTGGCCGATCGCTTGACGCGAGGTCCGCTCGCCCATGCCGATCAGGACGATGCCCTTGCCGATCGGCATGACATCGCCACCTTCGAGGGTGGACGAGCCATGCTCTTTGTCCGGGTCGCCGTACCAGACTTCGAACTCGGCGTTGGTGAATTCCTTGTGGAATTTATAGATGGCGGTGGTCAGCAGGGTTTCCTGGCGTCGCGCCGGCCAGTACATCGGGTTCAGCGTCACGCCACCGTAGATCCAGCAGGTGGTGTCGCGGGTGAACTGGGTGTTGGGCAAAGGTGGCAGGATGAAGCTGGAGTGGCCCAGATAGTCGTTGTACATCTTGACCACATCGGCGCCTTCGCTCTGTGGCAGGTCCTGGCCTGCCACGCCACCGATCAGGAACTCGGCCAGGTGACGCGGATCCTGGCCTTCAAGCCAGCTGCGCACTTCGTTTTTCAGGCCTACGCCGACGGTGTCATCGGTGAGCTTGCGGTCAAGGATCCACTTGAGTGCATTCTTGTCCTGCACGATGTCGGTCAGCAGGTTGTGCATTTCCAGCACGTCGACGCCGCGTTCGCGCATCTTGGTGACGAAGTCGAAGTGGTCACGCTTGGCCTGGTCGACCCAGATCACGTCATCGAACAGCAATTCGTCGCAGTTGCTCGGCGTCAGGCGCTTGTGCGCCAGTCCCGGCGAGCAAACCATCACCTTGCGCAGCTTCCCTGCTTCGGAGTGGACACCGTACTTCTGTTTTTCAGTGGACATTGTTCAATCCTCCATTTAGTGCGAAGACGTGGGTCAAAGAGTCAGGAAGCCGTCGTATAGGCCATAGGCCGCCACCAGGGCGCCGATGACAACGGCTGCGAAGAGCAGTTTTTCCACGTTGGTGAAGATCGGTTGGCCAATTTCATGCTTGGCCTTGGCGAACAGGATCACGCCCGGGGCATACAGCAGGGCGGACAGCAGCAGGTATTTCATGCCGCCGGCGTACAGCAGCCAGATGGCGTAGATCAACGCGATGGCGCCGATGAGCAAGTCCTTGGTGCGTTCGCCCGCAGCCTGCTCGTAGGTTTCGCCGCGCATGGCCAGCAGGAACGCATAGGCCGCCGACCACAGGTAAGGCACCAGGATCATCGAGGTGGCGAGGTAGATCAGCGACAGGTAGGTACTGCTGGAGAACAAGGTGATGACCAGGAAGATCTGCACCATGGCGTTGGTCAGCCACAGGGCGTTGGCCGGCACATGGTTGGCGTTCTCGCGGCGCAGGAACTCCGGCATGGTGTGGTCTTTGGCGGCGGCGAACATGATCTCGGCACACAGCAGTACCCACGACAGCAGGGCACCGAGCAGCGAGATGATCAGGCCGACGCTGATCAGCACCGCACCCCAGTGGCCGACCACGTGCTCGAGCACGGCAGCCATGGATGGGTTCTGCAGCTTGGCCAGCTCTGGTTGAGTCATCACGCCCAGCGACAGCACGTTGACCAGTACCAGGAACAGCAGCACGGTGATGAAGCCGATGACGGTGGCCTTACCCACGTCAGAGCGTTTTTCCGCCCGTGACGAGAAGATGCTGGCGCCTTCGATACCGATGAACACCCAGACGGTGACCAGCATCATGTTGCGCACCTGGTTCATCACGCTGCCCAGTTCCGGTGTACCGGTGCCCCAGATGTCAGCCGTGAAGATGTCGAGCCTGAAGGCGAACAGACAGATCAGCGCGAACAGCACCAGCGGCACGATCTTGGCCACCGTGGTGACCAGGTTGATGAACGCTGCTTCCTTGATGCCGCGCAGCACCAGGAAGTGCACTGCCCAGAGCAGGACCGAGGCGCCGATGATGGCCGCCGGGGTGTTGCCCTCGCCGAAGATCGGGAAGAAGTAGCCGAGAGTACTGAACAACAGCACGAAGTAGCCGACGTTGCCCAGCCAGGCACTGATCCAGTAACCCCAGGCCGAAGAAAAGCCCATGTAGTCACCGAACCCGGCCTTGGCGTAGGCATATACCCCGCCGTCCAGGTCAGGCTTTCGGTTGGCCAGGGTCTGGAACACGAATGCCAGCATCAGCATGCCGACGGCCGTGATGCCCCAGCCTATCAGCACGGCACCGACACCGGCGCTTGCTGCCATGTTTTGCGGCAGCGAGAAGATCCCGCCACCAATCATCGAGCCGACGACAAGTGCAACTAGCGCGCCGAGTTTTAGTTTTGCGGACGAATCAGACATTTAACAACTCCTGCCAGGAGAAAGTTGACGACAGAATAAATCCGACGCCGAGGCCATGCCCTGACCTAGATCAGTCTCATGACCGGGTGTGTAGGAAATTGCCTACACGCGGCTCCTGGAGAGTGCCGGCAGCTCTGCCGCAGGCCTTGTGCGCTGGCACCTCCATGTACTACTAGAGCAAACGCTCTGTTAACCCTGCGATGACTGAAGCTAGCCGCTTTTGCCGCAATCGCAAATTTTTCACAAGAATATTCAGTTTTATCAGCTTCTTTTCTAGTTGCCCGACAGCTGCTAGTTTTCAAAGGTAAGGTCTATAGAAAAAGTGGTTATGAGCACCGCTCGTTCAATAACCCTTATATATGTAAACTGCACCCATATTGGCCGTCAGGGCCGTTACAAACGCATGACAACAGGTAAAAAAGGAGCCCCATGAGCGAACCAGGACATAAGCTACGCCTTGGTGCATTGATCGCGCTGGTGGTCGGTTCGATGATTGGCGGCGGGATCTTCTCGCTGCCGCAGAACATGGCGGCACGCGCCGATGCCGGTGCGGTGCTGATTGGCTGGGGGATCACGGCGGTCGGCATGCTGGCGCTGGCGTTCGTGTTCCAGACCCTGGCCAACCGCAAGCCTGAGCTGGACTCCGGGGTGTATGCCTACGCCAAGGCCGGCTTTGGCGAGTACATGGGCTTTTCCTCGGCCTGGGGATACTGGATCAGCGCCTGGCTGGGCAACGTCGGCTACTTCGTGCTGCTGTTCAGCACCCTGGGCTTCTACTTTCCGATTTTCGGTGAAGGCAACACGCCGGTCGCCATCGGCTGCGCCTCGGTGCTGCTGTGGGCCGTGCATTTCCTGGTGCTCAGGGGCATCAAGGAAGCGGCGTTCATCAACCAGGTGACCACCGTGGCCAAGGTGGTGCCGCTGCTGATCTTCATCGTCATCGCCGCCTTTGCCTTCCGTGCCGACATCTTCACCCGCGATATCTGGGGCCTGAGCAACCCTCAGTTCGGCAATGTGCTGGACCAGGTACGCAACATGATGCTGGTGACGGTGTTCGTGTTCATCGGCATCGAAGGTGCCAGCGTGTATTCGGGGCGGGCCCAGCATCGCTCGGACGTCGGCAAGGCCACGGTGATCGGCTTTGCCGGGGTGCTGGCACTGCTGGTGCTGGTCAACGTGCTGTCGTTGGGGGTGATGACCCAGCCTGAGCTGGCCAATCTGCAGAACCCGTCGCTGGCCTCGGTGCTCGAGCACATCGTCGGCCCCTGGGGCGCGTTGCTGATCAGTATCGGCCTGGCCATTTCGCTGCTGGGAGCCTTGCTCTCGTGGGCGCTGTTGTGCGCCGAGATTCTCTACGCCACGGCACGGGACAAGACCATGCCGCGCTTCCTGGCCAGGGAAAACGCCAACCATGTACCGGCCAACGCCCTGTGGCTGACCAACTGCATGATCCAGGGTTTTCTTCTGATCACGCTGTTTTCGGCGGGCACCTACACCAGCCTGATCTACCTGGCCTCGTCGATGATCCTGGTGCCTTACCTGTGGTCGGCTGCCTATGCGGTGCTGCTGGCCGTGCGCGGCGAAAGCTACACCGGGCAGCCGGCGCTGCGGCGCAAGGACCTGCTGGTGGGGGCGGTGGCGCTGGTGTATGCGGTGTGGCTGTTGTACGCCGGCGGTCTGAAGTACCTGTTGCTGTCGGCGCTGCTGTATGCGCCGGGGGTGATCCTGTTCGCCCGGGCCAAGCGTGAGCAGGGGCAGACCCTGTTCACCACCTGGGAGAAGCTGATATTCGCGGCGGTGCTGGCCGGGGCGGTGCTGGCGGCCTACCTGCTGTGGTCAGGGCTGCTGAGCTTGTGACCCGGCAGGGCAGGGGTGTTCCGGGCGGGACCAGATCCACAGGTTGCCCAGGGTCATGCCGGCAATGGCCAGAAACACCGGCCAGTGATGTTCGAGGAAGGTCAGCATCAAGCCCGCGCACAGCAGCATGCTGACGGTGGCGCTGACCTTCGCCCGGCGCTGGATCACCTTGCCGTTGCGCCAGTTGTACAGGATCGGCCCGAACAGCCGGTGGTTCTCCAGCCAGGCCGACAGCCGTGGTGAACTGCGGGTCGCGGCCCAAGCGGCGAGGAGGATGAACTCCGTGGTCGGCAGGCCAGGGATGACGATCGCCACCAGGCCGATGCCCAGGCTCACATAGGCCAGGATGCCGTACAGCAGGCGCGACAGTTTCGAGGGGGCGGGTCGGGTCATGGTCTCTTTCGTAAAACGGTCCGGCCACCGGAGGGGTGGCCGGGTGAGGCGTGTCAGGCCAGCGCAGCGTCCGCAGCGTAGGCATGCTTGAGCAGTTCGGTGAAACGCTCGAAGGCAGCGACTGCGCCACGTTCGGCAGCAGCGTCGTCTTCGGCCGACAGCGCCAGGCCATCGAGGATACGGGTGAACTGCTTCCAGCCTTCGGCACGACCACCGGCCGGTTCGCCGAGGTGGCGGGCGCCGAAACTGTCGGACAATTCCAGCGCCACGGCACGCTTGATCAGAAACGCGGCGCCCAGTTTGGAGCCTTCGGAGACGAAGATCCAGCCCAATGCTTCACCCAGGCTGGGGTTCTGCAGTGCACCGGGTACCGCTGCCGGCACTTCGGTGTCGAGGTCGGCGAGGTCCAGGCGAGCCTGCTCGGCGCGGCAGCGCTCGGCCAGGTCGGGGACGATGGCGATCAGCTGCGGATCGGTATAGAGGGCCTGCAGTTCGGACTGGAACAGGTACTGGGCGACGACGAAGCGGGCAAAGCTTTCGCGGCTGTCGAACGGTTTGTGCGACTTGACCAGGGCGTCGAGTTCGGTGTGCGGGGCGTGGGTGACCTGGTTGAGGCGTTGCGAGCGCAGGGCGGGGCGGTCGGTCATGGGGTGTCCTTGGGAAATGAGGGCGTCTAGTGACAAGACGAAACAGCGGGGTCGGGACAGTAAAAAAACTGCGGTCTTGTGTTGATTCTTCTGACCTCATCGCCGGCTTGCCTGCGATGAGGTCAGTGCAAATCAGATGTCCCACACCACATTGATGGCAAAGTTGCGCCCCGGCATGGTCAGGCGGTCGAGGTTGGCCGGCTGGGTCACGCCTGCCTCGCCCTGGCCGTCGTAGGCACGCACTGAATCCCACTGCCAGTATTTCTTGTCCGTGAGGTTGTAGAGACCCGCATTGACCGTGACGTCATCGGTCACCTTGTAGAAGCCCGACAGATCCAGCACGCCGTAGCCCGGGGTGCGGAACTTGCTGCTCGAACCATCTGGGGCGAAGAAGTTGGTGTCGTCGACACGGGTCTTGCGTTTGACCAGTGTCCAGCTCAGCAGGCCGCCATAATTGGCCTGGTCATAACCCAGGCCGAACACGCCGGTCAGCGGATTGACGCTGTTCAGCGGCGCGCCGGTGTCATCGTTGCGGCCATTGGCGTAGGCAATGGACGCTTGGCTGTACAGGCCATTCGGTGCGCCGAAGCGGTCCAGGTTCAAGCGCCCCTTGACCTCGGCGCCCTTGATGGTGGCGTGCTTGATGTTGTTGGCCGTGAACGTGTTGCCCAGGTTGGCGCTTTGCACCGCATCTTCATCGATGAAGTCGCGGTACTTGTTGTAGAAGACTGCCACGTCGAAATTGCCGGCATCGAAGTTGCCGCGCAGGCCGGTCTCGTAGCTCTTGCTCTTTTCCGGCTCAAGGTCTGGGTTGCCTACGACGCGATAACCTTCGCCCAGGTTATCGAAGCGGCCATACATCGACTTGGCCGTGGGTGTGCGGAAGCCCTCGGCGTATTGGCCGTACCAGGTGTAGTTGTCGTCGAAGGCATAGGTCAGGCCAAACTTCGGCGACACGCGGTGCCACTTCTTGTCCGAATCGTCGAGGCTGGTGGGGCTGGCGCCGCCGGAAGTCTGCAAGCCACGCAGGAACTCGTTGGTGAACTCCGGCTCCATGCGCGTGTAGTCGTAGCGGGCACCCGGCAGGAAGGTCCAGTTGTTCCAGCGGATTTCATCCTGCACGAACAGGCTGTAGGTGTTGACTGTCGGGTCCGGGAAGTCGCTGACCAAGGCTTGGGTATCGGGGACGCTGATCTGGCCGATGGCCCGGCAACTACCGCCAACCTCCAGGCAGGTGCCGGTGCCACTGCGCGAGCCGGTGACCTTCTCGTGCCTGAGGGTGGTGCCGTAGGTCAGCAAATGGTCGGTTGCGCCGATGCTGAAGGCTTTGTCCAACTGGGCATCGAAGACCCAGAGCCGGTCCTTGTAGGTGGTGTCGCGGGTACGAAAGACCGTGCGGGAGAAGGGGACGTAGACTTCCTCGGTGTGCTGGTCGGTCTTGGCGATCTGATAGTTCAGGCTCCACTTGATGTGGTCGGCCAGCGCCGACTCGAGGCCGAACTCATGGTTGATGCCGAAGCGTTCGCGGGTCACCGTGTCGTTGCCCATGCGGCTGCGGTACATGCCCATGCCGACGCCACCGTTGAACGGCCCCCCGACGGCACTGAGGATGTTCTGGTCGCGGTCATCCTTGTAGCGCTCGTAGGTGAACCCCAGGCGCGCATCGTCGGCGTAGTCCCAGCCCAGCTTGGCCAGCACGTTGGTGGTACGCACGTCCTGCGGGTTGGCTTCGGTCCGGGACAAGCCGCTGCCGCCATGCTCGCCGTAGGATTCGGTTTCGTGGCCATTGCGCTGGCTCAGGTGCAGCAGGCCGTCAAAATCGCCCTGGCGGCCGGCCACGGTGGCGGAGGTCAGCCAGCTGTCGTCGGCCGAGCTGTAGCCGGTCTTCAGGCGTGCACCCACATCCTTGCCGGGCTTGATGATGTCGTCCGGGTCGAGGGTGAAATAGCTCACCGCGCCGCCAATGGCGTTGCTGCCGTACAGCACCGAAGCCGGGCCGCGGAGGATTTCCACGCGCTTGACGATCTCGGGGTCGACGTAGTTGCGCTGGGTCTGGGCGTAGGGGCCGTAGAAGAAGCTGTCAGGGATCGACACACCGTCGATCTGGGTGAGTACGCGCTCGCCGTCGATACCGCGAATGTTGTAGCCGTTCAGGCCACTGCGCTGGCCGGTGCCGGCCACCGAGACGCCCGGCTCGTAGCGCACCAGGTCGTGGATGTCGTTGACGTTCTGCCGGTCCAGTTGCTCGCGGGTCTGCACGCTGACGGTGCTGGGTACCTGGCTGACGTCCTGGGCGCTGCGGGTGGCGCTGACGGTCATCTGCTGCAGGGCGATGGCGTTGCCTGCCGACTGACGTTCCAGCACCACATTGCCGTTGCCGATCTTGCGGTAGTTCAGGCCGGTGCCCTGCAGCAACTGTTTCAACGCAGCTTCCGGCGCCAGGGCGCCGCGTACGCCCGGCGATGCCACACCTTCGGCGAGTTCGGCACTGAAGCCGACCTGCCAGCCAGTCACCTGGCTGAAGGCGTTGATGGCTTCCACCAGCGGTTGCTGGGCGATGTTGAAGCGGTAGTCGCCCATGCGCTTGCTGCTGGCCTGGGTAGGCTCCGCGGCGAGGGCCGGCAGGCTGCAGGCACCACTGGCGAGCAATGCCAGGGTCAGCAGGGACAGTTGTCCTGTACGGCGGGGAAGAGTGGACGGGCGTGTTGGACCTGTGGACATCGAAAGCGCTCCCTGACGCGCAAACTGTTATAGGTATGACCGTTCCTGTTTTGAAACAAGAATCAGTTGCATTGGCTATAACGAGACGGGCGGGGGAGCGCGATCGCGTAAAAATAATTTTCAGGTCAGTTGAGGATGACCACGGCCGGGTATTCGTGCAGCTGCGCTGAAGTGATGTGGGCCAGTGCGCGCAAGGTCTCCAGTGGTTGGTCGAGGCGGTAGTTGCCGGTCACGGCCATGTCGTCGAGGTGGTCGTTGCGGTTGATGATCCACCCTGGGTAATAGCGGCGCACTTCCGCCAGTACCTGGCTCAGCGGGCAGTTCTCGAACACCAGCCGGCCTTCGACCCAGGCCAGATCCTTGCGCATGTCCGGGCGCTGGCGCTGGCCGAAGCCTTGCGGGCCGACGCTGATGCTGTCGCCGGCGCTGAGGCGAATGTGCTGGTCGCTGGCGGCCTGCAGGTCGACGTCACCGCGTTGCACCCGCACCTGCGCCTCGCCATCGAGGTAGCGCACGGCGAAATCGGTGTCGCGTACCTGCGCGCGCAGCGGCCCGGCCTGTACCTCCAGGGGCAGTTGCGCGCCACCCGCCACCTGGAAGTACGCCTCGCCTTGCAGCAGGCGCGCCACCTGGCGGCCCTCTCGCACGTCGCTGGCGAACGCCGAGTCGGTATTGAGCAACACCTTGGCACCGTCATCGAGCTGCAGGCGCTGGCGCTCGCCGACCACGGTCAGGTGGTCGGCCTGCAGGCGCATCGGTAGGTTGCCGAAGGTGAACAGCCCGACCAGCAGCACGGCTGCGGTGGCCAGTGGTTTCCAATGGCGACGCAGGCGCCCTCGCACGGAGCGCCGCCGGTCCAGGTGCATCCGGGTGGCGGCCTGGCGCAGGGGCGCGCCATTCCACAAGGCTTCGGCCTCGACGTAGGCCTTGGCGTTTTCCGGGGCCGCACTGAGCCACTGCTCGAAGGCCAGGGTATCGGCGTCGGTGGCGCATTGCAGGCGAACGAGCCAGTCCAGTGCCTCGTCCATCGCACGGGCGCGGGCGTCGGGCCCGTCGGCAGGCGGGCGAGTGACAGGGCTGTCGGTCACGGTGGGTCCTTGAATGGATTTTTTCGAATGATCAAGGCTAAGGCGCCGTGTGGCAAGGGCTTCGGCTCACTCAGGTGGCCGGCGGTCAAGTCATTCGAGGCGGTCGGCCACGCCCATGCAGATGCCCATGATCAGCTTCAGTTCTTTCTGCACCGTGCTGGCCGACACCTTGAGCTGTTCGGCGATCTCCAGGTAGCTGGCGCCGTGCAGGCGGCTGAGGATGAAGATCCGCTGCTGGCGCTCGGTCAGCTGGTTGAGGCTGACGCTCAGATGCTCGAGCAACCGTTCGGCGTGCGCGGCGTCTTCGCTGCTGCTCAGTGGGGCCGCGACATTGTGCAGGACCTCGTCGGGCACATCGTCCACCAGCATGCGCGATTGCACCCGGCGCGTGCGCAGATGGTCCAGGGCCAGGTTGCGGGCGGTCTGGAACACGAAGGGTTCGAGATGTTCGATGGGTCGTTCGCCGAGCGCGCGGGATACCCGCAGGTAGGTTTCCTGCAGCAGGTCCTCGGCGGTGCTGGGGTTGCCCACCATGCGCTGCAAGGTACGCAGCAGGGGAAGGCGCTGGACGAGGAAGACGGAATTGAACCGGGACTGACTCACGGGGGGACCTGGCCGACGAAAGGTGAATGATAATGCTTATCATCTTGTCTGTAGGTCAAGTCTGGAAGTGTTAGGAAAAGGTAAAGATTGTAGTGGGCCGGGCTGGCCTCATCGCCGGCAAGCCGGCTCCCACAGGCTCGATGGGGGCCTTGTGGGAGCCGGCTTGCCGGCGATGGGGCCAGTGAAGATCAGCGGGCGCTGCACAACGCCAGGCAGTTGTCCAGCATGCGGTTGGAGAACGCCCATTCGTTGTCGTACCAGGCCAGTACCTTGAGCATCCGCCCATTGGCGCGGGTGTGGTTGGCATCGAAGATCGACGACAGCGGGTTGTGATTGAAGTCGCACGACACCAGTGGCAAGGCATTGTAGCCAAGGACCTTGGAGTGCTGGCTGGCCTCCAGGAACAGCTGGTTGACCTGCTCGACGCTGGCCTCGCGCCTGAGGTTGACGGTCAGGTCCACCAGCGACACGTTGATCACCGGCACGCGCACCGACATGCCAGTCAGCTTGCCAGCGAGCTCCGGCAGCACCAGGCCCACGGCCTCGGCGGCGCCGGTCTTGCTCGGAATCATCGACTGGGTGGCGGAGCGGGCACGGTACGGATCGCTGTGGTAGACGTCGGTCAGCACCTGATCGTTGGTGTAGGCATGGATGGTAGTCATCAAGCCTTGCTCGATGCCGAACTCGCGGTGCAGCACCTGGGCGATCGGCGCCAGGCAGTTGGTGGTGCAGGAGGCATTGGAAATGACCTGGTGCGAAGCGCGCAGGATGTCGTGGTTGACCCCGTACACTACCGTGGCGTCGGCGCCCTTGGCCGGTGCCGAGACGATCACCTTGCCAGCCCCCGCCGCCAGGTGCGCAGCCGCCTTGGCGCGGTCGGTGAACAGCCCGGTGCATTCGAACACCACATCGATCGCCTCGGCCTTCCAGGGCAGTTCGGCCGGGTTGCGGATGGCGCTCACGGCGATGCGGTCACCGTTTACCGTCAGGCTCTCGTGATCGGCCTCGACCGATGCAGCGAAGATGCCGTGGACGCTGTCGAACTTGAGCAGGTGGGCGTTCATCGCACTGTCGCCCAGGTCGTTGATGGCGACGACCTGCAGGTCCTGGCGGTAGCCTTGGGTATACAGTGCGCGCAGGATGTTGCGCCCGATGCGGCCGAATCCGTTGATGGCGATGCGTAGGGTCATGGCAGTACCTCTGGCAGTCGGAGTGAAACCTGTGGCACAAAGAAGCTTCACTGAAACGGTTTTGTTGTTGGAATTACAAGATTATTCACTGAGCGATAGAAAACAAGCCTTTTTGCTGGCAGTATTTTGTTTAAACATACAACGAGCGGTCGGGCAGGCCGCCTCCTTCGTAGCGTCGGGCCCTCTACCTTGAGCCTAGGTCGCAATCGTTTGGAGGGGAAATGCCGGTCAAACCGCCCTAATCGTTAGCCTGGAGTCCAGTACATGCACCCGCGCATCCTTGAGGTCACCCAACGGCTGATCGAACGCAGCCGTGCCACCCGTGAACGCTACCTGAAGCTGATTCACGGCGCGGCCAGTGACGGACCCATGCGGGCCAGCCTGCAATGCGCCAACTTCGCCCATGGCGTGGCCGGGTGCGGCACCGACGACAAGCAGAGCCTGCGGCTGATGAACGCGGCCAACGTGGCCATTGTCTCGGCCTACAACGACATGCTGTCGGCCCACCAGCCCTACGTGCACTTCCCCGAACAGATCAAGCAGGCCCTGCGCGAGGTCGGCTCGGTCGGCCAGTTTGCCGGCGGTGTGCCGGCCATGTGCGATGGCGTGACCCAGGGTGAGCCTGGCATGGAGCTGGCCATCGCCAGCCGTGAAGTGATCGCCATGTCCACCGCAGTGGCGCTGTCGCACAACATGTTCGATGCGGCGCTGATGCTCGGTATCTGCGACAAGATCGTGCCCGGGCTGATGATGGGCGCGCTGCGCTTCGGCCATCTGCCGACCATTTTCGTGCCCGGCGGGCCGATGGTTTCGGGCATTTCCAACAAGCAGAAGGCCGATGTCCGCCAGCGCTATGCCGAGGGCAAGGCCAGCCGCGAGGAGCTGCTGGAGTCGGAAATGAACTCCTACCACAGCCCTGGCACCTGCACCTTCTACGGCACCGCCAACACCAACCAGCTGGTGATGGAAGTCATGGGCCTGCACCTGCCCGGAGCATCGTTCGTCAACCCGTACACCCCGCTGCGCGATGCCCTCACTGCCGAGGCCGCGCAGCAGGTCACGCGCCTGACCAAGGCCAGTGGCAGCTTCATGCCGCTGGGCGAGATCGTCGACGAGAAGGCGCTGGTCAACTCGATCGTCGCCTTGCACGCCACCGGCGGCTCGACCAACCACACCCTGCACATCCCGGCGATCGCCCAGGCGGCTGGTATCCAGCTGACCTGGCAGGACATGGCCGACCTCTCCGAGGTGGTGCCGACCCTGTCCCACGTCTACCCCAACGGCAAGGCCGATATCAACCACTTCCAGGCCGCGGGCGGCATGGCCTTCCTGATCCGTGAGCTGCTCGATGCCGGGCTGCTGCACGAAGACGTCAATACCGTGGCCGGCCCCGGCCTGCGTCGCTACACCCAGGAACCGTTCCTCGACAACGGCAAGCTGGTGTGGCGCGAAGGGCCACGGCAGAGCCTGGACGAAAGCATCCTGCGCCCGGTGGCGCGGCCGTTCTCGGCCGAAGGGGGGCTGCGGGTGATGGAAGGCAACCTTGGCCGCGGGGTGATGAAAGTCTCTGCCGTGGCCCCCGAGCACCAGGTGGTCGAAGCACCGGCGCGGATCTTCCATGACCAGCAGTCGCTGGCCGATGCTTTCAAGGCCGGCGAGCTGGAGCGCGACTTCGTCGCCGTGGTGCGCTTCCAGGGCCCGCGCTGCAACGGCATGCCCGAGCTGCACAAGCTGACGCCGTTCCTTGGTGTGCTGCAGGACCGTGGCTACAAGGTCGCATTGGTGACCGACGGGCGCATGTCTGGCGCCTCGGGGAAGATCCCGGCAGCCATTCACGTTTGTCCCGAAGCCTTTGACGGTGGCCCGCTGGCGCGGGTTCGCGACGGTGATATCGTGCGGGTCGATGGTATCGAAGGTACGCTGCGGGTCATGGTCTCGGCCGAAGAGCTGGCCAGTCGCGACCTGCCCGCGCCGCCCCAGGGCAACGACCTGGGCTGTGGCCGCGAGCTGTTCGGCTTCATGCGCATGGCGTTCAGCCCGGCAGAGCAGGGTGCGAGCGCCTTCACCTCGGCCCTGGAGAACCTCAAATGAAGGACCTGCTGGTTGGCGACATCGGTGGCACCAATGCCCGTTTTGCGTTGTGGCGTGACAACCAGCTGCATGACGTGAAGGTGTTCGCCACGGCGGACTACACCAGCCCCGAGCAGGCCATCGAGGCCTACCTGCACGACCAGGGCATTGCCCGAGGAGGGTTGTCGGCGGTGTGCCTGGCGGTAGCCGGGCCGGTCGATGGCGATGAGTTTCGCTTCACCAACAACCATTGGCGCCTGAGCCGCAGTGCCTTCTGCAAGACCTTGCTGGTCGAGCAGTTGCTGCTGATCAACGACTTCTCGGCCATGGCCCTCGGCATGACGCGACTCAAGCCCGGAGAATTTAGCGAGGTGTGCCCTGGTCAGGCCGACCCGGTACGGCCGGCGCTGGTGATCGGCCCTGGGACCGGGCTTGGCGTCGGCAGCCTGCTGCGCCTGGGTGAGCGGCGCTGGCAGGCCCTGCCGGGCGAGGGCGGGCATGTCGACCTGCCGGTGGGCAATGCCCGCGAGGCGGCCCTGCACCAGCAGATTCACCAGCAGATAGGCCATGTCAGCGCCGAGACGGTGCTCAGTGGCGGTGGTCTTGTTCGTTTGTATCAGGCCATGTGCGCGCTGGACGGTGACACGCCGCGTCACAAGACCCCGGCGCAGATCACCGATGCCGCGTTGAATGGCGAACCGCGGGCGTTGGCGGTGGTCGAGCAGTTCTGCCGTTTCCTTGGGCGGGTGGCCGGTAACAATGTGCTGACCCTGGGCGCGCGCGGTGGGGTCTATATTGTCGGCGGTGTCATCCCGCGGTTTGCCGAGTTGTTCCTGCGCAGTGGCTTTGCTGCGAGTTTTGCCGACAAGGGGTGCATGAGTGGTTACTTCGCCGGGGTGCCGGTGTGGCTGGTGACGGCGGAGTTTTCCGGGTTGCTGGGCGCCGGGGTGGCCTTGCAGCAGGCGTTGGATCATTGATTTGACAATGGGGCTGCTGCGCAGCCCAATCGCTGGCAAGCCAGCTCCTACAGGTGCCGTGTGATCCCTGGGGGCGCGGTCTCTGTGGGAGCTGGCTTGCCAGCGATTGGGGCGCGAAGCGGCCCCTGAAGCAGGCAACAAAGACCTGTGACAACAACAAGAGGGGCGGGACACCTTGAGCACTGCCGGTAAATCGATCCTGATGGTCGACGACGACCAGGAAATCCGTGAGCTGCTGCAAACCTACCTGAGCCGTGCAGGTTTGCAGGTGCATGCCGAAGCCGATGGCATGGGCTTTCGTCGGGCGCTGGAAAGCACCCCGTGCGACCTGGTCATCCTCGATGTGATGCTGCCCGACGAAGACGGCTTCAGCCTGTGCCGCTGGGTGCGTCAGCACCCACGCCAGTCGCGGGTACCGATCATCATGCTGACGGCCAGTTCCGACGAAGCCGATCGGGTCATCGGCCTGGAGCTGGGCGCCGACGACTACCTGGGCAAACCGTTCAGCCCGCGTGAACTGCAGGCACGGATCAAGGCCCTGCTGCGCCGCGCGGAGTTCGGCCAGGCAGCATCGGCCAGCGCCGTACTGGCCTTCGACGACTGGCGCCTGGATACGGTCAGCCACCGCCTGTTCCACCGCGATGGCGAAGAAGTGATCCTCTCGGGGGCCGACTTTGCCTTGCTCAAGCTGTTTCTCGATCACCCTCAGCAGATCCTCGACCGCGACACCATCGGCAACGCCACCCGTGGGCGCGAGCCGATGCCACTGGACCGCATCGTCGACATGGCCGTCAGCCGCTTGCGCCAGCGGCTGCGCGACACCGACAAGCCGCCACGGCTGATTCGCACCGTGCGCGGCAGTGGCTACCTGTTGGCAGCCCATGTCTGCTGCGCGGGTTGAGCGGCGCTGGCGCCTGCTGCCCCGCTCGCTGCTGGGGCGCATGCTGCTGTTGACCCTGCTGGTGGTGCTGCTGGCCCAGGGCCTGTCCAGCCTGATCTGGGTCGCCCAGTTGCGCGCCAGCCAGTTGCAGGGGTTGCGTGCCAGCGCCAGCAGCCTTGCCCACTCGATGAGCGCCAGTGTCAGCTACTTCCGCTCGCTGCCGGTGGCCTACCGGCCCATGGTGCTCGACCAGCTGCGCAGCATGGGCGGTACGCGCTTCTTCGTGTCGCTCAACGACAAGCCGCTGGACATGCCGGTATTGCCCGTCACACCGCGCAAACAGGCCGTCATCGAGGTGTTCCAGCAGGTGCTGCACGAGCGCCTGGGGGCACAGATGGACATCTCCGTGGAATTCGTCGGCCCCGATGATCTGCGCATCTTCAACAGCGGCCTGAAGCTCGATGAGTTGCCGCGGTCGTGGGCCCACTATTCGCTGACCCTGGAGCCGCTCAACCCGCCGGTACTGGTCACCCAGATTCGCTTGGACGAAGGCGAATGGCTGTACATCGCCTCGCTGTTGCCCGAGCCCTACACCAGCCTTGAAACCGAGCGCCTGCCGCGTCAGCAGATCGGTTTCATCGTCCTGACCACTGTGTTGCTGTTGCTGTTCATCGGCCTGCTGGTGCACTGGCAGAGTTGGCCGCTCAAGCGACTGGCCCGCGCGGCACGGGAACTGTCGCTGGGCGCGGATGTGGCGCCGGTGGCCGAAGGCGGCGGTAGCGAGGTGGTCGAAGTAGCGCGGGCCTTCAACAGCATGCGCGAGCGCATCAGCCGTTACCTGACCGAGCGATCGCAATTGTTCAGCGCGATATCCCATGACCTGCGCACGCCGATCACCCGGCTGCGACTGCGTGTGGAGCTGTTGGAGGACGAGCGCCTGCAGGCCAAGTTCAGCCAGGACCTGGACGAGCTGGAGCTGCTGGTCAAAGGCGCATTGCAATGCGTGAAGGACACCGACATCCACGAGAACATCGAGCCGATCGACCTCAACCAGGTGCTGGAAATCCTCGCCGAGCCGTACCTGGGCGATGGCCGCATCACGGTCGAGGGGCGGGCGCTGGCGCCGTATCCGGGCAAGCCCCTGGCGGTGCGGCGCTGCATCGGCAACCTGATCGACAACGCCATCAAATATGGCGAAAGGGCCCGCCTGCGCATCATCGACAGCACCGAAGGCTTCGTGCTGCAGGTGGATGACCAGGGCCCAGGCGTTCCGCAGCAACGCCTGGAGCAGGTGTTCGAGCCGCACTTTCGCTTGGCGGGGCAGCAGCAAGGGTACGGCCTGGGGTTGGGGATCGCGCGCAACATCGCCCATAGCCATGGTGGCGAGGTGAGCTTGCTCAACTTGCGGGAGGGGGGGTTGCGGGTGACCTTGCATCTGCCGCGAGGGGTGGATTGAGCCTGATGGCCCTATCGCCGGCAATGTCACCGCCCGGTGACACACGCACCGGCCTTCGTGACATCCCGGCCAGGACGGCTGGCTAGACTCTGCAAACCTCAGGCATGGAAGTAGCCGCACATGGACACCCTGGATTTCCCCACCGAGCCCTGGCTCAAGGCCGAAGGCCAGCGCCTGCTGTCTTTCGCCAAGGCCTCGCGGACGGCGCATGGCTTCGCCAGCCTGGACGCACAAGGCCGGCTGCCACCCGGCGCCACCGCCGACACCCTCAACACCGCCCGCATGACCCACAGCTTCGCGCTGGCCCACCTGCAGGGTGAACCCGGCTGCCTGGCGCTGGTCGAGCACGGTGTGGCGGCCTTGCGCGGGCCCTTGCATGACGCCCGCAACGGCGGCTGGTTCGGCGCTCCCTTCGGACTCGGCGACAACGGCAAGGCCGCCTACCTGCATGCCTTCGTCGCCCTGGCCGCCAGTTCTGCCGTGGTGGCGGGCGCCCACGGTGCGCAAGGGTTGCTGGTGGATGCGATCCGCATCATCGAGGCGCGCTTCTGGCGTGAAGAAGAGGGTGCGTTGTGCGAGTCCTACACCAGCGACTGGCAACGCCCTGAAGCCTACCGGGGCGCCAACAGCAACATGCACGCCACCGAAGCGTTCCTGGCCCTGGCCGATGTCACCGGCGACACCCTCTGGCTGGAGCGCGCCCTGCTCATCGCCGAACGCATCATCTACCGGCATGCCGCGATCAACGGCTTTCGCGTCAACGAACATTTCGATACGCACTGGCGACCCTTGGCAGGCTACAACGGCGATAACCCTGCCGATCACTTTCGCCCCCATGGCGTCACGCCCGGCCACGGCTTCGAATGGTCGCGCCTGCTTCTGCACCTGGAGGCGGCGCGGCGCCAGGCCGGGCTGTCGGCGCCCGAGTGGCTGCTGGAATGTGCCCGTGGCCTGTTCGACAGCGCCTGCCGACTGGCATGGAGCGTCGATGGCCAGGAAGGCATTGTCTACACCCTGGACTGGGATGGTCGGCCACAGGTGCGCGAGCGCCTCCACTGGGTGCATGCAGAGGCCAGCGCCAGCGCCGCAGCGCTCTTGCGGCGTACCGGCGAGCAACAGTATGGCCATTGGTACCGGCGCTATTGGCAGTTCATCGACCGCCACCTCATCGACCGCAGTGCCGGCAGCTGGCACCACCAGCTCGACCCTGCGAATAAGCCGGCCGGCACTATCTGGGCCGGCAAGCCGGACCTCTATCACGCCTATCAAGCCGTGTTGTTGCCTGGGCTGGCGCTGGCGCCCAGCCTGGCGACGGGATTGGCGGGCAATGTCACCAAACGATGACATTCACGCATCGCTTCGTTACCTGGCGCAGCGAGCACCCTGTTTAGACTCCATGCAATGCAAGCGATCGACTTGCCGGCATAACAACAAGAAAGGTACTCCGATGAATTCCACGCCCCGTCTCGCTGCCGCGATCTCCCTTGCCGCTGCCCTCCCGCTCAGTGCCTTGGCCGCCGATTCCAAAGGCAGCGTCGAGGTGGTGCACTGGTGGACGTCCGGTGGCGAAAAGGCCGCGGTCGATGTGCTCAAGGCCCAGGTCGAGAAAGATGGCGTCACCTGGAAGGACGGCGCTGTCGCCGGGGGTGGCGGTGCCACGGCAATGACCGTGCTCAAGAGTCGCGCTGTGGCAGGTAACCCGCCTGGCGTGGCCCAGATCAAGGGCCCGGACATCCAGGACTGGGCAGCCACCGGCCTGCTCGACCAGGATGTGCTCAAGGATGTGGCCAAGCAAGAGCAGTGGGACTCGCTGCTCGACAAGAAGGTCGCCGACACCGTGAAGTACGACGGTGACTACGTCGCCGTGCCGGTGAACATCCACCGCATCAACTGGCTGTGGATCAACCCCGAAGTATTCAAGAAGGCCGGCATCGACAAGGCGCCGACCACCCTCGGCGAATTCTACGCTGCCGCCGATAAGCTCAAGACCGCCGGTTTCATCCCGCTCGCCCATGGTGGTCAGCCCTGGCAGGACAGCACCGTGTTCGAAAGCGTGGTGCTGTCGGTGATGGGCGTGGACGGCTACAAGAAAGCCCTGGTCGACCTCGACGACGGCACGCTCAAGGGGCCGGAAATGGTCAAGTCGCTGACCGAGCTGAAGAAGGTCGCCACCTACATGGACCCGGACGGCAAGGGCCAGGACTGGAACCTGGAGGCGGCCAAGGTCATCAACGGCAAGGCGGGCATGCAGATCATGGGCGACTGGGCCAAGAGCGAGTGGACCCTGGCGAAGAAAGTCGCCGGCAAGGACTACGAATGCGTGGCGTTCCCGGGCACCCAAAATGCCTTCCTGTACAACATCGACTCGCTGGTGGTGTTCAAGCAAAAGGACGAAGGCACGGCGGCCGGCCAGCAGGATATTGCGCGCAAGGTGCTGGGGCAGGACTTCCAGAAAGTCTTCAGCACCAACAAGGGCTCGATCCCGGTGCGCAACGACATGCTCGCCGACATGGGCCAAGGCAAGAGCGGCTTCGATGTCTGCGCCGAGACCTCTGCCAAGGATTTCCTGGCCGATGCCAGGAACGGCGGCCTGCAGCCGAGCATGGCGCACAACATGGCCACCACGCTTGCCGTGCAGGGTGCGTTCTTCGATGTGGTGACCAACTACATCAACGACCCGAAGGCCGATCCGACCGATGCGGCGAAGAAACTGGCAGCGGCGGTGAAAGCGGCCAAGTAGCCGGTCTCGAAGCTGTAAACCCGGCCTGCCTTTGTAGGAGCGGGTTTACCCGCGATCCAGGGCGTAGCCCTGGCCATGCACCGCGCCGCATCCATCGCGGGTAAACCCGCTCCTACAGGGGCGCGGTGCTCTCATGATTGTAGGAATCCAACCATGACTACAGCTACCGCCCAACTGCGGGCCTCCCCCCTGGACGCGCTGCAGCGCTGGCTGCCGAAACTGGTACTGGCGCCAAGCATGTTCATCATCCTGGTGGGCTTCTACGGCTACATCCTGTGGACCTTCGTCCTCTCCTTCACCACCTCGACCTTCCTGCCGACCTACAAATGGGCGGGCCTTGCGCAATACGCCCGGCTGTTCGAAAACGACCGCTGGTGGGTGGCGAGCAAGAACCTGCTGGTGTTCGGCGGGCTGTTCATCGCCATCAGCCTGGCCATCGGCGTGTTGCTGGCCGTGCTGCTGGACCAGCGCATCCGCCGCGAAGGCTTCATCCGCACCATTTACCTCTACCCCATGGCGCTGTCGATGATCGTCACCGGCACCGCCTGGAAGTGGCTGCTCAACCCCGGCATGGGCCTGGACAAGCTGCTGCGCGACTGGGGCTGGGAAGGCTTTCGCCTGGACTGGCTGATCGACCCTGACCGGGTGGTGTACTGCCTGGTGATCGCTGCCGTGTGGCAGGCCTCGGGTTTCATCATGGCGATGTTCCTTGCCGGCCTGCGCGGTGTCGATCCGTCGATCATCCGCGCCGCACAGATCGACGGTGCGAGCCTGCCGCGGATCTACTGGACCGTGGTGCTGCCCAGCCTGCGCCCGGTGTTCTTCAGTGCGCTGATGATCCTCTCGCACATCGCCATCAAGAGCTTCGACCTGGTGGCGGCGATGACCGCGGGTGGGCCGGGATATTCGTCCGACCTGCCGGCGATGTTCATGTACTCGTTCACCTTCAGTCGCGGCCAGATGGGCATGGGCTCGGCCAGCGCCATCCTGATGCTCGGGGCGATCCTGGCGATCCTTGTGCCTTACCTGTACTCGGAGCTGCGGAGCAAACGCCATGCATAACCCTGCTGCGAAAACGAGCCCGAGCCGGATTGCCATTCACATCGTGCTGCTGGCGGCTGTGCTGCTGTACCTGGTGCCGCTGGTCGTGATGCTGCTGACCAGTTTCAAGACGCCGGAAGACATCAGCAGCGGCAATCTGCTGAGCTGGCCTGCGGTTGTCACCGGCATCGGCTGGATCAAGGCCTGGGACACGGTGAGCGGCTACTTCTGGAACTCGATCATGATCACCGTGCCGGCGGTGCTGATCTCCACCGCCATTGGCGCGCTGAACGGTTATGTGTTGTCGATGTGGCGCTTCCGGGGTTCGCAGCTGTTCTTCGGGCTGCTGCTGTTCGGCTGCTTCCTGCCGTTCCAGACCGTGCTGCTGCCGGCCTCGTTCACCCTTGGCAAGCTGGGCCTGGCCAGCACCACCGAGGGCCTGGTGCTGGTGCATGTGGTCTATGGCCTGGCGTTCACCACGCTGTTCTTTCGCAACTTCTACGTCAGCGTGCCCGATGCGCTGGTCAAGGCCGCGCGCCTGGATGGCGCCGGGTTCTTCACCATCTTCCGCCGCATCATCCTGCCGATGTCGACGCCGATCATCATGGTCTGCCTGATCTGGCAGTTCACCCAGATCTGGAACGACTTCCTGTTCGGCGTGGTGTTCTCCAGCGGCGATTCGCAACCGATCACCGTGGCCCTCAACAACCTGGTCAACACCAGCACCGGGGCCAAGGAATACAACGTCGACATGGCGGCGGCGATGATCGCCGGCCTGCCAACCCTGCTGGTCTACGTGGTGGCAGGCAAGTATTTCGTCCGCGGGCTCACCGCCGGCGCCGTCAAGGGGTAAGTCATGGCAACGCTTGAACTTCGCAATGTGAACAAGACCTACGGCAGCGGCCTGCCGGACACCCTCAAGGATATCCAGTTGTCGATCCGGGACGGCGAGTTCCTGATCCTGGTCGGGCCTTCCGGCTGTGGCAAATCGACCCTGATGAACTGCATCGCCGGCCTCGAGAACATCACTGGCGGGGCAATCCTGATCAACGACCAGGACGTCAGCGGCATGAGCCCCAAGGACCGCGACATCGCCATGGTTTTCCAGTCCTATGCGCTGTATCCGACCATGAGCGTGCGCGAGAACATCGAGTTCGGCCTGAAGATCCGCAAGATGCCGCAGGCGGCCATCGACGAGGAAGTTGCGCGGGTGGCCAAGCTGCTGCAGATCGAGCACCTGCTGGCACGCAAGCCGGCGCAGCTGTCCGGTGGCCAGCAGCAGCGGGTGGCCATGGGCCGGGCGCTGGCGCGGCGGCCGAAGCTTTACCTGTTCGACGAACCGCTGTCGAACCTCGATGCCAAGCTGCGGGTCGAGATGCGCACCGAAATGAAACTGATGCACCAGCGGCTGAAGACCACCACGGTGTATGTCACCCACGACCAGATCGAGGCGATGACCCTGGGCGACAAGGTGGCGGTGATGAAGGACGGCATCATCCAGCAGTTCGGTACCCCGCAGCAGATCTACAACGACCCGGCCAACCAGTTCGTGGCCAGTTTCATCGGCTCGCCGCCGATGAATTTCATCCCGGTGCGCCTGGCCAGGCAGGACGGGCGCCTGCTGGCCCTGCTCGACAGTGGACAGGCCCGTTGCGAGTTGCCGCTGGGCGTGGCCGGTGAAGGGCTGGAGGACCGCGAAATCATCCTGGGCATCCGCCCGGAGCAGATCACCCTGGGTACGGGGGAGGGCAATGGCCTGCCGGGCATTCGCGCCGAGGTGCAGGTCACCGAGCCTACCGGGCCGGACTTGCTGGTGTTCGTCACCCTCAACCAGACCAAGGTCTGCTGCCGCCTGGCGCCGGATGTGACATGCCGCGTCGGAGACAGCCTGAACCTGCAGTTCGACCCGGCGCGGGTGCTGCTGTTCGACGCTACCAGCGGCGAGCGCCTGGACCTGGGGGCTGGCAACGCATCAGCGAGGGGCAACGTGGCTCACTTCAAGAGCCGATGAATCGTCTACACCAATCAATAAGAAAAAAGAGGACGCAAAGGGATGGAACAGCGCAATCGCATCAGGACCTTGGGCTCGCTTGCCTTGCTTGCCGTGGTCGGCAGCAGTGGCGTCCAAGCCGCCGAGGCCTTCTCCAGCGAGTCGAAATGGATGTCCGGCGACTGGGGTGGCACCCGCACCGAACTGTTGGAAAAAGGCTATGACTTCACCCTCGACTACGTCGGTGAAGTGGCCGGCAACCTCAATGGCGGGTACAACGATGACAAGACCGCTCGCTACAGCGACCAGTTCGCCCTCGGCGCGCACCTCGATCTGCAGAAAATCCTCGGCTGGCATGATGCCGAGTTCAAGCTGGCGATCACTGAACGCAGCGGCCGCAACCTGTCCAACGACCGCATCAGCGACCCGCGTGCCGGGCAGTTCAGCTCGGTGCAGGAAGTGTGGGGCCGTGGCCAGACCTGGCGCCTGACCCAGATGTGGATCAAGCAGAAGTACTTCGACGGTGCCCTCGATGTGAAATTCGGTCGTTTCGGCGAGGGCGAGGACTTCAACAGCTTCCCCTGCGACTTCCAGAACCTGGCCTTCTGCGGCTCGCAGGTGGGCAACTGGGTCGGCGGCATCTGGTACAACTGGCCGGTCAGCCAGTGGGCGCTGCGGGTCAAGTACAACATCACCCCGGAATTCTTCGTCCAGGTCGGTGCCTTCGAGCAGAACCCCTCGAACCTGGAAACCGGCAACGGCTTCAAGCTCAGCGGCAGCGGCACCGAGGGCGCAATCCTGCCGGTGGAGATGGTCTGGTCGCCGAAGGTCAACGACCTGCCCGGCGAGTACCGACTGGGCTACTACTACAGCACGGCCAAGGCCGACGATGTGTTCGACGATGTCAACGGCAACCCCCAGGCGCTCACCGGCGAGGCCTTCAAGTCGCATTCGAGCAAGCACGGCTGGTGGGTGGTGGCCCAGCAGCAGGTCACTGCTCATGCGGGCGACGTCAACCGTGGACTGAGCCTGTTCGCCAACTTCACCGTGCATGACCAGGCGACCAACGTGGTCGACAACTACCAGCAGGTCGGACTGGTCTACAAGGGCGCTTTCGATGCCCGGCCCAAGGACGACATCGGCTTCGGCGTGGCTCGTATCCATGTCAACGACGATGTGAAGAAGCGTGCCGAACTGCTCAACGCCCAAAGTGGCATCGACGATTACGACAACCCCGGCTTCGTGCCGCTGCAACGCACGGAGTACAACGCCGAGCTGTACTACGGCTTCCATGTCACCAACTGGCTGACCGTGCGACCCAACCTGCAGTACATCAAGAGCCCGGGCGCGGTGGACGAGGTGGATAACGCGCTGGTCGCCGGCTTGAAGATTCAGTCGTCATTCTGAGCACAATTGTTGTAAATTTACGCCAATCCAAATCGGCTCCCGACAACCACTGGCTTGCAGTGGTTGTCGGGGATAGGCCGAGACAGCGCTATCTCAAACAACAAGAGCCTGGAACCATGCCCGAACATCCGCTACATCGCTTCTTTTCCTCGCAACGGCCCAGGCCGACCTTCGAGTGGGAGCGTTACCAGCAGCGCGATGTGCTGATCATCGATCATCCCCGCTGCCAGGCAGTGTTCAGCCGCCAGGGGGCGCAATTGCTGCACTTCCAGCCAGCTGGCGAACGGCCCTGGCTATGGTGCGCCGAGCAGTGGCCTCAAGGCGGCGCGATACGCGGTGGCGTGCCAGTGTGCTGGCCCTGGTATGGCCGTCACCCCAGCGAAGACCTGTGGCCGGCGCATGGCTGGGCACGTCTGCTGGACTGGAAGCTGGTGGACAGCCGTGAGGACGAGGAGGGCGTGACGTTGAAGTGGCGCCTGGACCTGTGCGACTGGCAGGTCGACCTGCACGCACGGCTGGGCAGCCGCATGGAGCTGAGCCTGCGCACCGAGCATCAGGACAGCGAGCCCTGTCAGTTGAGCCATGCCCTGCTGGCTTACTGGCGTATCAGTGACGTTTCAGAGATAGCGCTGTCTGGGCTGGAGAATATCGAAGGTTACGACCGTCTGAACCGCCAGGCCTGCCGCGAAGGTGGCGCGCTGAAGCTCAAGGGCGGCTGCCAGAAGGTCTACCCGGGCACGCCCCGGGTGCAGTTGCAGGACCCGGCCTGGCAGCGCGAGCTGTGCATCGATACCGGCGACAGCGATGACACGGTGGTCTGGCACCCTGGAAATCGCCCGTTGATGGGCGTGAGCGGGCGCGAGAGCCAAGGCTTCGTCTGTGTCGAAGCGGCCAGCGGCAGCGGCGAGGGGCTGAGCCTGGCGCCAGGCCAGCGTGCGCATTTGCGGCTGCAGGCGCACCGGCTCAGTTGAGGTCGTCGTCTTCGAGCGGGTAGCGGCTGGCGTTCAGGCTCTCCTTGATCTTGCGCAGGTGTGGCTGGAAGTCCACGCCGCGGCGCAGGGTCATGCCGGTGGCCAGTACGTCGAGCACGGTCAGTTGGATGATCCGCGAGGTCATCGGCATGTAGATGTCGGTGTCTTCCGGCAGCGGGATATGCAGGCTCAGGCTGCAGGCCTTGGCCAGCGGCGAGTCGGCGGCAGTCAGGCCGAGCACCGAGGCGCCGTTCTCGCGGGCTAGGCGGGCCACCTCCACCAGTTCGCGGGTACGGCCGGTGTAGGAGATGATCACGAACAGGTCGCCGGTGTGGGCCACCGAGGCCAGCATGCGTTGCATGAGCACATCGGCATGGGCCGACACGGCCAGGTTGAAGCGGAAGAACTTGTGCTGGGCGTCCAGCGCCACCGGGGCCGAGGCACCGAGGCCGAAAAAGTGGATCTGCCGGGCCTGGATCATCATGTCCACGGCGCGGCTGACCTGTTGCGGGTCGAGTTGCTGGCAGGCGGCGTCGAGCGAGGCGATGGCGCTGCCGAAGATTTTCTGGGTATAGGCCGCCGGGTCGTCGTCGGCCTCCACCGCGCGGCTGACATAGGCCGCACCGCTGGCCAGGCTCTGCGCCAGTTGCAGTTTGAGCTCAGGGTAGCCGCTGACGTCGAACGAGCGGCAGAAGCGGTTCACGGTCGGCTCGCTGACCTTGGCCGCCTGGGCCAGCGCGGCAATGCTGAAGCGGGTTGCTTGTTGCGGGTTGAGCAGGATGACTTCGGCGACTTTGCGTTCGGCCTTGTTCAGCTCGTCGAGGCGTCCCTGGATCTGTTCCAGGAGGTTTCGCACGCGGTCCATGGGGGTGTCCTTGGGTCGGGAAGACAGCCGGCTGACGGAGCAGCAGGCCTCTTGCAGGGTCGTCTATCGTACTGACGGTGCGGGTGGTGCACCACTTGTCTGTAACCTTTGTGTGTAATGTTGTGGTTTTTACTACATTTTTCCTTGAAAACCGTATGTGAAAGCGGTATTCCTAGACCAACTTTAGGAAAGAACCAACATCATGGCTGCGATCAGTGTCGAACCTTGCACCTTTGCCCTGTTTGGCGCCCTGGGCGACCTGGCATTGCGCAAGCTGTTTCCTGCGCTCTACCAGCTCGACCGCGCCAATCTCCTGCATGCCGATACCCGTCTGCTGGCGCTGGCCCGCGAGGCCGGCAGCGCCCAGGAGCACCTCGATACCATCGAGGCCCACCTGCGCCGGCATGTCTCGCAAGCCGAGCTGGAGCCTGCGGCGCTGGGCCGTTTTCTCGCTCGCCTGAGCTACCAGCACCTGGACTTCCTGCAGCCCGAGGGCTACCTGGCCCTGGCCGAGCAGGTGCCCGCCGGGCTGCCGCTGATCGCCTACTTTGCCACGGCCGCCGCCGTGTATGGCGCCATTTGCGAAAACCTGGACAAGGCCGGCCTGGCCCCGCGCACCCGGGTAGTGCTGGAAAAGCCCATCGGTCACGACCTGGAGTCGTCGCGCCGGGTCAACGATGCCGTGGCGCGCTTTTTCCCGGAAAGCCGGGTGTACCGGATCGACCATTACCTGGGCAAGGAGACGGTGCAGAACCTGATCGCCCTGCGCTTTGCCAACAGCCTGTTCGAAACCCAATGGAACCAGAACTCGATTTCCCATGTGGAGATCACCGTGGCCGAAAAGGTCGGTATCGAAGGCCGCTGGGGCTATTTCGACAAGGCCGGGCAGCTGCGTGACATGATCCAGAACCACCTGCTGCAGTTGCTGTGTCTGATCGCCATGGACCCACCCAGCGATCTGTCGGCCGACAGCATCCGCGACGAGAAGGTCAAGGTGCTCAAGGCCCTGGCTCCGATCACCGGCGATGGCTTGAGCACCCGTGTGGTGCGTGGCCAGTACATTGCTGGCTACAGCGACGGCAAGGCGGTGCCGGGCTACCTGGAAGAAGACAACGCCAACGCCCAGAGCGACACTGAAACCTTCGTCGCCCTGCGCGCCGACATCCGCAACTGGCGCTGGTCCGGCGTGCCGTTCTACCTGCGTACCGGCAAGCGCATGCCGCAGAAGCTGTCGCAGATCGTCATCCATTTCAAGGAAACACCGCATTACATCTTCGCGCCGGAACAGCGTTTGCAGATCGGTAACAAACTGATCATCCGCCTGCAGCCGGACGAAGGTATCTCTCTGCGGGTGATGACCAAGGAGCAGGGGCTGGACAAGGGCATGCAGCTGCGTAGCGGCCCGCTGCAACTGAATTTTTCCGACACCTGGCGCAGCGCGAGGATTCCGGATGCCTACGAGCGCTTGTTGCTCGAAGTGATGCGCGGCAACCAGAACCTGTTCGTGCGCAAGGACGAGATCGAGTATGCCTGGAAGTGGTGCGACCAGTTGATCGCCGGCTGGCGTGACGCGGGCGATGTGCCCAAGCCTTACGCGGCAGGGTCCTGGGGGCCGATGAGCTCGATTGCACTGATCACCCGCGACGGGAGGACATGGTATGGGGATATCTGAACTGAAATTGCCGGTAACCGTGAAGGTACACGAGCTGACGGATGCCAGCGTGCTCGCGGCCACCTTGGCCGGCGATGTGGCGGCGCGTCTGCGCTCGGCCATCGCCGCCAGGGGCGAGGCCTGCGTGGTGCTGTCCGGTGGGCGCAGCCCGGTGCCGTTCCTGGAAAAGCTGGCCTGTGAAGATCTGGACTGGACCAAGGTCACTGTCAGCCTGGCCGATGAGCGCTGGGTGCCGGTAGAGCACGCTGACAGCAACGCTGGCCTGTTGGCCCGCCACCTGCTCAAGGGCGCGGCGGCCAAGGCACGCTTCATCGGCTTGTACCAGCAGGCTTCGAGCCTCGAGGCCGCTGCGGACAAGGCCGACCAGGCCCTGGCTGCGCTGCCTGCGATCGATGTGCTGGTGCTGGGCATGGGCGACGATGGCCATACCGCCTCGCTGTTTCCCGCCAGCCCCAACCTGGCCGCAGGCCTGGACCCGGTCGGCCAGCGGCGCTGTCTGCCATTGCTGGCACCGGCTGTCCCGCACCAGCGCCTGTCGCTGACCCGCTCGCTACTGGCCAGTGCTTCCTTCATCGCGCTGTCCGTGCAAGGGCAGGGCAAACTCGCTACCCTGCGCGCCGCGCTGGCTGGCAACGACCTTACTGAAATGCCGATTCGCGCTTTTCTTCACGACCCCCTGGACATCTACTGGTGCCCATGAGCCAAGGATCTACTGTCATGACCACCCTTGAACGCCCGCAGCCCAAGCTCTCGATGGCCGAGAAAGCGGCACGGATCGACGCCATCTGCGAGAAGGCGCGCATCCTGCCGGTGATCACCATCGCCCGTGAGGAAGACATTTTGCCGCTGGCCGATGCGCTGGCCGCAGGGGGCATCCGCACCCTGGAAGTGACCTTGCGCTCCAGGCACGGCCTGAAGGCCATCCAGGTGTTGCGCGAGCAGCGTCCTGAGTTGTGTGTCGGTGCTGGCACCGTGCTTGACCGCAGCATGTTTGCGGCCGTTGAAGCGGCGGGCGCGCAGTTCGTCGTGACCCCGGGCATTACCCAGGACATTCTCGAAGCGGGCGTGGACAGTGAGATCCCGCTGTTGCCGGGTATCAGCACGCCGTCCGAGATCATGATGGGCTACGCGCTGGGCTACCGCCGTTTCAAGCTGTTCCCGGCGGAAATAAGCGGTGGCGTGGCAGCGATCAAGGCCTTTGCCGGGCCGTTCGGTGATATTCGCTTCTGTCCCACTGGCGGCGTGAATCCGGCGAACGTACGCAACTACATGGCGCTGCCCAATGTGATGTGCGTGGGCGGCACCTGGATGCTCGACAGCAGCTGGATCAAGAACGGCGACTGGGCGCGGATCGAAGCGTGCAGCGCGGAGGCGATGGCGCTGCTGGACGCCAACTGAAACTGTTGTGTGCTTTACGGCTTGTGGGGCGCTTGGTCGGCGCCCCTTTTTTTGCCTGCAGATTTTGTGTTGCATGTACTGGCCCTATCGCTGGCTTGTCAGCGATAGGGCCAGCGCAGGCAATAAAAAGCCCGCATCATGGATGCGGGCTTCAGAACAACTACCAACAGCTTACGCCGCCTTGGCTTCCTGCTGGCTCAGCGACCGGTTCAGCGCACTGAACAGCGCCTTGAAGCTGGCCGTGGTGATGTTTTCATCGATACCCACGCCATGCACCGGACGACCACCGGCCACGCGCAGTTCGATATAGGCCGCCGCCTTGGCGTTGGTGCCGGCACCGATGGCGTGCTCGTTGTAGTCCATGATCTCCACGGCAATCGGCAAGCCGGCCACCAGGGCTTCCAGGGCGCCGTTGCCCTTGCCGCGCCAGTGCAGGGTGGTTTCGCCTTCGCCGGCGACTTCCACTTCCACGGCGCTGTTGCCGTTCTCTTCCTGCAGACGGTGGCTGACCAGCGCATACGGGGCGTTGGCCTGGAGGTATTCCTTGTGCAGCAGGCTGTAGATCTGCTGGGCAGTCATTTCCAGGCCCAGGCGGTCGGTTTCACCCTGCACCACCTGGCTGAATTCGATCTGCATGCGGCGCGGCAGGCTGATGCCGTATTCCTGCTCGAGCAGGTAGGTGATGCCGCCCTTGCCGGACTGGCTGTTGACGCGGATCACCGCCTCGTAGCTGCGGCCGATGTCGGCCGGGTCGATCGGCAGGTACGGCACTTCCCACAGCTCGCTGTCCTGCTGCTTGGCGAAGCCCTTGCGGATGGCGTCCTGGTGCGAGCCGGAGAAGGCGGTGTGAACCAGGTCGCCGACATACGGGTGACGTGGGTGCACCGGCAGCTGGTTGCATTCCTCGACCACCTTGCGCACGCCGTCGATGTCGGAGAAGTCCAGCTCAGGGTCGATACCCTGGGTGTAGAGGTTCAGCGCCAGGGTCACCAGGTCGACGTTGCCGGTGCGCTCGCCGTTGCCGAACAGGCAGCCTTCGGCGCGGTCGGCGCCGGCCATCAGGCCCAGCTCGGTGGCGGCGATGCCGGTGCCACGGTCGTTGTGGCAGTGCAGGCTGATGATCACGCTGTCACGGCGGGTGATGTTGCGGCAGAACCACTCGATCTGGTCGGCGTAGATGTTCGGCGTGGCGACTTCGACGGTGGCCGGCAGGTTGAGGATGACCTTGTGCTCAGGGGTCGGGTTCCATACCTCGATGACCGCGTCGCAGACTTCCTTGGCGAACTCCAGCTCCGTGGCGCTGAAGGTCTCCGGCGAGTACTGGAAGGTCCACTGGGTTTCCGGCTGCTGGGCAGCGTATTTGACGAACAGCTTGGCGGCATTCACCGCGATGTCCTTCACGCCTTGCTTGTCCTGGTTGAAGACGATGCGGCGGAACGACGGGCTGGTGGCGTTGTACAGGTGGACGATGGCCTTCTTGGCCCCGCGCAGCGACTCGAAGGTACGCGCGATCAGGTCTTCACGGGCCTGGGTCAGCACCTGGATGGTGGTGTCGTCCGGGATGTGGCCGTCTTCGATCAACATGCGCACGAAGTCGAAGTCGGTCTGCGAAGCGGACGGGAACGATGCTTCGATTTCCTTCACGCCAACCTGCACCAGGGTCTTCCAGAAACGCAGCTTCTTCTCCGAGTCCATCGGCTCGATCAGCGACTGGTTGCCATCACGCAGGTCGGAGCTGCACCAGATCGGCGCGGCGGTGATGGTCTTCGACGGCCAGGTACGGTCAGGCAGGTCGATGGTCGGGAAAGCGCGGTACTTTTTCGATGGGTCTTTGAGCATGGTCATGGAAGCAATCCTTTTGTGTGCGGCCGAGATCGGGCCTGCCGGGCAGTAACGAGATGAAGAGGCGAGGCGACGCGATTCAGCCTGGTAGTCGGGCGCTGACCAGGCAGAGGCTGCGATGTTGTCGGAGCAGGATGAGGGTGCTGAAGGTTTTCATGCCTTCAACCCTAACCAGTGGGGTGGGGGATGGCAAGTGCTCGCGGAAAATTGAGAGGAATGCTTAAAAAAAGCTTGATCGCGAGATTTTATAGCTTGAATTCCTTTCAAGATTTTAGCGGGTTGCGCTGAATTTTTTGATCGCGCAAGACAGGGGAAGTGATGGCGAGGGTGCCGGCGATGCAGGCGCTGCGGTCTCAGGGCTGGAACGCGCCGATGAAGATCGCCGGATCCACTCGCGCATCATTGAGGCTGACATTCCAGTGCATGTGCGGGCCGGTTGCGCGCCCTGTCGAACCCACCCGACCCACCACATCCCCACGGCGCAGTGCCTGCCCGACATTCACATCGATCTTCGACATATGGCAGAACATGCTGATGAAGCCCTGCCCATGGTCGACGAACACCGTGCGGCCATTGAAGAAATAGTCGCCCACCAGGATCACCTTGCCATTGGCGGGCGTCTTGATCGGCGTGCCTGCCGGTACCGCAAAATCCAGGCCTGCGTGCGGGTTGCGCTCCTCGCCATTGAAGAAGCGGCGCACCCCAAACTTGCTGGAGAGCGGTCCGCTGACAGGCTTGTCGAGCACCAGGTTGCTCGGCAGGGTGGGGCTGAAGCTGCGGTAGGCCTTGATCTGCTCGGCCAGTTCGCGGTCGATGCGCTTGAGGTCGGCCGGGTCGGGGTTGACCTGGCGCTTGTTCTTCAAGGTGATGTGCTGTTCCGGGTACTTCTTGCTGCCCACTCTGAAGGTCAGGTCGCGACCACCCTGGCTCAGCACGGCAGTGCCGGGCTTCTGCGTCAGCGGGATGCCGACGATGGCCAGCCAGTTGTCCTGTTCCTTCACCACCAGCACCGGCTTGCCGTCGAAGCGCGCGCTCGGCGCTGTGGACGCAGGCCCCAGGTCGACCACGGCGACGCCACCAGGTACCGGTTTGTTCAGGGTGCGGGTGATGTAGCTGGCCTGGGCGCCGCCCGCCAGCAGCAACAGGGAAATGGCAAGCAAGGGCGCGAACAGGCGGGGCATGTGTCAGTCCAGTAGAGAAAGGGTGACCGGAGTCAGGTGGTTGTCCTCGACCCGCACCTGCAACTCGCCTTCGTTCAGGCGGGCAGTCAGGCGCTGGCCGTTGCGGGTCTGCGCGGCGCTGCGGATGGCTTGGCCACGTTCGTCGAGCAGGATGCTGTAGCCCCGCGCCAGGGTGGCCAGCGGGCTGACCACCTGCAAGGTCTGCAACTGCGCCTGAAAGCGCTGTCGGCGGTCCCTGAGCACTTCGCGCATGGCCCGCGGCAAGCGTTCGGCGAGGCTGTCCAGGCGCTGAGCCAGCAGTTTCAGGGTTCGGCCCGGATGCTGCGCAGCCAGTCGCGTGTCCAGGCGTGCCAGGCGCTCGTGGCGCTGGTTGAGGTTGAGCATGAAGGCTCGGCGCAGGCGCATGTCCAGGTCGTCGAGGCGCTGGGCCTGTTGACGCAGGCGTTCGCCAGGATGGCGCAGGCGTCGGGCGAGCGAGTCCACCCGCAGGCGGTCATGGCTCAGGCGGTTCTGCATGCGCAGCAGCAGGCGCCGCTGCAGGCTGTCCAGGCGTTGCTGCAGGCCACTGCTGTCGGGGGCCAGCAGCTCGGCGGCGGCCGAAGGCGTGGGGGCGCGCACGTCGGCCACGAAGTCGCTGATCGATACATCGGTTTCATGCCCCACGGCGCTGACGATCGGCGTCACGCAGGCGGCCACCGCACGTGCCACGGCTTCTTCGTTGAAGCACGACAGGTCTTCCAGCGAACCGCCGCCACGGGCCAGGATCAGGGCATCGAAGCCAAGCCGGTCGGCCTGCTGCAAGGCACGGACGATCTGGTTGATCGCCTCGCGGCCCTGCACGGCGGTGGGAATCAGGTTCAGCTCGACCTGGGGGGCGCGGCGGCCGAACACGCTGATGATGTCGCGGATCACGGCGCCGGTGGGCGAGGTGATGATGCCGATGCGTCGTGGATGGGCGGGCAGCGGCTTCTTGCGTTCGGCGCTGAACAGGCCCTCGGCGCCGAGCTTTTCCTTCAATGCTTCGAAGGCCAGCCGCAGGGCGCCATCGCCGGCAGGTTCCACCGTGTCGAGGATCAGCTGGTAGTCGCCACGGCCTTCGAACAGCGAAACCTTGCCCCGTACCCGTACCGCCAAACCGTCGCGCAAGGCCTGGCGCACGCGGGTGGCGTTCTGGCGGAACAGCGCGCAACGCACCTGGGCACCGCTGTCCTTGAGGGTGAAGTACATGTGGCCGGAGGCCGGGCGGGCGAGGTTGGAAATCTCGCCTTCCACCCAGACGCTGCGGAACACGTCTTCCAGCAGCACCCGGGCGCGGCCGTTGAGCTGGCTGACGGTGAGGACCTCGCGGTCCAGGCCGAGTCGTTCGAAGGGGTCTTTGATCATGGCGGGCATCATAAAGGACAAGGTGCCTGGTTGTCTGTCCCGGCCTCATCGCCGGCAAGCCGGCTTCCACAGCGCCGGCAGCGCTGCTTGCCGGCGATAGGGCCCTCAGCCCTGCAGTGCAGCCAGAAACTGGCGCACCATCTGCCCCGCGTCCCGCCGGCAAGCCAGTGCCACGCTACTGTCACAGCCGCCTTCCAGCGCCACGAAGCTGACCGACGCCGGTGCGATGTCACGCATGCACGCCGGCAGCAACGCCACCCCGAACCCCGCCTGAATCAGTTGCAGTTGGGTGGTCTTGCGTGACACCACCTGCGCCGCCTGCGGGAAAAAGCCCGCACTCATGCACAAGGAAGCAGACAGGTAGCTCAGCCCACCGCGATCCCGGTGCGGGATGGATATGAAGCGTTCTTCGCGCAACTGCTGCAGCTTCACCTTCGCCGCCCCGGCCAGCGGGTGTTCGGCGGCGACTGCCAGCAGCAGCGGCTCACTGAACAGTTCATGCAATACCACGCCTTCGTGCTGACGCAGCACCGGCAACCGCAACAGACCAATGTCCAGCCGGCCCGCGGCGATGTCCTCCAGTTGCCCCTCCGAAGACTGTTGCGCAATCGCCAGCGAAACCCCCGGGTTGTCGTGCAGGTAAGCACCCAGCCGCACCAGCAGCGTGCCGGTCAGGGGCACGGTGCTGGAATGGTTCACGCGCAAGCTGCCTTGCAGCCCGTCGCCGATGTCGCGCGTGACACGCTCGGCCTGTGCCAGGTCGGCCAGCAAGCGCCGGGCCCGCTCCATGAAGGCCTGGCCGGCCGGGGTCAGGTTTGGCAAGCGCGCGGTGCGCTCGAACAATGGCGTGCCCAGTTGCTGTTCAAGTGCCTTGATCTGTCGGCTCAATGCCGACTGGGCGATGTACAGTCGCTCGGCGGCGGCGCTGAAGCTGCCGCACTCGGCGATTTCGACGAAGTAACGCAGCTGGCGAATTGACGTCATGTCATGCCTTTTCGAGATGAGTGTGGCGCTAAAGGCATATTAGTCGGCATGGCTCCTGGCTGGCTAATCTTCGCCTGACTTTCCCTGGAATCCCGCCATGTTCGCTCAACTGTCCTATTCCGGCCTTGACTGGCTGCCCATCCTGCTCGGTGTCGGCGTGGCCTACATCGTCTTCGGCATTGCCGGATTCGGCACCGCGCTGGTCGCAGGCCCGGTGCTGATCCACTTCATGCCACTGTCGCGCATCATCCCGCTGCTGGTGCTGCTGGATTTCGTCGCTGCCTTCGGCAACCTGCTACCGTCGCGTCGGGATGTGGTGCGTGGCGAGTTGCTGCGCCTGTTGCCGTGCATGGCCGTCGGCTGCACCCTGGGCGTGGTGTTTCTGTTGCGGCTCAAGTCCGATCTGCTGGTGCTGCTCATGGGCCTGTTCATCACCGCCTATGCACTCTATATGCTGGCGGTGAAAGTGCGCCCGGTCAGGCTGTCAGGTTTCTGGGTCGTACCGATGGGCACGATGGGTGGCCTTTTCGGCGCACTGTTCGGCAGTGGCGGGTTTCTCTACGCCCTGTACCTGAGTGCGCGGCTGGAAGTGAAAGAACAAGTTCGCGCGACCCAGAGCGCGCTCATCAGTTGCAGCACCGTGGTGCGCCTGTCGTTGTTCCTGATCGCCGGGGTCTACACCGATACCCGCCTTCTGCTGCTCGCTGCCTGCCTCTTGCCGGTGATGTTCATCGGTCTGTGGATCGGCCGCCGGCTGATCCTGAAATTGTCCCGCGAAGCCTTCGTGCGGTTGATCACCTGGCTGGTGCTGGCCAGCGGCCTGGCGCTGATTGGTCGCTACCTGAGTGCCTGAGCGGTAGAATTGCGCCATTACCGCAATCCCCAGGCCCGTTTCGCCAATGAACACCCAGAGCATCATCGTTCCCAAGCTTTCCACCGTGCCGGTGCATGAGGCACGCGCCCGCGCCATTCTGCGCTGGCTGGTGCGCGAGAAAATCGTCGAAGAGCAACTGACCACCTGCGGTCGCACCGGCAACCGCATGGGCCATGCCCTGGCCGCCGGTGCGCGCAAGATTGCGCTGCACCCGGAGAGGCTGCCGTTCGGCGGGCAGGTCAATGGCCTGGAAGTGATGCTCAAGCGCTGCATCTACACGCCTACCGAAGGTTTCCTGGAAGAAGCCGGCTGCCCGGAGTGCCGGCGCGAGGTTGGCGAGCCGCTGTTCGAGAGCCTGGAAGAGTGGATGCCGGGGGTGAGCGACAACTTCACCTGCCCGCTGTGCGGCTTCGAGGACGACATCAATGGCTTCATCTACCTGCAGCCATGTGCCTTTTCCAACCTGGGATTCATCTTCAACAACTGGGGCGAGGCCGGTTTCACCCAGGCCTTTCTCGACAGCTTCGCCGACTGGCTCGACCAGCCAGTGACGGTGGTGCAGGTAAAACTGCCAGAACGCTGACCGAAGGCCCTTATTTTGCATTGAGCGGCGCGCCGTGGATGAGTATAATGGCGCGCTTCCATTTTTTCCCGCCCGGGAGCCCCCGCGATGTTGCGTATCAGCCAAGAAGCCCTGACCTTCGACGATATTCTCCTTGTACCTGGCTATTCCGAGGTACTGCCCAATGAAGTCAGTCTCAAGACCCGTTTGACCCGTGGCATCGAGCTGAACATTCCGCTGGTTTCCGCCGCCATGGATACCGTGACCGAAGCGCGCCTGGCCATCGCCATGGCCCAGGAAGGCGGTATCGGCATCATCCACAAGAACATGACCATCGAACAGCAGGCCGGCGAAGTGCGCAAGGTCAAGAAGTTCGAGGCTGGCGTGGTCAAGGACCCGATCACCATCGACGCCGACGCCACCGTACGCGACCTGTTCGACCTGACCCGCCTGAACAACATCTCCGGTGTGCCGGTACTGGCCAACGGCGACCTGGTCGGCATCGTCACCTCCCGTGACGTGCGCTTCGAAACCCGCCTGGATGCCAAGGTGCGTGAGGTGATGACGCCGAAAGAGCGTCTGGTCACCGTCCGCGAAGGCGCCGACAAGAACGAAGTCCGCGAGCTGCTGCACAAGCATCGCCTGGAAAAAGTCCTGATCGTCGACGACAAGTTCACCCTCAAGGGCATGATGACCGTCAAGGACATCGAAAAGGCCAAGGCCTACCCGCTGGCCAGCAAGGACGACCAGGGTCGCCTGCGCGTCGGCGCTGCCGTCGGTACCGGCAAGGATACCGGCGAGCGCGTTGCCGCCCTGGTTGCCGCCGGCGTTGACGTCGTCGTTGTCGACACTGCCCACGGCCACTCCAAGGGCGTGATCGATCGCGTTCGCTGGGTCAAGGAAACCTACCCGCAAGTGCAGGTGATCGGCGGCAACATCGCCACCGGCGCTGCCGCCAAGGCCCTGGCTGAAGCCGGCGCCGACGCCGTCAAGGTCGGTATCGGCCCAGGCTCGATCTGCACCACCCGCATCGTTGCCGGTGTCGGCGTACCGCAGATCAGCGCCATCGCCAACGTCGCCGCCGCACTGGAAGGCACTGGCGTGCCACTGATCGCCGACGGCGGTATCCGCTTCTCGGGCGACCTGTCCAAGGCCATCGTCGCCGGTGCTTCCTGCGTGATGATGGGTTCGATGTTCGCCGGTACCGAAGAAGCCCCGGGCGAAGTCGAGCTGTTCCAGGGCCGTTCCTACAAGGCCTACCGCGGCATGGGCTCGCTGGGTGCAATGGCGCAGGCGCAAGGCTCCTCCGACCGTTACTTCCAGGACTCCTCGGCCGGTGCCGAGAAGCTGGTTCCTGAAGGCATCGAAGGCCGTGTGCCGTACAAGGGCGCCCTGGCTGCGATCATCCACCAGCTGATGGGCGGCCTGCGGTCGTCCATGGGCTACACCGGCAGCGCGACCATCGAAGAGATGCGTACCAAGCCGGAGTTCGTGCGCATCACCGGTGCCGGCATGGCCGAGTCCCACGTGCATGACGTGCAGATCACCAAAGAAGCCCCTAACTACCGGGTCGGCTGACGCCTCCAGCAGGTTAGCGACAAGCTTCAAGCTACAAGCGGTAGTTGCCCTTCTGCAGCTGCCGCGTTTTCCCCGATCAACTTGCAGCTTGCGGCTTGACGCTTGCAACTGCATCAGAGATTGAGTCATGGCCCTCGACATTCACGCTCACCGCATCCTGATCCTCGATTTCGGATCCCAGTACACCCAGTTGATCGCTCGCCGCGTTCGCGAGATCGGTGTCTACTGCGAGCTGCATCCGTTCGACATGGACGATGAAGCGATCCGCGAATTCAACCCGCGCGGCATCATCCTCGCCGGCGGCCCCGAGTCGGTCCACGAAGCCAACAGCCCGCGCGCCCCGCAGGCCGTGTTCGACCTGAACGTACCGCTGCTGGGCATCTGCTACGGCATGCAGACCATGGCCGAGCAGATGGGCGGCAAGGTCGAAGGTTCCGACCTGCGCGAGTTCGGTTACGCCCGCGTCGACGTGGTCGGCAAGAGCCGCCTGCTCGACGGCATCGAAGACCATGTCGATGACGACGGCGTACTGGGCCTGGACGTGTGGATGAGCCACGGCGACAAGGTCACCCAGATGCCGGGCAACTTCCACGTGCTGGCCAGCACCCCGAGCTGCCCGATCGCCGGCATGTTCGACGATGCCCGCGGCTACTACGGCGTGCAGTTCCATCCGGAAGTGACCCACACCAAGCAGGGCGGTCGCATCCTGTCCCGCTTCGTGCAGGACATCTGTGGCTGTGAAGCCCTGTGGACGCCTTCCAACATCGTCGAAGACGCCATCGCCCAGGTGCGTGAGCAAGTCGGTTCGGCCAACGTCCTGCTCGGCCTGTCCGGCGGCGTCGACAGCTCCGTGGTTGCCGCGCTGCTGCACCGCGCCATCGGCGACCAGCTGACCTGCGTGTTCGTCGACAACGGCCTGCTGCGCCTGCACGAAGGCGACCAGGTGATGGCCATGTTCAAGGAGAACATGGGCGTCAAGGTGATCCGTGCCGATGCCGAGAAGCAGTTCCTCGACAACCTGGAAGGCGAAGCCGACCCCGAGAAGAAGCGCAAGATCATCGGCCGCACCTTCATCGACGTGTTCGACGCCGAAGCCAGCAAGCTGGACAACATCCAGTTCCTCGCCCAGGGCACCATCTACCCGGACGTGATCGAGTCGGCAGGCGCCAAGAGCGGCAAGGCCCACGTGATCAAGTCGCACCACAACGTCGGCGGCCTGCCGGAGGAAATGAACCTCAAGCTGGTCGAGCCACTGCGTGAACTGTTCAAGGACGAAGTACGCAAGATCGGCCTGGAACTGGGCCTGCCTTACGACATGGTCTACCGCCACCCGTTCCCGGGCCCGGGCCTGGGCGTGCGTATCCTGGGTGAAGTGAAGAAGGAATACGCCGACATCCTGCGTCGTGCCGACCACATCTTCATCGAAGAGCTGCGCAAGGCCGACTGGTACCACAAGACCAGCCAGGCGTTCGTGGTATTCCAGCCGGTCAAGTCGGTCGGCGTCGTCGGCGACGGTCGTCGCTACGCCTGGGTCGTGGCCCTGCGTGCCGTCGAGACCGTGGACTTCATGACCGCGCGCTGGGCGCACCTGCCGTACGAACTGCTGGAGACCGTCAGCGGCCGTATCATCAACGAAATCGACGGCATCTCCCGCGTCACCTACGACGTGTCGAGCAAGCCGCCAGCCACCATCGAGTGGGAATGAGTTGAGCCACAAGGGCGCCGCAAGGCGCCCTTGTCGTATCCGGTTGCAAGGTATACTCGCCGTTCAAGGGCGGGTGTAGCGCAAGCCGCGGCGCGACAGGGCGTCGCGCAACTGAGCTAGGCCATCCACATGGCGCCCGCTGATCCATGGCCAGTCAGGCTTGTCGATATGGAGATAACGCCCGTCCTCGCGCACCCGGGTGTATTTCAATTGCCCGTTGTTGCTGCGATGCACCAGGCTCAACTGAAACCGCTGAAAGTCCGTGGGCTGCTTTCGGCGGTGTTGAAGCGGTTGAGATGGACCTGATCAGGATCCAGCTGCGCCTGTTGGCGCTTGATCAGGATGGACATAGCGGTTTCGCGCGCCATCTGGCGCATGTCCGGGCAGGCGGCAACCAGCGGCGAGGCCATGGTCCGAAGCTGCTGGAGGGTTTGTTGTTGCGCTGGGGAGAAGTCCATGGCATTTGCTCGACGAGGGAAAGTCGCCGAGCCTGCATCGGCAGAGGGGCCTGGTAGAGGTAGATATTGCTTTGTGGTGAAAGTACTGCGACAACACTTCACTTAATATTTCCCATTTGCAGGTGTATCGTATTCGCCCTTCATCGCCGGCCGCTGCTGGCAGACTGATTGCGCAGAACACGAGGTACCTGCACCGATGTCCTTCACTCGTCGACAAATGCTCAAGGGCCTGACTGGCCTCGCTGTGGTAGGCCTGGGCGCCGGAGGCGCGGCGCGCTACTGGCTGGGCAAGGTCGAGGACGAGAATGCCGGGCATGACTACGAGCTGATTGCCGCGCCGCTGGACGTGGAGCTGGTGCCCGGTTTCAAGACCGAGGCCTGGGCGTTTGGCCCGTCGGCGCCGGGCACCGAACTGCGGGTACGCCAGGGCACTTGGCTGCGGGTGCGCTTCATCAACCATCTGCCGGTCGAGACCACCATTCACTGGCACGGCATCCGCCTGCCGCTGGAAATGGATGGCGTGCCTTACGTGTCGCAACTGCCGGTCAAGCCGGGCGAGTATTTCGACTACAAGTTCCGCGTGCCGGATGCCGGCAGCTACTGGTACCACCCGCACGTCAGCAGCTCGGAAGAGCTCGGCCGCGGCCTGGTCGGGCCGCTGATCGTCGAGGAGCGCGAGCCCACCGGTTTCCTCCATGAACGCACCATGAGCCTGAAGAACTGGCATGTGGATGAGCAGGGCGCCTGGCTGCCATTCAGCATCCCCCGCGAAGCTGCGCGTAACGGCACCGCCGGGCGGCTGATCACCATCAACGGCCAGGCCGACTCGGTCACCGAGCTACCGGCCGGGCAAGTGGTGCGTCTGCGTCTGCTGAACCTGGACAATACCTGGACCTACCGCCTCAACCTCAAGGGCAACTGCGAGGCAAAGATCTACGCCCTCGACGGCAACCCGGTGACCCCCCGGCCGATGGACGACGACTACTGGCTGGGGCCAGGCATGCGCATCTGCCTGGCGATTCGCATTCCCGAGGCAGGCGAGGAAATCTCCTTGCGTGATGGCTTCGTGCGTCTGGGCACCCTGCGTTCGGTAGCCGGCAACGACGCGCCGAGCGACTGGCCGCCGGCACTGCCGCCCAACCCGGTAGCCGAGCCAGACCTGGAGAATGCCGAGAAGCTGAACTTCAATTTCGAATGGGTCGGCAAGGTCTCGGTGAACACCGAGAATGGTAAGCCGCCAAGCCTGTGGCAGATCAACGGCCAGGCCTGGGACATCACCGACAAGACCTGCGCCGACCGCCCGATCGCCACGTTGCAGAAGGGCAAGAGCTACATCCTCGAGCTGAAGAACATGACCCAGTACCAGCACCCGATCCACTTGCATGGCATGAGTTTCAAGGTGATCGCCTCCAATCGCCGTGAAATCGTCGAGCCGTGGTTCACCGACACCTACCTGCTGGGCAAGAACGAGCGCGCCCAGGTGGCACTGGTGGCGGATAACCCGGGGACCTGGATGTTCCACTGCCATGTCATCGACCACATGGAAACCGGCCTGATGGCCGCGATCGCGGTGGTCTGATGCGCCCGCAGATCGTCGATCGCAGCCGCGATCAGGAATTCATGCGCCTGGCCCTGGCCTTGGCAGCCGAGGGTGCCGCGCTGGGCGAGGTGCCGGTGGGCGCGGTGCTGGTGCAGCATGGCCAGGTGATCGGGCAGGGCTTCAACCGGCCGATCATCGACAGCGACCCCAGCGCCCATGCCGAGATGGTGGCGATCCGTGCGGCGGCGAAGTCCGCCAGCAATTACCGGCTGCCGGGTAGCACCCTGTATGTGACGCTGGAGCCCTGCAGCATGTGCGCCGGCTTGATCGTGCATTCACGGGTGGCACGGGTGGTGTACGGGGCGCTGGAGCCCAAGGCGGGGATCGTGCAGAGCCAGGGACAGTTCTTCAGCCAGGGCTTTCTGAATCATCGGGTGATGTTCGAGGGTGGCGTGCTGGCCGAGCAATGCGGGCAGATCCTGAGCGAGTTCTTCAAGGC
>NZ_BBIV01000002.1 GCF_000730665.1 Pseudomonas plecoglossicida NBRC 103162 = DSM 15088
GGCCGGTCCAGACAACCCATCCTCTTTGCATGAACAACAATTCATCCATTCCCTCCGTCGCCCGCGGTTGACGACAGGGGGAGGGCAAGGCGTATATTAGATAGTTAGCAAACTATGAATATCCTTGGTTCCCCCAACATGACCCTTGACTCCCTGCGCCTGCAAGTCAGCACCGGTATGGTCGTTGCCGCTCGCCATTGGCGGCGGATCTGCCATTCGGCGCTGACCAGCTACGGTATTTCCGAAGCCTGCGCCGCGCCGTTGCTGATGATCGTGCGCCTGGGCGACGGCGTGCACCAGGTGGCCGTGGCCCAGGCCGCGGGCCTGGAAAGCCCGTCGCTGGTTCGCTTGCTCGACCAGCTGTGCAAGGCCGGGCTGGTGTGCCGCAGCGAGGACCCGCTGGACCGCCGCGCCAAGGCCCTGAGCCTGACCGCCGAAGGCCGTGGCCTGGCCGAAGCCATCGAAGCGGAACTGGTGCGGGTGCGTCACGAAGTGCTGCAAGGCATCGACGAAGCCGACCTGCAAGCCACCCTGCGCGTGCTGCGGGCCTTCGAATCGGCCGGCCTCGGCACGGCAGGCGGGGTGGCATGAACGGTTTCTTCAGCTCGCTGCCGCCGGCTCGCGACTGGTTCTACGGCGTGCGTACCTTCGCCGCCTCGATGATCGCGTTGTACATCGCCCTGCTCATGCAGCTACCGCGTCCTTACTGGGCCATGGCGACGGTGTACATCGTCTCCAGCCCGTTCGTCGGGCCGACCAGCTCCAAGGCCCTGTATCGCGCCCTGGGTACGCTGCTCGGTGCGGGCGGGGCGATCTTCCTGGTACCGCCGCTGGTGCAGTCGCCGTTGCTGCTGACGGTGGCCATCGCCTTGTGGACCGGGACCTTGCTGTACTTGTCGCTGAACTTGCGCACGGCCAACAACTATGTGCTGATGCTGGCCGGCTACACCTTGCCGATGATCGCCCTGGCAGTGGTCGACAACCCGCTGGCAGTGTTCGACGTGGCCTCTTCGCGGGCCCAGGAAATCTGCCTGGGTATCGTCTGCGCGGCGGTGGTCGGCGCGATTTTCTGGCCGCGACGCCTGGCCCCGGTGGTGGTGGGCGCTACCGGAAGCTGGTTTGCAGAGGCGATTCGCTACAGCGATACCTACCTGGCCCGCGATGTGGCCGCCGACAAGGTGGGCGGCATGCGCGGTACGATGGTCACCACGTTCAACTCCCTGGAGTTGATGATCGGCCAGCTCGGCCATGAAGGCGCCGGCCCGCATACCCTGAAGAACGCCCGCGAGCTGCGCGGGCGGATGATTCACCTGCTGCCGGTGATCGATGACCTCGACGATGCCCTGGTCGCCCTCGAAGGCCGCGCCCCGTCGCATTTCGCCCAGTTGCAGCCGGTGCTGGATGCCGCGCGCGAATGGCTCGCAGGCACTGCCGAAAATGCCTCGGTGGCGCGCTGGACGGCGCTCCACGAGCAGATCGACCGCCTGCAGCCGGGCGCTGCGGCGCTGGATCAGCGCGCCGAACTGCTGCTGTCCAACGCCCTGTACCGCCTGACCGAATGGGCCGACCTCTGGCAGGACTGCTGCACCTTGCAACATGCCCTGCGCACCGACGACGCCAAACCCTGGCGCCCGGCATACCGACACTGGCGCCTGGGCCGTCTGACGGCGTTCTTCGACCGCGGCCTGATGCTCTATTCGGTGGTGTCCACGGTGCTGGCGATCATCGTCGCCTGTGGCCTGTGGATCGGCCTGGGCTGGCACGATGGCGCCAGCGCCGTGATCCTCGCCGCCGTGTCGTGCAGCTTCTTCGCCGCCATGGACGACCCGGCACCGCAGATCTACCGGTTTTTCTTCTGGACGCTGATGTCAGTCATCTTCTCCAGCCTGTACCTGTTCCTGGTTCTGCCCAACCTGCACGACTTCCCGATGCTGGTGCTGGCCTTTGCCGTGCCGTTCATCTGCATCGGCACCCTGACCGTGCAGCCGCGCTTCTACCTGGGCACCTTGCTGACCATCGTCAACACCTCGACCTTCATCAGTATCCAGGGCGCCTACGACGCCGATTTCTTCACCTTCCTCAACTCCAACCTGGCCGGCCCGGTGGGCTTGCTGTTCGCGTTCATCTGGACCTTGGTGATGCGCCCGTTCGGCGTGGAGCTGGCGGCCAAGCGCATGACCCGCTTCGTCTGGCGCGACATCGTCGAAATGACCGAGCCGGCCACCCTGGCCGAGCATCGCCAGGTCGGCGTGCAGATGCTCGACCGCCTGATGCAGCACCTGCCGCGCCTGTCGCAGACCGGGCAGGACAGCGGCGTAGCCCTGCGCGACCTGCGCGTGGGCCTGAACCTGCTGGACCTGCTGGCCTACTTGCCACGGGCCGGAACGCAGGCCCGTGAGCGGCTGCAGACGGTGATCGAGGAAGTCGGCAGCCACTACGCGGCCTGCCTGCGCGCCGGCGAACGCCTGCATGCGCCGGCCGCGCTGCTGCGCAACATGGAGCGTGCGCGGCAGGCGCTGAACCTGGATGAGCTGTACGAACGCGGCGATGCCCGCACCCATCTGCTGCATGCCCTGAGCGGCCTGCGCCTGGCGCTGTTGCCGGGTGTCGAGGTGATGCTCGAGCCTGCCGAACAACCGCAACTGCCCCCCGGGCTGGACGGAGCGCCCCTGTGATCGGTGAACTGGATATCAGCGGGGTGTTCCTGCCCACGCTGCTGGTGATGATGTTTGGCACCTACCTGCTGTTCCTCGGGGTGCACGCCGTGCTGGTGCGCCTGCATTTCTACCGCCTGGTCTGGCACCGGGCGCTGTTCAACGTTGCTCTGTATGCCGTGCTGCTTGGCGCGGTAGACCACTTTTGCCGAAGCCTGATGCTGCCATGAAAAAACCTTTGTTGACCCTGGGCCGCGTGGTCCTGACCTTGCTGGTAGTGACCTTCGCCGCCGTGCTCGTGTGGCAGATGGTGGTGTACTACATGTTCGCCCCCTGGACCCGCGACGGCCACATCCGCGCCGACGTGATCCAGATCGCCCCGGATGTGTCCGGGCTGATCCAGAAGGTCGAGGTGCGTGACAACCAGACCGTCAAGCGCGGCGACGTGCTGTTCACCATCGACCAGGACCGCTTCACCCTGGCCCTGCGCCAGGCCAAGGCCACCCTGGGCGAGCGCCAGGAAATCCTCGCCCAGGCCTCACGCGAGGCGCAGCGCAACCGCAAGCTGGGCAACCTGGTGGCGGCGGAACAACTGGAAGAGAGCCAGTCGCGCGAGGCGCGCGCCCGCTCTGCGGTGAGCGAGGCCCAGGTGGCCGTCGACAGCGCCCAGCTCAACCTCGACCGTTCGGTGGTGCGCAGCCCGGTGGACGGTTATCTGAACGACCGTGCCCCGCGTAACCACGAATTCGTCACGGCCGGCCGCCCGGTGCTGTCGGTGGTCGACAGCGCTTCGTACCATGTCGATGGCTATTTCGAAGAAACCAAGCTGGGCGGTATCCATATCGGCGACGCCGTGGACATCCGCGTGATGGGTGACAACACCCGCCTGCGCGGCCATGTGCAGAGCTTTGCCGCCGGCATCGAGGACCGCGACCGCAGCAGCGGCGCCAACCTGTTGCCCAACGTCAACCCGGCGTTCAGCTGGGTGCGCCTGGCCCAGCGGATCCCGGTGCGTATCGCCTTCGACGAAGTGCCGCAAGACTTCCGCATGATCGCCGGGCGTACTGCCACGGTCTCGATCATCGAGGGGCAGCACCCATGAAACAGCTGATCCTGGCGGGCTTATGTCTGTCTCTGGGGGCCTGCATGATGGTTGGCCCGGACTATGAAGTGCCGAAAGAGGCGGCGGTGCAGCGCAGCGACCTCAACGGCCCGTTGCGCCAGGATGCCGATAGCGTGGTGTCGGCGCCGGTGCCCGAGGACTGGTGGCAGCTCTATCAGGATCAACGGCTCAACGAGCTGGTACGTCAGGCGCTGAGTGCCAACACCGAGTTGCGCGTGGCGGCGGCCAACATCGCCAAGGCCCGCGCCCAGGTTGAAGTGGCCGAGTCGCAGGGCGGTTTCAGTGGCGGCGTCAAGGCCGGCGCGCAACGTTTGCAAGAGTCGGGCGAAGCCTTCCTGCTGCCGGAGAAAGTCCCGGTAGCCAATATCGGCGAGGCCATCATCAGCGCCTCGTACCAGTTCGACCTGTGGGGCACCTTCAAGCGCGGCACCGAAGCGGCCCAGGCCAATGCCGATGCCGTGCAGGCTGCCGCCGACACCGCGCGGATCACCCTGGTGGCGGATGTGGTCAAGGCCTACACCCAGGTGTGCTCGGCCAACGAGGAATACCACATCGCCCGCGAGTCGCTCGACCTGCAGGAGCAGAGCGTGCAGCTCAACCAGCGCCTGCGCGATGCGGGCCGCGGCGATGAGACCCAGGTCACCCGCTCGCAGACCCAGTTCAAGTCGTTGCGCGCTGAACTGCCGCGCTTCAAGGCCGAGCGCGAGACCGGCATGTATACCCTGGCAGCGCTGCTGGCCAAGCCGGTCGAGCAACTGCCTGCCGGTACCGCCGATTGCGCCGAGCTGCCGCACTTGAACCAGCTGGTGCCGGTCGGCGATGGCACTGCGCTGCTCAAGCGGCGCCCAGACGTGCGCCAGGCCGAACGCCAACTGGCGGCTGCCACCGCGACCATCGGCGTGGCGACGGGTGCGCTGTACCCGGATGTCAGCTTCGGTGCCCAGGTCGGCACCATCGGTATCCTCGAAAACCTCGGCGAGCCTTCGACCAACCGTTGGGGCTTTGGCCCGCAGATCAGCTGGACCATCCCCACCAACGGCACCCGTGCCCGCATTCGCATGGCAGAGGCCTCGACTCAAGCCGCGCTGGCGCATTTCGACGGCGTGGTGCTGAACGCCATTCGCGAAACCCAGACTCGCCTGGCCCAGTACAGCGCCTTGCTGGACCGGCGTGATGCGCTGGCCGAGGCGGAGCAGTCGGCGAAGGAAGCCGCGGACCAGACGCACCGGTATTACCAGGCCGGGCGCGAGTCGTTCCTGGCGGACCTGCAGGCGACGCGGACCTATACCGACGTGCGGGCGCAGCTGGCGGCGGCGAACAGCCAGGTGGCGCTGGGGCAGATCGGGGTGTTCCTGGCGCTGGGGGGGGGGTGGAAGGATCCTGCGAAGCAGTGAGGGGGCCTTGGTCGTTAGGGAGGGGCGGGATAGTGTGAGGCCGCGAAGTGCATGCCTTGGTTTTTCTAGTGATGCGTAAATCGAGCGCCGCCCGCGATGCGCCGCGCGGGTGGCGCTCGATTTACGCAACACTACAGGACCCAAGGCGGGCAGCTATTGACTAGCACATCCCGCACCCATGCCATGGAGTAGGATATTTCCGAATTTGAAGCCAAATGCTTCAGTTTCCGTTCTCTGTCGAATTATCCTACGGCGCCTGTCGGAAGGTGCTGTCTTGGCTGGGAAGTGCTCCCGGAATACTGTCCTCGGGTCGCCTCGCAAGGCGATTGGGCGTGAGACACCCGGTTTACGGAGATCCTCACATCGGCATCATCTGGCAAATTTTTTCTCACTCTACAAGGAAAATTGTGATTTTTTAGGGTTGGTTTGATTTTTTTCTCACTCAAAAAATTATGGCAGCAGTTTATCGAAGGGCCGCGTGTGAAAGTGCGGCCAGATTTTTCATGAATTCCGCCCACAAACCTTGAGGGAAGCTGAGTGGAAGTGAACAATGTTCTCTTTCGTATTCCCTTCGAGATTGGCCATGAATTCCCCTTCCCGTCTGCTTGCTTGGCTGCTGTGGCCCGTTCTGGCGCTGTGCAGCACCCTGACGCTGGCCGAAGCGCCCGCCGAGGCTGCCAAAGCCTTGCATCTGCTCGATTACATCGGTGCCGACTACCCGCCGACCGTGCGCGACGGCAGGGTGATCGACGACGGTGAATACCGTGAGCAACAGGAGTTCAGCGCGGTGTTGGCCGATCTGGTCAAAGGCCTGCCGGCAAATGCCGAGCAAAATGCCTTGGAGCAGGGCGTTCAAGCGCTGCGCCAGGCCATCGACCAACGCCAGCAAGGCGCCGCAGTTGCCAAGCAGGCTCGCCAGCTGGGCGCGCGCCTGGCGGTGGCCTACGAGGTCAGCCAGGCCCCGGTGATCACCCCGGACCCGGCCCGAGGCGCCGCGCTCTACGCACAGAACTGCTCGATCTGCCACGGCGACACCGGGGCGGGCGATGGCCCGGCCGGCTTGGGCCTGGAGCCGCCACCAGCCAACCTGCGCAACATCGAGCGCCTTGACCAGTTGAGCCTGTTCGACCTCTACAACACGCTCAACCTGGGCATCGACGGCACCGAGATGCCGTCCTTCGCCGACCAGCTCGACGAGCGTCAGCGCTGGGACGTGGCCGCCTACATCGCCAGCTTCACCGCTGACCCACAAGCGGCCAAGGGAGACAAGACCTGGAACATCGCCGACCTGGCCCGCCAGACCCCGGCCGAAGTGGCCGCCAATGAAGGCGCCGGTGCGCTGGAGGCCTTCCGCGCCCAGCGCGCCCAGCCGCCGCAGGTCAAGCGCGGCCCGGCGCAGTTGCTCGAATACACCGCCAGCACCTTGGACAAGAGCCTGGCAGCCTACCGCGCAGGCGATCACGACCAGGCCTACGACCTTTCCGTGGCCGCCTACCTCGAAGGTTTCGAGCTGGTCGAGAGCTCGTTGGACAACATCGATACCCAGGCACGCAAGGACACTGAAAAGTCGCTGATGGCTTACCGCCAATCACTTCAGGACGGCTTGCCGGTCGCGCAGGCGGAGCAGCGCCTGGCCGAAGCCAAGGTCAAGCTGGGTCAGGCCTCCAAGCTGCTGGGCAGCGATGGCCTGAGCTGGTCGCTGAGCTACATCTCCGGCTTGCTTATCCTGCTGCGCGAAGGCCTTGAAGCCATTCTGGTGCTGGCGGCGATCCTGGCCTTCCTGCGCAACACCGGCCAGCAATCGGCCGTGCGCAGCGTCAACATCGGCTGGGGCCTGGCGCTGGTCGCCGGCTTCGCCACCTGGGCACTGGCTGCCTATGTGATCGACGTCGGCGGCGCCCAACGAGAACTGCTCGAAGGCTGCACGGCACTGTTCGCGGCGGTGATGGTGTTGTGGCTGGGCGTGTGGATGCACGACCGTCGGCATGCGGCGGCATGGCAGGACTACATCAAGAGCAGCCTGGTCAGTGGCGGCGGGCGTTTCGGCTTTGCCGTGCTGGCGTTCTTCTCGGTGTACCGAGAGCTGTTCGAGGTGATCCTGTTCTACGAAACCCTGTGGCTGCAGGCCGGGCCTGCCGGGCATCAGGCGGTGCTGGCGGGTGGTGCCACGGCGCTGGTGCTGCTGGTGGGCCTGGCCTGGGTGATCTTGCGTGGCTCGGCCAAACTGCCGCTGTCGCTGTTCTTCAGCATCAACGCAGCCTTGCTCTGCGCGCTGTCGGTGGTGTTCGCCGGGCATGGCGTGAAGGCGTTGCAAGAGGCGGGCGTACTGGGTACGCGGCCAGTGGCGTTCTTCGAGTTCGATTGGCTGGGGATTCATGCCGATGCCTATTCGCTGGCGGCGCAGGCGCTGGCGTTGCTGGCTATCGTGGTGTTGTATGGGCGTAGTCGCCTGGCCGAGAAGCGCCGGGCTGCGGCGAACTGAGGCCAGTGCAGATCTGAAGAGAGAATTGCTTCATGCGCATATGGATCGACGCCGACGCCTGCCCCAAGGCAGCCAAGGACCTGATCGTCAAGTTCGCCCTCAAGCGCAAGCTGGAGGTGGTGATGGTGGCCGGCCAGGCCGTGGCCAAGCCGGCCTTCGCCGTGGTGCGGCTGATCGTGGTGCCCGCCGGCATGGATGCCGCCGATGATTACCTGGTCGAGCATGCCGTGCCCGGCGAGCTGGTGATCTGCAGCGACGTGCCGCTGGCCGACCGCCTGATCAAGAAGGGGGTGGCTGCGCTGGACCCGCGTGGCCGCGAGTTCGACGAGCGCAACATGGGCGAGCGGCTGGCCGTGCGCAACCTGTTCACCGAGCTGCGCGAGCAGGGGCAGGTCGGGGGCGGGCAGGCGCCCTATGGCGAACGCGAAAAGCAGGCATTCGCCAATGCCCTGGACCGTATCCTGACCCGCCTGGCCAAGGGCTGATCAGTCACCCTCGTGGGTCAGTTCCAGCACCCGATCAACCAGCTTGTAGATGCCGCCCGCCGCTTCACTGATCGACTTGGCCACCATGTAGGCCGGGGTGGTCACCAGCTTGCGCTGGGGGTCTTCGACGATGTCATGCACATCGCACTCTTCATGCTTGCCGCCCATCTTCTCCACTGCGGCGGCGGTACCGGCATCGTTGCCGATGGTGCAGACCACACCCGGGCCGTAGATCTTCGCCGCCAGCGCCGGCGAAATGCAGATCAGGCCAACCGGCTTGCACGCTTCGGCAAAGGCTTCGGCCAGGGCCAGCACGTCGGGGTTGATGGTGCACTCGGTGCCTTCGATGGCGAAGTTGGACAGGTTCTTGGCTGCACCGAAGCCGCCCGGTACGATCAGCGCATCGAAGTCCTCGGCCTTGGCTTCACGGATGTCCTTCACCTCGCCACGGGCAATACGCGCCGATTCCACCAGCACATTGCGCGACTCGGGCATTTCTTCGCCGGTCACGTGGTCGATCACATGCATCTGCGCGATGTTCGGCGCAAAGCACTGAACCTGCGCGCCGCGTTGGTCGAGGCGCAGCAGGGTGATCACGCTTTCATGGATCTCGGCGCCGTCGTACACGCCACAGCCGGAAAGAATCACCGCTACTTTTTTCGTCATGCTCATTTCTCCATTTTCGAGGCGCTAAATGTCCTCTAGTTTGGCAGATGTGGCCATAGGGATTCGCACGGGCGCATCCTAATCTCTAGTGGATAACCTTCGAGGCTACCCGTCCATGGACCTTATTCTGCTGGCCGTGCCGTTCTTCTTCGTGCTGATCGCGGTAGAGCTTGTCGCTGACCATGTCCGCGGCCAGCGCAACTTCACCGTGGCCGACTCGATCAACAGCCTGAGCACGGGGGTGCTGTCCACCAGCACCGGGTTGCTGACCAAAGGGGCGGGGCTGCTGACCTATGCACTGGCCTGGGAGCACCTGGCGCTGCTGCGCTTGCCGGAGCAGGCCTGGTGGGTATGGCTGCTGGCATTCGTGCTGTATGACCTGTGCTATTACTGGCTGCACCGCCTGGGCCATGAGCGCAATGTGTTGTGGGCTGCGCATTCGGTGCATCACCAGAGCGAGGAATACAACCTCACCACCGCACTGCGCCAGACCAGCAGCGGTTTCATCTTTTCCTGGATCTTCTACCTGCCGCTGGCGCTGATCGGTGTGCCGCCGGTGGTGTTCATCACCGTGGCGTCGTTGAACCTGCTGTACCAGTTCTGGGTGCACACCCGGCACATTCCCAAGTTGGGCTGGCTCGAGTGGGTACTGATCACACCGTCCAACCATCGCGTCCACCATGCGCAGAATCCTGCCTACTTGGATCGCAACTACGGCGGTGTGTTCATTCTCTGGGATCGTCTGTTCGGCACCTTCAAGGAGGAGGACCCGGCCGAGCCGGTGGTGTTCGGCGTGACCACGCCGCTGGCGAGCTGGAACCCGCTGTGGGCCAACCTGCAGTTCTATGCCCAGCTGTGGGAGGACGCGCGACGTACGCGAAGCGGGTGGGACAAGCTGCGTATCTGGTTCATGCCCACCGGGTGGCGCCCGGCGGATGTCGCGAGGCGTTATCCACAGCCGAAGCAGAACCTGGCCTTGTTCCGAAAGTTCGAGATCGCCCTGGGGCGCGCGCAGCAGGTGTACGTGGCTGCACAGTTCGTGGCCTACGTGGCGTTGGGCAGCTACTTGATGGACGTTGCCGAGCAGGTGTCGGGCGCTGCCTTGGTGCTTGGCTGGTCGGCGACGGCGTTTGGTCTGTTCGTGCTGGGGGCGGCGCTGGAGAACCGCCCCTGGGCAGTGCGTCTGGAGCTGGCGCGCCTGCTGTCGAATGCGCCGGCACTGTACCTGGCCGGCGCCTGTGGCTTAGTGCTGGTCACGCCCCTGGCGTGGTTCCTGCTCGGGGCCTACACCCTTTTCAGCCTCTGGGCCCTGGCCCTGTGCCGCCGCCTTGCGCTCCGCGCGCAGGGTGCGAAAACGCCGGCGCAGCCAGAGCAGGCCACCCAGCAGCAACAGGCCGCCGAGCACCCATAGCTCGTACTTCTTCACGTTGCCCAGCATGCCTTCGAGGATGGCGCCGAAGTGGTAGGCGGCCGCACCCAGGGCCAATGCCCAGATGGCCGCGCCGATGCCGTTGAGCAACAGGTAGCGCCGTGGTGGGTAGCCGGACAGGCCGATGGCCACGGGCATCACCGTGCGCAGGCCGTAGACGAAGCGGAAACTCAGGACCCAGATGTCCGGGTGGCGGCGGATGTGCTCCAAAGCCCGGTCACCCATGGCCTGCCAGCGCGGTTTGCGTGCGAGGATGGCACGGCCGTGGCGACGGCCCATGAAGTACCACAGCTGGTCGCCGGCATAGCTGCCGAAGAACGCCACGATCACCACCAGGCTGATGTCCATGTAGCCACGGAACGCAAGGAATCCCGCAAGCACCAGGATGGTCTCGCCTTCGAAGAAGGTGCCTAGAAAAAGGGCAAAATAGCCGAAATCCTGCAGGAATTGTTGAAGCATTTTCTGAGGTGCTGGCGAAATGAACGCGCAGCCTACCCCTTCGCGCGCTTTCGTGAAAGTGTCCAAATGTGTCTCGACGTGAACAATTCCTACGCGGACAATGCCTTTGGCCGCAAGTCTTGGGCTTGCCTCAAGCTGTAACACAGGCGTCATAATGGCCGCTTATCGTCCCGCTCAATTGATGATAGGGCGTTAACGTCCTCCAGGAACGTCCAGATGAATAATGAAGTGCTCACCCCTGTCGCAATCAAGGATGCCCAGGCCGTCCCCGAAGAGATCGTGCAGACCCCGCCAGATTTGCCCGAGGCCCCGGAACCGGTGGTCGAGGCAGTCGTGCCAACCCCCGCGCCGACGCCTGCCATCGCCATACCGAGCCTGGATGACAGCAGCCTGTACATTCACCGCGAGCTGTCGCAGCTGCAGTTCAATATTCGTGTGCTGGAGCAGGCCCTGGATGAGTCCTATCCGCTGCTCGAGCGCCTGAAGTTCCTGCTGATCTTCTCCAGCAACCTCGATGAGTTCTTCGAGATCCGCGTGGCGGGCCTGAAGAAGCAGATCAATTTCGCCCGTGAACAGGCTGGCGCCGATGGCCTGCAGCCGCACCAGGCGCTGGCGCGCATCAGCGAGCTGGTGCACATCGAAGTTGAGCGCCAGTACGCGATCCTCAACGACGTGCTGCTGCCGGAGCTGGAAAAGCACGCCATTCGCTTCATTCGCCGTCGCCACTGGACACCCAAGCTCAAGACCTGGGTGCGCCGCTTCTTCCGCGACGAGATCGCGCCGATCATCACGCCGATCGGCCTCGACCCGACCCACCCGTTCCCGTTGCTGGTGAACAAGAGCCTCAACTTCATTGTCGAGCTCGAAGGTGTCGACGCCTTCGGCCGCGATTCGGGCCTGGCGATCATCCCGGCGCCGCGCCTGCTGCCACGGGTCATCCGCGTGCCGGAAGACGTGGGCGGCGCTGGCGACAACTACGTGTTCCTGTCGTCGATGATTCACGCCCACGCCGACGATCTGTTCCAGGGCATGAAGGTCAAGGGCTGCTACCAGTTCCGCCTGACCCGCAACGCTGACCTGGCGCTGGATTCCGAAGAGGTCGACGACCTTGCCCGGGCCCTGCGCGGTGAGCTGTTCTCGCGCCGTTACGGCGATGCCGTGCGCCTGGAGGTGGCCGACACCTGCCCGAAACACCTGTCCGACTACCTGCTCAAGCAGTTCAGCCTGAGCGAGAGCGAGCTGTACCAGGTCAACGGCCCGGTCAACCTGACCCGCCTGTTCAGCATCACCGGCCTCGACAGCCATCCGGAGCTGCAGTACACGCCGTTCACCCCGGCAATTCCCAAGCTGCTGGTGAATGCCGATAACATCTTCAGCGTGATCAGCAAGCAGGACATCCTGCTGATGCACCCGTTCGAGTCCTTCACCCCAGTGGTCGACCTGCTGCGCCAGGCTGCCAAGGACCCGCACGTACTCGCTGTGCGCCAGACCCTGTACCGCTCCGGGGCCAACTCGGAGATCGTCGACGCCCTGGTGGACGCGGCGCGTAACGGCAAGGAGGTCACAGCGGTGATCGAACTGCGTGCGCGCTTCGACGAAGAGTCCAACCTGCAGATGGCCAGCCGCCTGCAAGCTGCCGGCGCGGTGGTGATCTACGGTGTGGTCGGCTTCAAGACCCACGCCAAGATGATGTTGATCCTGCGTCGCGAACAAGGCGAGATTGTCCGCTATGCGCACCTGGGTACCGGCAACTACCACGCCGGCAACGCCCGCCTGTATACCGACTACAGCCTGCTGACCTCCGACGATGCCCTCACCGAGGACGTCGGCAAACTGTTCAGCCAGCTGATCGGCATGGGCAAGACGCTGCGCATGAAGAAGCTGCTGCACGCGCCGTTCACCCTGAAGAAAGGCATGCTCGACATGATCGCCCGGGAGACCCAGTTCGCCCTGGAAGGCAAGCCTGCGCACATCATCGCCAAGTTCAACTCGCTGACTGACGCCAAGGTCATCAAGGCCCTGTACAAGGCCAGCCAGTCGGGGGTGAAGATCGACCTGGTGGTCCGTGGCATGTGCTGCCTACGCCCAGGTATTCCGGGGGTTTCGCACAACATCCAGGTACGCTCGATCATCGGTCGATTCCTCGAGCACACCCGGGTGTTCTACTTCCTCAATGGCGGCGAAGAGCAGATCTACCTGTCCAGTGCCGACTGGATGGAGCGCAATCTCGACAAGCGTGTCGAGACCTGCTTCCCGGTGGAAGGCAAGAAGCTGTTGCTGCGGGTGAAGAAGGAGCTCGAAGGCTACCTGACCGACAACACCCACGCCTGGACCCTGCAGCCCGACGGGCGCTACGTGCGCAGCAGCCCGACCGGCAACCAGAACCCGCGCAGTGCCCAGGCGACCTTGCTGGAGCGCCTGAGCAACCCGGTCCTCAACGTGCGCTGAGGGTGAAGTTGACCCGGGTCAGCCACTCCGCCTCGTTGGCGAAGTCGGCCTGGGTCAGCTGGTTCTGTTCCAGCCAGCCTTCCGGGAAGGCGACGTCGAGGCTGTTGTCGGCAGCCTGAAGCTGCACCTTCGGCATCTGCTGGGTGCCGCGGATGTGGTGGAACAGGATGGCGAAGCGCAGCAGGACGCACAGGCGCAGCAGCTTCACGCCTTCATCGCCCAGTTCGGCGAACTTGTCCTTGGGAATGTTGCGGCGATGGCCGCGCACCAGCAGGGCCATCATCTGCTGGTCTTCACGGGAGAAGCCCGACAGGTCCGAGTGCTCGATCAGGTAGGCACCGTGCTTGTGGTAATGGTAATGGGCGATATCCAGTCCGATTTCGTGGATTTTCGCTGCCCAGCCCAGCAGATCGCGCCAATTCCCTTCTTCCAGATCCCACGCCTTGGCCACCTGGTCGAACGCGTGCAGTGCCTTGCGCTCGACACGCGCGGCCTGGCCCTGGTCGACGTGGTAGCGCTCCATCAGCGAGTTGAGGGTGCGTTCGCGGACATCTTCGTGGTGGTGGCGGCCGAGCAGGTCAAACAGCACACCTTCGCGCAGGGCGCCGTCGCAGTGGTCCATGCGTTGCAGTTCCAGGGCGTCGAAGATCGCTTCGAGAATCGCCAGGCCGGCCGGGAAAATGGTGCGGCGGTCCGGCTTGACGCCCTCGAAGTCGATCTTGTCGACCTCGCCGAGCTTGAACAGCTTGCGCTTGACCCAGGCCAGGCCTTCGGCGTTGACCTCGCCATTGCCCAGGCCGCCGGCCTTGATTGCGGCGCCGATGGCGCGAATGGTCCCGGACGAGCCGATGGCCTCGTCCCAGGTCAGGCGGTGCAGGGCGTTCTCGATGCTCATCAGTTCCAGGCGCGCGGCGGTGTAGGCCTGGGCGTAGCGCGCCGGGGTGATCTTGCCGTCGCGGAAGTAGCGCTGGGTGAAGCTTACGCAACCCATCTGCAGGCTTTCGCGCAGTAGCGGTTCGAAGCGCTGGCCGATGATGAACTCGGTACTGCCGCCGCCGATGTCGGCGACCAGGCGCTTGCCCGGGGTATCGGCCAGGGTATGGGATACACCGAGGTAGATCAGGCGCGCTTCTTCCCGGCCGGAAATCACCTCGACCGGGTGGCCGAGGATGGCCTCGGCGCGCTGGATGAATTCGTTACGGTTGCGAGCTTCGCGCAGTGCGTTGGTGCCGACGATGCGCACTGCGCCCGAGGGCATGCCGTTGATCAGCTGGGCAAAGCGCTTGAGGCACTCGAGGCCTCGCTCCATGGCTTCTTCGCTGAGCATGCGCGCTTCGTCGATGCCGGCGGCCAGCTGAACCTTTTCGCCCAGGCGCTCGAGAATGCGGATCTCGGTGTGGTGGGCCTTGGCCACGACCATGTGGAAACTGTTGGAGCCAAGGTCGATGGCGGCGATCAGGGACAGGTTCTTCGCGGAGGTTTGCGGCATTCTGTGTGTTCTCGGTCGGTAACCCGGCAATCGTGCCACGATCCTTGGCTGTCGCCAACGCGCACCGCACCGCACCGGGCCTTGATGCAAGGCAATGTGCCATTCGATGCTATGACACTCGTGTGACAGTTTCGATTCGTGGGTCTTGCACAACTATAGTTACACTCAATCGTCTGCGGCTTCCTGTAGGAGACCGGTGCAGCTATTATGGGCCACGTTTTTTGCTTACGACCCTGGAGATATCCATGAGCAGCGATCTGATCAAACACGTCACCGACGCCACCTTCGAGGCCGAAGTCCTGCAGGCCCAAGGCCCGGTGCTGGTCGACTACTGGGCTGAATGGTGCGGCCCATGCAAGATGATCGCGCCAGTACTGGACGACATCGCTGCTACCTACGAGGGCAAACTGACCGTCGCCAAGCTGAACATCGACGACAACCAGGAAACCCCGGCCAAGCACGGCGTGCGTGGCATCCCGACGCTGATGCTGTTCAAGAACGGCAACGTCGAGGCCACCAAGGTCGGCGCACTGTCCAAATCGCAGCTGGCCGCGTTCCTCGACGCCCACCTGTGATGTGAAAAGGCCCCGCAAATGCGGGGCTTTTCTTTTTCAGCCCACTAGACGTCGAAAAAAGCAAGTGTTACATTCGGCCTCGCACTGCTTCTCCAGTGCCCTCTGCACGCCGTCGCCGAAGCATCCCAATTCGAATCAGTACGCGATCCTGTCGCCATCTAGCGGCGCGGCTTCATTAAGCCATTAGCTTAATCCTCCCTTCATACATGATTACGTCACTCCCCTTATGAACCTGACTGAACTCAAGCAAAAGCCGATTACCGATCTGCTGGAAATGGCCGAACAGATGGGCATCGAAAACATGGCCCGTTCGCGCAAACAGGACGTGATTTTCGCCCTGCTGAAAAAGCATGCGAAGAGCGGCGAAGAGATCTCGGGTGACGGCGTGCTGGAGATTCTCCAGGATGGTTTCGGTTTCCTGCGTTCGGCTGATGCGTCCTACCTGGCCGGCCCTGACGATATCTACGTCTCGCCCAGCCAGATCCGCCGCTTCAACCTGCGTACCGGCGACACCATCGTCGGCAAGATCCGCCCACCGAAGGAAGGGGAGCGTTACTTCGCCCTGCTGAAGGTCGACACGATCAACTTCGATCGTCCGGAAAACGCGAAGAACAAGATCCTGTTCGAAAACCTGACGCCGCTGTTCCCGAACAAGCGCCTGAAGATGGAAGCCGGCAACGGTTCCACCGAAGACCTGACCGGCCGCGTCATCGACCTGTGCGCCCCGATCGGCAAAGGCCAGCGTGGCCTGATCGTCGCTCCGCCGAAAGCGGGCAAGACGATCATGCTGCAGAACATCGCGGCGAACATCACCCGTAACAACCCCGAGTGCCACCTGATCGTCCTGCTGATCGACGAGCGCCCGGAAGAAGTGACCGAAATGCAGCGCACCGTGCGCGGCGAAGTGGTTGCCTCGACCTTCGACGAGCCGCCGACCCGTCACGTGCAAGTGGCCGAGATGGTCATCGAGAAGGCCAAGCGCCTGGTCGAGCACAAGAAGGATGTGGTCATCCTGCTCGACTCCATCACCCGTCTGGCGCGTGCCTACAACACCGTGATCCCGAGCTCCGGCAAGGTCCTGACCGGTGGTGTCGACGCCCACGCCCTGGAGAAGCCGAAGCGCTTCTTCGGTGCCGCGCGTAACATCGAGGAAGGCGGTTCGCTGACCATCATCGCCACCGCGCTGGTCGAAACCGGCTCGAAGATGGACGAAGTGATCTACGAAGAGTTCAAGGGTACCGGCAACATGGAGCTGCCCCTGGACCGTCGCATCGCTGAAAAGCGCGTGTTCCCGGCCATCAACATCAACCGTTCGGGTACCCGCCGCGAAGAGCTGCTGACTGCCGACGACGAACTGCAGCGCATGTGGATCTTGCGCAAGCTGCTGCATCCGATGGACGAGATCGCTGCCATCGAGTTCCTGGTCGACAAGCTCAAGCAGACCAAGACCAACGATGAGTTCTTCCTGTCGATGAAGCGCAAGTAAGCGTTTCGATCGTTCAGGCAATGATTGGGGCTGCTTTGCAGCCCATCGCTGGCAAGCCAGCTCCCACAGGGTCCCAAGTGATCCTTGTGGGAGCCGGCTTGCCGGCGATGGGACGCGAAGCGGCCCCAAGTCATTTTTGGCCATTGGGCCCTGAACGGCGCTACACTCTGCACCCCGACCGATACGGCCAACACGAGGCACATGCATGCAGTATCGCGATTTGCGCGACTTCATCCGTGGCCTGGAGCAGCGCGGCGAACTCAAGCGCATCCAGGTTCCGATTTCCCCTGTCCTGGAAATGACCGAGGTCTGCGACCGCACGCTGCGCGCCAAGGGCCCGGCGTTGCTGTTCGAAAACCCCACGGGCTTCGACATTCCGGTACTGGGCAACCTGTTCGGCACCCCGGAGCGGGTGGCCATGGGCATGGGCGCCGAATCGGTCGACGAATTGCGTGAAATCGGCAAGCTGCTGGCCTTCCTCAAGGAGCCGGAGCCGCCGAAAGGCCTGAAGGACGCCTGGTCCAAGCTGCCGATCTTCAAGAAGGTCGTGTCGATGGCGCCGAAGGTGGTCAAGGATGCGGTGTGCCAGGAAGTCGTGGTCGAGGGCGAGGATGTCGACCTTGGCCAGCTGCCGATCCAGCACTGCTGGCCGGGCGATGTGGCGCCGCTGATCACCTGGGGCCTGACCGTCACCCGTGGCCCGAACAAGGACCGGCAGAACCTGGGCATCTACCGCCAGCAGGTCATCGGCCGCAACAAGGTCATCATGCGCTGGCTGAGCCATCGCGGCGGCGCGCTGGATTATCGCGAATGGTGCGAGAAGCACCCAGGCCAGCCGTTCCCGGTGGCCGTGGCCCTGGGCGCCGACCCGGCGACCATCCTCGGCGCCGTGACGCCGGTGCCCGATACCCTGTCCGAATACGCCTTCGCCGGCCTGTTGCGCGGCAACCGCACCGAGCTGGTCAAGTGCCGTGGCAGCGACCTGCAGGTGCCCGCCACCGCCGAGATCATCCTCGAAGGCGTGATTCATCCGGGCGAAATGGCCCCCGAAGGCCCTTACGGCGACCACACCGGTTACTACAACGAAGTCGACAGCTTCCCGGTGTTCACCGTCGAGCGCATCACCCATCGGCAAAAGCCGATCTACCACAGCACCTACACCGGGCGACCACCGGATGAGCCGGCGATTCTCGGCGTGGCCCTGAACGAAGTGTTCGTGCCGATCCTGCAGAAGCAGTTCCCGGAGATCGTCGACTTCTACCTGCCGCCGGAAGGTTGCTCCTACCGCATGGCGGTAGTGACCATGAAAAAGCAGTATCCAGGCCACGCCAAGCGCGTGATGCTGGGTGTGTGGTCGTTCCTGCGACAGTTCATGTACACCAAGTTCGTTATCGTTACCGACGACGATATCAACGCCCGCGACTGGAACGATGTGATCTGGGCCATCACCACGCGCATGGACCCCAAGCGTGATACGGTGATGATCGACAACACGCCGATCGACTACCTGGACTTCGCGTCGCCGGTATCGGGGCTGGGGTCGAAGATGGGCCTGGACGCCACGCACAAGTGGCCGGGCGAGACTACACGCGAATGGGGCCGGGTCATCGTCAAGGACGAGGCCGTCACCCGCCGTATCGATGAGCTGTGGGATCAGTTGGGAATAGATTGATGCAGGTAACGTTGCAGCCGTCCGGGGCGGTGCTGGCGCTCGAACCGGGGGAAAGGATCCTGGAGGGTGCGCGGCGGCTGGGCTATGAATGCCCGAGCAGCTGCCGTAATGGCAACTGCCATGTCTGCGCCGCGTTGTTGGTCGAGGGCCGTGTGCGTCAGGACGGTGTGGTCCGCGATCACGGCGAACTGTTCACCTGCATTGCCGAACCGTTGGAGGACTGCGTGTTGCTCTGGGATGGTGTGCTGGCCCTGGGCGAGCTGCCGGTGCGCAAGCTGGCCTGCAGCGTAGCCGAGTGCGTCGAGGTCGGAGGCGATGTCTGGCGCGTGCGCCTGCGCGCACCTGCGGGCAAGCCGCCACGCTATCACGCCGGGCAGTACCTGATGATCGAGCGCGAGGGCGGCAAGCCTGCCGCCTTCTCCCTGGCCTCGGCGCCCCATGGCGGGCGCGACCTCGAGCTGCACATACTCGGTCGTGAAGACAGCTCCCGGCAATTGCTGGCGCAGCTGCAGCGTGATGGCATCGCCCGCATCGAGATGCCATTCGGTGATGCGCACCTGGCCGAGTTGCCCGATGGGCCGCTGGTGCTGATTGCCGCGGGCACCGGCATGGGGCAGATGCACAGCCTGGTCGAGCATTGCCGTGCCCAGGGCTTCAAGCATCCGGTGCACCTCTATTGGGGCGTGCGCCGGCCCGAGGACTTCTACACCCTCGAACACTGGGACGAATGGCAAAGCCTGCCGAACCTGTTCCTGCACAAGGTGGTCAGCGACCTGTGTGGCTGGGAGGGCCGTTGCGGCCTGCTGCACGAGGCGGTGTGCGAGGATGTCGAGGACCTCAATGCGGTCCATGTCTATGCCAGCGGTTCGCCCAACATGGTCTATGCCACCCTCGATGCCCTGGTAGAGGCGGGCATGGATGCGCATCGGATGCGCGCCGACGTGTTTGCCTACGCGCCACGCGGCTAATAACCCAAGTTCCTGCTAGTGGGTATAAGGCGGTAATTGTTACCGCCTTGACCAATAACTATCGTGCAACTTGAAACAGTGATTTCCAATCGTCGGAAGTGTGCGTGAAACTTTGTTCACAGGGCTTGAGCATTGGCGTATTTGTATCCTAAGGTTAATGCATGCACTCACGGTGTGGCGGCGCAAGGCCTGCCACCCAGCGGTTCTCGCTTCATGCGTAGTTCACGGGGATTAATGGCGGCAGCTTATGTCGGCACTTGAAAGTTTGTCCTGGGAGGTTTCATACCCTCCGATGCTCGACTTCGGTCAACAACTGAGTCCCGAGCAACTGTTCAATTCCATGCAGTCGACCATGTCGCAGCACCAGGGCGGGCCGGTGTGGCTGTTTGCCTATGGTTCGCTGATCTGGCGCCCGGAATGCAATTCGGTGGAGCGCCAGCGGGCGCGGGTGCATGGTTATCACCGCGGGCTCTACTTGTGGTCGCACGAGCACCGTGGCACCCCGGAAACGCCCGGGCTGGTGTTCGGCCTCGATCGCGGCGGCTCCTGCAGCGGGTTTGCCTACCGCCTCGATGAAAGCAACCTGGATGATTCGCTGATGGCCCTGTGGCAGCGAGAGATGCCGTACCCGGCCTATCGGCCGCATTGGCTCAGCTGCCGGTTGAGCGATGGCAGCAAGGTGCAGGCCTTGGGCTTCGTGCTGGAACGGCATCTGCCGTGCTATGCCGGCAATCTGCCGGACAGGTTGCTCAGCCAGATCCTGGCCAGTGCCAAGGGCCGGTATGGCACCACGCGAGATTACGTCGAGCAGACGCTGAATGCGCTACGCAGCCACCAGATGCCGGATCGCAACCTGGAGGCGCGGTTCAGGCGCTGCCATAACCTGCGCGAAGTTTGACTGAGCCTGTGGTGGCCCTATCGCCGGCTTGCCGGCGATAGGGCCTGTCGGCCAACAGCCTTACCTGGCCAGCACCACCAACTTGCCCACAGCCTTCCTCTGCCCCAGCTGCTCGATCGCAGCCCCCGCCTCAGCCAGTGGATAAGTCTTCGACACCAGCGGTTTGAGCTTGCCCGCGGCATGCCAGGCAAACAATTGCCTGAAGTTGGCCGCGTTATCCTGCGGCTGACGCTGGGCAAATGCCCCCCAGAACACCCCCATGACTGCAGCGCCTTTGAGCAGCATCAGGTTCGCCGCCATCTTCGGTATCGTCCCGCTGGCGAACCCGACCACCAACAGCCGCCCATTCCACGCCAGCCCCCGCACAGCCTGCTCGAACAGATCGCCGCCGACCGGGTCGTAGATCACATCCACGCCTTGGCCGCCGGTCAGGCGCTTGATTTCATCCTTGAGGCTGGCCTGGCTGTAGTCGATCAGCTCGTCGGCACCCGCCGCCTTGGCCACGGCAAGTTTTTCCGCGCTGCTGGCTGCGGCGATCACCTTGGCGCCCATGGCCTTGCCGATTTCCACCGCCGCCAGGCCGACGCCACCGGAAGCACCCAGTACCAGCAGGGTTTCCCCCGGCTGCAGTTGGCCGCGCTGCTTGAGTGCGTGCATCGAGGTGCCATAGGTCATGCCAAAGGCGGCGGCGGTGGTGAAGTCCATGCTCTGCGGGATCGGCAGTACGTTGTAGAACGGCACTGCCACTTGTTCGGCAAATGCCCCCCAGCCTGTCAGGGCCATCACCCGGTCACCCACCTTGAACGCCCCGGCCTTGTCTCCGACGGCTGCGACCACGCCTGCGGCCTCGCCGCCTGGCGAGAACGGTAGCGGCGGCTGGAACTGGTATTTGCCTTCGATGATCAGGGTGTCGGGGAAGTTGACCCCGGCTGCCTGCACGTCGAGCAGGACCTCGTTGATCTTCGGCGTCGGGCTGGCCACCTGTTCCAGTACCAGGCCGCGTGCCGGGCCCAGGGTTTTGCACAACACAGCTTTCATCGGGGCTATTCCTTTGCGTGTAGTGGCCGATAAGTGTAGGAGGGCCGCTTGCCGGGTCAACGAGCATGCCTGGCCCTGATGGGCCGGCATAAGCCCGGGCTTGGGTTTCAGTGGTGTGCTGGGTAAGCTGGCGCAAATCGTGTTGAGGAGCGAATTCGTGAAAGCGTGGATCTTGATGGTGCTGGCCCTGATGCTGCCAGCGGCGGCGATGGCCGAGGAAGCCAAGGAGGGAGCCCCCAAGGTCTCCTACATCAGCCTGAGTCCGCCTTTCGTCGGTAACTACGCCCTCGACGGCGGCCCCAAGCTGCGGGTGTACAAGGCTGACGTGGCGCTGCGCGTGACTGGCGATACCGCCGCAGCGGCGGTGAAGCATCATGAGCCGCTGATTCGCAATCAGCTGGTGGCGCTGTTTTCGCAGCAGTCTGTGGATAACTTGAGCAACGTCGATGCCAAGGAGAAGCTGCGCCAGGAAGCGTTGAAGCAGGTGCAGCAGGTGATGGAGGCGGAAGAGGGCAAGCCGATTGTCGAGGACTTGCTGTTCAATAATCTGATCGTGCAGTGATGATTTTTGAAGCGTCCGCCACAAGCATTGCGGTGTGATAGAGATCGAGCGCCACCCGCGCGGCGCATCGCGAGCTGCGCTCGCTCCTACGCTTGTTTCTGGCCAATCATGTCTGTGGTATTTGCGCGCGGTCGCCTTGGTGCAAGGCTCGATATCGCGTCGTACAAACAAGGCAGTCGCGCGCTGTCACAGGTGTCACTGTCCCGAAACAAACGTAGGAGCTCGCGATGCGCCGCGCGGGCGGCGCTCAATCGCAAGAGCGCTAAAGATCCCCAGCCAGGCCAATCCGATTCAACTTGCCAGCGCAACGATCGCCGCCCACTGCTCTTCAGTCACTGGCATCACCGACAATCGCGTCCCTTTCTGCACCAGTGGCAACTCCGCCAGCGCGCTCTGCTGCTTGAGCAGCCCCAGCCCCAGCACCTGTTTGAATGTCTTCACGTGTGCCACATCCACTGCGCTCCAAGGGTTCTTCTCGGCGCTGGCCTTGGCATCGTGATAGTGGCTTTCGGGGTCCAGCGCAGTTGGGTCGGGGTAAGCGGCGGCGGTGATCCGGGCTATTCCGGCGATCCCGGGTTGGGGGCAGCTGGAGTGATAGAAGAAAAACGCGTCACCGACGCTCATGGCCCGCAGGAAATTGCGTGCCTGGTAATTGCGCACGCCATCCCAGCGCGCTTCGCCAAGGCGGCCCAGCCCCTCGATCGACAGTTCGTCGGGCTCGGATTTCATCAGCCAATAGGCCATGGGTGCTGCTCCTGAAAAGGTTTGAAATAACCTGCTGCACGAAACCGACAGCCGGCTGGCGTCAACGTTTGCGTGTCGACTCAGGTTGTCGGAAAATGCGCTGATTTTAAAGCTAGACGCTCCGGCGACACCAAGAAGGTCGTCGAGCCTGAACAGTGCCTAGGGGGGCATTTTTAGATGAATCAACGCAAACCGGATCTGCTGTGGATCCTGGTCTTCATCTTTGGTCTTGGCGTGGTCACCACGGGTTATGCCCAAGGTATCTGGGAGCGCAAGCTGGACACTGCCTACCAGACTCCGGTCGACGCCACCCAGGCGCAACGCTGACCCTCCCGCTGACGCCGCTCAGTTCGGCGCCAGGTACCAGCCACGGTCCGAGACCGTGCCCTGCAAAGGTACATCCCAACTGGCCTGCGCCAGTCGTTCGACCTTCTGGCATTCATGTGCCAGCCCCAGCAGCAAGGGCTTCTTCCACGCCTTGCGACGCGCCTGGTAGGCCAGGCTGCGGTCATAGAAGCCACCGCCCATGCCCAGCCGTCCGCCGACTTCATCGAAACCTACCAACGGCAGCAGGATCAGGTCCAGCGACCAGATCCGGCGCTGACGCTTGCGGTCGGTCACAGGTTCTGGAATCCGGAAGCGGTTGCGCTTGAGTTTCTCGCCCTGTTCGAAACGCTGGAACACCATGCGCGTGCGCGGCCAGGCATGCAGCACCGGCAGATAGGCACGCTTGCCCCGGCGCTGGGCTTCGCGCAGCAGCAACTGCGGGTCGATTTCACCGTCGTTGGGCAGGTACAGGGCAATATGGCGAGCGCGGCGGAACAGAGGGTGCTGAGCCAGCTGGCGATACAGGCCAAGCGCGGCCTGTTGCTGCTGGGCGGGGGTGAGTGCACGGCGGGCATTGCGAAGCAGGCGACGAAGCTGGGGGCGGGTAAGCGGCGCAGTTTCGGTCATGGCACTGGCAGTCCCAGGTGTCGAATTGCCGGCCGAGGCGGCAGGCAATGGAAAATCAGGCTCCCCGATAAGACCGCTATCGGTGTAGCCCTTGAACCCGAAAGTTCAAGGTGGAGATTGCAGGGGGCGTTAAGGCTTTCCGTCGGGCGGACATGCACACCGGCCCCAGCGTGCAACCCCCGTGGTTGTGCGTATCGGCTCAGGGACATAACCGACTGGCGCATCCCCCAGGGAGTGGCGCCAGTATACCAATCTCAGCCGATTTTGGTATCCGCATCGTCGGACAACGCTTTGTCGACGCGATCGAGCAGGTCGCGTACCTGTTCGCGGTTGGTGCCGCCAGCGGGAGCGTCGCTGCGGTCTTCCTGGCGGTGCAGCATCTCGTGGGTGATGTTCAGCGCGGCCATGACCGCGATGCGGTCGGCGCCGATCACCTTGCCGCTGCTGCGGATCTCACGCATCTTGCCGTCCAGGTAGCGTGCCGCGCTGACCAGGTTGTTGCGCTCTTCCGGTGGGCAGATGATCGAGTACTCCTTGTCGAGGATCTGCACGGTGACGCTATTGCTTGAACTCATGAGTCTTGCTCCAGGGCCTTCAGGCGTAAAATCATCGACTCGACCTTGCGCTTGGCGATTTCGTTCTTTTCGATGAGGTGGGCGCGCTCCTCGCGCCAGGATTTTTCCTGAGCTATTAGGAGTGCATTTTGCCGCTTTAGTTGCTCGACGCGTTGGATCAGCAACTCGAACCGGCTCATCAGCGCTTGCAGGTCGTTCTCTTGCGTGGGTTGCACTCGATTCGCTCCGTCGTTGAATCACCGGTCGATGATGCCTCTCCCTGTACGGCAACGGCCAGTGCCGATGGTCTTGGCGCGCCTGCCGATGCTAGGATACAAGGTCTTCATTCTAGTCAATTGCGCCGTCTGGCGCCTAGCCGACCATGCCTAATACCCAATCGCCCTATACCGCATTCGCCGCGCTGCTCTCGAGCAACGGCCATCCTGTTTCCCCTGCCGAGCTGCATGGCCTGCTGATCGGCCGCAGCTGCGCCGGTGCCGGCTTCGAGGCCGACGCCTGGCTGGCCGACGCCGCCGGCGTGCTGGAGAACGAGCCTGAAGACACCGTGCGTGGCGCCTTGATCGGCCTGCAGGAAATGGTCAAGGCCGAGCTCACCGGCGAAGACATCGCCATCGTCCTGTTGTTGCCGGGCGACGAAACCTCGCTGACCGACCGCGCCACCGCGCTGGGCCAATGGTGCCAGGGCTTCATCACCGGCTTCGGGCTGAACGCCGGTGGCAAGGACCTGTCCACCGATGCCAAGGAAGTGCTCCAGGACCTGGTGGCGATTTCCCAGGTGCAGGAAGCGCTGGAAGAGTCCGAAGACGGCGAGAGCGACTACATGGAAGTCATGGAGTACCTGCGCGTCGCGCCGCTGCTGCTCTTCACGGAGCTGGGCGCCCCTGTCGCGCCTGCGCCAAAACCATCGCTGCACTGATCAACCGGGGGTAGTCCTGCCCATGAGCCACATACCCAAGGCCGAATATGCCCGTCGGCGCAAGGCGCTGATGGCGCAGATGGTCCCCAACAGCATTGCCATCCTGCCGGCTGCCGCGGTCGCCATCCGCAACCGCGACGTCGAGCATGTGTACCGTCAGGACAGCGACTTCCAGTACCTCAGCGGCTTCCCCGAGCCTGAGGCGGTGATCGCGCTGATTCCAGGACGCGAACATGGCGAATACGTGCTGTTCTGCCGCGAGCGCAACCCCGAGCGCGAGCAATGGGATGGCCTGCGCGCAGGGCAGGAAGGCGCGATCCGTGATTTTGGCGCAGACGATGCCTTTCCGATCACCGACATCGACGAGATCCTTCCCGGCCTGATCGAAGGTCGCGAGCGGGTCTACAGCGCCATGGGCAGCAACGCCGAATTCGATCGCCGGCTGATGGACTGGATCAACGTGATCCGCTCCAAGGCCCGCCTCGGCGCCCAGCCACCGAACGAGTTCGTTGCGCTGGATCACCTGCTGCATGACATGCGCCTGTATAAATCGGCGGCAGAGGTGAAGGTGATGCGTGCCGCGGCGGCGATTTCCGCGCGTGCCCATGTGCGAGCCATGCAGGCCTGCCGGGCCGGGCTGCACGAATACAGCCTGGAAGCCGAGCTGGACTACGAGTTTCGCAAAGGCGGGGCGAAGATGCCTGCCTACGGCTCGATCGTCGCAGCCGGACGCAATGGTTGCATCCTGCACTACCAGGAAAACGACGCCCCACTCAAGGACGGCGACCTGGTATTGATCGATGCCGGCTGTGAAATCGACTGCTATGCCAGTGACATCACCCGTACATTCCCGGTCAAGGGGCGCTTTTCGCCGGAGCAGAAGGCCATCTACGAGCTGGTGCTCAAGGCCCAGCACGCCGCCTTCGCCGAGATCGCACCGGGCAAGCACTGGAACCACGCCCACGAGGCGACCGTGCGGGTCATCACCGAGGGCCTGGTGGAGCTGGGGCTGCTCAAGGGCGAGGTGCAGGCATTGATCGACAGTGAGGCTTACCGCGCCTTCTACATGCACCGCGCCGGCCACTGGCTGGGCATGGATGTACACGATGTCGGCGAGTACAAGGTCGGCGGCCAGTGGCGTGTGCTGGAACCGGGCATGGCACTGACCGTCGAGCCAGGCATCTACATTGCGGCCGACAACCAGCAGGTCGCGAAGAAATGGCGCGGCATCGGCATCAGGATCGAGGACGACGTGGTGGTCACCAGGCAAGGTTGTGAAATTCTGACCGCGGGCGTGCCCAGCACGGTCGCCGAGATCGAGGCGCTGATGCAGGCTGCCCGTAAGGACGCCGCATGAATCGTGTCAACCTGGCGATCATTGGCGGCGGGCTGGTGGGTGCGAGCCTGGCGCTGGCGCTGCAGGCCGGTGCCAAGGCGCGAGGCTGGAAGATCGTGCTGATCGAACCCTTCGCACCAGGCGACAGCTTCCAGCCGAGTTACGACGCGCGCTCTTCGGCCCTGTCGTTCGGTACCCGGCAGATCTACCAGCACCTTGGCCTTTGGCAAACGGTCAGCCCCCGCGCCGAGCCGATCCGGCAGATCCAGGTGTCCGACCGTGGGCGCTTCGGCGCCACGCGTCTGGATGCCCAGGAAGAAGGCGTGCCGGCATTGGGCTACGTGGTCGAGAACGCCTGGCTTGGCCAGTGCCTGTGGCAGGGGCTGGACCGCGAGGTGGTGAGTTGGCGTTGCCCGGCCGAAGTGCGGGCGATGCAGGCCATCGAGGGCGGCTACCGGTTGCAGCTGGAAGACGACACCAGCCTGGAATGCGACCTGGCGGTGCTGGCCGATGGTGGTCGCTCCGACTTGCGCGAACAACTGGGCATTCACGTGCGCCGCACGCCGTATGAGCAGAGTGCGCTGATCGCCAACATCACCCCGGGCGAGGCCCACCGCGGCCAGGCCTTCGAGCGCTTTACCGAACAGGGCCCCATGGCCCTGCTGCCGCTGCCGGATAACCGCTGTGCCTTGGTCTGGACCCGTCAGGGGATGGATGCCAGGCGCCTGGCGGAAATCGACGAACGCAGCTTCCTGCGCGAGCTGCAGGATGCGTTCGGCTACCGCCTCGGGGCGATGCGCCAGGTTGGCGCCCGGCACCTCTATCCGCTCGCGCTGGTCGAGGCCCAGGAGCAGGTGCGCCCGCACCTGGTGGTGCTGGGCAATGCCGCGCACAGCCTGCACCCGATCGCCGGGCAAGGCTTCAACCTGTCGCTGCGTGACGTGCAGTCGCTGGCCGATGCACTGCTGGCCGGCCCGCAACAGCCAGGCGACCTGGCGACTCTGCAGGCCTACCATCAACGCCAGCGGCTCGACCAGGCCATGACCATCGGCTTCTCCGACCAGGTCACGCGCCTGTTCGGCAGCAATCAGCCGCTGCTGGCAGCCGGGCGCAACATCGGCCTGCTCGGGCTCGACCTGCTGCCGCCGGCCAAAAGCTGGTTCGCCCGCCAGGCCATGGGCCTGGGCACCCGCCCCGATCCGCGGGGCCAGGCATGAGCAACCCGCGCAAGCTGGCGCGCCGGGCGCGCATGTTGCGCTGGCTGCTGAACTTCTACCCGCCGTACCTCGGTGCCGGTATCCGCATCCAGCACATCAGCCCGGACATGCGCAGCGTCAAGGTCTGCATGAAACTCACCCGCTGGAACCGCAACTACGTCGGTACCCAGTTCGGTGGCAGCCTGTACTCGATGGTCGACCCGTTCTACATGCTGCTGCTGATCGAGCAGCTGGGCCGTGAGTACATTGTCTGGGACAAGGCCGCCAGCATCGATTTCATCTCCCCGGGCAAGGGCCCGGTGTATGCCGAGTTCCACGTCGATGACGCGTTGCTGGACGAGATCCGCCAGCACACCGCCAGCGGCAAGAAGTACCTGCCACGTTTGCAGGTCGATATCCGCGATGGCGCCGGCGAGCTGGTGGCGCGGGTCGATAAAACCCTATACGTGCGGCTCAAGCCGCAAGCGAGGCAGGCGTAAGGCATGGAAATGCGCGCAGATCTGTTGATTGTCGGTGCCGGTATGGTCGGCAGCGCCCTGGCCCTGGCCTTGCGCCACAGCGGCCTGGAAATCCTCCTGCTCGATGGCGGTCCGCTGTCGGTCAAACCGTTCGATGGCAACGCCCCCTTCGAGCCGCGGGTCAGTGCCCTGTCGGCCGCCAGCCAACGCATCCTGGAGCGCCTGGGCGCCTGGGAAGGCATCGCCAGGCGGCGTGTTGCGCCTTATACCGACATGCATGTGTGGGACGGCAGCGGCACCGGCCAGATCCATTTCTCCGCCGCCAGCGTGCATGCCCAGGTGCTCGGCCACATCGTCGAGAACCGGGTGGTGCAGGACGGCCTGCTGGACCGCCTGCACGACAGCGACATCGGCCTGCTGCCCAATGCCCGGCTGGAGCAGCTGCGCCGCTCTGGCGACGAGTGGCTGCTGACCCTGGCTGACGGGCGCCGCCTGCGCGCGCCGCTGGTGGTGGCCGCCGACGGCGCCAACTCGGCGGTGCGGCGCCTGGCCGGTTGCGAAACCCGCGAGTGGGATTATCTGCACCACGCCATTGTCACCAGCGTGCGTTGCAGCGCAGCGCACCAGGCCACGGCCTGGCAACGGTTCACCGATGAGGGGCCGCTGGCGTTCCTGCCCTTGTTGCGTGACGGCAAGCAGGACTGGTGCTCGATTGTCTGGTCAACCACTCCGGAGCATGCCGAGCAGCTCATGGGGTTGCCGGACGACGCCTTCCGCAAGGCGCTGGAACGTGCTTTCGAGGGGCGTCTGGGCGAAGTGCTGGAGGCCGACCCACGTGTCTGCGTGCCGCTGCGCCAGCGCCATGCCAAGCGCTATGTGGATGAAGGGCTGGCCTTGATCGGCGACGCCGCGCACACCATCCACCCCTTGGCGGGGCAGGGCGTCAACCTGGGCTTCCTTGATGCCGCGGTGTTAGCGGAGGTCCTGGTGAATGCCTGCGAGCGTGGCGAGCGGTTGGCTGATGTGAAGGTGCTCAGCCGCTACGAGCGCCGACGCATGCCGCACAACCTGGCGTTGATGGCCGCGATGGAAGGGTTCGAGCGGTTGTTCCAGGCCAACCCGCTGCCGTTGCGCTGGTTGCGTAACAGTGGGCTTAAGCTGGTGGAGCAGATGCCGGAGGCCAAGGCGATGTTCGTGCGGCAGGCGTTGGGGCTTTCCGGGGATCTGCCGGAACTGGCCAAGGCTTGAGATTGCCGGGGCTGCTTTGCAGCCCAATCGCCAGCAAGCTGGCTCCCACAAGGTCACCACCGACCCCCTGTGGGAGCCGGCTTGCCGGCGATTGGCGCGCGAAGCGGGCCCCTTGCAACATCCGGTAACTGCTCCGAGGATGAGCACTAAAATGGGATTCACTACCATTTGCGCCTCTCATACGATCCGAGGAGTGCTTTCCATGTTGCCACGCAAGCCCCTACTGGCCGCCCTGGCCCTGACCCTGTTCGGCGCCACCGCCCAGGCAGCGGACGAAGTGGTGGTGTACTCCTCGCGCATCGACGAGCTGATCAAGCCCGTGTTCGATGCCTATACCGCCGAAACCGGGGTCAAGATCACGTTCATCACCGACAAGGAAGCCCCGCTGATGCAGCGCATCAAGGCCGAGGGCGAGAATGGCGTGGCCGACCTGTTGCTGACCGTCGACGCCGGCAATCTCTGGCAGGCCGAGCAGATGGGCATCCTGCAACCGATCAAGTCGGACATCATCGACCAGAACATCCCGCCGCAGTACCGGGCCTCGTCCCACGACTGGACCGGCTTGAGCCTGCGTGCACGGACCATCATCTACTCCACCGAACGGGTCAAGCCTGCGGAGCTGACCACCTATGAAGCCTTGGCCGACAAGCAGTGGGAAGGCCGCCTGTGCCTGCGCACTGCGAAGAAGGTGTACAACCAGTCGCTGACCGCAACGCTGATCGAGAACCACGGCGAGGCCAAGACCGAGCAGATCGTCAAAGGCTGGGTCAACAACCTGTCCACCGACGTGTTCTCGGACGACAACGCGGTGATCCAGGCCATCGAGGCGGGTCAGTGCGACGTGGGCGTGGTCAACACCTACTACTACGGTCGCATGCACAACCAGAACCCGAAACTGCCGGTGAAGATCTTCTGGCCCAACCAGGGCGACCGTGGCGTGCACGTCAACCTGTCGGGTATCGGCCTGACCAAGCATGCGCCGCACCCGGAAGCGGCGAAGAAGCTGGTGGAGTGGATGACCGGCGAGAAGGCGCAGAAGCTGTTTGCCGACATCAACCAGGAGTTCCCGGCCAACCCGAAGGTCAAGCCTTCCGAGGAAGTGGCGGCGTGGGGCAGCTTCAAGGCGGACAGCATTCCGGTGGAAGTGGCTGGCAAGCGCCAGGCCGAGGCCATCCGGCTGATGGATCGGGCTGGCTGGAACTAAGCGCCAGGCTTTATGCTTCCGGGGTCTGACAGGGCCCTATCGCCGGCAAGCCGCCTCCCTCAGGTCCCTGTAGGAGCTGGCTTGCCAGCGATCGACCGCGAAGCGGTCGCCATCACCACCGAGATTCCCAACCTTGCCCCACACCCCCCAACGCCGCTGGTACCTCCCGGTCGCCCTGATCGCCGCCCTGGTGCTCCTGCCCCTGAGCGTCCTGCTGCTGGCCTGGCAGTCGATCGACATGCAGATCTGGCCGCACCTGCTCGATACCCAGATGAGCCGCCTGCTCGGCAACACCGCGACCCTGGTGCTGGGCGTGGGCGTGGGCGTCACCGTCCTCGGCGTCAGCCTGGCCTGGCTCACCAGCCTCTGCGAATTCCCTGGCAGGCGCTGGCTGGACTGGGCGCTGATGTTGCCGTTCGCCATCCCTGCCTACGTGCTGGCCTTCGTGTTCGTCGGCCTGCTCGACTTCTCCGGCCCCGTGCAGAGCGCCTTGCGCGACATGTTCGGGCCGATGCGCCTGCCGCGGGTGCGCTCGACCGGCGGCGTGATCACGGTGCTGGTGCTGGTGTTCTATCCCTACGTGTACCTGCTCGCGCGCACGGCGTTCCTCGCCCAGGGCAAGGGCCTGATGGAAGCGGCGCGGGTGCTGGGGCTGTCACCGCTGCAAGCGTTCTGGCGGGTGGCCTTGCCCATGGCGCGGCCGGCCATCGGCGCTGGAATCGCCCTGGCCTTGATGGAAACCCTGGCGGATTTCGGTGCAGTGGCGGTCTTCAATTTCGACACCTTCACCACCGCCATCTACAAGACCTGGTACGGCTTCTTCAGCCTCTCCAGCGCTGCCCAGCTGGCCAGTCTGTTGCTGTTGGCGGTGATGCTGGTGCTGTACGGCGAACGCCGTGCACGCGGGGCGACCCGCAGCGCCAACGAACGGCCGCGCGGGCAGGCGCTCTATCACCTGCGCGGTATCAAGGCGCTGCTGGCCAGCGGTTGGTGCCTGCTGGTGTTCGCCTGTGCCTTCGTCATTCCGCTGCTGCAGTTGCTGGTGTGGTTCTGGCAGCGTGGGCGGCATGACCTGGACGAGCGCTATGTCGGCCTGGTGCTGCACACCCTGTACCTGGGCGCCATGGCGGCTCTGGTTACCGTGTGCGTGGCCTTGCTGCTGGCCTTCGCCCGTCGCCAGGCGCCGACGGGCGGCATTCGTGCCGGTGTGGGTCTGGCCAACCTGGGCTACGCCTTGCCTGGCTCGGTATTGGCGGTATCGATCATGTTGGCCTTCAGTTACCTCGACAACAAGCTGGTGATTCCGCTTTCCAGCTGGCTGGGCGGGGCGGGCAAACCCCTGCTGTTGGGCAGCCTCGCGGCCTTGCTGCTGGCTTACCTGGTGCGCTTCATCGCCGTGGCCTACGGGCCGCTGGAAAGCAGCCTCGAACGCATCCGCCCGTCGTTGCCTGAGGCTTCGCGAAGCCTGGGCGTCGGTGGCGCAGGATTGTTTTTCAAGGTGTATCTACCGCTGCTGGTGCCAGGGGCCCTCAGCGCTGCGCTGCTGGTATTCGTCGATGTGCTCAAGGAAATGCCCGCTACCCTGCTGATGCGCCCGTTCGGCTGGGACACCCTGGCGGTACGGGTGTTCGAAATGACCAGCGAAGGCGAGTGGGCGCGTGCGTCGTTACCCGCGTTGACGCTGGTGTTGGTAGGTCTGCTGCCGGTCATCGGGCTGATTCGCCGCTCCGCTCGTCGCCCCGGTCACAGTCACTGAGGATGCCAGCCCGCGCCCTTGCGGCTACAATGCGCGGCATTCGCGCGGCGGGTCCTACAAGAAGAGCTGACGATTAAACGTCATCGACCGCCGCCGCTTCGCCACGCCCGGAAGGAGAAACCCATGGGACAGCGCACGCTCTTGTACGACTTGCACCTGGCGCTTGGCGCCAAGACGGTCGATTTCGGTGGCTGGGACATGCCCCTGCACTATGGCTCGCAGGTCGAGGAGCACCATCAGGTGCGCAGCGACTGTGGGGTCTTCGATGTTTCACACATGACCGTGATCGATGTCGACGGGCCTGATGCCAGCGCTTGGTTGCAGCGTTTGCTGGCCAACGACGTTGCGCGCCTCGACGCGGTCGGCAAGGCGCTGTACAGCCCGCTGCTCAACGAAGCGGGCGGGGTCATCGACGACCTGATCGCCTATCGCACCGAGGCCGGCTACCGCCTGGTCACCAACGCCGCTACCCGTGCCAAGGTGCTGGCTTGGCTCAAGGCCCAGCAAGGCGGGTTCTCGGTCGACTTCGAGGTGCGCCCCGACCTGGCCATTCTCGCCATCCAAGGCCCGCAGGCCCGTGAAAAGGTCGCTGCCTTGCTCAGCGCTTCTCGCGCTGCGCTGATCCGCGAACTGCGCCCGTTCGAAGGCATTGCCGACGGCGACTGGTTCATTGCCCGCACCGGTTATACCGGTGAAGACGGCCTGGAGATCATCCTGCCTGGCTTTGAGGCCGTTACCTTCTACAACGACCTGGTCGGTGCCGGTATCGCCCCCAGCGGCCTGGGTGCACGTGACACCCTGCGCCTGGAAGCCGGCATGAACCTGTACGGCCAGGACATCGACGAAAGCCACACCCCCCTCACCTCCAACCTGGGCTGGTGCATCGCCTGGGAGCCTGCCGAGCGCGACTTCATCGGCCGTGCCGGCCTGCTGGCCGAAATCGAGCACGGTGTGCAGGACAAACTGGTTGGCCTGGTGCTCGAAGAGCGCGGCGTTCTGCGCGCGCACCAGGTCGTTCGCGTTGCCGGTATTGGCGAAGGGGAGATCACCAGTGGTAGTTTCTCTCCTACGCTGAGCAAGTCCATTGCCCTGGCGCGTGTACCCATGGCCACCGGCGACCGCGCCGAGGTCGAGATTCGCGGCAAGTGGTACCCGGTGCGGGTGGTCAAGCCGACCTTCGTGCGCCACGGCAAGATTCTGATCTGAACAATCAACGGCGGGCCGAACCGCTGACCCAATCGAGGAATACAAGACATGAGCAATATCCCCGCCGATCTGCGTTTTGCCGAAAGCCACGAGTGGGCGCGCCTGGAGTCTGATGGCAGCGTGACCGTGGGCATCAGCGACCACGCTCAGGAAGCCTTGGGTGACGTGGTGTTCGTCGAGCTGGCCGAAGTCGGCAAGACCTTCGCTGCCGGCGACGCGGCTGGTGTGGTCGAGTCGGTCAAGGCCGCTTCCGACATCTACGCCCCGGTCGGTGGCGAGGTGATCGCCGTCAACGAAGCGCTGGCCGACAGCCCTGAGCGGCTCAACGAAGAGCCTTACGGTGCGTGGATCTTCAAGCTGAAACCGAGCGACGAGGCAGAGCTGGGCAAGTTGCTGGATGCAGCTGGGTACAAAGCCGCCATCGGCGAATAAGCTTCTGGCCTCATCGCCGGCAAGCCGGCTCCCACAGGGGGCGATGCGGTCCTTGTGCGGTGATGAGGCCGAGCCTGCAAAGCAAGTTTTCCCGCACTATCGGCAATCCTTCCTAGACTTATAAGTCTCCATGAGGCCTGGTCTAGGAAGAGAGCGTCGTCATGTCCCAGTCGCCATCCCTGCATCAACTGCAAGAGCCCAACCCTTTCCTGCGCCGCCACCTGGGGCCCGATGCCTCAGAGCAGCAGGCCATGCTCGCCACCCTCGGCCTGAAGAGCCGCAGCGAGTTGATCGAGCAGACGGTACCGCCAGGTATCCGCTTCAACCGCGCCCTCGACCTGCCCCCGGCCCTGGACGAACAGGCCGCACTGGCCAGGCTCGCCCGTTATGCCGGGCAGAACCAGGTGTGGACCAGCCTCATCGGCATGGGCTACCACGGCACCATCACGCCCACGGTTATCTTGCGCAACGTCCTGGAAAACCCCGGCTGGTACACCGCCTACACACCCTATCAGCCAGAAATCGCCCAAGGCCGCCTCGAAGCGCTGCTGAATTTCCAGCAAATGGTCATCGACCTGACCGGCCTGGCCCTGGCCAATGCCTCGTTGCTCGACGAAGCCACCGCTGCCGCCGAGGCCATGGCCCTGGCCAAGCGGGTGGCGCGCAACAAGAGCAATGCCTTCTTCGCCGACGAGCACTGCCACCCGCAGACGCTGTCGGTGTTGCGCACCCGCGCTGAAGGGTTCGGTTTCGAGCTGATCGTCGATTCTGTGGATAACCTTGCCCAGCACCAGGTATTCGGGGCCTTGCTGCAGTACCCCGACACCCACGGCGAGGTACGCGACCTGCGCCCGCTGATCGATCAGTTGCACAGCCAGCATGCCCTGGCCTGCGTGGCCGCCGACCTGCTCAGCCTGGTGGTGCTGACACCGCCTGGCGAACTGGGCGCCGATGTGGTGCTGGGTTCGACCCAGCGCTTCGGCGTGCCGATGGGTTACGGCGGCCCCCACGCGGCCTATTTTGCCTGCCGCGACGACTACAAGCGGGCCATGCCCGGGCGCATCATCGGCGTGTCGCGCGATGCGCGGGGCAATACCGCGCTGCGCATGGCGCTGCAGACCCGCGAACAACACATCCGCCGCGAAAAGGCCAACTCCAACATCTGCACCGCCCAGGTACTGCTGGCCAACATTGCCGGCTTCTATGCGGTCTACCACGGCCCGGAAGGCCTGCAGCGCATCGCCCAGCGCGTTCACCGGCTGACCTTCGTGCTCGCCGCCGGCCTCGAGGCCAAGGGCATCAAGCGGGTGAACCGGCATTTCTTCGACACCCTGACGCTGGACGTCGGTGGCGCCCAGGCGGCGATCATCGAAAGCGCCGAAGCGGCGCGCATCAACCTGCGCATTCTCGGTCGCGGCCACCTGGGGGTCAGCCTGGACGAAACCTGCAGCGAGGAGACCGTGCTGCGGCTCTTCGACATCTTCCTCGGTGTCGATCATGGTCTGGACATCGCCGCCCTCGACCAGCAAGCGCTGCCCGAGGGCATTCCGGCAGCACTGTCACGGCGCACGCCGTTCCTTGCCCACCCGGTGTTCAACCTGCACCACAGCGAAACCGAAATGCTGCGCTACCTCAAGCAGCTGGAGAACAAGGACCTGGCGCTGAACCAGTCGATGATCCCGCTGGGTTCCTGCACCATGAAACTCAATGCCACCAGCGAGATGATCCCCATCACCTGGCCCGGTTTTGCCCAGCTTCACCCCTTTGCGCCGGCTGCCCAGGCTACCGGCTACAAGGCGATGATCGACGAGCTGGAAAGCTGGTTGTGCGCCATTACCGGTTTCGACGCCATCTGCATGCAGCCCAACTCCGGCGCGCAAGGCGAATACGCCGGCCTGATGGCAATCACGCGCTACCACCGCAGCCGCCACCAGCCCCAGCGCACCCTGTGCCTGATCCCGTCATCGGCGCATGGCACCAACCCGGCGTCGGCGCAGATGGCCGGTATGGAAGTGGTGATCGTCGATTGTGACGACGACGGCAACGTCGACCTGGCGGATCTCAAGGCAAAGGCCCATGCGGCGGGCGACAGGTTGTCCTGCCTGATGGTCACCTACCCGTCGACCCATGGGGTGTACGAAGAGGGCATTCGTGAAATCTGCGAGGTCGTCCACCAGCACGGCGGTCAGGTGTACATGGACGGCGCCAATCTCAATGCCCAGGTCGGCCTGGCCCGGCCTGCGGACATCGGCGCCGACGTTTCGCACATGAACCTGCACAAGACGTTCTGTATCCCCCATGGGGGTGGTGGCCCCGGCATGGGGCCGATCGGCATCCGTGCCCATCTCAAGCCGTTCGTTGCCAGCCACCCGGTGGTGCCGGTACCGGGCCTGGACCCGAACAACAGTGCCGTCAGTGCCGCCCCCTGGGGCAGCGCGAGCATATTGCCGATCAGCTGGATGTATATCGCCATGATGGGCCCGCAACTGGCCGATGCCAGCGAGGTGGCGATCCTCTCGGCCAACTACCTGGCCAGCCAGCTGGCCGGGGCGTTCCCGGTGCTGTATCGAGGGCGCAACCAGTACGTGGCCCATGAATGCATCCTCGATCTCAGGCCGCTGAAGGCCCAGACCGGTATCACCGAAGAGGATGTCGCCAAGCGCCTGATGGACTATGGCTTCCATGCCCCGACCATGTCGTTCCCGGTGCCGGGGACGCTGATGGTCGAGCCGACCGAGAGCGAGTCGAAAGCCGAACTGGACCGCTTCATCGAGGCGATGCTGGCGATTCGTGCGGAGATCGACCAGGTGCAGGAGGGTGCCTGGCCTGCGGAAGACAACCCACTCAAGCACGCACCGCATACGCTGGCCGATGTGCTGGCGCCGTGGAACCGGCCGTACAGCCTGGAGCAGGCGGTGGCGCCCAGTGCCCATGCGCGCCAGCACAAATACTGGCCGGCGGTGAACCGGGTGGACAACGTGTACGGGGACAGGAATCTGTTCTGCGCCTGCGTGCCGGTGGAGGCCTATCGCTGAGATCGGTGCCGGCAACTGTGGGAGCCGGCTTGCCGGCGATCGGGGGCGAAGCCCCCGCCGCGGTTATTCGGCTACTGCATTCCTGGCCAGGATGGCATTGGCCAGGTCCATGTCCGAAGCCTGTAACCCTGGGTTCTCGGTACGAACCTGATGCAACGCCTGCTCGAGGAACGGCCCACGGATAGCGCCTTCGCTGGCGACGAAGCTGCCCGCGTCGTCCTGCGCCGCGAGTACCAGCTTGTGGTCGCGCGAGGTGATGTAGCTCGATGCCGTGGTGGCACCGGAAGTCATTACGTTACGCCAGAAGGTATCGGCCATGGCGGAGCCCACTGGCAGCGAAAGCAGGGCAGCAGCAGCGATGGCGGCTTTGAGACGCATGATGAAACACCTCGAAGGGTGAGGGTTGGAGATGCCCGCTTTGATCGGGCCAAACGGTCGCAAGTTCCTTGAATACAAGGGTTTTTTACTCAGGAGCAGACCCGCAGCACCTCGTCGGATCGGGTCAGCCCACGCGCCACTTTGGCCTCCCCGCAGCTGCGCAAATCCTGCAACCCTTCAGCTAGAGCCTGGCGTTGCAGTCTGGCCAGGTCCATGTCGACACTTATCTGCGCGCGCAGGCTTTCGCTGGGAATCAGCAGTTCGAACACGCCGGTGCGGCCATGAAAGCCGGTACCCCGGCAAACCTGGCAAGCCGTGTTCGAGGGACGCCCCTGGCATTCCTGGCAGAGCAAGCGCACCAGGCGCTGGGCCATCACCCCAACCAGGGTGGCCCTGATCAGGTAATCGGCCACGCCCAGTTCCAGCAGACGGGTGATGGCGCTGCAGCTGTCATTGGTGTGCAGGGTCGAGAGCACGAGGTGCCCGGTGAGCGCAGCCTGCACGGCCACCAGCGCGGTCTCGCGGTCGCGGATCTCGCCGATCATGATGATGTCCGGGTCCTGGCGCAGCATGGCGCGCACGCCATCGGCAAAGCCCAGGTCCAGTGCCGGTTGCACCTGCAGCTGGTTGAAGGCAGGCTCCAGGCGTTCGATGGGGTCTTCGATGGTGCACAGGTTGACCTCCGGCGTGGCCACCTGCTTGAGGCTCGCGTACAGCGTGCTGGTCTTGCCGGAGCCGGTGGGGCCTGTGACCAGCAGGATGCCCTGGCGTCGCTGCAACAAGGATTGCCACTGAGCCAGCTGTTCGCCTTCCAGCCCGAGGCGGTCGAAGTCTTCCTGCAACTGCTGCGGATCGAACAGGCGCAGCACCAGCTTTTCGCCAAACGGCGTCGGCAGGGTCGACAGGCGCATTTCCACGTCGCCGCCGCCAGACAGGCGACTCTTCGCCCGGCCATCCTGTGGTCGACGTTTTTCCGCCACATCCATGCGACCGAGATGTTTCAGCCGACTGACCACGGCCAGCATCACACCTGCAGGAAACGCATAGACGGTATGCAGCAGGCCATCTATGCGGTAGCGCAACCGGCCTTGGTCGCGGCGCGGTTCAAGGTGAATGTCACTGGCGCGCTGCTCGACGGCGTACTGCAGCAGCCAATCGACGATGTGCACGATATGCGCATCGTCGGCGCTGGCCTCGGCCTGGCGCCTGCCCACGTCCAGCAACTGCTCCAGCTCGCTGAACCTTGTCGGTTGCTGAAGTTGTGCACCTTGTACCGAGTGGGCCAGCCGAAGCATCGATTGGCCCATCTGGCGTATCTGCACGGGGCTGGCCAGCACCCGGATGATCGGCTTGCCCAGGCTGCGGCTCAGGTCTGTCTGCCAGTGCTGCTGGTAGGGCTGCGCGCTGGCCACAGTGATGGCGTTGGCATCGGTGGCCACGATGAGGAGGCCGTGGCGCCGTGCGAAAGCGGGTGATATCAGCCCGTTGGCCTGCACCAGATCAAGCTGCAGGGGGTCGATGCGCAGGTAGGGTTGGTCGACTTTGCTGGCGAGCCATTGGCACAGGGTGTCCAGGTGCAGGCGTTGCCCCGGCGCGCGACGGTCGTCGAGGTTGAGCGCGGCGATGGTTTCCAGTGGGTGGCGGCCGGGGTGCGCGCTGGCCAGTTCGAGTACCCGCTGGGCATCGCGGGGGGTGAGGTGCTGGTCGGCCTGCAGGGCTTGCAGCAGTAACGACAAGTCCAGGGAGCGATCGTCCGGAGTGTGCATGGCGGCGTCCGTGCCAGGTGGTGAGTTCCTGGGCAAGGCTAGCCGGCGGGATCGATTGCGGTGCGGGAAAAGGGTTTCGAAGTCTTGCGATCGTTGATCAGACCACCGCCATTTCCAGTCGCATCTGATTTTCCAGGCTGACGTCCATCACACACACCAGGTTGCGCAGTTTCTGCGCGATGACCTCGGCCCGATGCCAGCTGAGCCCGCCGATGCCGATCTCGATGTCGAGCAGATCATCCTGTTGGCTGACGTTCACCCTGTGCGGGGTCAGGAACTGCAGGGCAAACAGATTGAGCACGCGGCACAGGGTGTCCGGTTCAGCTTCAGCCTGTAGGCAATAGCGCACGGTGCTGTGGCTGGCATTGGCGGCCCAGGCGTCGTGACGGGGTTGAGGGCGTGCGAGTGTGTTCATGCTGGTCTCCGCGAATGTGGAGAAATTCTTGCAGCTCCTGGTGGGTATTTTTTCGCTATTATCGGGCGAAATTCAGCCTGCAGAGAATTGATCAATTCGCAGACCGACATATGGAGAGATTGTTTATGCAAAGCGAACTGGACGCTTACGACCGGCGCATTCTTGAACTGCTGCAAGCGGACGCGTCTCTCTCGAGCGCCCAGATCGCCGAACGCGTGGGGCTCTCGCAATCACCCTGCTGGCGCCGAATTCAAAGGCTCAAGGACGAAGGGGTGATTCGCGGGCAGGTGACCTTGCTCGATCGCAAGAAGGTGGGGTTGAACACGCAGATCTTCGCCGAGGTGAAACTCAACGCCCATGGTAGATCCAACTTCACCGAATTCACCGAGGCGATTCGCGGCTTTCCGGAAGTGCTGGAGTGTTATGTGCTGATGGGGGCGGTGGATTTTCTGCTGCGCATCGTCACGTCGGATATCGAAGCCTACGAGCGGTTCTTCTTCGAGAAACTGTCGAACGTGCCGGGGATTCAGGAGGTCAATTCGATTGTGGCGCTGTCGGAGATCAAGTCCACTACCAGCCTGCCATTGATGCCTTGAGCCCATCGCTGGCAAGCCGGCTCCCACAGGAATCACACCTGACCCTGTAGGAGCCGGCTTGCCGGCGATGGGGGCACAGCGGTTATCAAGCCTTGAGCAGGTGCTTCCAGCCACGGCTCTGGTCGATCGCACGGGCCTGTTCGACACGGGCCTCGAGCAGCTCGTCAGGCTCATCGGACAGCGGCTGCTCGGCCAGCTCATGCAGCTTCTTCAAGTCACCATACAGACGGTCCATCTGCGGCGCCTCAAGCACCTGACGCGCATGGTGCAACCACGCCAGCAACTGCTCGATGCGCGGCAACTGCTCGGCCAGGTCTTCCGGACGCTGGGTGTACAGCGGCAGTTTCAGCGCGCGGCCCTCCTCGCCCAGCAAGTGCGCCAGCCAACTGGCCAGCTGCGCCTTGCCCTGACGCTCACCGCGGCCCTTGCGTTCCACGGTCCAGGCGCGGGCCAGCAACCAGCGGGACGTTTCCAGCGAGAACTGGCCCCAGCGCACATCCTCGAGCTCATCGATGAACTGCTCGGGGGCGGCGCGGCGGATGTCCTCGTCGTCATTGCCCGCCTGCACCAGCGGGCGCCAGTCTTCCAGCAGCGCGTCGAGGCTGGCGCGCAGTTCGCGGGTAGTGGCACGCGGCGCCGCCTGGCCCAGGCTGCTGACCAGGGCGCGCAGTTCGGCCAGGCACTGCACCCAGTCCTGCAGCAGGCGCCAATGGCCATTGTGGCGGTATTGCTCGGCCAGGCGCTGGCTGCTGCCGAGCAACTGCCAGGCCAGGGCGGTGAAGGCATCGTCCAGGGCCATCTCGGCGTGCAGCTCGGTGTGCGGCAGGCTCAGCTCGTAGCTGTCCGGCTCCAGCAGGCGGTAGCCGCGTTCGGCCTTGCTGATGTCGCAGGGCATCAGCGGCAGGCTGGCGGCGAGCTCTGCGGCGAGTTCCAGCAGCGCTTCGGGGTCGCCTTCGCGCAGCTCCAGCTCCAGCTCGCAGATCTCTTCCTTGCGCTTGCCGGCAATCACGAAGCCCTGGTCCAGCGCCGCTTCGATCACTACCTTGCTCTTGCCACGGCCCCAGGCGATCTCCGCGAATTCGCGGGTGAAGTCGGTGGTGAACAGCGGCTTGATGGTCTTCTTGTCCAGGTCGGCCAGTTGCTCGGGCCAGCAGGTGGCGTCGAGCTTTTTCAGGTCCAGCTTGACCTTGTCCAGGTGCCACTCGTACTCGTTGCGCTCGGACAGGCCGGCAACGCTCTGGCCACGGCACTTCAGGGTCTGGATGACTTCCTCGCCATCGCGGCGCAGGCGCAGGGCGACACGGGCGGCGGAAAGGTCGCGCTCGGGGGTGTCGAAGTACTGGTTGAGCAGTTCGCGGGTCTGCCAGCCGGACTTGTTGCGCTTTTTCAGCAGAGGATGCTCGCGCAGGGCGGCCAGGGTGTCGCGGCTGGCGCGGAGCTTGAGTTCGGTTTCTTTGTGCATCGCAGGCTCGAAGGGAGGGCGTGATTGCCGTGCAGTCTACAGGACTGGGCTGGCAACGGTTTATTCCTTACGGCGGATGGCCCTATGATGGGCGACGCTTTCGAGGAGTACGCGCATGCCGTTGCCCACACTCAAGGAACAGTTTGCCGCGCTGATCGCCGCGCCGTCGGTCAGCTGCACCCAGGCTGCGCTGGACCAGTCCAATCGCCAGGTCATCGACCTGTTGGCAGGCTGGTTGGGCGACCTGGGCTTTCGCTGCGATATCCAGCAGGTCAGCCCGGGCAAGTTCAACCTGCTGGCCAGCCGAGGTACCGGCCCGGGTGGCCTGGTGCTCGCCGGTCATAGCGATACGGTGCCCTATGACGAACAGCTGTGGGTCAGCGATCCGCTCAAGCTGAGCGAGATCGACGGTCGCTGGGTGGGCCTTGGCAGTTGCGACATGAAGGGCTTCTTCGCCTTGATCATCGAGGCGGTGATCCCTTTGCTGGAGCATGACTTCAAGCAGCCGCTGCTGATTCTCGCCACGTGCGACGAGGAAAGCTCGATGTCCGGCGCCCGCGCCCTGGCCGAGGCCGGGCAGCCGCTGGGCCGTGCGGCAGTGATCGGCGAGCCCACGGGCTTGAAGCCGATCCGCATGCACAAGGGCATTCTGATGGACCGCATCGACATCCTCGGACGCAGCGGCCATTCGTCGGACCCAAGCCTCGGTCACAGCGCCCTGGAGGCCATGCACGCGGTGATGGGCGAGCTGATGGGCCTGCGCCGGCAGTGGCAGGATACCTACCGCAACCCGCAATTCAGCGTGCCCACGCCGACCCTGAACTTCGGCTGCATCCACGGCGGTGACAATCCCAACCGTATCTGCGGCCAATGCGCCCTGGAGTTCGACCTGCGCCCGCTGCCGGGCATGGATGTGGAGCAGCTGCGCGCAGCCATTGGCGAAAAACTGCGGCCTGTGGCCGAGCGTCATGAAGTGCGCATCGACTATGCGCCGCTGTTCCCAGCCGTGCCGCCATTCGAGCAAGCCGCTGATAGCGAACTGGTGCACGTGGCCGAACGCCTGACCGGGCATCGCGCCGAAGCGGTGGCGTTCGGCACCGAGGCGCCTTATCTTCAGCAGCTGGGTTGCCAGACCATCGTCCTCGGCCCCGGCGATATCGCCTGTGCCCACCAACCCGGCGAATACCTTGAAATGTCACGAATCGAGCCTACCGTGCGTCTATTGCGTGATCTCATCCGGCACTATTGCCTGGATTGAACCTCCACCCTGCTGATTCGTCATTGCCTAGAGGAGACCGCGCGTGACCGCAAGCCTGTTCCGACGATGATCCTGAACGCCGTGCCATCCACCGTTCTCCGTCCACTTTATCCACAGGCCCTGTCATGCCCGATTACGTCAACTGGCTGCGTCATGCCTCCCCGTACATCAATGCCCATCGCGACTGCACCTTCGTGGTCATGCTCCCCGGCGATGGGGTGGAACACCCGAATTTCGGCAACATCGTCCACGACCTGGTGCTGTTGCACAGCCTTGGCGTGCGCCTGGTGCTGGTGCATGGTTCGCGCCCGCAGATCGAGAGCCGTCTGCAGGCCCGGGGCCTGACCCCGCATTACCACCATGGCCTGCGCATCACCGATGCCGCCACGCTGGACTGTGTGATCGATGCAGTCGGGGCCTTGCGCCTGGCCATCGAGGCGCGCCTGTCGATGGACATCGCTGCATCGCCGATGCAGGGGTCGCGCCTGCGGGTGGCGTGCGGCAACCTGGTGACCGCGCGCCCTATCGGCGTACTCGAAGGGGTGGACTACCACCATACCGGCGAAGTGCGCCGCATCGACCGCAAGGGCATCAGTCGCCTGCTCGACGAGCGCTCGATCGTGCTGCTGTCGCCGCTGGGCTACTCGCCAACCGGTGAGATCTTCAACCTGGCCTGCGAAGACGTGGCTACCCGCGCCGCCATCGAGCTGGGTGCCGACAAGCTCCTGCTGTTCGGCGCCGAGCCTGGCTTGCTGGACGAGCACGGCAAGCTGGTGCGCGAGCTGCGCCCGCAGCAGATCGCGCCGCATCTGGCGCGCCTGGGCAACGACTATCAGGGTGAGTTGCTGGATGCGGCGGCCGAGGCGTGCAAGGGCGGCGTGGCGCGCAGCCATATCGTCAGCTACGCCGAGGACGGCGCCCTGCTCACCGAGCTGTTCACCCGCGGGGGTGGCGGTACGCTGGTGTCGCAGGAACAGTTCGAAGTGGTGCGCGAGGCGACCATCGAGGATGTCGGTGGCTTGCTGGAGCTGATCAGCCCGCTGGAAGAGCAGGGCATCCTGGTACGGCGCTCGCGTGAGGTGCTGGAGCGGGAGATCGAGCAGTTCAGCGTCGTTGAACGCGAGGGCATGATCATCGCCTGTGCGGCGTTGTACCCGATTGCCGATTCGCAGGCAGGGGAGCTGGCGTGTCTGGCGGTGAGCCCGGAGTATCGCCATGGTCGGCGCGGGGATGAGCTGCTCGAACGCATCGAGGGCCGGGCGCGGACGTTGGGTTTGAATACCTTGTTCGTGCTTACCACGCGCACTGCGCACTGGTTCCGGGAGCGTGGCTTCACGCCCAGTGGTGTGGAGCGGCTGCCGGCGGCGAGGGCTTCGTTGTACAACTACCAGCGCAATTCGAAGATTTTCGAGAAGCCGTTGTAAGACTTCACCGGCCCTATCGCCGGCAAGCCTGCACATTCCCCGAAATGAAAAACGCCGCCCTGATGGGCGGCGTTTTCACTTACACAGTATGCAGATACCAGTTGTACTCGAGGTCGGAGATCGAGTGCTCGAACTCCTCCAGCTCGCTTTCCTTGCACGCGACGAAGATGTCGATGTACTTCGGATCGATGTATTTGTTGAGGATCTCGCTGTCGTCCAGCTCGCGCAGGGCATCGCGCAGGTTGTTCGGCAGGCTCTGCTCCAGCTGCTCGTACGAGTTGCCTTCGATCGGTTCACCCGGCTCGACCTTGTTGGTCAGGCCATGGTGCACGCCGGCCAGCACGGCTGCCATCATCAGGTACGGGTTGGCGTCGGCACCGGCGACGCGGTGTTCGATGCGCACGGCATCCGGCGAGCCGGTCGGCACGCGCAGGGCCACGGTGCGGTTGTCCAGCCCCCAGCTCGGCGCGTTCGGTACGTAGAACTGCGCGCCGAAACGGCGGTACGAGTTGACGTTCGGGCAGAGGAACGCCATGGACGCGGGCAGGGTCTCGAGCACACCGCCGATAGCGTGACGTAGCGCGGCGTTCTGCTCGGGATCCTCGCTGGTGAAGATGTTGTTGCCATCCTTGTCCAGCACGGAAATGTGTACATGCAGGCCGTTGCCTGCCTGGCCCGGGTAGGGCTTGGCCATGAACGTGGTGTCCATTTCATGGTCGTAGGCGATGTTCTTGATCAGGCGCTTGAGCAGCACGGCGTAGTCACAGGCCTTGAGCGGGTCGGCGACGTGGTGCAGGTTGACTTCGAATTGCGCCGGGGCGCTTTCCTTGACGATGGCGTCGGCCGGGATACCTTGCTCCTTGGCACCTTCGAGGATGTCCTGGAGGCAGTCGGCGTATTCGTCGAGGTCGTCGATCAGGTAGACCTGGGTCGACTGCGGGCGCTTGCCCGAGATCGGCGAGCGTGGCGGCTGCGGGCGGCCGTTCACGTTCTCCTGGTCGATTAGGTAGAACTCCAGCTCGAACGCGGCGCAGATGGTCAGGCCCATGTCGGTGAACTTGCTCACCACCTGGCGCAACACTTCGCGTGGGTCGGCGAAGAACGGCTCGCCTTCGAGTTCGTGCATGGTCATCAGCAGTTGCGCGGTCGGGCGCTTCTGCCAGGGTTCGTTGGAGAGAGTGCCAGGGATCGGGTAGCAGATGCGGTCGGCATCGCCGATGTCCAGGCCGAGCCCGGTGCTTTCGACGGTGGAACCGTTGATGTCCAGGGCGAAGAGGGAGGCAGGCAGGTTGATGCCTTTCTCGTAAACCTTGTGGAGGCTGGTGCGCTCTATGCGCTTGCCACGCACCACACCATTCATATCTGCAATCAGAAGGTCAACGTAGAGAACCTCAGGATGTTCCTTAAGGAACGCGTTCGCTTCGTTAAGCTGAACGGCACGCGGGGGTACCGACATGATGCAACACCTTTGTTGTTAAAAATATCAATCAAGGGGGGCTTGCCAGACCAGTCAATCGAAAAGCCCTACTGATGTCAAGCCAACCCCATGATGCCCTGAAATGGCACATCGACGGCAGATTTGCCGCATATCGGGGCGTGCCATTATCCGCTATTTCCGCTGCCAAGGGCTATCTCCGACATGCCGTGTTTTATTTTTTACGGAGGTGTTGTGTAAAAAAATGAACAAGGCTAAGCTCGGTCTCAACCCAGAACACAATAATACGAGGGTCACATGGTCCGCTTGTCGCGACCTGAAAGCGCTGCCTGCGCAGTGCAGTCGGGTATCCCTGCCGTTCCTGCAAGCATCAGACGCGTTGTGGTCGCCCTGGCCGCAATAATTGACGCTTTGCGCTCCTGGACCGTCCCTCGTGGCGTCATTTCGCTGCGCTTTTCGCCTTCCTGCCTTTCGAACTCATTATGGACACGCTCATTTGCAGTGTATCCACTGTGCTCCTGCGTGGGTGTTTTTGCTTTAGCAATCCACTCCATCCAGAATCAATGCGCGGACCACATTACCTCCTGAGGTATTTATGAGTAATAACCTCGACCAGCTCACCGATTGGTTGAAAGAGCACAAGATCACCGAAGTCGAATGCCTGATCAGCGACCTGACCGGCATTACCCGCGGCAAGATCTCGCCGACCAACAAGTTCATCGCCGAAAAAGGCATGCGCCTGCCCGAGAGTGTGCTGTTGCAGACCGTTACCGGCGACTACGTCGATGACGACATCTACTACGAACTGCTCGACCCGGCCGATATCGACATGATCTGCCGCCCGGACGAAGACGCCGTGTTCCTCGTGCCCTGGGCCATCGAGCCGACCGCGCAGGTCATCCACGACACCTACGACAAGAAGGGCAACCCTGTCGAGCTGTCGCCGCGCAACGTCCTCAAGAAAGTCCTCAAGCTCTACGCCGACAAGGGCTGGCAGCCGATCGTCGCGCCGGAGATGGAGTTCTACCTGACCAAGCGCAGCGAAGACCCTGACTTCCCGCTGCAGCCCCCGGTTGGCCGTTCGGGCCGCCCGGAAACCGGGCGCCAGTCGTTCTCCATCGAGGCGGCCAACGAATTCGACCCGCTGTTCGAGGACGTCTACGACTGGTGCGAACTGCAGCAGCTGGACCTCGACACGCTGATCCACGAAGACGGCACGGCGCAGATGGAGATCAACTTCCGTCACGGCAACGCCCTGCACCTGGCCGACCAGATCCTGGTATTCAAGCGCACTATGCGCGAGGCGGCGCTCAAGCACAACGTGGCGGCCACCTTCATGGCCAAGCCGATGACCGGCGAGCCGGGCAGTGCCATGCATCTGCACCAGAGCGTGGTCGACGCGGCCACCGGCAAGAACATCTTCAGCAATGAAGACGGCAGCATGAGCGAACTGTTCCTGCACCACATCGGCGGCCTGCAGAAGTTCATCCCTGAAGCGCTGCCGCTGTTCGCCCCCAACGTCAACTCGTTCCGCCGCTTCCTGCCCGACACCTCGGCGCCGGTGAACGTCGAGTGGGGCGAGGAGAACCGCACCGTCGGCCTGCGCGTACCGGATGCCGGCCCGCAGAACCGCCGCGTCGAGAACCGCTTGCCGGGCGCCGACGCCAACCCTTACCTGGCCATCGCCGCCAGCCTGCTGTGCGGCTACATCGGCATGGTCGAAGGCATCGACGCCAGTGCCCCGGTCGTGGGCCGCGGCTACGAAAGGCGCAACCTGCGCCTGCCGCTGACCATCGAAGATGCCCTGGAACGCATGGAAATCAGCCGTGCGCTGACCCAGTACCTGGGCAAGAAATTCATCACCGGCTACGTCGCCACCAAGCGTGCCGAGCATGAGAACTTCAAGCGTGTCATCAGCTCCTGGGAGCGTGAGTTCCTGCTGTTTGCTGTGTGATCAACCCTGAGGCCGCCCACCGGCGGCCTGTGGACCATGGAGAAGCACATGAGCGTCAAAAACCCGCAAACCCGTGAATGGCAAACCCTGAGCGGCGAGCACCACCTTGCACCCTTCTCTGACTACAAGCAGTTGAAGGAGAAGGGGCCGCGCATCATCACCAAGGCGCAGGGTGTGCATTTGTGGGACAGCGAAGGGCACAAGATCCTCGATGGCATGGCCGGCCTGTGGTGCGTGGCGGTCGGTTATGGCCGTGAAGAGCTGGTGCAGGCTGCCGAAAAGCAGATGCGCGAGCTGCCGTACTACAACCTGTTCTTCCAGACCGCCCACCCGCCGGCACTGGAATTGGCCAAGGCCATCACCGATGTGGCGCCCGAGGGCATGACCCACGTGTTCTTCACCGGCTCCGGCTCCGAAGGCAACGACACCGTGCTGCGCATGGTCCGTCACTACTGGGCGCTCAAGGGCAAGCCACAGAAGCAGACCATCATCGGCCGCATCAACGGCTACCACGGCTCCACCGTCGCTGGCGCAAGCCTGGGCGGCATGAGCGGCATGCACGAGCAGGGCGGCCTGCCGATCCCGGGCATCGTGCATATCCCGCAGCCGTACTGGTTCGGCGAAGGCGGCGAGATGACCCCGGATGATTTCGGCGTGTGGGCTGCCGAGCAGCTGGAGAAGAAGATCCTGGAAGTGGGCGAGGACAACGTCGCCGCCTTCATTGCCGAGCCGATCCAGGGCGCCGGTGGTGTGATCATTCCGCCGGATACCTACTGGCCGAAGGTCAAGGAGATCCTCGCCAGGTACGACATCCTGTTCGTCGCCGACGAAGTGATCTGCGGCTTTGGCCGTACCGGCGAGTGGTTCGGCTCCGACTACTACGACCTCAAGCCCGACCTGATGACCATCGCCAAGGGCCTCACCTCCGGTTACATCCCCATGGGCGGTGTGATCGTGCGTGACACCGTGGCCAAGGTGCTCAGCGAAGGCGGTGATTTCAACCACGGCTTCACCTACTCCGGTCACCCGGTGGCGGCCGCTGTGGGCCTGGAAAACCTGCGCATCCTGCGCGACGAGAAGATCGTCGAGCATGCGCGTACGGAAGTGGCACCCTACTTGCAAAAACGTCTGCGGGAACTGCAGGACCATCCGCTGGTGGGCGAGGTTCGCGGCCTGGGCCTGCTCGGCGCGATCGAGCTGGTCAAGGACAAGGCGACCCGCAGCCGTTACGAGGGCAAGGGCGTGGGCATGGTATGCCGCAACTTCTGTTTCGAGAACGGCCTGATCATGCGTGCCGTAGGCGACACCATGATCATTGCACCACCGCTGGTGATCAGCCATGCGGAGGTCGACGAGCTGGTTGAAAAGGCGCGCAAGTGCCTGGATCTGACCCTCGAAGCGATCCAGTGAGCCTTTGCTAGGCTAGCGTTGTGACATTAGTTGGTTGCAAGGGGCTGCTTTCCTTGAAACAGCGCCTTGTAACTTGCCAGACTAGCGACTGTTTCAGTCGCTCGACGCGTGTACTGCGGGACCTGGCTGCTGAACGGATGGCTAATCAAAAAAATCTGGAGCATGACGCATGAAGAAAATGGGCAAGACGTTGCTGGCCGCAGCCCTGATGGGTGCCATGGCTACCGCTGTTCAAGCTGACGACAAGGTGCTGCACGTCTACAACTGGTCGGACTACATCGCCCCGGACACCGTGGCCAACTTTGAAAAAGAGACCGGCATCAAAGTCGTCTACGACGTCTTCGACAGCAATGAAACCCTTGAAGCCAAACTGCTTGCTGGCAAGTCCGGCTATGACATCGTCGTGCCGTCCAACAACTTCCTGGCCAAGCAGATCAAGGCTGGCGTCTACCAGGAACTGGACCGCTCCAAGCTGCCGAGCTGGAACAACCTCGACCCGGCCCTGCTCAAGGCTGTTGGCGATGCCAGCGACCCAGGCAACAAGTTCGCCTTCCCCTACATGTGGGGCTCCATTGGCATCGGCTACAACCCGGAGAAGGTCAAGGCCGCGCTGGGCGTGGACAAGATCGACTCGTGGGATGTCGTGTTCAAGCCCGAGAACCTCGAAAAACTCAAGAGCTGTGGCGTGAGCTTCCTCGATGCACCGACCGAGATGATCCCGGCCGCGCTGCACTACCTGGGCAAGCCGAGCAACAGCACCAAGAAGGAAGATCTGAAAGCCGCCGAAGATCTGTTCCTGAAAATCCGTCCGTCGATCACCTACTTCCACTCGTCCAAGTACATCTCCGACCTGGCCAACGGCAACATCTGTGTGGCGGTGGGTTACTCGGGTGACATCGAGCAGTCCAAGGCGCGTGCCCACGAGGCTGGCGACAAGGTCAAGCTGAGCTATGTCATTCCGAAGGAAGGTGCCGGCACCTTCTATGACATGGTCGCCATTCCGAAAGACGCCGAGAACGTCGACGCGGCCTACAAGTTCATGGAATACCTGCTGCAGCCGAAAGTGATGGCCGGCATCACCAACGCCGTGCGCTTCCCGAACGGCAACAAGGCGGCCACCGAGTTCGTCGACAAGGAAATCACCGGCGATCCGGCGATCTACCCGTCCGAGGAAGTGAAGGCGCAACTGTACGCCATCAAGGCGCCAGAGAAGACCGCCCAGCGCGAAATCACCCGCAGCTGGACCAAGATCAAGTCGGGCAAGTAAGCCCGATGCAATACCTCTGGGCCGGGGTTTTCCGGCCCAGAGCCAGTGAATGGCAATTGATGATTGCGGCATCGAAGCTGCGAAGGTAAGTTGCGCGCCGGTTTTGCCTGCGCAGCAACACTGCGCCGTGACCAAGGCACTGATTGTGAGGACCACCCACTTGTCTATTTCCCTACTACGCAAGGCCTTGATGGCTGGAGCGGGCCTGACGCTGGCATGCAGCGTCCAAGCGGCGCCAACGGTGCATTTCTACAACTGGTCCGACTATATCGGCCCGACCACCCTCGCGGACTTCGAGAAAGCCACGGGCATCAAGCCTGTGCAAGACGTGTTCGACTCCAACGAAACCCTGGAAGGCAAGCTGCTGGCCGGCAACACCGGCTATGACGTGGTGGTGCCGTCCAACCATTTCCTCGGCAAGCAGATCAAGGCGGGCGCGTTCCAGAAGCTCGACAAGAAGCTGCTGCCGAACTACGCCAACCTGGACCCGGCGCTGATGAAACGCCTGGAAAAGAACGATCCGGGCAACCAGTACGCCGTGCCTTACCTGTGGGGCACCAATGGCATCGGCTACAACGTCGACAAGGTCAAGGCCGCGCTGGGCGTGGACACCATCGACTCATGGGCCGTGCTGTTCGAACCCGAGAACATGAAGAAGCTCTCCAAGTGCGGTGTGGCCTTCCTCGACTCGGCGGACGAAATGCTCCCGGCGGTGCTCAACTACATGGGCCTCAATCCCAACAGCACCGACCCCAAGGACTACGAAAAGGCCGAGCAGAAGCTCCTGGCCGTGCGTCCGTACGTGACCTATTTCCACTCGTCCAAGTACATCACCGACCTGGCCAACGGCGACATCTGCGTCGCGGCAGGTTTCTCCGGCGATGTGTTCCAGGCCAAGGCCCGCGCCGAAGAGGCGAAAAAGGGCGTGAACCTGGCATACGCGATTCCCAAGGAAGGTGGCAACCTCTGGTTCGACGTGCTGGCGATCCCCAAGGACGCCAAGAACGTGAAAGAGGCCCACGCCTTCATCAACTATTTGCTGAAACCTGAGGTTATCGCCCAGGTCAGTGATTACGTCGGTTACGCCAACCCGAACCCCAAGGCTGGCGACCTGATGGACCAGGCCGTGAGGACTGACGCCGCGGTTTACCCACCGCAGGAAGTGCTGGACAAGATGTTCGTCAACAGTGAGTTGCCACCCAAGGTGCAACGTTTGATGACCCGCAGCTGGACCAAGGTCAAGTCGGGCAAGTAACAATCCAGGCCCGCTGCAAAAGCCGCGGCGGGCAACAAAATCTTGTTGGGAGTTTCACTCATGGCAGTTGCCTCCGGTGCCTATAAGAAAGCCCTCGAGGGTGGCCAGCAACCCAAGCAGGTGCTGGTCAAGATCGACCGGGTCACAAAAAAGTTCGACGAAACGGTAGCGGTGGACGATGTGTCCCTGGAAATCCGCAAAGGCGAGATCTTCGCCTTGCTGGGTGGCTCCGGGTCCGGTAAATCGACCTTGCTGCGCATGCTGGCCGGTTTCGAGCGCCCTACTGAAGGGCGGATTTTCCTCGATGGCGTCGACATCACCGACATGCCGCCCTACGAGCGGCCGATCAACATGATGTTCCAGTCCTACGCGCTGTTCCCGCACATGACCGTGGCGCAGAACATCGCCTTCGGCCTGCAGCAGGACAAGATGCCCAAGGCCGAGATCGATGCCCGCGTGGCTGAGATGCTCAAGCTGGTGCACATGACCCAGTACGCCAAGCGCAAGCCGCACCAGCTCTCCGGCGGCCAGCGCCAGCGCGTGGCCCTGGCCCGTTCGCTGGCCAAGCGTCCGAAACTGCTGCTGCTCGACGAACCGATGGGCGCCCTGGACAAGAAACTGCGTTCGCAGATGCAACTGGAACTGGTGGAGATCATCGAGCGCGTGGGCGTGACCTGCGTGATGGTGACCCACGACCAGGAAGAGGCCATGACCATGGCCCAGCGCATCGCCATCATGCACCTGGGCTGGATCGCCCAGATCGGCTCGCCGGTGGACATCTACGAGACCCCCACCAGCCGCCTGGTGTGCGAGTTCATCGGCAACGTCAACCTGTTCGAAGGTGAAGTGGTCGACGACGCCGAAGGCCACGCGATCATTGCCAGCCCTGAACTGGAGCGCAAGATCTACGTCGGCCACGGCATCACCACCTCGGTGGAAGACAAGCACATCACCTACGCCCTGCGCCCCGAGAAGATGCTGGTTACCTCCCAGCAGCCGACCTGCGAACACAACTGGTCGCGCGGCAAGGTCCACGACATCGCCTACCTGGGTGGCCACTCGGTGTTCTACGTCGAGCTGCCGAGCGGCAAGATCGTCCAGTCGTTCGTCGCCAACGCCGAGCGCCAGGGCACCCGGCCGACCTGGGGCGATGAAGTGTACGTGTGGTGGGAAGACGACAGCGGCGTGGTACTGCGGTCATGAAACTTCGCAAGCTCAAGCGAGCGTTCCAGCGTCTTACCCCGGAGGGGCGGCACGTGGTGATCGGCGTGCCGTTCATCTGGCTGTTCCTGTTCTTCATGCTGCCGTTCTTCATCGTGTTGAAGATCAGCTTCGCCGAAGCCGACGTGGCGATCCCGCCGTATACCGAGATCTACAGCTACGTCGAGGACAAGGTCCAGCTGGTGCTGAACCTGGCCAACTATGGCCTGCTGACCGAGGATGAGCTGTACATCTCGGCCTACCTGGGCTCGCTGAAGATGGCCTTCTTCAGCACCCTGTTGTGCCTGCTGATCGGCTACCCGATGGCCTACGCCATTGCCAACGCCAAGAAGGAAACCCAGACGGTCCTGCTGCTGCTGATCATGATGCCGACCTGGACCGCGATCCTGATCCGCGTCTATGCCTGGATGGGTATTCTCAGCAACAACGGCCTGCTCAACGCCTTCCTGATGTGGCTCGGCTTGATCGACCAACCGCTGCAGATTCTCAACACCAACCTGGCGGTGTACATCGGCGTGGTCTATTCGTACCTGCCGTTCATGATCCTGCCGCTGTTCGCCAACCTGGTGAAGCACGACCAGAGCCTGCTCGAAGCGGCATCGGACCTGGGTTCGAGCACCTTCAACAGCTTCTGGAAGATCACCGTGCCGCTGTCGAAGAACGGCATCATCGCCGGCTGCATGCTGGTGTTCATCCCGGTGGTGGGCGAGTTCGTGATTCCTGAACTGCTCGGCGGCCCGGAAACCCTGATGATCGGCAAGGTGCTGTGGCAAGAGTTCTTCAACAACCGTGACTGGCCGGTGGCTTCCGCCCTGGCAGTGGTGATGCTGGCGATCCTGATCGTGCCGATCCTGCTGTTCAACCGCAGCCAGGCCAAAGAAATGGAGGGCAGGGCATGAAGCGCTTCGGTTTCTCCAAGCTGATGCTGGTGCTCGGCTTGCTGTTCATCTACCTGCCGATGCTGATCCTGGTGATCTACTCGTTCAACGCCTCGAAGCTGGTGACGGTGTGGGGCGGCTGGTCGGTGAAGTGGTACGTCGGCCTGCTCGACAACACCCAGCTGATGGGCTCGGTGATGCGCTCGCTGGAAATCGCCTGCTACACGGCGGTGGCCGCAGTGGCACTGGGTACCCTGGCGGCCTTCGTGCTGACCCGGGTCACCCGCTTCAAGGGCCGCACGCTGTTCGGTGGCCTGGTCACCGCGCCGCTGGTCATGCCCGAGGTGATCACCGGTCTGTCGCTGTTGCTGCTGTTCGTGGCCATGGCGCAGATGATCGGCTGGCCGCAGGAACGTGGCATCGTCACCATCTGGATCGCCCACACCACGTTCTGCGCGGCCTATGTGGCGGTGGTGGTGTCGGCACGCCTGCGTGAATTGGACCTGTCGATCGAGGAAGCGGCCATGGACCTGGGTGCCAAGCCGTGGAAGGTGTTCTTCCTGATCACCATCCCGATGATCGCGCCGTCGCTGGCGGCGGGCGGCATGATGTCGTTCGCCCTGTCGCTGGATGACCTGGTACTGGCCAGCTTCGTGTCCGGGCCGGGATCGACCACCTTGCCGATGGAAGTGTTCTCGGCAGTGCGCCTGGGCGTGAAGCCGGAAATCAACGCCGTGGCCAGCCTGATCCTGTTGTCGGTGTCGCTGGTGACCTTCTTTGTCTGGTACTTCAGCCGCCAGGCCGAAGAGCGTCGTCGCAAGGCGATCCAGCAGGCCATCGAGGAAGGTGCTGCAGCCAACGTGTCGCAGCCCCAGATCAAGCGCCCAGCGCCCGCTGCTGCGTCGGCCTGACCGGCTGTTAGCCCGCCCCCACAGGTACATCACAGGCTTTCAAAGCGGTGATGCACCCTGTGGGAGCCGGCTTGCCGGCGATAGCGCCCTAACGGTCTTCCACCCGCTCTGGCCTCATCGCCGGCAAGCCGGCTCCCACAGCGAATCGCGCTGCCTCCTGATTATCCTGCTCACCATCGATTACCAACTGATCCTTGTCAGTGCCGTTTGTCGAACCCTGATCTACGCTAACAGTCGCAACTTTTCGAATTGTTTTGCGCGCAAGCTTAGGAGCCTGCATGAGGGTCACGCGTCCACTGTTTATGGCAGGCCTCGGCCTGCTGTACTTGCTAACGGGCTGTAGCAAGGAACAACCACCAGAGCCCAAGCCCCGGGTGGGCGTGCTTCAAGTCCAACCCACCGATTTCGCGGCCAGGGTTACCCTCACCGGCGACGTTCAGGCACGGGTGCAGACCGACCTGTCATTTCGCGTGGGCGGCAAGATCATCTCGCGCAGCGTCGATGTGGGCGATCACGTCAAGGCCAACCAGGTGCTGGCGCGGCTCGACCCGAAAGACCTGCAGAACAACGTCGACTCGGCCAAGGCCGAAGTGTTCGCCGCCCAGGCGCGGGTGACACAGACCAGCGCCGCGTTCGTGCGGCAACAGAAACTCCTGCCCAAGGGCTACACCAGCCAAAGCGAATACGATTCGGCCGAGGCGGCGCTGCGCAGCAACCAGAGCGCACTCAAGGCCGCCCAGGCGCAACTGGCCAACGCCAATGAGCAATTGAGCTACACCGCGCTGGTGTCCGAGGCCGATGGCGTGATTACCGCGCGTCAGGCCGAGGTCGGCCAGGTGGTCCAGGCGACCATGCCGATCTTCACCCTGGCCCGCGATGGCGACCGCGACGCGGTGTTCAACGTCTATGAATCGCTGCTGGTGTCGCCACCCAGCGACGCCGGGGTCATCGTCAGCCTGCTGGATGACCCCAAGGTCCAGGCCCAGGGCTTCGTTCGCGAAATCACCCCGACGGTGTCGGCGCAAAGTGGCACGGTGCAGGTCAAGGTGTCCTTGCGCAACGTACCGCCGGCCATGCAGCTGGGCTCGCCGGTGACCGCCACGGCCAATGCCCAGGGGCGGCCGAGCATCGAGCTGCCTTGGGCTGCGCTGACCAAGGATGTGCACGAGCCTGGCGTATGGGTAGTGGGTGCCGACGACAAGGTCGAATTGCGCAAGGTCCAGGTGGCCCGCTACCTCACCGGCAAGGTCGTCATCGCCGAAGGTATCAAAGGGGGCGAGACCGTCGTGGTCAGTGGTGGCCAGCTGTTGCATCCAGGCATGCAAGTGCAGAAGGTCGATGCCAAGGATGGAGGAGCCGCACCATGAGGCGAATGTTGTTCGTGCTTGCCAGCGGCCTGCTGTTGACGGCCTGCGGCAAAGAAGAAGCGCCCGCCGAAGCCGTGCGCCCGGTGCTTTCGACCCTGGTGGAAGCCCAGGACCAGTCGCATCTGGGTCGCTTCGCCGGGACTATCCAGGCGCGCTTTGAAAGCACCCTGGGCTTTCGTGTTGCCGGGCGCATCGCCCGTCGCTGGCTCGACGTGGGCGCCCAGGTCAAGCCTGGCGACACGTTGGCCACGCTCGACCCGACCGATCAGCAGAACCAGCTGCGTGCCGCCGAGGGCGACCTGGCCAAGATCCAGGCGCAATGGATCAACGCCCAGGCCAATGCCCGTCGTCAGCAACAGCTGTACGACCGCGGCGTCGGTGCCCAGGCACAGCTGGACATCGCCCAGACCGACCTGAAAACCACCAGTGCCAGCCTGGAGCAGGCCCGCTCGGCCGTCAGCCAGGCGCGCGACCAGCTCGACTACAGCACGCTGCGCACCGACCATGCGGCGGTCATCACCAACTGGCAGGCCGAGGCCGGGCAGACGGTGACAGCGGGCCAGCCGGTGGTCACCCTGGCTCGCCCGGACGTCAAGGAAGCAGTGATCGATCTGCCGATCGGCATTGCCGAGGCGCTGACCAAGGACCTCACCTTCACCGTCGCCTCGCAACTGGACAGCAGCATCAATACCACCGCCACCCTGCGCGAACTGGGGCCCCAGGCCGACGCAGCCACCCGCACGCGGCGCGCCCGCCTGACCTTGGCCAGCACGCCCAGTGCCTTCCACCTGGGCACCGCGATCAGCGTCACCCTGACCTCGGCGATTTCCCCGCGCAGCGAACTGCCCCGCAGTGCGCTGCTGGAACACGAGGGCAAGACGCAAGTGTGGGTGATCGACCCGCAGCAGAAAACCGTCGCCATGCGTGACGTGAAGTTGATCGAGCGCACGGACGACAGCATCGTGCTGGCATCCGGCGTGCAGCCTGGCGAACGTGTCGTTACCGCCGGCGTAAACAGTCTCAAGCCAGGCCAGAAGGTCACATTCGACGAGGATTCACAATGAAAGGAAGCTTCAACCTCTCCGAATGGGCACTGCGTCACCAGTCGTTCGTCTGGTATCTGATGTTCGTCGGCCTGCTGATGGGCATTTTTTCGTACTTCAACCTGGGCCGTGAGGAGGACCCGTCGTTCACCATCAAGACCATGGTGATCCAGACCCGCTGGCCCGGTGCGACCCAGGACGAGACGCTGTATCAAATCACCGACCGTATCGAGAAGAAGCTCGAGGAACTCGATTCCCTCGATTACACCAAGAGCTACACCCGCCCCGGCGAGTCCACGGTCTACGTCTACTTGCGCGATACCACCAAGGCGCCCGACATCCCGGAAATCTGGTACCAGGTGCGCAAGAAGATCCAGGATATCCGCGGCCAGTTTCCGCAAGGTATCCAAGGGCCAGCGTTCAACGATGAGTTCGGTGACGTGTATGGCTCGATCTACGCCTTTACCTCCGACGGCCTGACGCATCGTCAGCTGCGCGACTACGTGGAACAAACCCGCGCCGAGGTGCGCGAGGTGCCCAACATCGGCAAGATCGAGCTGGTCGGCACCCAGAACGAAGTGCTCTACCTGAATTTCTCCACGCGCAAATTGGCGGCCCTGGGCATCGACCAGCGCCAGGTCATGCAGGCCCTGCAACAGCAGAACGCCGTGACCCCGGCGGGTGTGATCGAGGCCGGGCCTGAGCGCATTTCGGTACGGACCACCGGGCAGTTCGCCTCGGAGAAAGACCTGCAGACGGTCAACCTGCGCATCAACGACCGCTTCTTCCGCCTCAGTGATATCGCCGAAATCGAGCGCGGCTACGTCGACCCGCCTTCGCCGATGTTCCGCTACAACGGCCAACCCGCCATCGGCCTTGCGATCGGCATGAAGGCCGGCGGCAACATGCAGGTATTCGGTGCTGCGCTGAAGAAGAAGATGGACAGCGTGATCAACGACCTGCCCGTGGGCGTCGGCGTGTACACCGTGTCGGACCAGGCCGTGGTGGTGAAAGAGGCGGTCGGTGGCTTCACCAGCGCCCTGTTCGAAGCGGTGGTGATCGTCCTTGCGGTGAGTTTCGTAAGCCTCGGGATTCGTGCCGGCCTGGTGGTAGCCTGTTCGATCCCGCTGGTGCTGGCCATGGTCTTCGTGTTCATGGAGTACAGCGGCATCACCATGCAGCGGATCTCGCTGGGCGCACTGATCATTGCCCTGGGTTTGCTGGTGGACGATGCGATGATCACCGTGGAGGTGATGGTCACACGATTGGAACTGGGGGATACCAAGGAGCAGGCGGCGACGTTCGCCTACACCTCCACGGCCTTCCCCATGCTGACCGGCACCTTGGTGACCGTGGCCGGCTTCGTGCCGATCGGCCTCAATGGCAGTTCGGCCGGTGAGTACACCTACACCTTGTTCGCGGTGATCGCCGTGGCGCTGATCGTGTCCTGGGTGGTGGCGGTGTTCTTCGCGCCAGTGTTGGGCGTGCATATCCTCAAGGCCGAGAAGCTCAAGGCCCACGAGGCCGAACCCGGTCGGGTCGGGCGGGCGTTCGAAGGCGGGCTGCTATGGTGCATGCGCCACCGCTGGCTGACCATCATCGGCACGGTGCTGCTGTTCGCCCTGTCGCTGTTCTGCCTGCGCTTCGTGCAGAACCAGTTCTTCCCGTCCTCGGACCGTCCGGAAATCCTGGTCGACCTCAACCTGCCGCAAAACGCCTCGATCGAAGAGACGCGCAAGGTGGTCGACCGCTTCGAGGCGCGCATCAAGGACGACCCGGACCTGGTGCACTGGAGCACCTATATCGGCGAGGGCGCCATTCGCTTCTACCTGCCACTGGACCAGCAGTTGCAGAACCCCTACTACGCCCAGTTGGTGATCGTCAGCAAAGGCTTCAAGGAGCGCGCGGGGATGATGGCGCGCCTGCAGAAGATCCTGCACGAAGAGTTCGTCGGCGTCGGCACCAACGTCCAGTCGCTGGAAATGGGCCCGCCGGTGGGGCGGCCGATGCAGTACCGGGTCAGTGGCCCGAACATCGATCTGGTGCGCAAGCATGCCATCGACCTGGCCACCTTGCTCGACAGCAACGAGCACATCGGCGAGATGATCTTCGACTGGAACGAGCCCGGCAAGGTACTGCGGGTGGAAATCGCCCAGGACAAGGCGCGCCAGCTGGGGCTGTCTTCCGAGGACGTGGCCAACGTGATGAACAGCATCGTCAGCGGTGCGCCGGTGACCCAGGTGAACGACAACATCTACCTGGTGAATGTCATCGCGCGCGCCGTGGACAGCGAGCGGGGCTCGCCGGACACGTTGCAGAACCTGCAGATCGTTACCCCAAGCGGCACCTCGATACCGCTGCTGTCGTTCGCCACCGTGCGCTACGAGTTGGAGCAACCGCTGGTGTGGCGCCGCGACCGGAAACCGACCATCACCATCAAGTCTTCGGTCAATGGCGATATCCAGCCCACCGACCTGGTGGCCCAGCTCAAACCGAGCATCGACGAGTTCGCCAGCAAGTTGCCGGTCGGCTATCAGGTGGAAACCGGCGGTACCGTGGAGGAGAGTGCCAAGGCCCAGGGCCCGATCCGCAAGGTCATCCCGCTGATGCTGTTCCTGATGGCGACCTTCCTGATGATCCAGCTGCACAGCACGCAGAAACTGTTCCTGGTGGTCAGCGTGGCGCCGCTGGGGGTGATCGGCGTGGTCCTGGCGCTGGTGCCAACGGGCACGCCCATGGGCTTCGTGGCGATCCTCGGCATTCTGGCACTGGCGGGCATCATCATCCGTAACTCGGTGATCCTGGTGACCCAGATCGATGAGTTCGAGGCGCAGGGTTATTCGCCTTGGGATGCGGTCGTGGAAGCCACCAACCACCGCCGCCGGCCGATCCTGCTGACGGCGGCGGCTGCCAGCCTGGGCATGATCCCGATCGCCCGTGAGGTGTTCTGGGGGCCGATGGCCTACGCCATGATCGGCGGTATCATCAGTGCAACGCTGCTGACGCTGCTGTTCCTGCCGGCGCTGTATGTGGCCTGGTACAAGATCCGCGAGCCGAACAAGGCCAGCTGATCTGTTGATTGCAAGTGCGCTATCGCCGGCTTGCCGGCGATAGGGCCACCCAAACAAAAACAGTTATATAAACATTCTTAAACAGTATTTTTAAGAATATCCGCGCCTCACTACTATTGGTTTCAAGCCAGGCGCAAACCCCTTCCAAAACCTCTGCCCGGCACCCTTGTTCACAGGAGAACGAGCATGAGCGCATCGCTGCGAAGCATCGACGGTCAGGACGAAGCCACCATTCTGCGTGAGATCCAGAGCGCCCTGCGCGACCTGCGTTTCGGTGCGGTGGAGATCACCGTGCACAACGCCCAGGTCGTGCAGATCGAGCGCAAGGAGAAGTTCCGCCTGCAACAGCCCGGCAACAAGCCCGGCTGATACGCCCCCCCCTTCAAAACTAGAAAAAATGCCAATCGGGAGCTTCACCATGTCCATCCGCCGTTATGCGCTCGCCGCCCTGGCCAGTGCCGTTTTTGCCGGTTCCGCCATCGCCAAGGACTACGAACTGCTGAACGTGTCCTACGACCCGACCCGCGAGCTGTACCAGCAGTACAACGCCGAATTCATCAAGCACTGGCAGCAGGCTCACCCGGATGACAAGGTGAAGATCCAGCAGTCCCACGGTGGCTCCGGCAAGCAAGGCCGGGCAGTGATCGACGGCCTGCGCGCCGACGTGGTGACCCTGGCCCTGGCGGGCGACATCGATGAAATCGCCAAGCTCGGCAAGACCCTGCCGGCGGACTGGCAGAAGCGCCTGCCGGATGCCAGCACCCCGTACACCTCGACCATCGTGTTCCTGGTCCGCAAGGGTAACCCGAAAGGCATCAAGGATTGGGGCGACCTGATCAAGAAGGACGTCTCGGTCATCACCCCCAACCCGAAAACCTCCGGTGGCGCACGCTGGAACTTCCTCGCCGCCTGGGCCTACGGCCTGAAGCAGGGTGGCAGCGAAGACAAGGCCAAGGCCTATGTGCAGGAGCTGTTCAAGCATGTGCCGGTGCTCGATACCGGCGCCCGTGGCTCGACCATCACCTTCGTCAACAACGGCCAGGGCGATGTGTTGCTGGCCTGGGAAAACGAAGCCTTCCTGGCGCTCAAGGAAGACGGTGGCAGTGACAAGTTCGAGATCGTCGTGCCGTCGCTGTCGATCCTCGCCGAGCCGCCGGTGGCCGTGGTCGACAAGAACGCCGAGAAGAAGGGCAACGAGAAGATCGCCGAGGAATACCTCAAGCACCTGTACAGCCCGGCTGGCCAGAAAATCGCTGCCGAGAACTTCTACCGTCCGCGTGACGAGAAGGTCGCTGCCGAATTCGGCAAGCAATTCCCGAAACTGGACCTGGTAACCATCGACAAGGACTTCGGTGGCTGGAAGACTGCACAGCCGAAATTTTTCAATGACGGCGGTGTGTTCGACCAGATCTACCAGGCACAGTGAAAATGCAGGGGCTGCGCAGCAGCCCCAGGATTCAGAAGCTTGCACCGGCCCGGCATAACCGCCGGGCTTCGTGCGTTCAACCAGGGATATTTATGTCACGTCGCATTTCCCCCGTCATACCCGGCTTCGGGCTGACGCTGGGCTACACCTTGGTGTACCTCAGCCTGATCGTGCTGATACCGCTGGCCGCCATGTTCGTGCATGCCGCGCAGCTCACCTGGGAGCAGTTCTGGAACGTCATCAGTGCGCCGCGGGTGATCGCCGCGCTGCGACTGAGTTTCGGCACCGCCCTGTTCGCCGCCATCATCAATGGCGTGATCGGCACCCTGCTGGCCTGGGTGCTGGTGCGCTACAACTTCCCCGGGCGCAAGGTCATCGATGCAATGATCGACCTGCCGTTCGCCTTGCCCACGGCCGTCGCCGGTATCGCCCTGACCGCCCTGTATGCGCCTTCGGGCTGGGTCGGCCAGTTCGCCACCGACCTGGGTTTCAAGATCGCCTACACACCGCTGGGCATCACCCTGGCGCTGACCTTCGTCACCTTGCCGTTCGTGGTGCGCACGGTGCAGCCGGTGCTTGCCGACATCCCGCGTGAAGTCGAGGAAGCCGCAGCATGCCTGGGCGCGAAACCTTTGCAGGTGTTCCGCCACGTACTGGCGCCGGCCCTGCTGCCAGCCTGGCTCACCGGCTTCGCCCTGGCCTTCGCCCGTGGTGTGGGCGAGTATGGTTCGGTGATCTTCATTGCCGGCAACATGCCGATGAAGACCGAGATCCTGCCCCTGCTGATCATGGTCAAGCTCGATCAGTACGACTACACCGGCGCGACCGCCATCGGCGTGCTGATGCTGGTGGTTTCCTTCATCCTGCTGCTGCTGATCAACCTGCTGCAGCGCCGTATCGAAACCCCTTGAAGGAGGCCCGGCTATGTCCAGTTCATCCCTGAGCACCAGCGCCGCCGCCAATGCCGCCCGGCGTGGCAGCGCCACTTCGCGGCGGATCCTGATCGGCCTTGGCTGGCTGGTGTTCGCGCTGTTCCTGCTGCTGCCGCTGGTGATCGTGGTGTCGCAGGCGTTGAAGAACGGCTTCGGCACCTTCTTCGAAGCGATCTTCGAACCCGATGCCTTGTCGGCACTGCAACTGACCCTGCTGGCGGTGGTGATCTCGGTGCCGCTGAACCTGCTGTTCGGGCTGAGCGCCGCGTGGTGCGTGAGCAAGTACACCTTCCGCGGCAAGAGCGTGCTGGTGACCCTCATCGACCTGCCGTTCTCGGTGTCGCCGGTGATCGCCGGCCTGGTCTACGTGCTGATGTTCGGCGCCCAGGGCCTGTTCGGGCCCTGGTTGCAGGACCACGATATCCAGATCGTGTTCGCCTTGCCCGGCATCGTGCTGGCGACCATCTTCGTCACCGTGCCCTTCGTCGCCCGTGAGCTGATCCCGCTGATGCAGGAGCAGGGCACGCAAGAGGAGGAGGCCGCGCGCCTGCTGGGCGCCAACGGTTGGCAGATGTTCTGGCACGTGACCTTGCCCAATATCAAATGGGGCCTGATCTACGGCGTGGTGCTGTGCACCGCGCGGGCCATGGGCGAGTTTGGCGCGGTGTCGGTGGTGTCCGGCCACATCCGCGGCGTGACCAACACCTTGCCGCTGCACGTGGAAATCCTCTACAACGAGTACAACCACGTCGCGGCCTTCAGCGTGGCCAGCCTGCTGCTGATCCTGGCGCTCTTCATCCTGCTGCTCAAGCAGTGGAGCGAGAACCGTATTAACCGCCTGCGCCATAGCGCCGCGGAGGAATGATTCATGTCGATCGAAGTTCGTAACGTCAGCAAGCGCTTCAACAGCTTCCAGGCCCTGGACAACATCAACCTGGATATCCACAGCGGTGAGCTGGTAGCCCTGCTCGGCCCGTCCGGCTGCGGCAAGACCACTCTGCTGCGGATCATTGCCGGCCTGGAAACACCCGACGACGGCAGCATCGTGTTCCATGGCGAGGACGTGTCCGGCCATGACGTGCGCGATCGCAACGTCGGCTTCGTGTTCCAGCACTACGCGTTGTTCCGCCACATGAGCGTGTTCGACAACGTCGCCTTCGGCCTGCGCATGAAGCCCAAGGGCGAACGTCCGAGCGAGAGCAAGATCGCCGAAAAGGTCCATGAGCTGCTGAACATGGTGCAGCTGGACTGGCTGTCCGACCGCTACCCCGAACAGCTTTCCGGTGGGCAGCGCCAACGTATCGCCCTGGCCCGTGCCCTGGCGGTGGAGCCCAAGGTGTTGCTGCTCGACGAGCCGTTCGGCGCGCTCGATGCCAAGGTGCGCAAGGAACTGCGCCGCTGGCTGGCGCGGTTGCACGAGGACATCAACCTGACCTCGGTGTTCGTCACCCACGACCAGGAAGAGGCGATGGAAGTGGCGGATCGCATCGTGGTGATGAACAAGGGCGTGATCGAGCAGATCGGCTCGCCGGGCGAGGTGTACGAGAAGCCGGCCAACGACTTCGTGTACCACTTCCTGGGCGACTCCAACCGTCTGGCCTTGAGCGAAGGGCACCATGTGCTGTTCCGCCCGCACGAGGTGTCGCTGTCGCGCCATGAAACCGAAGGGCACCATGCCGCCGAGGTGCGTGACATTCGGCCACTGGGTGCCACTACGCGGGTGACCTTGAAGGTGGAAGGGCAGAGCGAGCTGATCGAGGCCGAGGTGGTCAAGGACCACGACAGCCTGACCGGGCTGGCGCGAGGGGAGACACTGTTCTTCCGGCCGAAGGTTTGGCAGAAGGTCGCGGATATCTGAGTTGCTTTTGAAAGTGGAAAACCCGGGCATGGTCCCGGGTTTTTTATTGCCTGATGGATTTTGGGGCTGCTTTGCAGCCCATCGCCGGCAAGCCAGCTCCCACAGAAGTTCGGTGCTGGACCTTGTAGGAGCTGGCTTGCCGGCGATCGAGGGCGGAGCCCTCGCAGCAATCCCATGCCTTGCACGAATATTTCAAATGCCTTCAAAGCATGCGGTTTTGATCAAGCGCCCACGACCCGCGAACGGCGCGGCCTTGCAGCATCTATCAAAATCTCATATACGCAAATGATCTAACTTTAACTTTAAACATTACTTTAAGAGATAAGCCTCTGGCCCCGATGATTCAGCCACACACCTGAATCAAGAACCCCAGGAGTTTGATCAATGGGTAATGTCCAGTCGGCCGTCAGGGCCTACGACCAGCCATGGCGCCCAGCCCCGGGTGACCTGGTCGAGCTTGGACGGACGCTACGCCTTCCATTGGGCCAGCTGCGCCTGCAACGCACACCGGTCAGTGGCCTAAGGCGCCGCGACAAGCTGGCGTTGGCCCTGCTGGTACTGGCCTTGCACGGCGCGGCTGGCTACTGGGTCAGCCAGGCACCCACGCCCGAACTGCCGGTAGTGCCGCCGCAGATTCCACCCATGACCATCGAGTTCGCAGCCCCTGCGCCGCCTGTGCTCGAACCGCCTCCGCCGGCCCCGGCACCGCCTGTGGTAGAGCCACCGCCGCCGGTGGTCGACGAGCTGGCCGCCAAGCCCAAGCCGAAACCGCTGGCAAAGCCCGTGGCCAAGCAGCCGCCCAAGCCACAGCCCAAACCGGTCGAAGCGCCACCTCCCGCTCCGGTTGCGGCCCCGGCTCCGCCCGCGCCACCCGCACCGGCGCCGGTAACGCCCCCCTCGGCCAATGCCGCGTACTTGAAGAACCCGGCACCGGAATACCCGCAGATGGCTCAGCGCCGTGGCTGGGAAGGCACCGTGCTGCTGCGGGTCGAGGTACTGGCCAGCGGCAAACCGGGGCAGATCCAGATCCAGAAAAGCAGTGGTCGCGACGCCCTCGACGCCGCCGCCCTGGCCGCGGTCAAGCGCTGGAGCTTCGTGCCCGCCAAGCAGGGCGACGTGGCCCAGGCCGGCTGGGTCAGCGTGCCGATCGATTTCAAGCTTCGTTAACTTTTTCGCAGAACACAGGAAGACATCATCATGAGCCTGCTGGCATCTCCCCTCGAATCCGTTGAAAGCGCAGTCATCTGGCTGCTGGTCGGGTTTTCTGTCGTCACCTGGGGCCTCGCCCTGGTCAAGGTCGTGCAATTCGTGCGGCTCAAGCACCAGGACAAGCGCTTCCACCAGCAGTTCTGGGCGGCTTCAAGCCTCGATTCGGCTGCCGAGATCAGCCATGAATCGCCCGGCCCGGCTGCCCGTGTCGCCCAATCCGGTTACGCCGCGATTGCCGTTGGCGATACCCAGGCCAGTGACCTGAGCCATGCCATCAACCACCAGGACCGCCTCGAGCGCGCCCTGCGCCAGCAGATCGTGCGTGAGCGCCGCTCGCTGGAAACCGGCCTGGCAGTGGTGGCCAGTATCGGTAGCACCTCGCCCTTCATCGGCCTGTTCGGCACCGTATGGGGGATCATGGAAGCGCTCAAGGGCATCAGTGCAGCAGGCTCGGCCAGCCTGGAAACCGTGGCCGGCCCGATCGGCGCCGCGCTGGTGGCCACCGGCGTAGGTATCGCCGTCGCCGTGCCGGCGGTGCTGGTCTACAACTACTTCCTCCGCCGCCTCAAGCTGACCGCCGCCGACCTCGATGACTTTGCCCACGACTTCTACAGCCTGGCGCAGAAGAGTGCCTTCCGCGTGCTGGTGCACCCCGCCGTGCACAAGCCCCAGGCCGGGTTCACCCAGCCGGTGAAGGAGGCGTCCTGACATGGCCTTCTCGACCCAGGACAGCGACGAAGTCCTCAGTGAAATCAACGTCACGCCGCTGGTGGACGTCATGCTGGTACTGCTGGTGGTGTTCATCGTCACCGCACCGCTGCTGACCAACGCCATTCCCATCAACCTGCCCAAGACCGAGGCGGTGGCCCCGGTGGAGCAGAAGGATCCGCTGGTGGTGAGCATCGACGGTGACGGCAAGCTGTTCATCAACAAGGACCAGATTCAGCCGGACCAGCTGGAAACCAGCCTCAAGGCGGCCAAGGACAAGGACGCGCAAGTCCGTGTGCAGCTACAGGCCGATGATGGCGTGAACTATGGCGAAGTTGCGCGGGCCATGGCGGCCATCGAGCGTGCGGGGATCAGCAAGCTGGCGGTGATTACCGCGCGCTGAGCGGCAAACCCTCTTCAGGCAAGTGCTTAGGGCCATATCTCTTGGCAGGGGATGGCCCTTTTTTTATTGACGCCGGTCAGTCAATCGTATCTTTTAGTTATTAATAAATAGCTTCTTATTCCTTTGCTGATATAACTCCATCCCTATACTGGACAGCAAGCACGCAAACTTACTGGAGGCGTCCCCATGCGCAATGAGTCGATTCGTTACCTGATTGTGCCGGGCTGGCAAGGATCGCCAGACAACCATTGGCAAAGTCACTGGCAGCGCAGCCTGCCCAACAGCGCCCGGGTCGAGCAGCACGACTGGCTGACCCCGCAGCGCCAGGACTGGGTGCAAGCGCTGGAGCAGGCAATTGCTGCAGAACGTTCGCCAGTGATTCTCATCGCCCACAGCCTGGGCTGCGTCACCGTCGCCCATTGGGCGGCACAGGCCAACCCCGGCCTGCTGCGGCAAGTGCGCGGTGCACTGCTGGTAGCGCCGGCGGATGTCGAGCGGCCTACCTGCGCGCCGGCCTTGCGCAACTTCGCGCCGATCCCGATGCAGGCATTGCCGTTCCCCAGTCAGGTGGTCAGCTCCGACAACGACCCGGCCGTCAGCGTGCCGCGTGCACTGCACCTGGCCCAGGCCTGGGGTGCCGAAGCCGGGCTGCTGAGCAATGCCGGGCACATCAACGTCAAGTCCGGGCATGAGCGTTGGGAACAGGGTTTCGCCTACCTGTACCGCCTGCAAAGCCGGGTCGAGCAGCGGGCGCTGCGGCGCGCCTGATCCACCCTTACCGTTCACCTTTGCCTGACGCCCGGCCCACCGAAGCCCGGGGCGGGAGCTGCGCATGACTTTTCCAAACCCGTTTGGCCAGCCCTTGCTGACCTTCCCTGAACTGGACAAGAGCCCACTGAGCATCCGTGCCAAGGCGCTGGTGTTCATCGACCCACGCTCGCAGCAGTTGCGTCTGGACCTGGAACGCCTGGCGCCGCAAGCGCTGCCGGTGTTGATCCGCGGCGAGACCGGCACCGGCAAGGAGTTGCTGGCGCGGCAGATCCACCGTGCCAGCGACCGAGCCGGTTTGTTCGTGTCGGTCAATTGCGCGGCCATCAGCCCCACCTACGCCGATGCCGAGTTGTTCGGCTACAGCGCCGGGACCCTGGGCGCTACTGCCAGCAGCCGCGCTGGCTGGTTCGGCTCGGCCAACGGCGGCACCTTGTATCTGGACGAAATCGCCGATTTGCCACTGGAGATCCAGGGCAAGTTGCTGGCAGCGCTGGAGAACCGTGAGGTCACCCGCGTTGGTGCACAGCAGCCGCAAGCGGTGGATGTGCGACTTGTGGCGGCAACCAGCATCGATCTTGCGCGGGTGGTGCGTGCGGGCCGTTTCAACGAGCGGCTGTACCAGTACCTGCTCGAAGGTGCGCTGGAACTGCCACCCTTGCGGGAAAGGCGCGGCGATGTCCTGCCGCTGGCCGAGTATTTCGTCGGTATCTACAGCGTGCGCCTGCAGCGCTCGCTGCCGCTGATCAGCGACGCCGCGCAACGCCTGCTGGAGGCCCATGCCTGGCCGGGCAACACCCGCGAACTGGAGAACGTCATCCACTTCGCGTTGCTGGTCAGTGAAGGAGAGGAAATCCTCCCGGAAGACCTCGACCTGCCGGACACCGCGGGCTAGACGGCGCTCATAAGCGAATGCGGTAATGGCTATTTGTTTTGGGTATAAGCAGCGAATTAAAAGATATTGTTCCGGAATAAAAAATCTCGGTATTGTCCGCCCCACGCCCCCGGTGAACCGGTTGGGCAACCGACTTCAGCCATCCTCGATGGCCCAGAACCAGAACAAGGACCACCATGAAGAAGACCCTGCTGACCACCGCCCTGGCCGCTGCCCTGTCGTTCGCCGGCCTGGCCACCGCCGCCGAGAAACTGGTCGTTGCCGCCACCCCGGTACCCCACGCCGAGATCCTCGAGCTGATCAAGCCGACCTTGGCCAAGCAAGGCGTGGACCTGCAGATCAAGGTCTTCACCGACTACGTGCAACCTAACGTCCAGGTCGACCAGAAACGCCTGGACGCCAACTACTTCCAGACCCTGCCGTACCTGCAGAACTTCAACGAAGGCAAGGGCACTCACTTGGAAACCGTGGTCGGCGTGCACGTCGAACCCTTCGGCGGCTATTCGAAGAAGGTCAAGAGCCTGAGCGAGCTGAAAGATGGCGCCACCGTTGCCATCCCTAACGAAGGCAGCAACAGCGGCCGTGCCCTGCTGCTGCTGCAGAAGGCCGGCCTGATCACGCTGAAAGACCCGAAAAACGCCCTGGCCACGCCGAAAGACATCGCCGAGAACCCGAAGAAACTGAAGTTCCGCGAGCTGGAATCGGCCATGCTGCCGCGTGTGCTGGACCAGGTCGACCTGGACATGATCAACACCAACTACGCGCTGGAAGCGGGCCTGAACCCGGCCAAGGATGCGCTGGTGATCGAGGGCAACGATTCGCCTTACGTGAACTTCCTGGTGGCACGCCCGGACAACAAGGACAGCGATGCGATCCAGAAGCTGGCCAAGGCGCTGACCAGCCCGGAGGTGAAGGCATTCATCGCCAAGAAGTACAGCGGTGCGGTGTTGCCGGCGTTCTGAGCCTGGCCTTGATGTAGAGAAAAACCGGCGCAATCGCGTCGGTTTTTTTTTGCGCCACCCAAGCAGGGCTCAAGTAAGTTATCTCCCGTTACCTATCATTTTTGCCAGTAGCCGGTTTGCCACCTGATGGCGTTGAATAAAATTCGAGCCATTGGAGGTGCCTATGAACGCATCGAAGCAGGCAGGGCAATTGAATCCTGAATTCAATAAGGGCCAGCCACTCGAAGTCGATATCAGTATTCATTTTGTCCGCTTTACCACCGAGGGCGGTGTGTTGCTGCTGGGTGATGATTCAAGTGGGGACTACCGGCTGATCAAGTATGATGGAACGGGTAAGCTTGATCAGGCGTTCAACTCAGGGAGACCGATAGAACTAGGGCGCATTCTGCCGTCCGTTGAAGTGGATGCTTCAGGGCGTATTTTGCTGGCGAGCCGGCAAGATGAAAAACACATCATAGTCCAGCGCTACAAGCCCGATGGAATATTGGATGCTGACTTTGGCGAAGGTGGATCAACTGCAATTGACCTACCTGTCAACGGGGTCAGTTACGGCCAAGTCTTGGAGTTGTTGCTCGAAAGCAGAGCGCTCTATCTGTCGGGTTATGTGGCCCTGCAGGGTGATATTGATGTACGCGTTGCGATACGTGTTGATGAGTCCGGAAAGCTGGATGTTGGTTTTGCGGAACTAGGGTATAAGTTTTCAAGAAATTTAGTGTCGCCTAAATACGTCGTTGATGAGCCGGGGATTCTGGCGATGGGCACGCGTCGAGACGGTATTCCTGATCCTTATTATCTTCATGTCGAGCGCTATGATGGTGCCGGGGAAGTCGATAGGGACTTCGGCAATTTAGGGGTATGGACCAAGCAATGGGGTGAGCCTGGACATGGCTGTTTGAAAGATGCAGGGGGCACCTATAAGTTTCTGAAATATGACGCTAGCCGACAAGTTATGGTCATCTTCGGTATCACTTCGGATGGGAAGGATGACCAGACCTTCGGTTCCGCTGGGCGCTTGGAGATTCCGGGCCTCCCTGGGGTGTGGAGCTGGGCACGCTCCGTGGGTAATGAGCGTGCTGACTACAGGTTCATTCACGGAAGTGGAATGCGCGAAGATACCCCTGATAAAGGTCATGTGAAGGTTTGCCGAACACTTCGTGATGGCAATCCCGATGACAGTTTTGGTACCGAGGGTACAGTGAGCCTGGAATACGAAGCCCTGAACGGAAAGCATGGTCTGGCTTGGACGGTCAATGCTGATGGTGATATCGCTGTCTGTGTCAAAGGTTGGCTTTTCTGGTTGCTCGGGCGCTGACTGTATCCACAGTTCCAATACGACGTACAACACCCGTCGACCGCTACCCGCTCTGGCTAATAGAGTCAGCATGGGGATTTCGCGCCAGTGTCCTACCATTCATGAGAGGAATCGATGATGGCTACTGAATCAGGTATTCATGCAAGCCGGGGCCGCAATGACCGGGCCAGCTTCGATAGGATTACGTTAAGAAGTAGGTGGCCGCAAGGCGTTATTTATGACCTTGAAAGCACCTCGGATGACGGGTTCTTACTGCTGACGGGGCAACATGATCAATCCATTGCTTTTGTGAGCAAATATGATAGCAATGGGACGTGGGACAGAAACTTCGGTACTGATGGTGTTGTGCAAGCACCTGATAGTCAGAATTGGCGTTTTGAACGCGTGATGTTGAAAGAGGCGGGTAATCGGTTTTTTCTCGTCGATAGCAAATGGTCGGACGAAGAAGAATCTAACGTGGTTTTAGTCAAGTGCTACTTGGCCGACGGTAGACTCGATGACAGCTTTGGCAATCAAGGTGAATTTCAGGCTTCGACACAAGAAGCAGGTGTTAGCGCTTTGGCTTATGATGAACAGTCAGGTGCGTTGTATGTAATGATGAGGCCATCTTCAACAACAGGAAGTCGCCTTGTGGTCTGGCGAATTGATCAGTCTGGGCATTTTGATCAGGGTTTTGGTGCCGGCGGAGCCGCCCAGGTCGATTTCCCTCAAGCGGCAACGCTGACGTTGGCGGAGGCGTGGGTTCAGGAAGTTTCTGGCGAAAACCGGCTTTTGTTGACGTTAACCGCAAGCGTTGCCGGAAAAGAGCATGTTGGCTTTACGCGTCTGAGCGTGAAAGGTGAGTTGGATAAGACATTTGGTACTGATGGATGGCGAATTCAGCAACCCGACGGCCGTTGGGGCGGCACATTCCTGGACCCGCAGCAATCCTTGAAATACGTGGAAAAAAGCGATGAGGTCGTCAAGGTATACGGTTTGACCCAAGACGGCGAAGGCCCTGAGTTGACCTTCGAGTCTCCTGAAAAGGTTGGGAATGACCGGGGGTGGAACGCTCCGATCTCGCAGTTGGCAGACGGCGGCTATCGAATCATTCACGCATCCATTGATCAGGCAGGAGGAAGCACCAGGCCAGGCTACGTGTATCGAGTCAATGATTCAGGTGATCTGGATGTTGACTTTGGGCAAGATGGGCGTTTCAAGCTTGAATCAGACTTTGCTTGGACTATCGTGGTCCCGAAAATTGCATTGGCCCGCAATGGCATAGATCTGTTGGTCTGGGTCGGAGACTCGGTGTACGGCATCAAAGGTTGATGAGCCGATTGGCCAAGATCTAACAGGGAGCGGTGCTGCCGGCGTTCTGATACGCCTGGCAAGCTCTCCCTACAAGAACGCCGGCGCACTCGCGTCGGCGTTCTTGTTTTCGGTTTCTGCAGCGGTTCAAGCGTTACGCGGCAGCCAATTCAGCAGGAACGCATTCACCACCTGCGGATTTTCCAGGCTGGAGATATGCCCTGCATCTGGAATGTGCGCCGCCAGGCAGCCAATGATCCGCGACATTTCAGCCGCCTCTTCGGGCGGTCGTGGGATGTCCTGGTCGCCACAGAGGACGATGCTTCGTTCTCGCACCAATTCAGCCAGGCGTGGCAACAGGTCGGGCCTGCTGAAAATCAACCGACCCATCGGGTCCAGGCTCTGGCGAATGGTTTGCGCGTTGCTCGCCTTGAGGTCGGCCCGAAACTGCTTGCGAACCTCAGGTACCGTCTGCCCGCCGGCGTGGAAGAAGATCGGCACGATGATATCGAGCAGGGCATCGCTGAAGCATCCCGCCGCGCTGGCGGCATCCAGCAGCGCGAAGTATTTCATTCGGGTCGCTTCCGGTTCTGCGCCCAGGTAGGTGTCCATCAGTACCAGTCGATCGACCCGCTCCGGGTGGTCGGCGGCCAGTTCGACACCCCACATGCCGCCAACCGAGAGGCCGACCAGGTGGCACCTGGCGATATCCAGCGCGTCCAGCAATGCCAGATGCTGCCGGGCGAGGGCGCTCATGTCGGTGGTGGTGGCGGGTGGTGCATCAGAGTCGCCATGCCCCCAGAGCTCGGGCACGATCACCCGGAAATGCCGTGACAGCGCGTCGATCTGCGGTTGCCACATCGCGGCTGACCAGAGGTAGCTGTGGCCGAGCAGGATGGGGAAGCCTTGGCCCTGGTCGACGTAGCTCATGCGCGCGCCGTCGATTTCAATGAAGTTCTTCTGCATCGCCTTGCCTATATAGTGTTGAGAAGAGGTCTTAAGGTGCCGGGACCAAGCGTAACGCGCTCTGCGTCGGGATAATGCCCGTTTGTGCTTTGGAAAATCTTCCGTTGATGTAGTCCTCTGCCTGGTCGGCGTAATGCGCATCGAACGGCACGCCACTCTGGCCCACCGGGTTGCTGGTCAGCGCTTGCCCGGCATCGGCAAAGTCGATCAGCCGACGTGTCGATGGTCCGTAAGTGACCGGCCATGGCGCCGGGCCGATCTTCGCCGAGAGGTTGTTCGGCACCTCGTGGGTTCCGGGCGCGGCGAAGGGGCCGACATTGAACAGCAGGTTCAGCGGTTTCTTCACACCCAGTGGATGGTTGTGCGTCAGGGTATGCGCCTTGCCCCACTGCCAGCTGGCCGGGTCGTTGCCGAAGGTATCGCGCAGGTGCTTGAGGCTCTGCTGCCAGGCCTGGCGAACGATGCTGGTGCGGTCGCTGCGCTGGGTCGCACCGCGGGTATTCCACCACGGCGACTCGGCGTCGGCGGCGAGACGCGGCAGGGCGGCATCGATGGCGCGGGTGCTGATCAGCACCGGGAACCAGGTATCGCCCAGTTCGTCATGCAGCGCAGCGTAAGCCAGGTCGTAGAGAAACTGGTTGAACAGCGTGGCGCTGGTGGACTCGACCGGATAGTCGCCGCGCCAGGCCGCCAGTTGCTCGACCAGTTCGTGCTCTTCATCGCCCTGGGCGACCTTGCGCAGGGTCGCCAGCAACGGCGCCAGGGTGCGCGGGCCATAGTCGCTGGACGTATCCAGCTGCAGGACCTGGCTGTTCTGGGTGTCCCATTTCACCTCGGCGTTGGCCAGGTGACGATCGAGCTGACGGCCCCGGTCAGGCAGGTTGTAGTAACCCGGGATCGCCACAGCGGCAGGCGGCTGGAAGTTGGCCGAGACGATGTAGCCACTGACCGGGTTTTCCTGCTGCGGATTGACGCTGAACGGATAGAAACCCCGCTTGTCGGCCTGGCCGCTGGCACCGTCGAGGATGAATGCCGGGTTTACCCCGTCCGGGCGGATCGGCAGCTGCGCAGCCGCCCACCAGCCGATATCGCCACGGGCGTTCGCCCAGACGAAGTTGAGCCCCGGCGCTTGGACCTTGGCCGCTGCCTCGCGCATCTTGGCCAGGGAGTCGGCGCGGTTGAGCTGGTAGAAGCCCTCCAGAATCGGGTTCTCGGTTTCCAGGAATGCCCACCACATGGCGATGGGCGTGGTGCCGGCGGTGGCGCCCAGCACCTCGTTGACGATCGGCCCATGGGGTGAGCGGCGCAAGCTGATGATCACCGGCTGCTCGCCCTTGACTGCAATCTGCTGCTCGGTCTTTTCCAGCATTCGCCATTGGCCATCGACCATTACTTGTTCGCTGTCGGCGGGATTGGTTTTTTCCGCGATCAAGTCGACGTCATCGTTCTGGAACATGGTCAGGCTCCAGCCGAAATCGCGGTTGTGCCCGAGCAGTGCGAACGGGTTCAGCGCCTGGAAGTAGCCATAGAGGTTGAAACCCGGTGCCGACAGCTCGGCCTCGTACCACACGGCCGGCACCGCAAAGCTGATGTGCGGGTCGCCGGCCAGCAACGGCTTGCCGCTGAGGGTACGGCTGCCGGAAATGGCCCAGGCATTGCTGCCCTCGAACTGCGGGATGCCGGCCTCGTGCAAGCCGTCGTGGCTGAGGCGGGCCAGCGCTTCCAGGCTCTGCCAGTCGGCCGCCGCCAGCGGGGTGGCCAGTGCGCCATCGGGCTGCCAGCCGAGGTCGAAGATTTTCAGGTACTGCGGGCCGAGCTGGTCGCGAATGTAGGTGAGGGCAGGCTCGGTGCGAAACGCGGCGGCAAAGCTGTAGGCCAGGTAGCCGGCGATGCTCAGGGTGTCTTCGGCGGTAAAGGGCCTGGGCGTGATGCCGAGCAGGTCGAATTCCATGGGCTTGGGGTGGCCGGCCTGCCAGGCATTGACGCCATCGAGGTAGGCTTGCAGCGCCCGCCAGGCGGGCGCCTGGTGATCCTGGCGCTGCGCCATCAGCGCAGCCTGCTCGCGGATGCGCAGGCTCCTGAACAGCTTGTCGGTAGGCACCAGCTTGTCGCCGAGCACTTCGGCCAGCTCGCCACGGGACAGGCGGCGCATGATCTCCATCTGGAACAATCGGTCCTGGGCATGCACATAGCCCAGGGCGCGGTACAGGTCCTGTTCGTTCTGCGCCTGCAGATGCGGTACGCCCCTGTCGTCGTAGCGCACGCTGACCGGCGCCTGCAGCCCGGCGACAGCCAGCTCGCCCTGACGCTGCGGCAGCTTGCCTTGCACGTACCAGTAACCGGCACCGGCGGCCACGGCCACCACCACGGTCAACAGGGTGAGGCTGCGTTTCATCGAAACTCCTTGTGCGTTCGGGCGAAAACTGTGGTCCGATTATCGACGGATTCCGGACAGAGCATAGCCCCCCGACAGGAGATTCCATGTCCCTCAGCGAAAAGCAGAAAATGCTCAGTGGCCAGCTCTACCACGCTGGCTGCCCCGAGTTGCAGGCCGAGCAGATCGCCAACAAGCACTGGATGCACCGCTACAACAACAGCGTCGAGTTGCTCAACGACGCCCGCAACGGCCTGCTCGCCGAGCACTTCGGCCATGTCGGCGAAGGTACGGTGATCCGCCCGCCGTTCTTCTGCGACTACGGCTACAACATCCGCGTCGGTCGCAACACCTTCATGAACTTCAACTGCGTGATTCTCGACGTGCTGCCCGTGTACATCGGCGACGACTGCCAGATCGGCCCGGCCGTGCAGATCTACACCGCCGACCATCCGCTGGACCCCGAACTGCGTCGCACCGGCCTGGAAAGCGGGCGGCCGGTACGCATCGGCAACAACGTGTGGATCGGCGGCGGCGCGATCGTCCTGCCCGGCGTGAGCATTGGCGACAACGCCGTTGTCGGTGCCGGCAGCGTGGTGACCCGGGATGTGCCCGTCGGTGCGCTGGTGGTGGGCAATCCTGCGCGCGTGCGTCAGCCGGCCCAGGGGCAGTAGCAGCCCACCGCCAGCGTGTTGGACGCGGTCACTTGGCGACCGTCGAGCAAGGCCTTGAGGATCGGCTCGATGAAGCTGTTGCTGGCATTGCACACAGCGCCCTCGCTGTAGGGGCCGAAGTAGGCGAGGTGGCCCTGGCGGTCCCAGATCGCTACTGCAGGCGAGGCAGGCAGGTGCTTGCTGCCGTGCAGCTGGGCGATGGGTTGCAGGCTGCCGAGGTTGGCGGGCAGCTGGCCGTGGCTGCCGGGCTTTTGCACGATGTGGAAGGTCACGCCCTGGCCTGCGAACTGGCTGATCAGGTCGCCCAGGTGTTGCTGGTTGCCGACGTTGCACGGGCAGGCCGGGTCCCAGAAATGCACCACGCGGATCGGGCCGGGACCTGCCAACTCGGTGGGCAGGCGCAACTGGCTGCCGTCGAAGAAGGTGGTCTGCTTGTCGAAGGGGCGCAGGTAGCGGGACTGGAAGCTGGAGTACGCCTGCCAGAGGATCGCGGCGCCAAGGAGCAGTGCGAGCGTGGTCAGGATGGGCTTGATGAGGCGGGTGTGCATGGTTTGCGCTTGGGCCTTGTGGTGGAGTCACGGGCCCTATCGCCGGCAAGCCGGCTCCCACAGGTACGGTGCAGAACCTTGTGGGAGCCGGCTTGCCGGCGATAGGGCCGGTGCAGGTGACACATGCCCCAAGCTTGCCATGATGCTGGCGAGAGCTGAATATCCCAGATCAATACTCGCTCAGCTGTGGATGTACCCGATGCCTGCTGCCTTTTCCCCCGACCGCCTGCGCCCGAGCCTCGCGCCCCTTGGCGCACGCCAGCCTTTGTCCACGCAAGCGCAGGACTATCAGCGCTTTTATGGACTGAACATGCCGGGGCAGAGCTGGCTGGGGGGGTTCCAGGCGGCGGGTTTCGAGCTGGTCGGGCAGGTCTGGTTGCCGCAGCAGCCGGTCGCCACCCTGTTTCTGCTGCACGGCTACTACGACCACATGGGCCTTTATCGCCATGTGATCGAATGGGCGCTGAAACTTGGCTATGCGGTCATCAGCTGCGACCTGCCGGGCCACGGCCTGTCCAGCGGCGAGCGTGCCAGCATCAGCGATTTCGAGCTTTACCAGCAGGTGCTCGATGCCCTGTTCGAGCAGGCGCTGCAACTGGGCCTGCCGCGCCGGTGGCATCTGTGCGGGCAGAGCACGGGCGGCGCCATCGCTGTCGACCATGTGTTGCACAAGGGCGCACAGAGCCCCATCGACGGCCAGGTGATCCTGCTGGCGCCGCTGGTACGGCCCCGCGCCTGGCGGTGGTCGAAGTTCAGCTATCGGGTGCTGCGCCATTTCGTCAACGGCATCGAGCGGCGCTTCAGCGAGAACAGCAACGACCCGACCTTCCTGCCATTTCTCGAAGCCGACCCCCTGCAACCGCGGCGTCTGCCGACAGCCTGGGTCGGCGCGTTGATGGCGTGGGTCAAGCGTATCGAGGCGGCGCCGCGCAGCTCGCGGCAACCGTTGATCGTGCAAGGGGAGGCCGATGGCACGGTGGACTGGCCCTACAACCTGCGGGTGCTGAAGGCCAAGTTCGATGAGCCGCAGATCCTGCTGCTGCCCGAAGCCCGCCATCACCTGGCCAATGAGCTGCCAAGTATTCGCCAGCGCTATTTCGACTTCATCGCCCAGCGCCTGGGCTGATCACTTCAGGTCCGCACCGGTCTTGCCGACCGCCAGGCCCGCGCGCACAGCGGCCACGGCAGCCTGGTAGTAAGCCTTGCCCTGCGCAGATTCGGCGAAGGTGGCGAATTCTTCGAGTTCGGCGTCGGACAGGTCGCGATAGACATACAGCAAGGTGTTGTCGAGGTCTTCGCCAATCTGGTTCATCAGGCGCTGGCGTTGGCCGTCGAGCATGCTCTGGGCCTGGCTTGCGCCGAACAGCCCGGGGATCATCGAACTCAGGCTGTCGGCGGCCACCCCGGCGATCGCCAGGCTGACTTCTGCACCGGCCTCGCGAGCGGGCAAGGCCTGGGCCAGATGGCCGATGATCAGGGTGCGGTTGTCGCTGGCCTGGATCTTTGGCAGGCCCTTGGCGTTCTTGGCCAGTTGGTCCTTGCGCGTGGCAAGCAGTTCGGCGGCGACGATCTTGCGCCCCAGCGGCGACTGGAAGAAGGCCAATGCCGGCGCGGGGTCGGGCAGGGCGGCGCGCAGCTGTGCCTGGGCCCGCCGGTCCATGGCCTGGGCCTGGAAGCGCTGGTTGCTGTTGTTGACCAGTGCCTGGTAGACCGCGGGCGGCAGGCTGTTCTGGTAGCGCTGCTGGGCGGCGCTCAAGGCATCGTTGAAGTGGGCGCGCTGGTCGGGCCAGCCGGCGGCCTTGTACAGTTGATCGAGGCTATCTGCCCAGACAGGCATGGTGCAGATCAGCAGCAAAAAAAGGGAAAACAGACGGCGCATTCAGGACTCCTGTCGTCAGGCGGCTATTGTCCTTGGCTCGGCGCCATTTTGTCGAGCTATCCGCGTGGTTCTCAGCCAAGTGGCGCTGTGCGCCGGCATGGCGAATGGATATGATGCGCGCCATGCACAACTCCCCTGAAAACCCGATGCTTACGGCCGTCGTCGACGATCTGGCCACCCGTGGCTGGTCCCAGCAGGCGCTGTTTTTGCCTGCCGACCTGGTGCGTGCGCTGGCAGCCGAATGTCGGCGCCGTGATGCCGAAGGCGAGCTCAACCCTGCCGGGGTTGGGCGCGGTGTCGGCCAGGAGGTGCGCGAGACCATCCGCGGTGATCAGATCCAGTGGATCGACCCCGGTCAGGCCGAAGCCTGCGACCAGTACCTGGAGGCCATGGACCAGCTGCGCCTGGCGATCAACCAGGGCTTGTTCCTCGGCCTTGAGGACTTCGAATGCCACTTCGCCCTGTATCCGCCGGGCGCCTTCTACCGCAGGCACCTCGACCGCTTTCGCGACGACGACCGGCGCATGGTTTCGGCGGTGTTCTACCTCAATGAAGACTGGCAGGCGCAGGACGGCGGCCAGCTGCGCATGTTCCTGGCGGATGGCGGGCAGCACGACGTGCAGCCCGAGGCCGGCTGCCTGGTGGTATTCCTTTCCGGCGAGGTACCCCATGAAGTGTTGCCGGCGGGGCGTGAGCGGTTGTCATTGACCGGCTGGTTCAGGCGCCGCGGCAATGACCCGTTCTGAACTGCCCAAGGTGCTGGTCAGCGCTTGTCTGCTGGGGCAGCCAGTGCGCTACGACGGGCGGGCCAGTGGATATCCTGATCTTTTGCAGCGTTGGCAGGCCGAGGGGCGCGTGGTGGCGTTGTGCCCGGAAGTGGCTGGCGGCCTGCCGACGCCACGTCCACCCGCCGAGATCCCGGGTGGTCAGGGCGCTGACGTGCTCGATGGCGACGCTCAGGTGCTGACGGTGGCGGGGGAGGATGTCAGTGCGGCCTTTCTGGCCGGGGCCCAGCAGGCCCTGGCACTGGTGCGCCGGCATGGCATCCGGGTGGCGGTGCTCAAGGCGGGCAGCCCTTCGTGTGGCAACCGGTTGGTCTACGATGGCACGTTCACCGGGGTGAAGGTCGCGGGAGAGGGGGTGACCGTGGCGTTGCTGCGACGCGAAGGCGTGCGGGTGTTCAGTGAGCTGGAGCTGGAACAGGCGCAGCGGGCGTTGGCTGAGGTTTGATGTTGACCGTACCGGCCCTATCGCCGGCAAGCCGGCTCCCACAGAAGGTTGGTGGTGGACCTTGTGGGAGCCGGCTTGCCGGCGATAGGGCCAGCACTGGCAACAAAGCCTTACTGCCCTGTAGCCGTTTCCTGCAAGCCCTTGAACCACTTCTGCTCAAGCTCCGAAGTGTACCCCTTGTCCTTGAGCCGCTGCAGGGCGTTGTTCAATGCGCTCTTGAACGCCGGGTTATCCTTCTGGAACGGAATCACGAACTTCTTCTCGCCGAACGGCTGGCTGACATCGAACGGGCCTTGCGCCTCGGCTGAACCGCCTGCAGCACTAAAGGCCACATCGTATTTGCCACCTTCGACGCCCGGCAGCAATTCTGCCGTCTGCGCCTCGATGAATTCGGCGCGCAGGTCGAGCTCCCTGGCCAGCGCCTGGCCGAACTCGATCTCGAAACCGGTCAGGTGGTCATTTTCCTTGAACGCGTAGGGCGGGCTATCGGCCTGCACGGCAATTCGTAGTTCGCCCCGGTCGGCGATTTCGTCTATCAGCTCGGCTTGAGCCAATGGCGTGATCAGTACTGCCAGCAGTACGCCTATGGTCGAACGCATCTAATGCCCCTTTTCTTTTTGGCAGTTTAATAACTAACGCCGCAACTTTGTTCCCTCGTCGCGGTCGAGCGCAGCCTATGACCTTGAAGCCTTGGCGAGGTTTAACCGTAACTGAAATTTTTCTGTTTGTGGGCTATGTTGAAACACCGCCGTGGTGGGTTATCCACACCGCGGTCTTCAAGTGAATCACAGGAGAAGTGAATGAACAGCCTATTTTCGCGTGCTGCCTTAGCCGGATTGCTGATGGGAGCTGCAGTCGTGGCCAGCGCCGCAGATGCAAACACTGCACTGAAGAGCCAGGAGCCACCCAAGGATGCCAAGGTCTTCATCGTGTCCCCCGCCGATGGCGCCACGGTCGACAAGACCTTCACCGTCAAGTTCGGCATCGAGGGCATGACCCTCAAGCCTGCGGGTGACCAGACCCCGCACACCGGCCATCATCACCTGCTGGTTGATGTCGACAACGAACCTGTCGCCGATCAGCCGCTGCCGACCAGCCTGATGCCCGCGAGCGGTGTAGCGCTGCCAGCCGGCCCGCAAGTGCTGCACTTCGGCAAGGCGCAGACCGAAGCCACCCTCACCCTGACACCCGGCAAGCACACCCTGCAGCTGGTACTGGGCGACAAGTTCCATGTGCCGTTCAAGCCAGCCGTCGAATCGAAGAAGATCACCGTCGAGGTGAAATGACTCCCTGCCGGCAGGCAAAAAAAGGGAGGCCACCAGGGCCTCCCTTTTTCGTCCGGCGATCACACTCAGAACAGAACGCGCGAGCGGATGGTGCCCTTGACCTGTTGCAGCTTCTCTTGCGCCAGGTCCGAGTACTCGGCGTCGACGTCGATTACCACGTAACCGACTTTCTCGTTGGTCTGCAGGAACTGACCGGAGATGTTGATACCGTTTTCGGCGAAGACTTTGTTGATCTCGCTGAGCACGCCCGGGATGTTTTCGTGGATGTGCAGCAGGCGGTGCTTGCCTGGGTGCGCTGGCAGGGCCACTTCCGGGAAGTTGACCGACGACACGGAAGTACCGTTGTCGCTGTACTTGACCAGTTTCTCGGCCACTTCCAGGCCGATGTTGGCCTGGGCTTCGGCGGTGGAACCACCGATGTGCGGGGTCAGGATCACGTTGTCCAGGCCACGCAGCGGGCTTTCGAACTCTTCGTCGTTGGAGCGCGGCTCGACCGGGAACACGTCGATGGCGGCGCCGATCAGGTGCTTGTCCTTGATCGCGGCGGCCAGGTGGTCCAGCTCGACCACGGTGCCACGGGCGGCGTTGATCAGGATCGAGCCCTTCTTCATCGCACGGATTTCCTTCTCGCCGATCATCCACTGGGTGGATGGCAGCTCAGGCACGTGCAGCGAGACGATGTCGGACAGGCCAAGCAGTTCGTGCAGGCTGGTGACCTGGACGGCGTTGCCCAGCGGCAGTTTGGTCAGCGGGTCGAAGAAGTAGACCTGCATGCCCAGGCTCTCGGCCAGCACCGACAGCTGGGTACCGATCGAGCCGTAGCCGACGATGCCCAGTTTCTTGCCGCGGATCTCGAAGGAGTTGGCCGCGCTCTTGATCCAGCCACCACGGTGGCAGGAAGCGTTCTTCTCGGGGATGCCGCGCAGCAGCAGGATGGCCTCGGCCAGCACCAGTTCGGCGACCGAACGGGTGTTGGAGTACGGCGCGTTGAACACGGCGATACCGCGCTCGCGGGCAGCTGCCAGGTCGACCTGGTTGGTGCCGATGCAGAAGCAGCCAACGGCGACCAGTTTCTTGGCGCAGTCGAAGATTTCTTCGGTCAGTTGGGTGCGCGAGCGGATGCCGATGAAGTGGGCATCGGCGATCTTTTCCTTCAGCTCGGCTTCTGGCAACGAACCAGTGAGGTACTCGATGTTGGTGTAGCCGGCAGTCTTGAGGGTATCGACCGCGTTCTGGTGCACACCTTCAAGAAGAAGGAACCTGATCTTGCTCTTGTCGAGAGAAGTCTTGCTCATCTGCGTAAACCTGTATCCCGGAGAAAAAATGGCGAGGGGTGATGCTAGGCGCGGCGTCGGCTCTAGCATGAACAGCGGGAGGGCTATGCTAGCATACGCGACACAATCTGAGCTTATCCCGACAGGTGAAGAGTGCTCAGGGTGACTATGAATAAGTCGAGAGTTCCAGCGATGACCCACCCTGCGGTAATTGATGAACTGATGACCCTTGTCGACCCGGGCAAGGTCCTGACCGACCCGGCTTCCCTGGAGGCCTTCGGCAAGGACTGGACCAAGCACTATCCGCCCGCGCCCAAGGCCATCGTGTTCCCCAAGACCGTGGAGCAGGTGCAGGCCATCGTCGGCTGGGCCAATCGCCATCACGTTGCGCTGGTGCCGTCCGGCGGGCGCACCGGGCTGTCGGCCGGGGCCGTGGCGGCCAATGGCGAGGTGGTGGTCGCCTTCGACTACATGAACCAGATTCTCGACTTCAATGCCGTTGACCGCACCGTGGTCTGCCAGCCCGGGGTCATCACTCGCCAGTTGCAGGCCTGCGCCGAAGAACACGGCCTTTATTACCCGGTGGACTTCGCCTCCAGCGGCTCCAGCCAGATTGGCGGCAACATCGGCACCAATGCCGGTGGGATCAAGGTGATTCGCTACGGCATGACCCGTAATTGGGTGGCCGGCCTGAAGGTCGTCACGGGCAAGGGCGAGCTGCTCGAACTGAACAAGGACCTGATCAAGAACGCCACCGGCTATGACCTGCGCCAGCTGTTCATCGGCGCCGAGGGCACGCTGGGCTTTGTGGTCGAGGCGACCATGCGCCTGGACCGCGCTCCGCGCAACCTCACCGCGATGGTGCTGGGCACGCCGGACTTCGACTCGATCATGCCGGTGCTGCATGCCTTCCAGGGCAAGCTCGACCTGACCGCGTTCGAGTTCTTCTCCGACAAAGGCCTGGCCAAGATCATGGCCAGGGGCGATGTGCCGCCTCCGTTCGCCACCGATTGCCCGTTCTATGCCTTGCTGGAGTTCGAGGCCAGCACCGAGGCGGTGGCCAACGAGGCGCTGGCCACCTTCGAACACTGCGTCGAACAGGGCTGGGTGCTGGACGGGGTGATGAGCCAGAGCGAAACCCAGCTGAAGAATTTGTGGAAGCTGCGCGAGTACCTGTCGGAAACCATCTCCCACTGGACGCCGTACAAGAACGACATCTCCGTGACCGTTTCCAAGGTGCCGGCCTTCCTGCGCGACATCGATGCGATCGTCAGCGAGCACTACCCCGATTACGAAGTGGTCTGGTACGGGCATATCGGCGACGGCAACCTGCACCTGAACATCCTCAAACCCGAGCACATGAGCAAGGACGACTTCTTCGCCTCGTGCGCCAAGGTCAACAAATGGGTGTTCGAGATCGTCCAGCGCTACAACGGCTCGATCTCCGCCGAGCACGGCGTGGGCATGACCAAGCGCGACTACCTGGGCTACAGCCGCTCGCCTGAAGAAATTGCCTGCATGAAGGCAATAAAGGCCGTCTTCGACCCTAACGGCATCATGAATCCGGGTAAGATCTTCGCTCCTGAATAAAAAGCAGCAAGCCTAGGAGTCGGCCATGAGTTACCAGCACCAGTACGTAGACGGCACGCGCATCCACTTCCCGCTGGGCAAGGTGGTGTGTATCGGCCGCAACTATGCCGAACATGCCAAGGAACTGGACAACCCCATCCCCAGCGAGCCGCTGCTGTTCATCAAGCCGGGCAGCTGCGTGGTGCCGCTGGAAGGCGGTTTCAAGATCCCGACCGACCGTGGCTCGGTGCATTACGAGGCGGAAATTGCGGTGCTGCTGGGCAAGTCGCTGTCCAGCCATGCGTCGGAGGAAGAGGTGCTCGACGCCATTTCCGGCTATGCGCCGGCGCTGGACCTGACCCTGCGTGACGTGCAAGCCAAGCTCAAGGAGAAAGGTTTGCCGTGGGAGCTGGCCAAGAGCTTCGATGGTGCCTGTGTGCTGCCGCCGTTCGTTTCGGCTGCCGCCTTTGAGGATGTCACCGATATCCCGGTGCGCCTGACCGTCAACGGCGAAGTGCGCCAGGACGGCAACAGCGCGATGATGCTCAACCCGATCGTGCCGATGATCCAGTATATGGCCCTGCATTTCTCGTTGCAGGCGGGTGATGTGATCCTGACGGGTACGCCGGCTGGCGTTGGCCCGTTCAATGTGGGCGATGAGCTGGTGCTGGAGCTGCCGGGCGTGAGCCGCTTCGAGAGCCGGGTGCTCTGATCCTTGCCCATGTCTTGAAGACGAATGCGAAACCCATGTGGGAGCCGGCTTGCCGGCGATGAGGCCGGGCCAGGCACAGTCGGACTACCTGTCAGGGCCCTGTCGCCGGCAAGCCGGCTCCCACGGGGGGATCGCGCAAAGCAGGCGGTTTACCGTTTTTTTCACAATCCATCCGGATAATGCGCCAACCCTCGCCCTTTTCCCCAGGACCACCTCGCATGGCATCTCCTTCCAGCGCCCCTGCTTCCTCAAGGCCAAAACGCCGCTTTTATCTGCGCTGGCCCTTCGGCCTGGCCGTGGCGGCAGTGATCGGTTACGGCGTAGCGGTGGCCATGCACTGGGATGATCGCGGCCTGCTGTGGGTCAAGGAAGGCTTCGAGAGCAACGCCGAGCGCAGCGAAAGCGTGTGGTTGCCGGATTACCAGGTCGACATCGATGCCAAGCCGTTGCCTGGCATGGATGATGACGAAGCCTCGGACGTGGCGTTCAACCCGAAGACCCGCACATTGTTCGTGGTTATGGGCAAGAACCCGTTCCTGGTCGAGCTCAACCTTGATGGCGATGTGCTGCGACAGATCCCGCTGGAGGGCTGGAGCAACCCGGAAGGTATCGCGGTGCTCGAGGACGGTCAGCTTGCCATCACCGATGAGCGCCACCACGACCTGACCGTGGTCAAGGTGGATGCGCAGACCCGTTCGCTGAACCACGCCGACTTCCCGAGCCATGACCTGGGCCAGTCGGCCAAGAGCAACAAGGGCTTCGAGGCCGTGGCCTGGGACCCGATGCGCCAGCGCCTGGTGATAGGCGAGGAGCGCCCGCCCAAGCTTTACACCTGGAGTACCGATGGGCGCAGCCCGCTCAAGGGTGACAAGCAGGTGTTGGCCAATGACGAGCTCGACATACGCAACCTGTCTGCCCTTGGCATCGACCCGCGTACCGGTCATCTGCTGGTATTGTCGGCTGACTCCAACATGTTGCTGGAACTCGACGAGCAGGGCCAGCAGGTCAGCTTCATGACCCTGCTGGGTAACTTCAACGGGCTTGAAGACACCATTCCGCGGGCCGAAGGCGTGACCATGGATGACCAGGGCAACCTGTACATGGTCAGCGAGCCGGCGCTTTTCTACCGCTTCAAGAAGAACGCGCAGTAGTTTCAGGATTTTCTGACGTCGAGGATTAAGCTTTACTTCAGACATCCATGGTTAGATTCGCCATCCCCTGAGTCGAGTCTGCCGTTATGCGTCGTTTTGTGCGTTTGCCTTTGCTGTTCTTGCTTGCCGGGCTGCTGGTACTGGGCCTGGCCGGGCAGGAATTTCGCCTGTATGAACGCGCCTGGTTCAACCTCAAGGCCTGGTGGCAACCCGCCGAGCAGAGCATGGGGCTGGACCGCTACCAGGTTGTTATCGAAGCTCAGCCGGTCGAGGGGCTGGATGACGACCTGTCAGCGTTGACCTACGACCCTGACCGCAAGACCCTTTTCACGGTCACCAATGCCCGTTCCGAACTGATCGAGCTGTCGCTCGACGGCCGTATCCTGCGCCGCATTTCGTTGACCGGCTTCGGCGACCCCGAAGCCGTGGAGTATGTCGGCCCCAACAGTTACGTGATCACCGATGAGCGTCAGCAACGGCTGATTCGCGTGCGCGTCGACGACGACACGGCGTTCCTCGATGCCGGGGATGCGGAGCAGTTGTTCCTGCGCATCGGCCTGAACGGCAACAAGGGATTCGAGGGGTTGGCCTACGACTCTGCGGGCAAGCGCCTGTTCGTGGCCAAGGAGCGCGACCCGATGCTGATCTACGAGGTGCATGGCTTCCCCCATGAAAGCCCGGACCAGCCTTACGCGGTGCATGTGGTGCAGGACCGCAAGCGCGACTCGCGGTTGTTCGTGCGCGATCTTTCCAGCCTGCAGTTCGACGAGCGCAGTGGGCATCTGCTGGCGTTGTCGGATGAATCGCGGTTGGTGCTGGAGCTGGATGTGGAGGGCAGGCCGCTGAGTACCTTGTCGTTGCGCAAGGGGTTCGGGGGGCTCAAGGAGACGGTGCCGCAGGCGGAGGGAATTGCGATGGACGAGGCGGGGACCATTTACCTGGTCAGTGAGCCGAACCTGTTCTATGTGTTCCGGCAGCCGGCTGACTGAGTGTTCTTTCTGGCCTCATCGCCGGCAAGCCGGCTCCCACAAGGTTCTTCACATGGCTCAAGGCCTGTGGTGTACCTGTGGGAGCCGGCTTGCCGGCGATGGCATCACTCGGCCTTGAGGCTCTTCACACCTTCCGAGGTACCCAGCAGCAGCAGGTCGGCCGGACGCGCCGCGAACAGGCCGTTGGTCACCACGCCGACGATGGCATTGATCTGTGCTTCCAGCTCTACCGGGTTGGTGATCTGCAGGTTGTACACGTCGAGGATCACGTTGCCGTTGTCGGTCACCACACCCTCTCGGTAGACCGGATCGCCGCCCAGCTTGACCAGCTGGCGCGCCACGTGGCTGCGGGCCATCGGGATCACTTCGACCGGCAGCGGGAAGGCGCCCAGTACGGGCACCAGCTTGCTGGCATCGGCGATGCAGATGAAGGTCTTGGCCACCGCCGCGACGATTTTCTCGCGGGTCAGCGCTGCGCCACCGCCCTTGATCAGGTTCAGGTGCGCGTCGCTTTCATCGGCACCGTCGACGTAGAACTCAAGCTCGCTGACGCTGTTCAGCTCGTAGACCGGGATGCCATGGCCCTTCAGACGCTGTGCGGTAGCTTCGGAGCTGGCGACTGCGCCGTCGAAGGCGTTCTTGTGCTGAGCCAGGGCGTCGATGAAGAAGTTGGCAGTCGAACCGGTACCGACGCCGACGACGCTCTTTTCATCCAGCTTCGGCAGAATGAAGTCGACAGCGGCCTGGGCGACGGCCTGTTTGAGTTGGTCCTGGGTCATGCGGGCTCCGAAAGGGGCAAGGCGGTTTCAAAGTTGCCTAGTATAGCGGCTTGGGCGGCTCAGCTGTGGTCGCCCGACGTAGCGCTGGGGTAGACTCGCAGGCCTTGTCCCGCGGCCAGTGATGCTTTCCCGATGCTCGAACAGTACGTCAAGAAGATCCTCACCTCGCGCGTCTACGACGTCGCCGTCGAAACCCCGTTGCACAGTGCCGGGCAACTGAGCAAGCGCCTCGGCAACCAGGTCCTGCTCAAGCGCGAGGACTTGCAGCCGGTGTTCTCGTTCAAGATTCGCGGGGCGTACAACAAGCTGGCGCAACTGAGCCCTGAAGAACTCGCCCGCGGTGTGGTCACCGCATCGGCGGGCAACCACGCCCAGGGTGTGGCGCTGGCGGCCCGGGAGCTGGGTATCAAGGCCACCATCGTGATGCCCAAGACCACCCCGGAGATCAAGGTCGAAGGCGTGCGTTCGCGTGGCGGCAAGGTCGTGCTGCATGGCGACTCGTTCCCTGAAGCGCTGGCCTATTCGCTGAAGCTGGTGGATGAGAAGGGCTTCGTCTACATCCACCCCTATGACGACCCGCACACCATCGCCGGCCAGGGCACCGTGGCCATGGAGATCCTGCGTCAACACCCCGGCCAGCTGGACGCGATCTTCGTGCCGGTCGGTGGCGGTGGCCTGATCGCCGGTATCGCCGCCTACGTGAAGTACCTGCGCCCGGAAATCAAGGTGATCGGCGTCGAGCCGGACGATTCCAATTGCCTGCAGGCGGCCATGGCCGCGGGCGAGCGCGTGGTGCTGCCGCAGGTCGGGCTGTTCGCCGATGGCGTGGCGGTGGCGCAGATCGGCCAGCACACCTTCGATATCTGCCGCCTGCATGTGGATGAGGTGCTCACGGTGAGTACCGATGAAATCTGTGCGGCAATCAAGGATATCTACGACGATACCCGCTCGATCACCGAACCTGCTGGCGCCTTGGGCGTTGCCGGGATCAAGAAGTATGTCGAGCTCAAGGGCGTGACCGGGCAGACCCTGGTGGCCATCGACTCGGGCGCCAACGTCAACTTCGACCGCCTGCGCCATGTCGCCGAGCGGGCCGAGCTGGGCGAGAAGCGCGAAGCCATCATCGCCGTGACCATTCCGGAACGTCCGGGCAGCTTCAAGGCCTTCTGCGAGGCCATCGGCAAGCGCCAGATCACCGAATTCAACTACCGCAAGCACACCTCCGACGAGGCGCATATCTTCGTCGGCGTGCAGACCCACCCGGAGAACGACCCGCGGGTCGCGCTGGTGCAGCAGTTGATCGAGCAGGGCTTCCCGGTGACCGACCTGACCGACAACGAGTTGGCCAAGCTGCATATTCGCCACATGGTCGGTGGGCACTCGGCCGGCGCCAGTGACGAAATCGTGCTGCGCTTCGAGTTTCCCGAGCGGCCGGGCGCGTTGTTCAATTTCCTCACCAAGCTGGGTGGGCGCTGGAACATTTCGATGTTCCACTACCGCAACCATGGCGCAGCGGACGGGCGAGTGGTCGCCGGGCTGCAAGTGCCCGAAGACGAGCGCCACCTGGTACCGGCGGCGCTGGCGAAGATCGGTTACCCCTACTGGGATGAAACCGACAACGCGGCTTACCGGCTGTTCCTGGGTTGAGCGGCTAAGCTTGCCTTACCTCTCAAGGATGCGAAGCACATGGAACACCTGACAACCCTCAAGGCGCTGCACATCATTGCCACTGCCTTGCTGCTGCTGGGCGCACTGGGTCTGGCGATCTGGACGGTGCGCGCTCGTCGCCAGGGTGACGCCGAGGCCTATGGCAAGCTGCTGCGCCGGCCGCTGGTGTTCGTCTGGCTGCTGATGGGCGTGTGCCTGGTGAGCATGCCGTTCACCGGCTGGTGGCTGGTGCACCTGGTCGGCTGGCCGCTGGGGCAGACCTGGGTGCTGGCTTCCAGCGTCATCTATACGCTTGGCGCGTTTGCCGCGTGGTGGTTGCTGGTGCGCTTGAATCGGCTGCGCAAGGCCGAGGTGGTGGGGTTGCGGTTTACCCTGGCCTTGGCGGTGTTCAGCGGGGTGTGCTTCCTGTCCATTGCCGGGTTGATGGGCGCCAAGCCGGTCTAGGGTCTGCGTTGCAGCCCAATCGCCGGCAAGCCGGCTCCCACAAAGATCTCACCGAACCCTGTGGGAGCCGGCTTGCCGGCGATGGGCCGCAAAGCGGCCCCAGCAATTCAATCCCGCAACGAAATCACTGGCCACCCCCGCCGCTCAGCCTCCGCCCGCAGGTTCGGGTCCGGATCCACCGCCACCGCATGGCTCACCCGCTCCAGCAGCGGCAGGTCATTCATCGAATCGCTATAGAAATAGCTGTCTTCCAGGTCGAACCCGTTCTCCAGCATCCATCGCTCAAGCCTCGTCACCTTGCCTTCACGGAAGCACGGTATATCGGTACTACGTCCGGTGTAGCGGCCGTCGCGCGTCTCGCATTCGGTGGCCAGCAGCACCCGCACACCCAGCCGGCGTGCGATGGGCGCGGTCACGAAGCGATTGGTCGCCGTGATGATCACCAGCTGGTCGCCCGCCTCGCGGTGCTGCTGCAGCAAGGCCAGTGCCTTGGGCAGGATGATCGGCTCGATGCAGTCACGCATGAACTCGCTGCGCCACTGGTCGAGTTGCGCAGGCTCGGTGGCCGCGAGGATTTCCATGGAAAAGGCCAGGTAGGCCTGCAGGTCCAAGGTGCCGTTCAGGTAGTCCTGGTAGAAGGCATCGTTGCGTTGCTTGTAGGTGACCGGGTCGAGGATGCCCCGTTCGCACAGGTAGTCACCCCAGGCATGGTCGCTGTCGCCACCGAGGAGGGTATTGTCCAGGTCGAATAAAGCCAGGCGCATCGTGGTCACTCGTCAGTCCAGGGTAGGCCCGCAGAATACGGAGTTTTCACCTCGCTGCACATAAGCTTGGCGGGCGCGTTGCTGCGCTCGCAGGCTTTGTGGAACAATGCGGTGACATGCGTTTGCGAGGTTGCTGCCGTGATCGACCCGGATGGTTTTCGCCCCAATGTCGGGATCATTCTCACGAATGATGCCGGGCAGGTGCTATGGGCTCGGCGGATCAACCAGGATGCCTGGCAATTCCCGCAGGGTGGTATCAACCCTGACGAGACGCCGGAAGATGCCCTGTACCGCGAGCTGAACGAAGAAGTTGGCCTTGAACGCGACGATGTGGAAATTCTTGCCTGCACCCGCGGCTGGTTGCGTTATCGTTTACCCCAGCGTCTGGTCCGTACCCACAGCCAACCGCTGTGCATCGGCCAGAAGCAGAAGTGGTTCCTGCTGCGCCTGGTAAGCAATGAGCAACGGGTGCGGATGGACCTGACCGGCAAACCGGAATTCGACGGCTGGCGTTGGGTCAGCTATTGGTATCCGCTGGGCCAGGTAGTGACATTCAAGCGCGAGGTCTACCGCCGCGCCCTGAAAGAGCTAGCACCGCGTCTGCTGACGCGCGACTGACGACGGAGTTCGACCCCGAGCCATGCTCAATACGCTGCGCAAGATCGTCCAGGAAGTGAACTCCGCCAAAGATCTCAAGACGGCGTTGGGGATCATTGTCTTGCGCGTCAAGGAGGCCATGGGCAGTCAGGTCTGCTCGGTCTACCTGCTCGATCCGGAAACCAACCGGTTCGTGCTGATGGCCACCGAAGGCCTGAACAAGCGTTCCATCGGCAAGGTCAGCATGGCCCCCAACGAGGGCCTGGTCGGCCTGGTCGGTACCCGGGAAGAGCCGCTGAACCTGGAAAACGCCGCCGATCACCCGCGTTACCGCTACTTCGCCGAAACCGGTGAAGAGAAATTCGCCTCGTTCCTCGGCGCGCCGATCATCCACCACCGTCGGGTGGTGGGCGTACTGGTCATCCAGCAGAAGGAGCGCCGCCAGTTCGACGAGGGCGAAGAGGCGTTCCTGGTCACCATGAGCGCCCAGCTCGCCGGGGTTATCGCCCACGCCGAGGCCACCGGCTCCATTCGCGGCCTGGGCCGTCAGGGCAAGGGCATCCAGGAGGCGCGCTTCGTTGGCGTGCCAGGCTCGCCAGGCGCCGCCGTCGGGCGGGCGGTGGTCATGCTGCCGCCGGCCGACCTGGAAGTGGTACCGGACAAGACCGTCGATGACATCGACGCCGAACTCAAGTTGTTCAACAACGCCCTCGAAGGCGTGCGCGAAGACATGCGCAAGCTGTCGGCAAAGCTGGCTACCCAGCTGCGCCCTGAAGAGCGCGCGTTGTTCGATGTGTACCTGATGATGCTCGAAGACGCCGCCCTCGGTGGCGAAGTGACGCAAGTCATCAAGACCGGGCAATGGGCGCAGGGCGCCCTGCGCCAGGTGGTGGGCGAGCACGTCAACCGCTTCGAACTGATGGACGACGACTACCTGCGCGAGCGCGCCTCGGACGTCAAGGACCTGGGCCGACGCCTGCTGGCCTACCTGCAGGAAGCCCGTTCGCAATCGCTGGTGTATGCCGACAACACCATCCTCGTCAGTGAAGAGCTGACCCCGGCGATGCTCGGCGAGGTGCCGGAAGGCAAGCTGGTGGGCCTGGTCTCGGTGCTGGGTTCGGGTAACTCGCACGTGGCCATCCTGGCCCGGGCCATGGGCATTCCCACGGTGATGGGCCTGGTCGACCTGCCGTATTCCAAGGTCGACGGCATCGAGATGATCGTCGACGGCTACAAGGGTGAGGTATTCACCAACCCCAGCGACGTGCTGCGCAAGCAGTACAGCGAGGTGGTCGAGGAAGAGCGCCAGCTGGCCCAGGGCCTCGACGCCCTGCGCGAATTGCCGTGCGTCACCCCGGACGGCCATCGCATGCCGCTGTGGGTCAACACCGGCCTGCTCGCCGATGTGGCCCGGGCTCAGCAGCGCGGCGCCGAAGGTGTGGGCCTGTACCGCACCGAAGTGCCTTTCATGATCCAGCAGCGCTTCCCCAGCGAGAAGGAGCAGCTGGCGATCTACCGCGAGCAGTTGCAGTCGTTCCATCCGCTGCCGGTGACCATGCGCACCCTCGACATCGGTGGTGACAAGGCGCTGTCGTACTTCCCGATCAAGGAAGAAAACCCGTTCCTGGGCTGGCGCGGCATCCGCGTGACCCTCGATCACCCGGAAATCTTCCTGGTCCAGACCCGCGCCATGCTCAAGGCCAGCGAGGGCCTGAACAACCTGCGCATCCTGCTGCCGATGATCTCGGGCATCCACGAACTGGAAGAAGCCCTGCACCTGATCCACCGCGCCTGGGGCGAGGTGCGCGACGAGGGCACCGACGTGCCGATGCCACCGGTGGGGGTGATGGTGGAGATTCCGGCGGCGGTGTACCAGACCAAGGAGCTGGCGCGGCAAGTGGACTTCCTGTCGGTGGGTTCCAACGACCTGACCCAGTACCTGCTGGCGGTCGACCGCAACAACCCGCGGGTCGCCGACCTCTACGACTACCTGCATCCGGCAGTGCTGCAGGCCTTGAATACCGTGGTGCGCGACGCCCATGGCGAAGGCAAGCCGGTGAGTATCTGCGGCGAGATGGCCGGTGATCCGGCGGCGGCGATCCTGTTGATGGCCATGGGCTTCGACAGCCTGTCGATGAACGCCACCAACCTGCCGAAGGTGAAGTGGATGCTGCGCCAGATGAACATGAGCAAGGCCAAGGAGCTGCTGGCCGAGGCCATGAGCCATGACAACCCGCAGGTTATCCACAGCTCGTTGCAGCTGGCGCTGAAGAACCTCGGACTGGCGCGGATGATCGCGCCAGGGGCCAACAAGACGCTCTGAAGACTCTGGGGCCGCAAAGCGGCCCCAACAGTTACACAATTATCTCAACTTCCCCCAAATGCCCCCCAAACGGCCCGAAGCTGCGTTCAATGAGCCGCCTTCTGCCCTGATCATCCACAATCAGCACCGTACTCGCCCGCGTCCCATAGTTCTGGCTGGCAATGAACACGCTCGACAGCAGTTTCTCCGTCACCACTCCAACCCCCGTCTCCGGCAGTTCGCTGTCCGCTGCCGGTTCGGCGTCGGCAAGCAACGCCAGCAACCGCTGTGGATCAGCCGCATCCAGCAACCCCTCGAGCCCATTGCGGGCCTTGATCAGCTTCGGCCACGGCGTATCCAGCCCGGCGTTGGAAAGCCCGTAGACCCCGGCCTCCAGCAGCCGTGGCGCGGCGTCCCGTGCATGCAGGTAGCCCAGCTGCTCTCTGTCACCCACCAGCAAGTTGAACCCGGAATACTGGCCACTGCGGCTCGCGACCTGGTCCAGATACGCCTCCAGCCCCAGTTCACCCTGCAGATACCCAGCCACGAGCTCGCCGCGGCTGCGCGGCCCGAGCGGCTGGCCAGGTTCGCGGATATTGGTCAGCGCCGCGAAGCGCCCCTGCGGCCCCACGCCAAGCCAGGTGCCCCCTGCTTCAAGGTCACGCCCGGCATGCACGCCAGGCGCATCCTGCCACGCGGCCAGGGCCTGCGTAGGGCGGGCATAGAACTCGTCGCGGTTGGCCGCGACGATCAGCGGCAGGGCATGCCCCGGCCGCCAGGCGAATACGATCAGACACATCAGGTTGGGCCTCTGTGTTTTTCGTCACTCTACTCACTGCGGCGGTGGGGATCCATCCTGTCACGAAGTTCACTAGAGCCGCGTACCCGCCTTCCGTTACCATGCCGGATTGATTTCTCGGGGACGACGAATGGAGTTCGCACTCTATCTGCTATTGGGCGCCTGTGCCGGGGTGCTGGCCGGGCTGTTCGGCGTGGGCGGCGGCATCATCATCGTGCCGGTGCTGGTGTTCAGCTTCACCTTGCAGGGCTTCGATACGTCGATCCTGACCCACCTGGCAGTCGGCACCTCGCTGGCGACCATCGTCTTCACCTCGATCAACGCCGTGCTCGAGCACCATCGCAAGCGCGCGGTGCAGTGGCCGATCTTCGCCTGGATGACCGTCGGCATCCTGCTCGGCGCCGGTATCGGCGCCAAGACCGCTTCGCTGATCCAGGGCCCGCAACTGCAGAAGATCATCGGGGTGTTCGCCCTGATCGTCGCCGCGCAAATGGCCCTGGACCTCAAGCCCAAGGCCGGCCGCGGCATTCCCGGCAAGCCCGCGCTGGTCGGCGCAGGCGGGGTGATCGGCTGGGCCTCGGCGATCTTTGGTATCGGTGGCGGTTCGCTGACCGTGCCCTTCCTGACCTGGCGCAGCCTGCCGATGCAGCAGGCCGTGGCGACCTCGTCGGCCTGCGGGCTGCCGATCGCCGTGGCCAGTGCCCTGAGCTTCATGTGGCTGGGTTGGGACGAAACGCACCTGCCCGCGCACAGCCTGGGCTATGTCTACCTGCCGGCGCTGGTCGGCATTGCCGTGACCAGCATGTTTTTCGCTCGCTTCGGCGCACGCCTGGCGCACACGTTGTCGCCGCGCCTGCTCAAGCGCCTGTTCGCCGCGCTGCTGTTCTGCGTCGGGCTGAGCTTCCTGATTTGAACCAAGAGGAATATCCATGCTGCCTTACCCGCAGATAGACCCCGTGGCCGTGGCCATCGGACCGCTGAAAATCCACTGGTACGGCCTGATGTACCTGATCGGCATTGGCGGCGCCTGGCTGCTCGCCTCGCGCCGGTTGAACCGTTTTGACCCCACCTGGTCGCGCGAGAAGCTCTCCGACCTGGTGTTCTGGTTGTCGATGGGGGTGATCGTCGGTGGCCGCCTGGGCTACGTGCTGTTCTACGACCTGCACGCCTACCTGGCCAACCCGGCGCTGATCTTCGAAGTGTGGAAAGGCGGCATGTCGTTCCACGGTGGCTTCATCGGCGTGATGCTGGCAGCGTTGTGGTTCGGCAAGCGCAACAACAAGTCGTTCTTCGAGCTGATGGACTTCGTCGCGCCGCTGGTGCCGATCGGCCTGGGTGCCGGGCGCATCGGCAACTTCATCAATGCCGAACTGTGGGGCAAGGCCACCGATGTGCCGTGGGCGATGGTCTTCCCGCCGTTCAGCGACCCGGCCCAGTTGCCGCGTCATCCGTCGCAGCTGTACCAGTTCGCCCTGGAAGGTGTGGCATTATTCGTGATTCTCTGGTTGTACTCGCGCAAGCCGCGCCCGACCATGGCCGTTTCCGGCATGTTCGCGCTGTTCTACGGTATTTTCCGCTTCATCGTGGAGTTCGTGCGGGTGCCCGATGCCCAACTCGGCTACATCGCCTTCGGTTGGCTGACCATGGGTCAGTTGCTCTGCGTGCCGATGATCGTCGGCGGCATCTTCCTGATCTGGTTGGCCTACAACCGTAAACCCACGGCAAAACCCGCCGTATGATTTTCACGGCAGGGGCGATCCTCCTGCCGTTCTCGTTACAGGTAAGCCATGAAACAGTATCTAGATCTGGTCCGCGACGTCATCGAAAACGGCACGCTGCAAGGCAATCGCACCGGCATCCGCACCATCAGCCTGCCCGGCGCCATGCTGCGTTTCGACCTGCAGAAAGGCTTCCCGGCCATCACCACGCGCAAGCTGGCGTTCAAGTCGGCCATCGGCGAGATGGTCGGTTTCCTGCGGGGCGTGAAGAACGCCGGTGAATTCCGCGAACTGGGCTGCAAGGTCTGGGACCAGAACGCCAACGAGAACGCCCAGTGGCTGGCCAACCCGTTCCGCCAAGGGCATGACGACCTGGGTGAGATCTACGGCGTGCAGTGGCGCCAATGGCCGGGCTACAAGCGCATCCCGCTGAGCAACCCGGCGGCCATCGAGATGGCTGAAAAGGCGGGCTTTCGCAAGATCGCCCAGGACCAGGAAGACGGCCAGGCGTTCGTCATCCTGTACAAGGCCATCGACCAGGTGCGCCAGTGCCTGGACACCATCGCCAACGACCCGGGCAGCCGGCGTATCCTGTTCCATGGCTGGAACTGCGCGCAGCTGGACGAAATGGCCTTGCCGCCATGCCACCTGCTGTACCAGTTCCATCCCAATGTCGAGACCCGGGAAATTTCCCTGACCCTCTACATCCGCTCCAACGACCTGGGCCTTTTATACCCCCGCGAAGAATCCGCACATTACGCAATGGCAGCCTAGTAAGGCTTTACCTTCCAAGCTCGTTTATTGTGCCCCGATACGAATTGCACATTGTGTATAGTACGGGCCGCTTTGAGGAGAGAGGAAGCAGTGAAGGTTATCGCAGTTAGGGGCACCCCCCTAGATCTCAGAGAGTCCCCAACCAGGCGGGACGACCCATCGGAAGAACCCCAATTCCAGGAAGCCGTGAACGTCACAGGGGCAGCCGTCTTTGATGACGATGAGCGCTTAATGCCTTTGATGTCGGGCTACCTATCCCACGCGCTCCAGACCGCCCAGATTTCCCAACTGACGGCCATCACCTATGGTCGCAACCTTGGCTATACCTGCGAGTATCTGATGAGCCGGCGTGAGTTTCGTGATTGCGAGCGTGACTCAGCGTTTTTGGAAATCCGTACCCACGTCATCGAGGAGTACTTCGCCCACCTGCGCGAGGCAGAGGAGCTTTCCAAGAAGACGGTGCGCAACCGGGATTCGTCCTTGATGGCGTTTTTCAATGATTCCCTGTGCCGGGGAGTGGACGACGCACCCGCGCCTCGTACCGCGCCTAACCCGTACACTGCCGGCTACCTGTCCCCTCGTCCCAACAAGAGCTTGGTGGTGGCCTGTTCCCTGAATGATCTCAGAGAGCTCATCCTTGCCACGCAGAGTGAACGAGAGCGCTGCTTGCTGCAGTTCATGTACGACGCAGGCCTGCGCCGCTCAGAAGTCCCGCGAGTGACCCTCAAGGCTATCGATGATGCCCTTCGATTCCAGGACACATTGTTCATCTCTCCAGGCGTGTCTGAGCCGGTCAATGCCGACTACTGCCCTTTGCATGTTGACGGCAGCAAAGGTTCTGCGGACTCCACCAAGCCCCGTCAGACGCTGGTTAGTCGCGCCACTTTGCAGCGTGTGAAGAAGTATCACGCATCCCCGCTGTACAAGATGTACAAGCGTCAATTCAAAGGAGCTGAGAACACCCCTGCCTTCTTGAATGCAGAGGGTCGTGAATACACCCGACGCTCGATTTCCAAACTCTTGGAGCGGACGTCCGCGCGTGCTCTGAATCTTCTGAAAATTGGAAGGAAGATCTCCCCGCATAAGTTGAGGCACGGAAACGCCTATGCCCTGTTGAGAACGCCGGACATCGGTACCGATTACCTTGATCGACTGGTGACTGTGCAGAAGACCTTGGGTCACTCGCATCTCAACACGTCGGAAGCCTATACCCAGATCCCCTACGACCTCTACCAGAAGCTCGTACGCTCCGGAACTGAGACCAAGACGAAAGCAGGCGAAATGGCTGAGCTTTCCCAGCAGACGCGCCTGAAAATTGATGCGGGAGATATGAAATGAGTCGGCTGACTAGCGCTCAGGTAGATGCTGTCATTGAATCGTTTGTGGCCCGCGTCACTGATGATCGGGAATCGCTGCTCAGGGTCTGTCTCAGCGGGGGGGAGGACTTGGCGGTCGCCCCTCGCTACGTCATTGAGCAGACCAATCTCAGCCCAATGGCGATCTCTAAGCGCACTTCATTCTTTGAGCCGATCTTCAATGCGATGCGCGACGAAGGCATCATTGTCCCTGGCCACTCGTCGAGCGCTTGCGATTGGCGCCGTAGGCTGCTTGCTTGGTATGAAGGCATGCCTATGGAGGAGAGGTTGGCCATACCGGTGTTTGGCAATAGCATCAAGGATCGTGGCTTCTTGAGCGAGATTCCTGAATTAGCAGACCTCAGAGGGGCGAGGACGAGACATGAACTCGTAAGGATCACATTTGGGGAGATCCTTGATGACCTTCGGAAGCTCGGCGTTCTCGATTCCAGCTACCAAACCGTTGAAAAACGACTTGCCTCGAAGAAAGAGAGCAAACCCTCCGAATCTGTGCGAGACGCCTTCACGGCTTTGCGCTCAGTACACGTCCATCACCTGTCCGACCTCGTAAGCCCGGAGCCGGAGCGCCCTTTCCAGCACGTGCTGCACCTCTTCAGTGCTTCATCAATGAAGAGCAGCAGTGCGTCAGGTCAGTCGAATTTTATCGAGGCTTTCAAAAACTACCGAGCCTATCTCAAGGATGCCAACTACACAGGCTTAGAGGACATTCGGGAGCTCGTAACCCCGTATTCCCTTCCCAAGTTCAGGGGATATCTCCAGAACAGGATCGTTGAGCGTTCGCTGTCGACCAGCCACTGCAGTACGATGATGAGCTCGGCTCGGAAGATGATGGCCCGTGCAGTCCAGATTGAGGGCCTGCGGCTCACTAGCTTCGCCGCAGCTGCAGGGTTCGATGTTAAACGTGAAACTGATCAGTACAAGCCTTATCCCCAGGCTGTGCGAAACCGTATTTCGCAGGTCATTGAGCAAGAGATTGAGGAAACCAATCGCTTGGCTCAGCCTTACGTTCTAAGCCACGTAGGCGAAGACCCGCTGAGCGCTGATGGAAAAGTACGCCGAGGCTTTAATACGCTCGATAACGCTCGTTGGATTTTTGAGAACAAACTCAACTGCAAGCCATTGAGTTTCAAGTCCGTAGATCGAAATGACCCATACCAACGGGCGTTTATGTCGATTATTTCGAATTCGTCAAGTTCCATTTTCGCAATCTATAAAAGCTGGGGCGTGCAATATCAGGTTGATGGTCGTGTCGTTGCGCCGTACATCGCTCGACTTGCGCAAGTCACTGGGATGAACGCTGACTCTTTGCTGGGACTGGAGCTGGATGATTTCGTCGAGCGTCATGATTTAACTGATCGCCCTTGCTTGCTGTATTGGAAGGAGCGTTCTGAGGGCGCTAAGATGCTTCATCTCGATATTTTCCATGCGGAGATCTCTTGGCTGACCACCTCTCAAGGCCGTGCGGTCAAGCAGATCTTTGACGATGTGAAGCTTCTGACCCGTGATATTCGCCGAAATGCACCTGTCGAAGCTCAGAGCAAGCTATTCATCTATCGATCAAGTGCTTGCAGAATGTATGGCGTGGTGAACTCTTTTGAGAGTTCTGGCGACACCATGCTGCACGATACTCTGCAGAAGTTCTCTCAGGATCATGGACTGCTTGACGAAGACGGCAATCCTCTCAAGCTCTCACCGTCACGTTTCCGTCCCAGCTTCGTGAGCGAGCTGATTGAGCGCGGCGTCTCTCCACGCGAGATTCAGGTGCTTTTAGGCCATAAGAGCCTCAGCACCACTATGGCCTATCTGGATCAGATGGACTTCAATCCCATGGCGCGCCGGATGCTGCATAAGGTTCTCCATGAAATGCAGCAAGACACGTTGGAGGAGGCTCCGAAACTCATCCCTACCAAGACTATCGAGTCCGCACCAGAAGCGATGCCGCTGCGGTCTGGCTTGGCGACCTGCATGAACGTCTTTGACCCACCGGCTTTCATTAAAGCGTTGGCAAGCTACGACCCTAGCAAGCCCTGCACGCTGTTCAACAAGTGTCTTTCTTGCAGCAACAGCATCATCACTGTATCGCACCTGCCGGAGCTTTTTGCTATGCGGCGCGACTACCAGCGGATGATTGAGGTCAACCGGGTGCTCGAAACGCCCTACGGAGCCGTCATCCTGGATAACCTAGATGTGCTGAACAACATCCTCGACCCGGAAATATCGGACTTTTCCGTGGAAGAGCTGACCAAGGCTGAGCGCCTCTCTGGAAACCTGCAGGTCAGTATTTTGACCGAGGGGGTAACGCTATGAACGGCGCTCTGATCCCTGAACTCGTTGCATACAAAAAGTGGCGTACAGCTGCTCACATCCTGCTGCTTGAGTTGCATAAGAACATCGCCGATCCGACTCCTGTTTCGCTGGAAGCGCTCTCTTGGTACCAGGCGCTGATGGCGTTGCCGGTCAGTAAGACATCTGTCCTTGGTGACCCCGTATGGGACTTCAATGACGATCATCCGAATGCCGCTAGGAATGTCCAAGGCGCTAAGCTACGGCTCAATTTTGAATCGTATCCATTGCTCAACCAGTCGGCGGTCTTGGAGGTCAAGGTAGTCCTGTTTTGCTGGCTGAAGATGCCGGCGGCAACGCGCTCGTTTGCCTCTCCAAGGAACATCAAGGCCAACACCGCCATTTCATGTATGAAGGCCGGCTTGAGCTTCCTGGATACGATGTCAGGGCAGGCGCGTAAGCTCATTACGGATGAGTTCTTCGAGGTTGGACACCATGGTCTGACGTACTTCGACGCGGGCATGTATCGCGAGGCAGCTCTCATTCATCCCTACGCTTTTGGCCATGATCTCAAGAAGTTCTTTACCTTGGTGAGGTCGCCATTTTTCGAAGAGCAGATTTTCGAGGAACCACTGCCCTACGTTGAGCTGGAGTCACTGGCCTGGGCCAAGGTACGCAAGCACGTCCCTGATTCCGAGCGTACGTACCGGATTCTGCCGAATGACGTGTTTGAGAAGGGGTCTCGCGAAGCATCGTTTGCAGTCGTCGATTTCCTGAGCGCCGCAGGGGAGCCGGTTGATGATCTCGTAGCCCTGACTCGCCAAAACGCCAGCGGTTATTCGTTGGCAAGGGCCCAAGAGCTGTCGCGGTACAACTTCGATCTCTACGTGGCTCTGCGGCTTCGCAAGAAGGGCTACGAGTCCGACGCGATGGCTGAGGCGTTAGGTGAGGTTCGACCTGAGTATCTGTCTCAGATCGGTCAGCATGATTTCAAGGCAAAGGAAACTTTGATCAAGCTCACCAGTGCGAAATTGGACAATGAGTTTCGTCGGTATATCAATTTCGTCTCGTACAGCTCTTGCTATCTCGTGGCGCAATACACCGGCATGCGGCCCTCAGAGCTCTCCGAGATCCTGGTTGAGTCGTGCATGGAGCAGGAAAGTGATTACTGGTTGCTGATCAGCAACGTGATCAAACACCGCCAAGGCTTGGCCAAGCTGTTCGACGACAAATGGATCGCGATTCCGATCGTGCGTGACGCTATCCGCGCGGCTTGCCTCATCGCTAAGGTGAAACAGAACCCGTACCTGTTCTCTAATGTGGATACCGTCGCTCAGGGAGCCGAACCGAACTCTATGCCCTCGCTTGGTATCACTCACCAATTCAGAGCTTTCTTCGAGGAGATTCTGACTGACGAGGAGTTCGAGACCCTGGAGTTCTCGCCGTACACGTTGCGGCACACCCTGGCTTATCAGATGGCCAGGGCTGAGCTTGGGCTTCCATTCATCTCTCATCAGCTGAAGCATTTTGGTGACCTCGTCGGTGGGGCTGGCCAGAACAAGGCGTTCAGTGCGGTGACGCTTGGGTACGGAGCGATCGCTGAGATCTTGTCCAAGGGTGGGCGCTCCCCAGGTAAAACGCCGACGCAAATGGCAGAGGAGGAATACATCCAGAGCTATTGCGATCCTGACGGAAACTACGCCGGCCCCAATGCGGAGAGCCACAAGGCGCGAATGAAGAAGGTGTTCAGCGGGTACATGGCTGCGGGCTACACCAAGGAGCAAATCATCGCCCAGATGGCCAAGAAGCGCATGGCGATCATCAACGTGGGGCAAGGCTTCTGCTACGGCAGTCAGCGCGAGTCATTTGATGAGTCGCTTCCCTGCATCGGATCGCTGCGTTGCAACCCGAATCGCTGTCAGAACGCCGTGGTCACAAAGGTTCATGCTCCTAAATGGCGGGAGATTTATGTGCAGAACAGCTTGGCATTGAGCTCTCCAAACTCTGCAGGCGTTGAGGGGGAGTTGAGAGCGGCGATGGAGGAAGCGAAGGGCGTTTTGGAGCATCTGGGAGAAGAGGTTGAGGTATGACAGGCCAGGCGTTTGATGCCAAAAACCAGCTCGACTACGACAAAAACACTGAGCTGCTCGCACAAGGCATTCTGAAGATCGCCGCTGACTCGAAGTTGAAGCCAACGATCGCTGAGCTCAGCCGAATCACCGGCATTCATCGCAACACCATTCGTCAACGCGATTTCCCGGCGGAGCGCCTTGAGGCGATTAAGGAGAACCGCCGCGTCGCAGTGCTTGCTCAAAGGGTGAAGGCGGAGAAGAAACAGGATCCTAAGACGATTCTGATGCAACGCCTTGAAAAGAGCCGGCTGGAAGTGCTTTATTGGTTCAATAAGTATCAGGAATCTGAGAGCTCATGCGCCACGTCCGACAAGCGGCTAGCCAACGTCCGCGAGTCTCGGGACTACTACATTCAGCTCGCAGGTGAGCTGCGTCAGAAGATCAAAGAGCAAGATGCTGAAATTTTGAAATTGCGTGACGCGCTGGACTTGGTCAGCGCGAACCTTGAGGAACCGAAATGAAGATGTACCACGATTTGCTGGCCGACGTGCTAGAGAATGGCGTCGAGAAAGGTGATCGCACCGGCACAGGCACGCTGAGTGTATTTGGTCGCCAATTCCGCCACAACCTGGAAGATGGCTTCCCGCTCCTCACCACCAAGAAGCTGCATTTCAAGAGCATCATCAATGAGATGATTTGGTTCCTGAACGGTGACACCAACACCAAATGGCTCAAGGAGCACGGTGTCAGCATCTGGGATGAGTGGGCGACTGAAGACGGTGACCTCGGCCCGATCTACGGCAAGCAGTGGACAGCCTGGCCTACCCAGGACGGCAAAACCATCAATCAGATCGACTACGTCGTTCATACGCTCAAGACGAACCCTAACAGTCGTCGCATTCTCTTCCATGGGTGGAACGTCGAGTACCTTCCCGATGAGTCGGTGAGCCCGCAAGAGAATGCCCGAAATGGAAAGATGGCATTGCCACCTTGTCATTTGCTTTATCAGTTCTATGTGGCAAACAATAAGTTGTCAGCGCACCTATATATTCGGTCTAGTGACCTGCTGCTCGGGAATCCCTACAACTTGGCTGGGGTTAGTTTCCTAATACATATGCTTGCTCAGCAATGCGATTTGGGAGTTGGCGAAGTTGTAGTTACTATGGGTGATGCGCATATTTACTTGAACCATATTGAGCAAGTAAAACTGCAGTTGACTCGCGAGCCACGCCCTTTGCCTAAGTTGGTGCTCAAGCGTAAGCCGGACAGCATCTACGATTACAAATTTGAGGACTTTGAGATCGTAGGGTACGACCCGCATCCTCATATTCCTGCTCCTGTATCGATCTAACCTGTAGAGGGAGCGAGTCCACAGGTACCACCGCTTCAAACGCTTGAGACCAAGTACCGGGCTCGCTCGCTGTCCTCGAACGCCTCCTTCTCCGGCGTAAGCTATAGCACCCCCCATTAGGATTTCCACGGGATGGATCTCGTGTTGCGGGGGGGGGGGGAAGCTCGCGGCCTGGATATGCAGCGCTGAGCCGTCAGGCGTTCCCTGTATCGAATACACGAAATAGCTTGGCAGAAGATTCCAGTAGTTGAATTTTGTAGCGATTGGCTAGGCGGACACTTGTAAAAGCAACATCGATGCCCGTGTCACCTCAGCACCGCTCCGAAGAAAAAAGACCGAGGACGGACACGACCACATGCCCGTGCTCAGTCTGAGTGTATCAATAACGAGCTTCCTATCCTGGGTAGGTGAACGTCCCGGCTATCCCTTCTCGGCTATAAACCTTCTCTCCGGCCACATAGGTGGCCTTGATAGCGCGATCATCCCCAAGAATCATGAGCACAAACAACTGCTCAACGATGTCCTTGCAGAACTCACTTCTGATGGCTAGCCGCCGTTCGCGATTGACTGCTAACGACCCATAGCGGCCCTTCGTGCAGGGCAGCAATCGGCCAGAAGCGGCCCTTCGTGACAGGCAAAAATCAGCCAAAAGTGCGCTTTATCTGATCACGAATGAAGCACACTGGCGTGTTGTTGCCCACGATGCCCCAGATGCCTCGTCGCGGAGCTTGTCTGCCAACGGACTGAAACAGCTTGGCGCTGGTGTACTTCCTCTACCGCTCGACTCGGAGTTATGGCCGCGCCCGAAGCGTGATTGCTATGGCGAATTTAGCCAGTTTGCCGAAAGGTGCTCTGAGCAGGCTAGGTAGGCTCCAGCGACCCTGGACGAATACTCCCTTGGCATGGCTCATGGAGCGAAACCCCTCGATACCGTGGTAGGCCCCCATACCGCTCGGCCCTACGCCGCCGAATGGTAGATCATCCACAGCAACGTGCAGCAGAGTGTTGTTGATGCCGACATTCCCGGATGTGGTGCGCTTGAGCACAGCCTCGCTGTCGGCATCCATATTGCCGAAATAGTAAAGCGCTAGTGGACGCGGCCTGGCGTTGATGTAGTCAATTACTTCGTCGAGAGAGCGGTAGGTGCGAACCGGTAGCAGTGGGCCGAAGATTTCTTCCTGCATGACCAATGCATCGTCTTCGGCTCCCACGATCAACACCGGAGCCAATGTCCGCGGTCGCTCTGTCGCACGCTCTGGGGTCACTCCTACCTCGATCACGTCTGCTCCCTTTGCGCGCGCGTCTTTGATGAGCATATGCAACCGCATGTAATGCCTGTCGCTGATGATCGAGGTGTAATCGCGACTGGCTGGGCCTTGCGGATAAGTACGGGCAACAGCGTCGCGGTATTGGGTGATGAACTCGCCCAGGTCGTCTTCATGAACCAGGGCGTAGTCCGGTGCAACGCAGGTCTGACCAGCATTGGATAATTTGCCGAAGACGATGCTTTCCAATGCGCTACGCCCTGTATGGCCTGGCGCCAAGACCACGGGGCTCTTGCCGCCCAGTTCAAGGGTCAGCGGTACCAGATTGTCACTGGCGGCGCGCATTACCATTCGACCTACCTGAGTGCTGCCGGTGAACAGCAGGTGATCGAACGGAAGGCTGCTGAAATAGGCGCCTGTCTCAGGGCCGCCGAGTACCACTGCTACCTCATCGGTAGAAAAGCAGCTCGCCAGCATGCGCTGAATCAATTCGCTGGTGCGTGGCGTAAGCTCGGAGGGTTTGATCATCACCCGGTTGCCAGCCGCGAGCGCAGTTGCCAATGGGATGAAGGTTAGGGAGAACGGGTAGTTCCAAGGCGCCATGACTCCAATCACACCTTTAGGCTGGTACTCCACATAGGCGCGGCCGGCGCGATGAAACGCCGCGACATGACGACGTTCGGGCTTCATGAAACGGCGCAGGTGTCGTAACAAGTAGTCAATGGACTGAACCACGCCAAGCAGTTCCATGATGTCGGTCTCATGCTTGGAGCGATTGCCGAAATCAGTATTGATCGCATCCTCTACTTCACGCCTGCGAGCGAGAACCACCGCGCGCAATTTGACCAGGTTGGCCCTGCGTCGTTTGAGGCCGGGTGGCCCGTCGTTAAGAAATGCCCTTCTTTGTTGGTCGAGCGTATTGGCGATGTCGATAACTGGGGAGTCTTCTACAGCGACGGTCATCTTGCGTCTCCCAGGCCGTTGTAATGCGCAGACGCTTCAATCCATTTCCGATACTGGCGAGTGCGAAAGGCCATGATGAGCTGTTGCAGGATCAGCGCGCGCAACGGTGAAACGCTCGGATCGGGCTTTTGAGCCCGGCTGAGTTTGCGCAATTGAAACTTCACTACTGCCATGTTCGCCAAGGATGCGATGGCTTTGTTTTTCCAGGTGATCGGCGGCAATTGAGGGGCATTCTCTTTGCCCTGCAACCAATCACGAGGCAAGTGCGGATCGATGGCTAACGCCGTTCCGATGCCCACCATATCCACACCACTCTGCACGACGCTTTCGGCCACCGGGCGGCGACGTATACCGCCGGTGACCATCACCGGCATTTGGGCGACGGTTTGGAGATCACGGGCGAACTCAAGGAAATAAGCTTCGCGAGCGAGGGTGCGACCATCGCGCGCGTCACCCTGCATGGCGGGTACTTCGTAGCTGCCTCCCGACAACTCCACCATGTCCACGCCCAGGTCGTTGAGCAACTCAACTACCTTTTTCGCGTCATCGGCGGTGAATCCTCCGCGCTGGAAATCGGCGGAGTTGAGTTTGACCGCCACTGCAAAATCCGCAGAAACCACAGCCCTGACGGCCTTGACGATTTCGAGCAACAGGCGTGCCCGGTTTTCTAGAGAGCCACCCCACTCGTCCGTCCTTTGGTTGGTCAACGGCGAAAGGAACTGGCTCAACAAATAGCCATGGGCAGCGTGGATTTCCACGCCGGTGAATCCGGCTTGTTCGCCCAGACGTGCGGTGTTCGCAAAGCGCTGAATGACTTCTTCGATCACGCCAGCGGTCATCGCGTGAGGCGTGGCAAAACGCTTGGACATTTTACCCAGTTCCAGCGGCACGGCTGACGGTGCCCAGGTTTTTTGCCCAAGATTGGACTGCATCTGCCGACCTGGGTGATTGATCTGCAACCAGAACTGCGCACCGCTAGATCGCCCAATACGCGCCCAGCGCTTGAACTTGTCCAGTTGCTGATCGTCCTGCAACACCACGCCACCCGGCCCGGTCATGGCGCGGCCGTCGACCATCACGTTGCCGGTGATAATCAGGCCTGCACCACCGTCGGCCCATGCTTGATAGAGACGCATGAGTTCTTCGGAGGGTGCCTGGTCAGCATCCGCCATGTTCTCTTCCATGGCGGCTTTGGCGATTCGGTTCTTGATGGTCGAACCGTTGGGAAGCATCAGGGTGTCGAACACATTCATCGAGCAGTCCTCAACTGGAGATGAGGCCACCTTAAGCTTGAAGTAAACTTTAAGGTCAATACCTCTTTCAAGGTCAGTCGATGTTCAACGCGCCAGACCCTGGCAAGCGCGTCACCATATGGGCGCCCAACAACCGAGCGGGTGTGTAGGCGCCGCCAGCTGGGCGCATCTGTAGCAGGTAGTCGACCACAGACAAGGCTGCGTCGACCGTCAGACTGTAGACGTTTGCGGTGTGCACGCGTGCGACTTTGCATTCGCCGCGAGCGTTTCTAGCCTCACCCCATACATAGGTGCCTTGATCGGCACGCTTTTCCTGATCCGGGCCGACTACTGTCTTGCCGATGCGCGCCTTCAGCAGGCTCTGCACGAAGGACAAACCCAACAGTGGACGAATGAAATTGGCGAATCTGGCGCCGCGAATCATCCCCGCAGAGCCTGGAATAAACACTTCGATATTGGCAATACCAGTGGTATGCCAAGCTGTGGAAACGTCGCCCCAAGGAATGGTCATGGCCAATTTCTCTCCGGCGCCAAAGTCGATACGCCGTACCCGATACGCCAGCGGTACTGAGACGATTTTGCCGTCACGACGAACCTTGCCGCCCTGCGCCATGCCTTCAATCGAAGTTTTGGCAGTACCGGGTGAAAAGCTCGAGCGCGAATCAAAACCCAGCGCCAGATGCGTTGCATCCGGCAGTGCGTTTTTCAATGCAGCGGCGACACAGTCAGTCGGCACCACATCAAAGCCGACGCCGGGGCAAATGACCACACCCGCCGCGCGCGCCCGTTCACTCAAGGACTGGGCGTGCTCAAATACGGCAATTTCGCCGGTGATGTCCAGGTAGTGCGCATTGGCGCGCAAGCAGGCTTCCATCATAGGGGTGGCGGTAGCTGAAAACGGCCCTGCGCAATTCAGAACCAAGCCATGGCCTTTGATCTGAGCCAGCAACCGCACTTCATCGTCCAGTCCGAACACTCGGGTTTCAACGCCCAGCTCCCGACCCAGGGCTTCGACCTTGTCACGGTTGCGTCCCGCCAGCACAGGTTTAAGTCCACGCTTTACAGCATCACGAGCGATCAACTCGCCGGTGTAGCCATTGGCGCCATAGATCATCCATTTGAACTGCGTATCCAGGTTGTCTTGCTGACCCATGCATGGCTCCTGACTGTATTGATGACGTACGTTATTGCCTTGCCCAATCAGTGTCAGACGCTAGCGTTAAAGTCAGGTTGAGGGTCAAGCGGAAGTGAGCAACTACCGGCGGAAATTATTTGCAGTAGTGGGGATTGACCTTAAAGCTAGGTTTAAGGTGAGCATGCGCTGACCTGCTTGATTGATGGAACCCGGATGATGCTCAAGACCTTTGTTTCTTATGCTTTGGTATTGATAGGTAGCGCTTTCATGACATTTGCAAATGCTGACACCGCCCCTTCCACAATGACTGCCAAGAATCGCCAAATTCTGGTGATTCTGACCAATCACGCCAGCTATCCATCGCGAACCGATACCACGGGGTTGTGGCTGACTGAGCTAACGCATTTCACCGATGTAGTGGAGGCGGCTGGCTACAGCACAGTTTTTGCCAGTCCCAAAGGCGGAGCGGTGCCACTGGACGAGCGCAGCCTAGGTTGGCTGTACATGGACAAGGCCGCCCGAGAGCATTTGCAGTCCCCGGCCTTTCGCGCTCGCCTGCAAAGCACGCTGCCGATCGCCGATATCGATCCGTCCCAGTTCGGCGTCATCTACTTCACCGGGGGCCATGGAGTGATGTGGGACTTCCCCAATAATCCCGACCTGCGGCGTGTCGCCGAAACCATCTACAACAAAGGTGGCATCGTCTCGGCCGTCTGCCATGGCGTAGCGGGTCTGTTGGATCTGAAGGATGAACAAGGCCAGTTGATCATCAAGGGCAAGAACATCACCGGCTTCTCTGATCGCGAAGAGCTGTTCTCCGGCATGAAAAGCCAGGTTCCCTTCTTCCTTGAGGATAAGTTGGTGAGCCAGGGTGCGCGATACCGCAAGGGCTGGCTGCCATTCACGTCATTTGCCATCACGGATGGAAGGCTTGTCACCGGCCAAAACCCTCAATCGCCCAAAGCCGTAGCTGAAGCCGTGATGGCGTTGCTCTCTGGCGAAAACGTAACTCGCTGAACCCTGAAGTAGTTCCCACCTCGCGGAGAAAGACCGATTGAAACTCGCAAGCGCCGTATTAACAGGATTGCTGTTCAGCTCAATTGCCAACTCTGTGTTGGCGGGGACGCCTGAAATGCTCAGCCCGACTGAAACCAACACAATCGATATCGCAGGCCACACAGTGCCGGTCGTCAAGGGCGGCCTGTACGACCGTTATCGCTCGAACCCGCCCTTGTCAGTGATTGCAGCAGAACTGCCGGATGTTGATTTGAGCTGGTTCAAAGGACTGGAAAAGCACAAGGTCGACATTGGCTTCGAGTCATACTCCCCGAACTTTTACTACCAGAACAGTCGCGTTACGGCGGTCTATACAGCCGATCTGGACGCACTGCGGGCCCTGATGCCTCCGGAAGTAATGGCCACCGTGCAACCCTTACAAGTCTGGCCGGGCCGGGGTTTGATCGCATTCACCGCGTACACCTATGAACATTGCGATAACGACGCCTATAACGAAGTGGCCGTGTCGATTATCACCAACAAGCCCGGCAAATCGAATCTGGGGCCGTTCACGCTGATTGGCCAGTCGATGTCTGGCGATTTCTGGGGCTATGTGCTCAAGCTGCCGGTCAATACAGAGCTTGCGCGGGTTCGTGGTGTCGTCGGCTATAACCTGCCGAAATGGCTGACCGGGATTGACCGCAAAGAAGGTGAGCAATCGGTAGTCTATGACATCACCGACAGCCAGACCGGCAAGGTCGATGTGTCCTTCAAAGCGAAGAAGCTCAGTGGCCTCTCGCATGATGTCGATATCGTCACCAGCAGCTTTACCAACCTCGATCATCAGGGCCGACTGACCTATGGATACGCTGTTTCCCGCCAGCTCAGCCACGGCTCCAGCCGCGATGCGGATTCGGCCACCCTCACCCTGGGTGACGGCAGCCTGTCGAATTACCTCCGTGCCCTGAAACTCGGGAAAATGATGAAGTACGAATACGTGCCTGAGTTCCAGAGTGCGCTCTACGCGCCTAAACCGCTTGCCACTCTGGTTGGCGAGCGCTGAAACCTGTTACGCCTGTCAGGCCCGGAAAGCCTAGCGGGCGTTTTTTCTCGTGGAAGACGTTACCGCACGCTTGCCGGAAGCTTGGCCACCCCCTTCTTCACGCAAACGATTTATCAGCATTTGCGCATTGTCCGCACACGCCATGCCTTCGGGCTTACCCTCGATGCCCTTGATGACGAGCAGAAGTTGCGCTTTGTTCTGGGCTAGACGTTCCTGTAGAACACCGATTTCCTCAACCTTTTGCTTGAGCCCGCTGAGTAACTCATCGTGCTGCCAGCCGCTGGCATTCATCGGCATCAATTGCCGAATTTCTTCCAATGAAAAACCCGCCGCCTGCGCTCCGGTGATGATCTCCAGAACCCACTCGGTATCAGGCGCATAGTCCCTGTAGCCATTGGACTTGCGCTCAACGGATTTGATCAAGCCGCTTGCCTCGTAAAACCGGATGCGTGACGGAGCCAATCCGCTGATTTTCGCCAGTTCGCCTATTCTCATAACCCACCCCGAAAAATCTATTGACCTTAAAGTTGACTTTAAACCTAAAGTCATCTGGCGGCCAAGCAGCACAAATGCAACGTGTTGCACAGCCGCTATGGAAGTCATGGGGCAGGCGCAACAATCCACAATCGCGCCCTCTGAACCGCCTATCGGATGGGCTGCACTTTGCTCTCTCAAGACCATGCTCCGAACGCGATTCGGTATAGGCCCTCACTTCATTCTGGAGATACGAACATGGGGTATGTCACTACGCAAGACGGTGTTGAAATATTTTACAAAGACTGGGGGCCACGCGATGCCCAGGTAGTCTTTTTCCACCACGGATGGCCGCTTAGCGCGGACGATTGGGACGCGCAAATGCTCTTTTTCCTGGCTAACGGTTTCCGGGTTGTAGCACACGACCGGCGTGGTCATGGGCGATCCAGCCAGGTCTGGGATGGACACGACATGGATCACTATGCCGATGACGTCGCGGCAGTGGTTAATCATCTCGGCGTGCAAGGCGCTGTCCATGTCGGTCATTCCACCGGCGGAGGTGAAGTCATCCATTACATCGCGCGCCACGGCGAAGACCGCGTGTCGAAAGCAGCCATCATCAGCGCTGTGCCGCCGCTGATGGTTCAGACTCCGAGCAATCCTGGCGGCCTGCCTAAATCAGTTTTCGACGACTTGCAGGCACAACTACAGGCGAATCGCGCACAGTTCTATCACGACGTTCCTGCAGGGCCTTTTTACGGCTATAACCGCCCGGGTTCAAAACCGTCCGAGGGCATCGTCTGGAACTGGTGGCGACAAGGCATGATGGGCTGTGCAAAGGCACACTATGACGGGATCGTGGCGTTTTCTCAGACCGACTTCACCGAAGATTTGAAGAGCATCAAGATTCCTGTCCTGGTGATGCATGGTGATGATGACCAGATCGTTCCTTATGAGAATGCCGGTGTTCTGTCAGCCAAACTTCTGCAAAACAGTACGCTGAAAATCTACCCGGGCTTCCCGCACGGAATGCCTACAACCAATGCCGATACGATTAACGCCGATCTGCTCGCATTCGTGAGGAGCTAATCAATTATAGGGCGGTGGGTAACCCCGCCCTATATTTTTCAACGCCACCAAATTGGCGCTTTTAAATTCAGCGAGATGCCGTCAAAACTGTGCAATATGGATAACTGCTTTTTTAGCCGAAAGCGGTGGTTGGCGAGCGTCTCCTTAGGGTCGATAGCAGCCGCTCTCGAATGACAGCTATCCATTCACAGCGGGCACTATTCGCGATTACTTCTTGGCGGAACGGCTAATACTGCTCAGTAATATAAAAAGGCCGCGCCCCTTAGCGGGGCGCGGCCCAGTGGTACCTTAAGGCGTGACGATATTGAACATGGCTGGGAAGGTGTCGAGCAGACCAAGCAGTTCGTTCACTTTGTCCGCGCCGCCATCGAGCTTGGCTTTGCCGGCTGCGATTTCTTTATCCAATGTGGCGCCTCCCATCAGCAGTCCAGCGAAGCCCAATTTATCGACAGTGAGGGTGGCATCTGCGTTATCGAAGCTCTTGTCAGCGGTGTAGATCAGTACGCCGTTGCGCAACTCGATGGCATAGTTCTGACCTTCAGGCTGTTTCCAGTTGATTCGCAAGTGCTTGCCTGCGGCTTTAGGCCCGTTGATTCGCACGCCCATGTAATCGAGCAGAAGGTCTGGGTTCATGGCAGCCACCATGTCTGGGCTGGCGGTGTTGATCCCAGGCAGGTTAGGTACTCCGTTTCGCAGCTCGTAGGCTCCCATCAGGTACTCGTTGCGCCAAGTCGGGTTTTCGGTCTGGTAGCCGAGCTGCTCGAACGCATCGGCCTGGAGGTTGCGGGCGGCTTGGTTACCCTCAGCAGCCAAATCCGTGCTTGATACGCATCAATTCCTCCCGAGCCTTCAGATAGCCCGCACGGTCGCAAACAAGCTCAAGCGCAGTTCTGTTTCCAAAGGCTGCACGCGGCTGAGACATCCACAGGGCGGCCTTATCTTTGTCGGCAAACACTCTCTCAGCCTGGTTGATAATCGGAGTCTGATAACCCATATGTCCCCCCCCTAACATGGCCTCGGGTCATCGTTCAGCCCGACTACGACGTCGTGAGTCGTATCGATCGGGGCTCCGGAAGGAGTTGATCATGGCGTCTCCAGGCGGTGGGCGATCAGGCAGCCCTCAGCAATTGAAACTCCGCTCATGTAAGACCGGAGTACCTCTGGGACGCGAATCGAACCGTCAGCCTGCTGATAATTTTCAAGTACCGCAAACAACAAAAGATTCACGGCGAGGTTGTAGCTCACTGCATATGCCAGGGTTACCTGGCAATGGTTGGGGCCTACCAGTCGTGCTTGGATGCGCCGAGACTGGAAGTCGCTTGCCATGCAGGAGCTAATCGTGCGGTAACTGCCCCGACTAGGTATCCAAACCTCCAAGACATAGGAATATACCGCGTCGATACCCAGATCATTCACCCGTCGTGCCATGACGCGGTACGGAATTCCGAGCAACCTCATCACGTACTCGACATGCGATATCACAGCCTCATGGACAGTCCCCAACTCGGATGGAGTAACTACCTGTATCAAGCCAACTTCGTCGTACTGCCGCTGCCTGACGGTCACAAAAGTATCAGCGCCCGCGCCACCCGCTTCGCTACGGAAGCATGGCGTAAGCATGACCATCTTGATCGGTAGCTGGTCTCCATCAAGAGCCAGGCAGGCCACCATGTTGATCAGCGACAGTTCGGCAGAGGGCGTCAGGTAGAGATCGGCCCCGTTTTGATGGCTGGTCTTGAAGAGATCATCTTCAAAGTCCGATAACTGGCCGGTGCTATCCAGCATCTCGGCCTTTAACAGGCACGGAGCATAGTGCTCCTCGTAGCCATGCTCTTCCGTTTGCACATTGAGGACGAACTGCCCCAAGGCGCGACTCATGCGAGCGATCGGCCCGCGCAAATTAACAAAGCGTGGGCCAGATAACTTGGCGGCGGCAAGGAAACTCAACCCTCCACATTCCTCGCCAAGAACGGCGTGGCTTTTGATCTCAAAGTCAAACTGCCGGGGGCTGCCCCAACGGCGCACTTCGACCTGGCCACCCTGCTCAGTGTTAGGGCTTCTTGGGCCATTCACCGTCTTGCTCCTGCTTCAGTTGCTCAAACCACCCGCATTAAGGGTTGCTGGTCACGATGTGCCGATTGAAATCCTGCGCACCGTCATGCCACCAAACCGGCCCAGATTCGCCAAGACTTACTTTGTCTTCGTCGAAACACCCATTCCTCTACGAGGCTGTAGGGTTTATCAGTAAAGTGTTCGGCTAGCAGTGCCCGAGCTTCGGCGCAATTGTTCAAACCAGATCGGTCTTGACCCGACCGGCACAAAATGCTGTGCAGGATGTTATCCATACGCATAGGCCTCAGTCGTGATTTGCACAAGCGCGACCAACGCAGGCTTAGCGGCATAGCGACGCGCCCCCCGACCGGCCAGCACATACATCTTTGGCCCAGCCTCGAAAAAACAACCGTAAAGGTCTTCTCCATAACTGGTCACCAACGGCGCCCGGCATGGTTGGGATGGTTGGCTGTCATAGGTAACCTCATGTGCGAGCAACACAATGGGATGTTGCCCCGCAGCGACCACCTCTTGCAGCTCGTTGTCGGGGAGCATGATGTCCAAAATCATCCAGTTCCTCACGATACAAAACGCGCGGTCAGCGAACTCCGTTTTAGCGATTTGGATCAGACTCGCGTCATCCAACCCTGAGCCGCACAATGGCTGTGCCTGCCCGTACAGCAGCTCCGAGACCAAGTGGTCGTCTCGCTGCATTTCAACCGTTTGCAATAGCCCACCCTCGTTGCCCTGCGCCTGCGATCAACCCGACTGGCACTAAATCAGTTCCACCCATACTCATGGGGCGTTTCGTTGCGTCTGCTTGCGATCTCAGCAGACGTATTTCGCACGTATGTCGGCTCACTTGCGTGTGGATGTCACCAGCGAGACTCGCCACGTCGTAGCCGCACGGATTTAGCAGCTGCATCGCGTGGAATTCAATGTGGCGATCGGACATCACGACCAGTCTCATGCCGCCGATTTGCCTATAAATTGATTCGCCCATTTCGCACTATCAATGAATGGTATACGCCCACGATGCGAGGCGTCAAAGCGTGGCTTTATCCTTTCTTTTCTCAATCTGGCGAAGAGATGGATTATCAGCAAACCTTGGGGCAGCTTTTGAAGGAACTGCGCGTAAGCGGCGGCCTTACTCGTGAGGCGTGTTCCGAGGTTTTGAGTCGAGACCACCTGGCCAGGGTTGAACAGGGCAAGCAGGGCATTACGACAGGAAAGCTTCAAGCACTTTGCGAGCTGCTCGGGGTTAGCCCAAGCATGGTGTTTTATGCCCTGGAAGCGAGGCTGGCCGGTATAACGTTGCAAAGCCGGAAGCATGAGTGGGGCGAGCAGTTGGAAGAGCTCATACACACAGGTCGGTTGAGCTCAGAAGTGCAGAGCAATGCTTCCCGGGGTGTTCGAGGGATGCGCGCCGGAGAAACCTGCGAGGCAGTGCGCAAGCTCCAAGCGGACGGGATGGCGAAGATGCAGATCGTGCGTGAGCTGGGAGTGGCACGCAGTACGGTGGACAGATATTGGCTGAAGGTATCAGTAGAGCCTTAAGTGGAAGGCGGGCCGCCCCCTGGTCTGTTGACGAGGAGCGCCCCGTCTTTTCCCGTAACCAATTTCCTGCTCTCGTTGGTTGAACGAGTTGGAGTATCCGCCCGAGCGTGCGCTGAGTATCGTCCTCGATGCTATCGGCTGGTACGCTCGGCCTTGCGGCAGTTGTGCTGCCATTCACACCCCTGCGCCTGCAAACTATTAGTCACAAGAGGTTTTTATTGTTGATGGGGTGGTTGCTCAAGTTGAGGCTTCTCTGTGGGAAGCTTGACGCTAAATGGGCCCCTGTCTTCCTGCGTCGCTCTTAGACGCAGATTCCGCCTGATTGCACTCCTATCACTAACTCCAGGTTCATACTCAGATGCTGGTGATCCCGTAGCCACACATCTTTTTCGCGAACGTTGCGCTGTTCATAGATCCTCTACTGTGCATTGGCTTTGGAGCCACTGGCCCCTTCAAAGGGGAGGCTTCGCGTCGCCCTGCAGCCATGTTGTATGATGCCATGCTGCTATCAGTCCGGCGTTGGACGAGGGAGTAGCCAGGCCCATTTCACAAGGATAGTTTTGGTCATGACATGCATTAACTTGCCCAGTAATCAGCAAGCTGCAATCAGCGACGTTGATGAGGCGACGCTTCGGGCCGCAGTGCGCAAGTGCCTGGATGAAGAGCGTATAGGGCCGATTCATGGCCTTGGGCTCAGTGACTGTGGCTCATACGTGGGTACCAAGCTTCACGCGTTCCAACAAGCGGTCGCTGAGTACAGCAAGGCTAAGGCCCATGCCAAGCGCGAACGGACTCGGCAAGATGCGCTGCGCGCTGGCAGTGACCTCGTTCACGCGGTGCAGCAAATGAAGGGCCGGCTCGAAACTGAGCGTCAAGAGGGGGAGCTATTCTTCATCGATGATCAGATCAGGCCGACCTTCCATCTCAGCAAGCGACTATCAGTGCAAGTGTCATTCCGCTGGCGAGCGTCGCCGTCTGCGGACTGGAAGCACGGTCACCTGACGTTCGTCTACGATTTCTCCCCTCAACCCAGCTACACCCTGCCGCAGCCCAAGCGCAAACCCAGCGCTGCTCAGGCAGCGAGGGATCTCGAAGGCAGCCTGTACCGAGAATGGGAGCGCTTGAAGGCTCAGGCGCTGTTCTCTATGAGAGAGTTCTTCCGCGAGGGCGGCGATGGGGATGCTGTGCCTGAGGTGTTCGCAGTAAGGCCTAGTCCCTACGGCGGGGGCTTGAATAATTTCAGCTGCAATTTTTGGCAGCCCGAGAGGCCGGCATTATAAATTGGGCAAGCCATCAGCTTCGGTGCCGGTGGCTGGTGTAAACGATCATCCGGTCACCAAGTCTGCGCGGGCGTCCCGCAGCACCGTGAACCGCACACCATAAAGATGACGTCGAGGCCTGCGTTGACCTAGGGCTAGAGCGTTGAGCGTAGCCGGGCGATGCCATTGGTCATTTCAGGAGTGGATGATGGACAAGGAACAATCGGCTACCAAGATCAATGGGCCTAAGCCGCAAGACTTTCTGCGAGCTAGACGTCCGGAGCAGTTTTCGGACTCGGTAAAGCTACAGGAGTCGACTATCGATCGCTCCATGCTGGAGTACCACTTCGAGACCCTGAACAACCGAAGCCAAGAGCTTGAGTTCGAGATATTCGTACGCAAGCTTTGTGAGCGAGAAATCTGTCCCAACCTGGTTGCCCAGACCGGCCCGACTGCGGGTGGAGACGGTAAAACCGATACCGAAACGTACCCTGTAGCCAGCCAAATCGCCTTTTTCTGGGGATTAAACGAGGCTCCGGAGTCTGAGCGATGGGCATTCGGTGTTAGCACCCAGAAAGACTGGAAGACAAAATGTACGAAGGATGTCGAGAGCATCATGTCCACCGGGCGTGGGTACTCACGCATCTTCTGTGTCTCCAGTCGATTCATCAAGAACAGCCTGAGGGCGCAGCTTCAGGATGACCTTTCGGAAAAGCATGGCGTCAAGGTCACAATCCTCGATCGAACCTGGCTGCTTGATAAAACACTGCAGCCCAAGAATCAGCAGCTTGCCATCGATTACCTAGGTCTTACAGGCAGCATTGAGAGCAAAATTCAGATCGGCCCATTCGACGCTGACAAGCAGATCCAGCTAGCAGACATCGAGCGCCAGATCGAACAGATTGAAGATCCAGGCCGTTTAACGCTCTCCCAGGTCGATCTCTACACCAAGCGTGCCATCATCTACAAAGAGCTGGAGCGGGATGCCGTCGCTGTTGAGCACCAGTTCAATCTCGCTGTGCGGACAGCGAAAAAGTTTGGCACTCAGAGGCAGCATTTCGATTCCCTTTATCAGCTGACTTGGGCCGCGTATTGGTGGCTGGAAAATGTCGAGCTCTTCGAGGACACCTTTGAGAAAGCACTTGCCGTGGCTCAAGAGACCGACAACGTTGAGGTCTGGGAAAAAGTCGCAACGTTGTTTAATCTGGTTGTCACCACTCATCGAGACGGCAAGTGCACCCTCAATGTGGCATCCATAGAAGCCACCATTCGTGAGAAGTTGAACTCGATAGCCGACGACGCGGATATGATTAGCGGCGCATTGCAAGCTAAGACGTCATTGGCGCTCCTGGATCTGTTGGCTGCTAAAAGCGAGGAACAGGTCAACAATACCTTCAGGTCTTTGGGCACCATCGCTGATAGCGCTCATAAGCTGATTGGGTACCCCATGGCTCGGCTCGTCAACTTACTGGAAGCTCTCGATGTGGCCTTCGGAGATCTCAAAGCTTACGAAGACCTGATGGATAAGCTCATTGATGATGCTGGTGCACGGGAGAACAGTCGGATAAAGGCGGATAAGTACCTGAGGCGAGGAGCACTGAGTAGCGACAAAAAGGATTACTACAGGGCAATCAAGTGCTTCGGGTTGTCTCTGTATGGGTTGTATAGCAGTGAAAGCAAGACGGAAATGTTCGCTGCCCTTTATATGTTGTCCCATGCGTACGAGAAGCAGGGCCTGCTCTGGGCTGCGCGAGGTGCTGCGCTGATGGCGGCTTACCTTGTTACCACAGATGCACTAAAGGAGCAGCGGAGCAGTGCTCGGCAAGCGGCTATTTACCAGCAACTCATGTGGATTGAAGGTCAGCTGGGTCGCTTGGGTCAGTCATTAACTTGGTACCACCTGGCTCAACTGATCTCTCAAACACTGGATGAAGATCTGTGGACAGAAAATCAGAAAATGAGTTATGAGGCTCTCATTGGTAAGTTATTTCTTAATGCCAATTTCTCAGATATTGAAAGACTAGCCTGGCTGCCGGACAAACTAAATCAGTTAGATTTATGGCTCAGTGCCGATGCGCTAATGATTTGCTTAGGCCATGAAGATAAAGCAGGGCCCGAAGGTGAGCCTATTGACCTTCAATTTATAAATATGTGGCGCAGCATTGATATGGGCGCTCCGGTGGCCCCACTCGACCTTTATCTAGACCGCTGGACGAACATAAGCTCCTACATTCTGGGTTGTAAGGTGTCCGTGTCCTTCCCCGTGAAGTCCCCTTGCATGGAGCTAGCGCAGCAATTGCTGGCTGTGCTGGAAAGCTTCTGCGCGCCGATGATGGCAGACCATCTAGCGTCTACATTGCCTGCCGTAAATATTAATATCTCGTTGGAATATGAGGACGACTTCATACTGCAGCACAGTTTCGATACTGCTGCACAGGTAACTTCTGCTGAAATCCTCTGCTCGCCGTTCAGTATCGCCAATTTAACTGACGAGCAACGAGATGCAATTAAGAATTTCTACAGTGAATTCTGCCTCCGTTTTGTCACCATCATCTGCCCTCAGATTGGCTGGTCGAGATTGGAAGAGATGCTTCGAGATGATAAAGCCTTGGAGCGAGCCGTTGTCTTCAACTGTAATATTGGATTGGACAGCTATTTCATGGGGCGTGATGCTGTACCTGGAATTGCATCTCATCAGGACGCGTCCCTAGAGTTGCACAAGCCAACTCGTAGCGTGACTTGGTATGAGCATCACAACATTGAGCCAGTGGAGTCGCGACCTGAAACCGATGTTTCCGAGGAGCGACCAAAACATCCGTTCCAATTCTCAACTCTTAAACATAGAGAGTTGAAGATTTCATCTCTCATTCAGGTCAGCCTGTGGGATCAAGCCGGTTGGAGGGGCGTAGGTTTTCAAGGAGGTGGAGGGCGGATGCCTGCTATCGTATTCCTCTTTGAAAATCCGGTAGTTGGGGAAAGGATTTTTTCAAACATTGCTAAGACTGTTGGCGATAAAGATCCTAACAATACGCTACGTATCGCGCTGATACGCGGTATTGACAAGCATAACCCGGCGCACTATCGAGTCGTGGTTACAAGTAACCTTGACCGGGAAGATGACTCATCGAGTATTCATTCGGCCTTGTCCAGAATTCTTACGGTCACGCCGGACTCCTCTGAGAATCTTGATAGGTTCCTGAGCGATTATAAAAACTACAAAAGGTGCTATGTCGTCACGGTGGATGCAAAGGGGAGACCTACACATCATTTATCAACTTCAGGGCTTGTGGTTATAAACGCTTGGGAAATTGATGATAACCACCTAGAGATTTCAGCGCTTCAACCTGATGACGATGTGTTGATCCCAGCGGGGGTCGATAATCCTCCGATCAACCGTGCTTTGGCGAGGATTCGTTCATCGGAAGGTCGGAAGGCATAGACACCCGAGGGTGGTTACCCCAGGCGTGCATGCGTGGCACCTGGGGAACGTGTGTCTTCTTGACCAACGACGTATTGAGCTGCAGTCGGATTTCATTCGTAGTGCAGCTCACCGAACAACCCAATCATGAGATCCCCTTCGAGCACCTCAAAAGGTAGTGTGACGTATTGATCTCGATGGCGAGGTAGCGCCTTTCCATCGTGTGGTGCGTTCTTAGTGTGACCTTGAACCTTCTCGCCGCTCTCCTTGATATAGGGGAGCACGACGATCCGGCCATGGTTCTTAGAAAGGATCGTTCCCTCGTGCCACAAGGTCTTCCCTTCATCGCTGCTCGACTCGCTCCCAGTGTTTTTTAAGACCCACTGAGGCACCCCATCGTCCTCATACCAGAACACGAAGCCACCGCAGACCAATACCCTCTGGCCACGCATCCTGGCCTCGGCGAGCATCTGCTTGACGCTCGCTAACTGCAGCAGCTGATTGGCTCGCGGAAGTAGCCGTGCGCGTATCTCTGCTTTGGTTCTCCCCCAGTGGTCTGCTCCCGAAAGACCATACCCTTTGGCTGTCACTTCGCGCAGACAGATTTGCGAGCGCTTGGGAGTCAGGGCGCCTATGTGTTCCCATGTCCGGTCATCGATACGGCCAAGGCACGCATTGAATCGCGGCAGGGCCACCACATCCACATAGGGTGCGCGTTCAAGCTCCTCGTGAAGCGGTTGGCGCAAGCTCTCCATCGTATTGTGCAGTTCTAACTCCTGCATGGAGGGACGGGGTAGATGGGCATTTCGCCTGATCGCCTCGCGCTCCATGAGCTCCTCTTCTCCCTGGATACGGCGCGCCGCCTTCAGTGCTTTCTCGACTTTCAGGGTGGTCGAGCTCTGAAGCACAGGATCCGATACCGCCTGAACGACCAGTTCACTGGTGCGGCTGTTGAATTCGTCCGCAGCTTCCATGGCCTCCTCGTAGGAGGTGAAAACAGCCACCCTCGCATGACCACTGCCGTTATCGTAAAAGTAGCGCTTCCAGGACAACTGGGAGTCGGGGAAGAGCTTGAGTGCCCGCAGCTGCCACGACCATCCGATGCGGAATTGCCGGAACGGAAGGACGGCCAAGGTGGGCATTGAGTGGTATGGCATTTGATCTAGGCGCATCGATACTCCCTGTTGCTTGCGTCTGAGCGCCTGCGGAAGCGCTGGAGCTGATCCTGGAGAGATAGATTCCCCCGACCTCATGGATAGCACATTGCCAGGATGAATCAAATTTTTGGCTACAGGCACCGTATTTCGGGGTCTTCAGGAGAGGATGAGCTTTGGACAAAGCTTAAAAACTGGTGGTTTATCCAGTATCAGGGGTTGCGCAGGTAATGTGCAAAAGATATAATGCACATACACCAAGTTGCTTGGAAGGCATTACAAGTCAGCGTAATGTGCAGTAATGTGGGGGGAGGAGCTTCCTGGGCACGCCGTTCAACCTCACCGAAGGCGCGGCGCTGCTGTCGCTGTTCGGCCGCCTCACCGGCTACACCCCGCGCTGGTTCACCTACTTCATCGGCGATGCCCATGTGTATGAAAACCACCTGGACATGCTCAATGAGCAGCTCAAGCGCGAGCCACTGGAGGCGCCGAAGCTGGTCATCAGTGATCGCGTGCCTGAGTTCGCCAAGACCGGCAAGTACGAGCCGGAGTGGCTGGAGAAGATCGAGCCGAGCGATTTCAGCCTGGAAGGGTACGAGCACCATGCACCGATGACGGCGCCGATGGCGGTCTGATTTCATTGGCCTCATCGCCGGCTTGCCGGCGATGAGGCCACTGGATCAATGCCCGTGACTACGCCCCACATGCGAATGCTCGGTATCCGGCACCGATACCGCGCCATTCACCTCGAGCTGCTGCAAGATCGCGCAATCTCCCCCTTGCGCATTGCAACGCTGACGCAGCTCCACCAGCTGCGCCTGCAGCGCCACCAAGCCATCGATCCGCGCCTGCACATGCTCGATATGCTCGTCGATCAACGCATTGACGCTGCCGCACGACCCATCGGGACTGTCGCGCAGACGTAGCAGGCTGCGGATTTCATCCAGGGTCATGTCCAGCGTGCGGCAGTTGCGGATGAAGGTCAGCCGTTCGACGTGGGCCTGGGTGTAGAGCCGATAGTTGCCCTCGGTACGTGCCGGCTCCGGCAGCAGGTGCTCACGTTCGTAATAGCGGATCGTCTCCACGGCGCAGTCGGTGGCCTTGGCCAGTTCTCCGATCTTCATGACGATTTCTCCAACAGGTGGCTTGACCCTATAGTGGCTACAGGGTGTTCACTTGGCAACAGGCGCACATTAAGGACGACCCCATGAACCAGCCTGTCAGCCACGAACACAAGCACGACCATGACCACGCGCACAGCTGCTGCGGCAGCAAAGCCGCGCCAGCCCTGGTGCAACTCACCGAGAAGGCCAGTGGCAATGCGCAGCTCAGCCGCTTTCGCATCCAGGCCATGGACTGCCCCACCGAGCAGACCCTGATCCAGGACAAGCTGGGCAAGCTGGCGGGCATCGAGCAGCTGGAATTCAACCTGATCAACCGGGTGCTGGGCGTGCGCCATACCTTTGCCGATACCGCCGAGATCGAGCGGGCCATCGAAAGCCTGGGCATGAAGGCCGAACCGTTGGTTACCGAGGACGCTGGCAGCGCTGCTGCGCCGCAGCCGCACAAGACGCGCTGGTTGCCGTTGGCCTTGTCGGGTACTGCCGCGATCGCCGCCGAAATCGTGCATTTTGCAGCGCTGGCACCCGAATGGTTCGTGGCCGCGCTGGCACTGGCGGCGATCCTGGGTTGCGGCTTGGGTACCTACAAGAAGGGCTGGATTGCCCTGAAGAACCGCAACCTCAACATCAATGCGCTGATGAGCATTGCCGTGACCGGCGCAGTGTTGATCGGCCAGTGGCCGGAAGCGGCCATGGTCATGGTGCTGTTCACCATCGCCGAACTGATCGAAGCCCGTTCCCTGGATCGGGCGCGCAACGCCATCGGCGGTCTGATGCAGCTGACCCCGGACATGGCCACGGTGCAGCAGGCCGACGGCCAATGGCAGGAGGTCGAGGTACGCGACGTGGCTATCGGTGCTCGCGTGCGGGTGCGCCCGGGTGAGCGCATCGGCCTCGATGGCGAAGTGATCAGTGGGCAATCCAGCGTCGATCAGGCGCCGATCACCGGGGAAAGCCTGCCCGTCGAGAAAGCGGTCGGCGACAAACTGTTCGCCGGTACCATCAACCAGGCTGGCGCCCTGGAGTACCAGGTCACGGCCGCGGCCGGTCAATCCACCCTGGCGCGTATCATCAAGGCGGTCGAGGAGGCCCAGGGCGCACGTGCGCCGACCCAGCGCTTCGTCGATACCTTCTCGCGTATCTACACCCCCGTGGTGTTCGTCCTGGCCCTGGCCGTGGCGCTCATCCCGCCGTTGTTCATGGCCGGCGCCTGGTTCGACTGGGTCTACCGGGCCCTGGTGCTGCTGGTGGTGGCCTGCCCATGTGCACTGGTGATCTCGACCCCCGTGACCATCGTCAGCGGCCTGGCTGCGGCGGCGCGCAAGGGGATCCTGATCAAGGGCGGGGTCTACCTCGAAGGGGGCCGCAAGATCGACTACCTGGCCCTGGACAAGACCGGCACCATCACCCACGGCAAACCCGTGCAAACCGACGCCAAGGTGCTCGATCCGCTGTTCGAGGGCCGTGCCCAGGCCTTGGCGGCAAGCCTGGCCGCACGCTCCGATCACCCGGTGTCCGGCGCCATTGCCCAGTTCGCCAAGGCGCAGAACCTGCCGCTGAGCGAGGTGAGCGGATTCGCGGCCCTGGCCGGCCGTGGCGTGCGCGGTGACGTCGACGGCGAAAGCTACCATCTGGGCAACCACCGTCTGGTCGAAGAGCTGGGGCTGTGCTCGCCTGAGCTCGAAGCGCAACTCGATGAACTGGAGCGCCAAGGCAAGACCGTGGTGCTGCTGCTCGACCGTTCCGGCCCGCTGGCGCTGTTCGCCGTGGCCGACACGGTCAAGGACAGCAGCCGCCAGGCCATCGCCGAATTGCATGCACTGGGCATCAAGACCGTCATGCTTACCGGCGACAATCCACACACTGCCCAGGCCATCGCCGCCCAGGTGGGCATCGACCGCGCCGAAGGCAACCTGCTGCCTGCCGACAAGCTGGCCACCATCGAGCAGCTGTATGCCCAAGGCCACCGGGTCGGCATGGTCGGCGACGGGATCAACGATGCTCCCGCCCTGGCCCGCGCCGAAATCGGCTTCGCCATGGCCGCTGCCGGTACCGACACGGCGATCGAGACTGCCGATGTGGCGTTGATGGATGACGACTTGCGCAAAATCCCGGCGTTCGTCAGGCTGTCGCGCCAAAGTGCGGCGATCCTGACGCAGAACATCGTTCTGGCGCTGGGCATCAAGGCGATATTCCTGGCGATCACCTTCGCCGGCATGGCCACCCTGTGGATGGCCGTATTCGCCGACATGGGCGTGAGCCTGCTGGTGGTATTCAACGGTCTGCGCCTGCTGCGCAAGTAGCAGCTGCGAGCATCAAGCTACAAGCTACAAGCTACAAGCTACAAGCTGATTGAGGTGGAAGTGAGATTGATGACGCTACACAGAGATGCTTTTGCTTGCGGCTTGCGGCTTACAGCTAGTGGCTGCGGAGCCAGGCAATGCTGAGCGCCGAGCTCAAAGCCTTCTACATGGTGGCCCGCCTGGGCAGCATCACCCTGGCGGCCAAGAAGCTCGGGCTCAGCCAGCCGACGGTGACCACGCAGATTCGCAACCTGGAGAGCCAGTACGCGGTGGAGCTGTTCTACCGTGGCGGCCGGCGCCTGGTGCTGAGCGAAGAGGGCGTACGCCTGCTGCCGATGGTCAAGGCGCTGCTGCAGCAGGAGGCCGACATCGAGTTCGAATTGCGCAACAGCAGCCATGCCCAGGGCAGCCTGCGCATTGCCGCCACCGCGCCGTACTACATCCTCGATCTGGTGAAGATCTTCCGCGAGCGTCTGCCGCAGGTGGAAGTGGCGGTGGAAATCGGCAACTCCCAGCAGGTGCTGGAGATGCTCGAGGACTACCGCGTCGATATCGCCGCCTCGTCGCAGTTGCTCGAAGATGCCCGCCTGGTGCGGCGGGTGCTGGGCACCGACCCGCTGGTGGTGGCGGTGCACCGCAATCACCCGTTGGCGCACCGCCAGGTGGTGTCCATCGACGTGGTGGCCGGGCATTGCCTGCTGATGCGGGAGAAGGGCTCGACCACCCGCAAGTTGACCGAGCAGATGCTGCAGGAGGCCGGGGTGAAGGCCGGGGCCTTGCTGGAGATCGGCAGCCGCGAGTCGATCCGCGAGGCGGTGCTGCGCAATATCGGCATCAGCGTGATTGCCCGCCATGAGGTGCCGCACAATCCCGAATTGCGGGTGCTGATGCTGGAGAATGCGCCGGTGATGCATGAGTACCTGTATTGCCTCAAAGAGCGGCGTCAGGCGCGCTTGCCGGCGGCTTTCCTTGGAGTGGCGCAGGAAGTGGTGGGTTCGCAGTTCTGACGGTGCTCTAGTGGCTGTACCGGCCCTATCGCCGGCAAGCCGGCTCCCACAGAAGGGCCCGCAAAGCCACTACAAAATCTGCCTATACCACTATCGACCGCTTTTGCCCTACAGCCACAGAACCTTCGCACAGCCTTCCTAGCATGGCCCCATCTCTTCGATGAGGCCTCGCCATGAACCATGCCACCCCGGGCGCACAGATGAAAGTGCGCGGTATCCACAAGCGCTTCGGCGCCTTCACCGCACTGAACGACGTCTCCCTGGACATCGCCGCCGGCGAGCTGGTCTGCCTGCTCGGCCCTTCCGGCTGTGGCAAGACCACCCTGCTGCGCTGCATCGCCGGCCTCGAGCGCCAGGACCGCGGCACGCTGTACATCGGCGAGCGCGATATCTCCCAGCTGCCGCCCCAGGCCCGTGACTACGGCATCCTGTTCCAGTCCTATGCGCTGTTCCCCAACCTCACGGTCGAAGCCAACATCGCCTACGGCCTGACCGGCAGCCGCGAGGAGAGCCGCCAGCGCGTGGCCGAGATGCTCGAACTGGTGGGCCTGGCCGGCAGCGAAAAGAAATACCCCGGCCAGCTCTCCGGCGGCCAGCAGCAACGGGTGGCCCTGGCTCGCGCACTGGCCCCGGCGCCGTCGCTGTTGCTGCTGGATGAACCGATGTCGGCGCTGGATGCCCGGGTGCGCGAGCACCTGTGCACCGAGCTGCGCCAACTGCAGCGCCAACTGGGCATCACCACGCTGATGGTCACCCACAACCAGGATGAAGCCATGCTCATGGCCGACCGCATCGCTGTGATGAACAACGGTCAGGTCGAGCAGTACGCCACCCCTCAGGAGATCTACGACCAGCCAGCCACGCCGTTCGTCGCCGAGTTCGTCGGCCAGGGCAACTGGCTGCCGTTCCAGCGCAACGGTGACAGCCATGCCCAGGTCGGCGCCATGAACATGCGCCTGGCCGCTGGCGCGCGACGGGCCAGCAGCGGCCGGTTGTTCTGCCGCCCGGAAGCGATCATGGTCAATCCGGTGGTGCACGAAGAAAACCTGTTCCCGGCGAAAGTGCGCGAAATCACCTTCCTCGGCAACCGCTGCCGCATGAGCTTCGAACTCAAGGCCTTGCCAGGCCATGCCCTGCTCGCCGAGCTGGCGCCGGAAGCCATGCCGCGCCTGGGTTCGCAGGACATCTGGGTGGCGCTGCCGCCTCAGAGCCTGCAGGTGTTCGCCTGAGATGGCCGCGCCAATGTCCCTGCCGCTCACCCAGGCCAAGCGCGCCCCCGGCAATGATGTCGCCCTGGGTGATCGCCTGTTCGTCGTCGGTGGCAAGAGCCTGCTGCTGATCCTTCTGCTGTTGGCCGTACTGATGCCGTTGCTGGCGATCTTCTGGCGCGGCTTCAGCGGTGATGCCGGCCAGGGAGGTGGCCTGCTTGCGGCGCAGGAACTGTTCGCCAGCGACAACTTCCACTGGCTGCTCGGCAACAGCCTGTCGGTGGCTTTCACAGTGGCCGCCATCGTGGTCCCGCTGGCGTACCTGTTCGCCTACGCCCTGCAACGCACGCTGATCCCGGCCAAGGGCCTGTGGCGGGGCATTTCGCTGCTGCCACTGCTGGCGCCGTCGATGCTGCCGGCCATTGCCCTGGTCTATCTGTTCGGCAACCAGGGCCTGCTGCGCGGGCTGCTCAACGACAACATCTATGGCTTCTGGGGCATCGTCCTGGGTGAGGCCATCTACACCTTTCCGCATGCGCTGATGATCCTGCTTTCGGCGTTGTCGCTGGCCGATGCCAGGCTGTTCGACGCGGCTTCGAGCATGGGTGCCGGGCCCTGGCGGGCGTTTCGCAGCATCACCTGGCCGGCCACCCGCCAGGCGGTGTTCGCGGCCTTTTGCCTGGTGTTCACCCTGACCATCACTGATTTTGGCGTGCCGGTCGTGGTCGGTGGCGATTACCAGGTGCTGGCGCTGGAGGCGTACAAGGCGGTGGTGGGGCAGCAGCAGTTCGGCCGTGGAGCCTTGATCGGCATGGTGCTGCTGGTGCCGGCGTTGCTGAGCTTTGCGGTCGATGCCTGGTTGCGCCGCCGCCAGGGCGATGCCATGAGCGGCCGTGCCCAGGTGTTCGAGCCCAAGCCCTCGCGTGGCCGAGATGCCTGCTACCTGGCCATCGTGCTGCTGGTGAGCACTGTGCTGGTGGGGGTGATCGGCATGGCGGTGTATTCGTCGCTGGTGACCTTCTGGCCCTACAACATGACCTTGTCGTTCAAGCACTACATGTTCGAGGACACGGCGGGCGGCGGCTGGCTGGCCTATCAGAACAGCGTGACCATGGCGGTCGCCACCGCGCTGATCGGCAGCCTGGTGATCTTCACCGGTGCCTACCTGATGGAAAAAACCCAAGGCCAGCGCCTGCTCAACCAGGCATTGCGCCTGCTCAGCTTCATTCCCATGGCGGTGCCGGGGCTGGTGCTTGGCCTGGGCTATGTCTTCTTCTTCAACCTCAGCGGCAACCCGCTGCATGTGTTCTACGGCAGCATGGCGCTGCTGGTGGTGTGCACCATCGCCCATTACCTGACCACCGCGCAGATGACCGCGACCACCGCGCTGCGCCAGCTCGACGGCGAATTCGAGGCGGCCGCGCTGTCGCTCAAGGCGCCGCTGTACAAGCACTTCGTGCGCGTCACCGTGCCAATCTGCCTGCCGGCGCTGCTGGACATCATCCGCTACCTGTTCGTCTCGGCGATGACCACCGTCTCGGCGGCCATCTTCCTGTACAGCCCTGACACCATCCTTGCCGCTGTCGCCGTGCTGAACATGGACGATGCCGGCAACGTCGGTGGCGCTGCTGCCATGTCGACCCTGATCCTGCTGACCAGCGCCGCCGCGTCCGTGGTGCTGGCCGCAGCTTCCCGCGGCCTGCTGCGCCGCTCCCAGGCCTGGCGCCAACGCGCTGCCGGCCATTGACCGACTGCCCACACTGATAGGAACCGCATCATGTTCAAGCCACTCGCACTTGCCGCTGCCGTATCCGCCGTTTTCAGCCTGCAGGCCTCGGCCGCCGGCACCCAGCTCACGGTCTACACCGCCCTGGAGGCCGAGCAGCTGAAGAGTTACAAGCAGGCGTTCGAAAAGGCCAACCCCGATATCGAGATCAAGTGGGTGCGTGACTCCACCGGCATCATCACCGCCAAGCTGCTGGCCGAGAAAGACCGCCCGCAGGCCGATGCGGTCTGGGGCCTGGCCGCCTCCAGCCTGGCCATCCTTGACCAGAACGGCATGCTCGAAGCCTATGCACCGAAGGACCTGGGCAAGATCTCCGCCAACTACCGCGATGCCGCCAATCCGCCGGCCTGGGTCGGCATGGACGTGTGGGCCGCGACCATCTGCTTCAACACCATCGAGGCCGAGAAGCAGGGCCTGAGCAAGCCGATGAGCTGGCAGGACCTGACCAAGCCTGAATACAAGGGCAAGATCGTGATGCCCAACCCGGCATCGTCCGGCACCGGTTTCCTGGATGTGAGCGCGTGGTTGCAGACCTTCGGCGAACCCCAGGGCTGGGCCTACATGGACGCCCTGCACCAGAACATCGGCCAGTACGTTCATTCCGGCTCCAAGCCCTGCAAGCTGGCGGCGGCCGGCGAGTTCCCGATCGGCATTTCGTTCGAGTACCCGGCCGTGCAGCTCAAGCGCCAGGGCGCGCCGCTGGAGATCGTGCTGCCCAAGGAAGGCCTGGGCTGGGAGATCGAGGCCACCGCGGTGATCAAGGGTTCGCCGAAGGCCGATGCGGCCAAGCGCCTGGCCGACTTCTCGGCCAGCCCGGCGGCCATGGAGCTGTACAAGGAGAACTTCGCCGTACTCGCAGCGCCCGGCATCGCCAAGCCGCAGACGGAATTGCCGGCTGACTATGAGCGGCGCCTGATCAAGAACGACTTTGCCTGGGCTTCGAAAAACCGTGACGAGATTCTGACCGAGTGGCGCAAGCGCTATGACGGCAAGTCGGAGAAAGTGGCGCAGCAGTAAGCGCTGCGAGGCCTTCGGCCTCGATCGCCGGCAAGCCGGCTGCCACAGGAACAGCGTTGGCCTACGCTATCCCTGTGGCAGCCGGCTTACCGGCGATAGGGACACCTTGAATTTCACCTGAGGAAATCCAATCGATGCTCACCCCCGACCAGGTCATCGACAACACCTTCGCCCTCTATGAACGCCACGGCAGCGACGACTACATCGGCGAAGCCATCACCCAGCTCGAACACATGTCCCAGGCCGCGCAACTGGCCATGGCCGAAGGCTTCGACGACGAAGTGGTACTGGCCGCGTTCTTCCACGATATCGGCCACCTGTGTGGCGGCGAGGGGGACATGGGCGGCTATGGCGTGGTCAGCCATGAACGCATCGGTGCCCAATACCTGCGTCGCTGTGGGTTCAGTGAGCGCATGGCGCTGCTGGTGCAGTATCACGTGGAGGCCAAGCGTTACCTGACGTTGCGCCAGCCTGGGTATTACGCACGGCTGAGCGAGGCCAGCCGGCGGACCCTGGAGTATCAGGGCGGGGTGATGACGGAGGCCGAGGCGGATGCGTTCGAACAGGGGCCGCTGTTCAGGGTGAGTTTGCGGATGCGCGAGTGGGATGAGCAGGCCAAGGAGGTGGGCGTGCCGGTGATCGATCTGGCGGTGCTGAAGGGCAAGGCGTTGGCGTTGCTCTGAGTTGTCGGGTGTCTGTGCTGGCCTCATCGCGGCTAAAGCCGCTCCTACAGGGTTGCGCAGATCCTGTAGGAGCGGCTTTAGCCGCGATGAGGCCAGCACAGCCAAGCTCAAATCTGCAGAACCAGCGCCTCCAATTGCTCCTGCCGCTCCGCCTGATTCACCCGCGCCCCAGGGTTGAGCGTCGACCACTGCGGGTGCGCCCGGGCCTTGCTCAAGGCCTCGGGCAGCTTGCCCTCGCGCCAGGCCTTCTCATCCAGCGGCCCCAGGCGAATCCTGTCCTGCGCCGCATGCCCACGATTATCCAGCGCCACCATCAACTGCTGCTGACGCAAGGCGAGCAGGCGCAGCACGTTGTCGTCCACGGTCAGCTCGCGCTGGCCCTTGAGCTTGCCCATCAACCGCGAGCCGTAATTGCGCGCGGTCTGCAGCGCACCACCGGCAATGGCGCCAGCCAGGGCGGCGGCGCCGAGGGTCAGGCCACCGACCAGCAGGTCGACTCCCGCGCCTGCCGCCGCCCCGGCCGCCACGCCGCTGCCCAGGCGCACGCCCAGCAGCTTCAAGGTCTCGGGGTTGAACAGGTCATCGCCCCAGCGCCCGTCGAGCAGCGGCAGGTCACCGGCATTGGCATCCTCGCGACGGAACGCATAAAGCTTGAGCAACGCCTCGACGCAGCGCTGTTCGCGCTGGCGGACATCCCGGCGCAGCGCCTCGATGGCCTGGGCTTCGGCGGCCGGCTCGGCGGCGACGCTGCGTCGGCAGGCGGCGCAGTCGAGCAGCAGCTCGGCGATCAGGCGCTTGCCGCCCTGCTGGCGGGCCAGGCGCTGCGCCTGCTGGTCGTCGATCAGGCGTTGCAAGGCCGGACGGGCCTCTTCCAGCAACAGGGCAAGGCTTTCGTACAGCCGGCGTTCACCATCTTCAGGGGGCGCCACGCTGTCGAAGCGCACCAGCGCATGCAGGCCGAGGCGGGCCAGCGCTTCGCGCCATTGCGGCTCGCGGTGCTGGCTGCTGGCGACGAAGTTGAGCACCGGCAGCAGCGGCTTGCCGCAACTGGCCAGCACTTCCAGTTCGTCACGGTACTTGGCCAGCACCGGCTCGCGTGCGTCGATCACATAAAGCCCGGCATTGCTCGCCAGCAACTGGCGCAGCACCTTGGCCTCTTGCTCGAAACGCTGGCGCGCTTCGCTGCCTTGCAGAAAGCGTTCGAGGCGGGCCGGACCGTCCAGGCGCTCGCCCGGTCGTTCCAGGCGCTCCAGGTAGTCGAGCAGGGCAATGGCGTCTTCCAGGCCGGGCGTGTCGTAGAGCTCCAGCAGCGGCTCGCCGTCCACCGACAGGCGGGCGCCCTCCACGTGGCGGGTGGTGCTGGGCCGATGGGACACCTCGCCGAAGCCCACGTCGCGGGTGAGGGTGCGCAGCAGCGAGGTCTTGCCGACGTTGGTGTGGCCGACCACGGCCAGTTTCAGCGGCTCAGTCATGGCCATGCTCCAACCAGGTCAGCGGCGAGGTGTCGGCGTGGGGCAGGCCGAGGCGATCCAGGGCTTCGTGCCAGTCGCCCAGGCGTTCGGCATCCAGGGCCTGGCCCGGTGCAGCCTGGAGCAGCCAGATGCGGGTGGCGCCAGCATTGCGAGCGAGCTCCGCGAGCAGTGCCAGGCTGCCGCGGTCGGGCGAGCGGCGCGGGTCGCAGGCAATCGCCAGGCGCGCGGGGGGGAAGCGGCTGAGCTGTTCGAGCAGCGTGTTGCGCGACTCGCGACTGTCGAGCACACCGGCGTCGGTCACCGTCTTGGGCAAGGCGGGTGGCCAGGGATGCGCTTCGTCCAGTTCGAGGCCGACCAGCACGGCAGCGCTGCTGCTGGTGTCCGCCTGGCCGGCCTGGAACTGCGGCAAGGCCTCGGGTGCGGCGTCCTGCACGCCAATGCGTTCGCTACGCGGCATGAGGGTTTCGCGCAGTTGCGCATAGCCCGGCAGGCTCAGGTCCAGGGCCAGGCGCCGACGGCCCTGGTGCCAGCGCCATAGGCACAAGCCGAACAGCAGCAGGCGCGGCAGCAAGCCATAGACCAGGACCACGCCCAGCAGCCAGCTGGCCCAGGCCTGGCGGGCCAGGTCCAGCGCTGGCAGGGTGTCGCCGCTGGCGCGGATCATGGTTTCGTCCGGCACCGCGAAGCCCAGTAGTGAGGGCAGGGCGCCGAGTGCATGGGTCAGCTGGATGAAAGGCTCGGCGGCGAGCAAGGTGGTTTCCCAGACGAAGCCATAGCGCCGGGTGGCGAGCAAGGCCAGCAACAGCACCAGCGCACTGAGCATCGCCAGCAGCCACAGGCCATGCACCAGCACACCGAGCAGCCAGCGGTTCAAGCGTTGACGCTGCAGCAGTACCAGCAGCGCTGGCGCCAGGTGCACGGCCTTGGCGTCGCGGGCAAAGCGCTCGCTCAGCCATAACCACAGGCGCCCCAGGCTGGCGCCACTTTCGCCGCTCAGTGCCAGCCCGGCCGCCCATCCCAGCAGCATCAACACGTTCAATCCGAGCAGGCTGCCCAGGGCCCAGAACACGTTGACCGGTCGCAGCCCGTCGCCGAGGGCGGCGAAGGCCAGGCCGGCGCCGCTGAGCACGGCCATCAGCAGCAACGCCAGCAGCGCCAGGCGTGCGCCCTGTTTCCAGTGGCGCAGGGCGCTGGCCATGCCGTCACGTTCGGCGAGAAACAGCGCCCGAGCCTCGATGCGCGCCGACAGGTCGCCACCGCGCTGGCGGGCATGGCGGTTGGCTTCCTGGTCCTCCAGGGGGCCGGCGTGTTCCTCGCGCAGGCGCACCGCTTCGGTGAGCCAGCGTTTGTCCAGGGGAGTCGGTGCAGTCACAAGGTCTTCCATTGCACGGTTCAGGGCAGAAGCATAACCCACACGCCGGGTGCTATCCTCGCGGGCATGAATACATCACTCCCCCTCAGCCTGATCGCGGCCCATGCCGAGAACCGCGTGATCGGCATCGACAACTCCATGCCCTGGCACCTGCCGGGGGATTTCAAGTACTTCAAGGCCACCACCCTGGGCAAGCCGATCATCATGGGTCGCAAGACCTGGGATTCCCTGGGGCGGCCGCTGCCGGGGCGCTTGAACATCGTGGTCAGCCGTCAGCCGGGGCTGCAACTGGCCGGTGCCGAGGTGTTCGCTTCCCTGGAGGCGGCGCTGGTGCGTGCCGAGCAGTGGGCGCGGGAGCAGGGCGTCGACGAGTTGATGCTGATTGGCGGCGCGCAGCTGTACGCACAGGCGCTGGAGAAGGGGCTGGTCAGCCGCATGTACCTGACGCGCGTGGAGTTGGCGCCGGACGGGGATGCGTGGTTCCCGGAGTTCGACCAGGCCCAGTGGCGGCGGGTATCGACTGAGGCGCAGGTCGAGGGGGATAAGCCTGCGTATCACTTTGAGGTGTGGGAAAAGGTTTGAAAGAGCAGGGGCTGCATGTGCAGCCCCTGTCTATTCTCAGCTATGGCTCAACTCGGCGTGCTCGTCATCGGCCAGCACGCCCTTGTCGGTCTCTTTCAGCAACTGGCTGGTCACCACGCCCGCAGTCATCGAGCCGTTCACGTTCAGCGCCGTGCGACCCATGTCGATCAGCGGCTCGACCGAAATCAGCAGCGCCACCAGCTCCACCGGCAAGCCCATGGCCGGCAGCACGATCAGTGCGGCGAAGGTCGCCCCACCACCCACCCCGGCGACACCGGCCGAACTCAGGGTGACGATCGCCACCAGCGTCGCGATCCACAGCGGGTCGAACGTGTCGATACCTACCGCTGGCGCTACCATCACTGCCAACATCGCCGGGTACAGGCCGGCGCAGCCGTTCTGGCCGATGGTGGCGCCGAACGAGGCACTGAAGCTGGCGATCGATTGCGGCACGCCCAGGCGGCGTGTCTGCGCCTCGATGTTCAGCGGGATGCTGGCCGCGCTGGAGCGGCTGGTAAAGGCGAAGGTCAGCACCGGCCAGACCTTGCGGAAGAAGCGCAGCGGGCTGACGCCGGTGACGGCGAGGATGATGCCGTGCACCACGAACATCAGACCCAGGCCGATGTACGACACCACCACGAAACTGCCCAGCTTGAGGATGTCGTCCAGGTTGGAGCTGGCCACCACCTTGGTCATCAGCGCCAGCACGCCGTAAGGGGTCAGCTTCATCACCAGGCGAACCAGGCGCATCACCCAGGCTTGCAGGGTGTCGATGGCCGACAGCGCGCGGGCGCCTTTCTCGGCGTCGTCCTTGATCAGCTGCAGCGCGGCCAGGCCGACGAACACGGCGAAGATCACCACGCTGATGATCGAGGTCGGCTTGGCCCGGGCCAGGTCGCCCACCGGGTTGCTCGGAACGAACGACAGCAGCAGCTGCGGGATGTTGAGGTCGGCGACCTTGCCAGCGTAATCACTGTGAATGACCTGCAGGCGCGCGCTTTCCTGGACCCCGGCCACCAAGCCATCGGCGCTCAGGCCGAACAGGTTGGTCAGGGCCACGCCGATCAGCGCGGCGATGGCGGTGGTCAGCAGCAGCGTGCCGATGCTCAGCACGCTGATGCGGCCCAGCGAGGAGGCATTGTGCAGGCGGGAAACGGCGCTCAGGATCGAGGCGAAGATCAGCGGCATGACGATCATCTGCAGCAGCCCCACATAGCCGTTGCCGACCAGGTCGAGCCAGGTGATGGTGGCCTTCAGTACCGGATGGCCGGCGCCATAGAGGGTATGCAGCACCAGGCCGAAGACCACGCCCAGCACCAGGCCGAGCAAGACCTTCTTGGCCAGGCTCCAGTCGGTACGGCGAGTTTGCGCCAGGCCCAGCAGCAAGGCCAGGAACGCCAGCAGGTTGAGAGACAACGGCAGGTTCATTGAAGCTCCAGGAAAAAGCAGAAGAGGCATCGCCTCTGTGAGCGATTGCGAACGGAAATGCTAACAGCCTGAAAAGAAACGAATTTATACCCAAAAGTAATTTGCATAGTCGTTAATGGAATAACGAGTTGTCGGAAATAGCAATGAACACGGCGTTTACGGCTTCACAAAGGTCGTTATGGGGGGCGCTGGGTGGGGGTTCCTGAACTAGTTTTTCCAGTTTACTTCAGGAGATTCGTACATGAAGTTCGCTCCGAAAGCCTTGGTGGTGGGCTTGTCCCTGCTGTTCAGTGTCGAAACCTGGGCCACCGAGCTCAAGCATTGGCCCCCCGAGGCGGCCAGGCAGCTCGATGCCATGATCGCCGCCAATGCCAACAAGGGTAACTACGCGGTATTCGACATGGACAACACCAGCTACCGCTACGACCTTGAGGAGTCGCTGCTGCCGTTCATGGAGAACAAGGGACTGCTGACCCGTAACAAGCTCGATCCCTCGCTCAAGCTGATCCCGTTCAAGGACACCGCCGAGCACAAGGAAAGCCTGTTCAGCTATTACTATCGCCTGTGCGAAATCGACGACATGGTCTGCTACCCATGGGTGGCCCAGGTGTTCTCCGGCTTCACCCTCAAGGAGCTGAAGGCCCAGGTCGACGAACTGATGGCATCGGGCAAGCCGGTGCCCAGCACTTATTTCGAGGGTGACCAGGTCAAGCCGATCGAGGTTCAACCGCCCAAGGTCTTCACCGGCCAGGCCGAGCTGTACAACAAGCTGATGGAGAACGGGATCGAGGTCTACGTGATCTCGGCTGCCTCGGAAGAGCTGGTGCGCATGGTCGCCTCGGATCCCAGGTACGGCTACAACGTGAAGCCCGAGCATGTGATTGGCGTCAGCCTGCTGCTCAAGGACCGCGCCAACGGCCAGCTGACCACGGCGCGCAAGCAGATCAGTGCCGGGCAGTACGATGCCAAGGCCAACGAAGGCCTGGAGCTGACGCCCTACCTGTGGACGCCTGCCACCTGGATGGCCGGCAAACAGGCGGCGATCCTCACTTATATCGATGAATGGAAGAAGCCGGTGCTGGTGGGCGGGGACACGCCAACCAGCGATGGCTACATGCAGTTCCATGGCGTGGATGTGGACAAGGGCGGCATCCACTTGTGGATAAACCGCAAGGCCAAGTACATGGACCAGCTCAACGGGATGATCGCCAAGCACGCGGCGGCCCAGGCCAAGGAAGGGTTGCCGGTGACGGCGGACAAGAACTGGGTGATCGTGACGCCGGAGCAGATTCAGTAAGGATTTGTTTTGGCTATATACCTGGCAGACGTGGAATCGCTGACTATCGTTGGTGGCACATGGATATCATTTCTGCCAGAGGTTCCCGGTGGCCATTCGAGATAAGCAATATATCTATCACCTGACAAGCGTCGAAAATGTTCCTTCCATCATTCGTCGTGGTCTGCTTCCTAGAGCCCGGTTGGACGCAGACTTCACCGACATCGCTGATCCTGAGATTATCGAAGGTCGACGAGGTGAGGCTCTGGAACAGTTTGTGCCATTTCACTGGTTTGCGAAAAACCCCTTTGATGGCAGAGTGCATCAGGATCGACCAGGCGAACGGTTCGTGTTGATTGCCGTGGCCAGAGATCATGCTCGTCAGTCCAACTGGCGCGTGATACCGAGGCATCCGTTGGCAGGTGGCGCTCTTGAGTTGCTGGATTATGAAGCAGGGTTTGGAGCGATTGACTGGGATATGATGGAGCGACGAGAGTATCGTGACCCCCTGTGCAAGCATGTCTGTATGGCTGAATGTTTGGCTCCAGGACCAGTACCTGCGGTTGAGTTTGCAAAAATCTATACGCCGTCCCCTGAAATCCAGCAGTCCGTAGCGAGGGAGGCTAGGGGAGCGGGGATGGGCAATCTATGGATCGACTCAAATCCCAATATGTTCCCACCTAGATGATCTACTCCAGTCTCAACCCATCCAAGGCGCTCATCTGGCGAATTGTGCACCGCGATAATCTGCCGTGGCTGCTGGATCATGGGCTGCACGCGGTCTCTTCAGGAAGGATGTCCAGTACCTACGTCGGGATCGGCAATCCAGAGCTGATCAGCAAGCGAGCTCAACGCGATGTGCCTATAGAGCCCAACGGAACCCTTGCAGATTATGTGCCTTTTTACTTCACTCCGTTCTCAGTGATGATGAAGAACATTCATTCGGGGTGGAGTGTGCAGCAGCGGCGGAACGAAGAGATCGTGATTCTTGTCTCCAGCCTGTACCATGCGCAGTCGCTAGGTCTGCGTTTTGTCTTCACGGATGCCCATGCCTACCCGCATTGGACCGGCTACTACAGCGATCTCGCGCAGTTGGACAAAATCGATTGGGAGATTTTGCAGCGCAGGGACTTCAAACGTGATCCTGATGATCCTCGAAAAATGGAGCGTTATCAGGCTGAAGCCCTTATCCATGGACATGTCCCGGTCGCTGGTCTTCTGGGAATTGTCTGCTACAACGAAGCTTTGAAGAGTCGTGTCGTCAAGGAGGTTCAGCAACGTCAACTGAGCCTCCCCGTGCATGCTCGCCCTGGGTGGTACTTCTGATGATTCGCTTCATGCAAGGTAACCTGCTGGAGGCCAAGGCCGACGCGCTGGTTAATACAGTCAACACCGTAGGGGTGATGGGGAAAGGCATTGCGCTGATGTTCAAGGAGCGCTTTACCGAGAACTATCGCCAGTACGCTGCTGCCTGCAAAGCGAAAGAAGTAGTTACTGGGAAGATGTTTGTTACTGAAGTGCGTGAGCTGGATGGGCCGCGCTGGATTGTGAATTTTCCAACCAAGCGGCATTGGCGCTCACCTTCACAAATTGGCTGGATCGTCGATGGGCTCCATGATCTGCGCAGCTTTATTATTGAGAATCAAGTAGTTTCGATTGCTATCCCTCCACTTGGTGCTGGTAATGGAGGGTTGCCTTGGACTGCTGTACGAGAGCAGATTGAAAGCATTCTGAAAGATTTGGATGCGGATATTCTCGTTTATGAGCCTACTGCAAATTATCAAAACGTTTCCAAGCGCAGCGGTGTTGAGAACCTGACGCCTGCTCGTGCGCTGATTGCAGAGCTGATACGCCGCTATTGGGTGTTGGGGATGGAGTGCAGCTTGCTCGAAGTTCAAAAGCTCGCCTGGTTTTTGGAGCGATCAATCGAGAGGTTCACGCCGGGCGTCAACCCATTGGACTTGAAGTTTGTCGCTTACAAATATGGCCCTTATGCCAACCGGTTGGACCACCTTCTAGACAATCTTGATGGCAGTTATTTGCACTGTGGGAAACGGATCAGCGATGCAGGCCCTCTGGACGTAATCTGGTTCGATGAGGGGCGCAAGGCATTTGTACAGGCATATTTGAACAGTGAGGCCAAGGTTCATTTGCCTGCATTGGAGTTCACCGCTGATTTGATCGATGGCTTTGAATCTCCCTTTGGGATGGAGCTGCTTGCCACTGTTGATTGGCTATTGCATGAAGATGGTGTTGAGCCGACAGTCCCTGCTGTTCGAGAGCATTTGAAGAATTGGCCTGGAGGTGCGGGGGCCGCAGCCCGGAAAAGCAAATTGTTCGATGATGATTCTCTTGGGATCGCTCTTGAGAAGTTATCAATGTTTCGTTCGGATCCTGCCGCTTCACTTCATTGAATATCAATGAGCAAAAAAAACCGGCGCACCAGGCGCCGGTTTTTACTCCTTCAGGGCCTCACAGCCCTTCCAGCATCGCCTTGTTGCGTACAGCACCCTTGTCGGCACTGGTCGCCAGCAGCGCATAGGCTTTCAGCGCGGTAGTGACCTTGCGCGGACGCACTTCGGCCGGCTTCCAGCCCTTCTTGTCCTGCTCGACGCGCCGCGCCGCCAGCTCTTCATCACTGACTTGCAGGTTGATCGAGCGGTTAGGGATGTCGATCAGCACCTTGTCGCCGTCGCGCACCAGGCCGATGGCGCCGCCAGCGGCCGCTTCCGGCGAAGCGTGGCCGATGGACAGGCCCGAGGTCCCGCCCGAGAAGCGGCCGTCGGTGAGCAGGGCGCAAGCCTTGCCCAGGCCCTTGGATTTCAGGTACGAGGTCGGGTAGAGCATCTCTTGCATGCCCGGGCCGCCTTTCGGGCCTTCGTAGCGGATGATGACGATGTCACCGGCCTTCACTTCATCGGCGAGGATGCCGCGCACGGCGCTGTCCTGGCTTTCGAAGATCTTCGCGTTGCCTTCGAACACGTGGATCGACTCGTCGACACCGGCGGTCTTCACCACGCAACCGTCGAGGGCGATGTTGCCGTACAGCACGGCCAGGCCGCCTTCTTGCGAGTAGGCGTGCTCGAAGCTGCGGATGCAGCCGTTCTCGCGGTCGTCGTCGAGGGTTTCCCAACGGGTCGACTGGCTGAACGCGGTCTGGGTCGGGATGCCCGCGGGGCCGGCCTTGAAGAAGGTGTGCACCGCTTCGTCATCGGTCTGGGTGATGTCCCATTTGGCGATGGCTTCTTCCATGCTGCGGCTGTGCACGGTCGGCAGGTCGGTGTGCAACAGGCCGCCACGGGCCAGCGAGCCGAGGATGCTGAAGATGCCACCGGCGCGGTGGACGTCCTCCATGTGGTACTTCTGGATGTTCGGCGCCACCTTGCACAGCTGCGGCACCTTGCGCGACAGGCGGTCGATGTCGCGCAGGTCGAACGCTACCTCGCCTTCCTGGGCTGCGGCGAGCAGGTGCAGGATGGTGTTGGTGGAACCGCCCATGGCGATGTCGAGCATCATGGCGTTCTCGAACGCCTTGAAGTTGGCGATGCTGCGCGGCAGCACCGACTCGTCGTTCTCGCCGTAGTAACGCTTGCACAGCTCGACAATGGTGCGGCCGGCGGTGAGGAACAGCTGTTCACGGTCGGCGTGGGTGGCCAGAGTCGAACCGTTGCCCGGCAGGGCCAGGCCCAGGGCTTCGGTCAGGCAGTTCATCGAGTTGGCGGTGAACATGCCGGAGCAGGAACCGCAGGTCGGGCAGGCGCTGCGCTCGTACTCGGCGACTTTTTCGTCGGAAGCCGTGGAGTCGGCGGCGATGACCATGGCGTCTACCAGGTCCAGGCCGTGGCTGGCGAGCTTGGTCTTGCCGGCTTCCATCGGGCCACCGGAGACGAAGATCACCGGAATGTTCAGGCGCAGGGCGGCCATCAGCATGCCGGGGGTGATCTTGTCGCAGTTGGAGATGCAGACGATGGCGTCGGCGCAGTGGGCGTTGACCATGTACTCCACGGCGTCGGCGATGATCTCGCGGCTCGGCAGGGAATAGAGCATGCCGTCATGGCCCATGGCGATGCCGTCGTCGACCGCGATGGTGTTGAATTCCTTGGCCACGCCACCGGCGCGTTCGATCTCGCGGGCGACCAGCTGGCCCAGGTCCTTCAGGTGCACATGCCCCGGGACGAACTGGGTGAACGAGTTGGCGATGGCGATGATCGGTTTCTTGAAATCTTCGTCCTTCATCCCGGTTGCGCGCCACAGTGCACGGGCGCCGGCCATGTTGCGGCCTTGGGTGGAGGTCTTGGAACGATAATCAGGCATGAAGCGCTCCTGGCGGCTGAATCAGGTCACAAAAAGGGAAGTGAGCTTCTCTTGTCCTTTGCACCGCAGGCCGGTTGCCACTGGCACGTATGGGGGCCCAAGACACTACGGGATCGCCGCATGCTTGGCCAGAGCTCATAAACCCGCCGGGGGATGACTGGCGATGAATAGCCCGATTCTACACCGCTGGCGCGGCGAGGGAATGAGTAAGCGCATGTAACCCGAGGTGCGGTCGTCTGGCTCCGCTAACTATCTAGCGCCATGTGCAGAGCCCGGTCTTTAACGTAGCGAAGGTCAATCGCCCTTTGGAGAACTTCATCATGCGAGCCTTCTGCACACTTCTCGGCCTTGGCGGTCTGCTGTTGTGCCTCACGGTTCAGGCCTATCCTCACTTGGATGGTGCCTACTCCCACGATGCCAATGATCCCTTCACCCGCAAGAACGACTGGATGGCGTCGATACGTGACGATGTGCAACTGAGTGAGTTGGCGATGCCGGGCACCCACGACTCGGCAACGTTCGACAAGCACTTGTTCCCCATCGTCGACGACATCGTCGTCACGCAGTCACTCAACTTCGACGAACAGCTCAACTATGGCATCAGGGTGCTCGACCTGCGCTTGAGGCGAACCGGCGATGCCCTGGCCCTGCATCACGGCCCGGTCTATCTCGACAAGATGTTTGGCTCGGCCTTGCGCTCGATCGAACGGTTTCTCCAGGCCAACCCCAGTGAAACAGTGCTGTTCAGGGTCAGGGAGGAACACCAGGCGGACAGCAATGTAACTGCCAGTCTGGTGGACGTGTTCGACCGCTACATGAAGCAGTTTTCCAGTACCCACCTGAAGGCCCCGCGCAGCAATGTCACGCTGGGTGAGGCACGTGGGAAGTTCGTGGTGCTATCCAATGTGTCCAACCTGAACCCCTACGGGCTCAGCTATGGCAACTTCGACGTTCAGGATGCCTACGCGCTGACTACCAACTGGGACTTGCACGACAAGTACATCAAGGTCATGCACCAGCTGTATCGGGCGGCAGCGGGGGATCCGAACAGGTTCTACGTGAATTATCTGTCAGGAAGTGGGGGGGCTTTTCCCTACTTCGTCGCCAGTGGGCATGTGTCGCCTGCCACGGATGCACCCAGGCTCTCTACCGGGCTGGTTTCCGTAGATAACGTGGCCTGGTACACGAGCTTTCCGCGGACGACCTGCGTGCTCGGGCTATGCACCATTTCCTTCGAAGGAACCAACGTTCTGACACGGGATGACCTGAAGGGTCTCAATGCATGGGGAACGAGCAAAAGAACCGTAGGCATTATCATGGCGGACTTCCCGGGAGAGTCGCTGATTGCCAACATCATCGCCAACAACCATCACGTTTTGCATGATTTAGGGAAGTGATTTGTAGGAAGGCTCTGAAAAGCCTTTACCTGCCGCTTTCCCAGCTGACGCCACTTGCAACCTTGCCTATTATACCCGCGCCGCATGTGCGGCTTGACGAGAAGCACCCTTAATGGACCTTCCCAGTTTTTGGTTCGACATGAACCCACAATCTGGCACTGAGCACGCCGCCGCCAGGGCTACCGAGGGCTTGAGTCGATGTGACTGAGGTCTGTGGGCGCCTGCGTCGGCGCCTGGAGAACCTCATGCAACACGTTTCCGATTTCCGTGATACCCCACAGGCCCTGCGCCAGGCCGCCCAGGCCCGGCGCGATGATTTCCTGCACCCGGACGGCTACGGCGAAGGTACGGCTGGCAGTCTGATGACCAGCGAGTACTCGAGCCTCGACGCCGGCCTGACCGCCAGCCAGGCCATCGACATGCTGCGCCGGGAGGCGGCGGATGCCGAAACCATCTATCAGTCCTACGTGCTCGACGGGCAGCGCAACCTGCTTGGCACGCTGTCCTTGCGGGAACTCATCCTGGCAGCGCCGGACGAACCCATCGAGCGCATCATGGTGCGCAAGCTCATCTGCGTCTGCATCACTACCCGCCAGGAAGAGGTGGCGCGCAAGATCCGTGAGCATGACCTGCTGGCCGTGCCGGTACTGGATGAGGCAGGGCGCCTGGTGGGCATTGTCACCTGCGACGAAGCATTCGACGTGGTGGTGGAAGAAGCCACCGAGGATTTCCACAAGGGTGCGTCGATCACCAATCATGTCGGCAACCTGCGCGATGCCACGGTCAGTCTGCTGTACCGCAAGCGCGTGCTGTGGCTGGTGCTGCTGGTGTTCGGCAACCTGTTCTCGGGGGCGGGAATCGCGGCGTTCGAAGAGACTATCGCTGCGCATATCGTCCTGGTGTTCTTCCTGCCGCTGCTGGTAGACAGCGGTGGCAATGCCGGGGCGCAGTCGGCGACGCTGATGGTGCGCGGCCTGGCGACGGGGGAAGTGGTGATGCGCGACTGGCTGCGCATGCTGGGGCGTGAGTGCGGGGTCGCGTTGGCACTGGGTGGCACCATGGCGCTGGCAGTGGCATCGCTCGGGGCACTGCGCGGTGGGCCGGAAATTGCCGTGATCGTCGCCAGCAGCATGCTGGTGATCGTGTTGCTGGGCAGTCTGATCGGCATGAGCCTGCCGTTCATGTTTACCAAGCTTAAACTGGATCCTGCGACAGCCAGTGGGCCGTTGGTGACCTCGATCGCCGATGCGGCGGGGGTGCTGGTGTACTTCGGGATCGCTTCGTACGTGCTGGATATCTGAGGTGTCCATGGGGCCGCTTTGCAGCCCAATCGCGGGCAAGCCCGCTCCTACAGGTTCAGCGCAAGTCTCATTGCGTGCGCTGGCCTGTAGGAGCGGGCTTGCCCGCGATTGGGCCGCAAAGCGGCCCCGTGGCCAAGACTCAGCTGTTGGGCAGCAAGCGGCAGGTGATGCTCTTGATGTAGCGGGTCTCGGCAATCGCCGGGTGCACTGGGTGGTCCGGGCCCTGGCCACCGCGCTCGAGCAGTTGCAGGTTGCGGTCCAGGTGGCGAGCGCTGGTCAGCAGAATGTTGTTCAGGTCGTCTTCAGGCAGGTGCATCGAGCACGAGGCGCTGACCAGGATGCCGTCCTTGTTCAACATGCGCATGGCCTGCTCGTTGAGGCGACGGTAGGCCGCTTCACCGTTCTTCAGGTCTTTCTTGCGCTTGATGAAGGCGGGTGGGTCGGCAATGATCACGTCGAAACGTTCTTCGGCCGCTTTCAGCTCGCGCAGGGCCTCGAACACGTCGCCTTCGATGCAGGTCAGTTTCTCGCTGATACCGTTGAGCGCGGCGTTACGCTCGACGCCGTCCAGGGCGAAGCCCGAGGCGTCGACACAGAACACTTCGCTGGCGCCGAATGCGCCGGCCTGCACGCCCCAGCCCCCGATGTAGCTGAACAGGTCGAGCACGCGCTTGCCTTTGACATAGGGCGCCAGGCGCGCGCGGTTCATGCGGTGGTCGTAGAACCAGCCGGTCTTCTGCCCTTCGCGGACCGGCGCTTCGAACTTCACGCCGTTCTCTTCCAGCGGCACCCAGTCCGGCACTTCGCCGTAGACGGTTTCGACGTAGCGCTGCAGGCCTTCGGCATCGCGAGCTGCGGAATCGTTCTTGAACAGGATACCGCTTGGCTTGAGTACCTGGACCAGGGCGGCGATCACGTCATCCTTGTGCAGCTCCATGGTGGCCGAGGCCAGCTGGACCACGAGGATGTCGAAGAAGCGGTCGACCACCAGGCCGGGCAGCAGGTCGGAATCGCCGTAGACCAGGCGGTAGCACGGCTTGTCGAACAGGCGCTCGCGCAGCGACAGGGCGACGTTGAGCCGGTGCACCAGCAGCGACTTGTCCAGCGGCAGCTTGACGTCGCGCGACAGCAGGCGGGCGCAGATCAGGTTGTTCGGGCTCAGCGCCACGACGCCCAGCGGCTTGCCACCGGCCGTCTCGAGGATCGCCTGCTGGCCGGCCTGGAAGCCTTGCAGCGGGGTCGCGCTGACGTCGACTTCGTTGCTGTAGACCCACAAGTGGCCGGCGCGCAGGCGGCGGTCGGCATTGGCTTTGAGGCGAAGGCTGGGCAGGGACATGACGTCGCTCCGGGAAAAAAGAGCGGGAGTATAACGGGTTGGCCCCTGGAGTGGGGCAGGGCTCGACAAAGTGCTGGCTTGATCGCCGGCAAGCCGGCTCCCACGGCTTCACCGATGCTAGAATCCCGCGTCCTCAAGGAGTGTGCACGCATGTCCCAAGAACTCAGCGCCGAACAGATCCAGCAAGCCCTGCAAGGCATCACCATTCCGCCGCAACCGCAGATCATGGTCGACCTGCAGTTCGAGCAGTACATGCCCGACCCGGACCTGGAAACCATCGCCAGGCTGATTTCCCAGGACCCCGGCCTGTCTGGCGCATTGCTCAAGCTGGTCAATTCGCCGCACTTCGGCCTGGCCAACAAGATCGGCTCGATCCAGCGGGCGGTCAATTTGCTGGGCAGCCGCTCGATCATCAACCTGATCAACGCCCAGTCGATCAAGGGCGAGATGAGCGACGAGACCATCGTCACCCTCAACCGCTTCTGGGACACCGCCCAGGATGTGGCCATGACCTGCCTGACCCTGGCCAAGCGCACCGGTATCCAGGCGGCGGACGAGGCCTACACCCTCGGCCTGTTCCATGATTGCGGCGTGCCGCTGATGCTCAAGCGCTTTCCCGACTACATGCAGGTGCTGGAAGACGCCTACGCCAATGCGGGCGAGCAGACCCGGGTAGTCGACACCGAAAACCGCGTCTTCAACACCAATCATTCGGTGGTCGGCTACTTCACCGCCAAGTCGTGGCGCTTGCCGGAGCACATCAGCGCAGCCATCGCCAACCATCACAACGCACTGGCCGTGTTCCGCGAGGAATCGTCGCGCAACACCCAGAATCAGCTGAAGAACCTGCTGGCGGTGCTGAAGATGGCCGAGCACATCTGCGCCTCGTATCGCGTGCTGGGCAACCAGAGCGTCGACCGTGAATGGCAAGTGGTCGGCCCGCTGGTACTCGACTATATCGGCTTGTCGGAGTACGACTTCGAGAACCTCAAACAGAACATTCGCGAGCTGGGCGGGCACTGATCCATGCCAGAACTACCCGAAGTCGAAACTACCCGGCGCGGTATCGCGCCGCACCTGCAAGGCCAGCGCGTCAGCCGCGTGGTGGTGCGTGACCGGCGCCTGCGCTGGCCGATCCCCGAGGACCTGGACGTGCGCCTGTCCGGGCAGCGCATCGTGAGCGTCGATCGGCGCGCCAAGTACCTGTTGATCAATGCCGAAGTGGGCACGCTGATCAGCCACCTGGGCATGTCGGGCAACTTGCGGCTGGTCGAGGTGGGGCTGCCGGCGGGCAAGCATGAGCACGTCGACATCGAGCTGGAGTCGGGGCTGATGCTGCGCTACACCGACCCGCGGCGTTTCGGCGCCATGCTCTGGAGCCTCGATCCGCTCAACCATGAGCTGCTGCTGCGCCTGGGGCCCGAGCCGCTGACCGACCTGTTCGACGGCGAGCGCCTGTTCCAGCTGTCGCGCGGGCGGTCGATGGCGGTCAAGCCGTTCATCATGGACAACGCGGTGGTGGTGGGGGTGGGCAACATCTATGCGACCGAAGCGTTGTTTGCGGCGGGTATCGACCCACGGCGGGAGGCGGGTGGCATTTCGCGGGCGCGCTATCTGAAGCTGGCCATCGAGATCAAGCGCGTGCTGGCGGCAGCCATCGAGCAGGGTGGCACCACCTTGCGCGATTTCATTGGTGGCGACGGGCAGCCGGGGTACTTCCAGCAGGAGCTGTTCGCCTATGGGCGCGGCGGGATGCCGTGCAAGCTGTGCGGCACGACCTTGCGCGAGGTGAAGCTGGGGCAGCGGGCCAGCGTGTACTGCCCGCGCTGCCAGCGCTGAATTCGAGGGCCTTATCGCCGGCAAGCCGGCTCCCACAGGGTTCGGTGTGATCCATGTGGGAGCCGGCGTGCCGGCGATGAAGGCGCTGCTGAAATCAGCCCTTGCCGGTAATCCGGCGGTACTTGGCCATCAGCTCATCCTGGGTTTCCGGGTGCGCTTCATCCAGCGGGATGCAGTCGACCGGGCAGACCTGCTGGCACTGCGGCTCATCGTAGTGACCCACGCACTGGGTGCACAGGTTCGGGTCGATCACGTAGATCTCTTCGCCTTGGGAGATGGCCTCGTTCGGGCACTCGGGTTCGCAGACGTCGCAGTTGATGCAATCGTCGGTGATGATCAGGGACATGGGGACTCCGGCCGGGGCTCTGCGCCCGGGCATGTTCAACGCAATGGGCACAATTGTGCCGCATTCGCGCCCGCAGTGCACGCGGGCGCGATAATCAGGCGCGCAGGCTTACTTCTTGAACCGCTCGGTCAAGGCCTCGGCCACGATCGGGTGGACGAACTTGCTGATATCGCCGCCTAACGCGGCAATTTCCCGCACTAGTGTCGAGGAAATGAACGAATAACGCTCCGAAGGCGTGAGGAACAGGCTCTCGACGTCGGGCGCCAGTTGCCGGTTCATGTTCGCCAGCTGGAATTCGTACTCGAAGTCCGACACTGCACGCAGGCCACGCAGGAAGACATTGGCACCTTGCTCCTTGGCGAAATGCGCCAGCAGCGAAGAGAAGCCGATGACTTCGACATTGGGCAGGTGCTTGGTGACCTCACGGGCCAGCGCCACCCGTTGTTCCAGCGGGAACAGGGGGTTTTTCTTGGGGCTGGCCGCCACCGCGATGATCACGTGGTCGAAAAGCCGCGAGGCGCGTTCGACCAGGTCGCCATGGCCTTTGGTAATGGGGTCGAAAGTACCCGGGTACAACACTCGGTTCATCGCGTCGTCCTGGCTGGAGTGCGTTGGGGAGTCGGATGGTAGCGCAGCGATTGCGCCCGGCCAAGTCATGCGGCCGGCTGATGGCACTATAGACAGGCGGTGTATTCGTTGTCATGCACTGTGTGCCAGGCGGGCGACCAGGGCATCGCTGAGCTTCGCGCTGAGGGCGTAGACCGACAACTGTGGGTTGGCGCCGATGCTGGTGGGAAACAGGGAACCGTCATGGATCGACAGGTTCTCCAGCTGGTGGTGGCGGCCCAGGCTGTCGCACACCGCCTGGCGCGGGTCTTCGCCCATGGCGCAGCCGCCCATGACGTGGGCGCTGCCCAATCGTGTGCGAAACAGCGCCAGGTGCAGGGCGTCGATCATGCTTTGCGCCTGGGCCAGGCTGGTCGCGGCGCGTGCATCGCTGTGCACGGGGGTCACGTGGGTGGCGCCAGCCGCGAACTGGATCTGCGCCATGCTGCGGTAGGCCCGGCGCAGGCCGTCGCGCAAGTAATCGCTGACCGGGTAATCGAGCACCGGCGAGCCGTCGCCGCGCAACTGCACCGCGCCGCCAGGGCTTTGCGGGTGGAAGCCGTCGCGCAGCAGTGCCAGCATCACGTGGGTATTAGGCAGCTCGGCCATGCGCTGGGCATTGTCGTGGCCATGCCCACCGAGCAGGGTACTGGCGAGGGCCGGGTGCAGGGGCGGTACTTCGAGCTTGTAGCCAACTGCGCCATCGACTCCGTCCTGCCACTGGAAGTGGTCGCTGTAGATGGATTGCGGCGCGCCGTAATAAGGGTCGATACGTTCGTCGAAACGGGCCGCGCTGAAGTTCACCAGGTGCAGGAAGGTGCGCTTGCCCAGACGGTCGTGAGGGTCGGGGGCCTTGGAACGAAGCAGCAGGGCGGGGCTGTTGATGCCGCCACCGGCAAGGATGTAATGGCGGGCGCGCACCTTGATGCTGTGCCCCGTTGGCTGTATGCCTTGGGCATCGAGGGCCTGGCAGTGCAGCTGGGCAATGCGTTCGCCGTCATGCTCGAAGCGCTCGGCCCGCGCCAGGTACAGCAGCTCACCTCCCTTCTCGAGCAGTGCGGGAATGCGCGTCACCAACATCGACTGCTTGGCATTGACCGGGCAGCCCATGCCGCAATAGCCGAGGTTCCAGCAACCCCGCACGTTGCGGGGAATCACTGCCCAGCGGTAGCCCAGTTGTTCGCAGCCACGGCGCAGCACGTCGTTGTTGGCGTTGGGCGGCATGGCCCAGGGAGTGATCCCCAGCTCCTGTTCCACGCGCTCGAACCAGGGGCGCATGGCGGCTTCGCCCATGTCTTTCACACCGTGCACGGTGGCCCAGTGCGCCAGGGTCTGCGCGGGGGTGCGAAAGCTCGAAGTCCAGTTGACCAAGGTCGTGCCGCCCACGGCCCGGCCCTGCAGGATCGTGATGGCGCCATCCTTGCTCATCCTGCCGAGGCCCTCCTGGTACAGGTTGGCGTAGGCCTCGCTTTCAAGCAGCTTGAAGTCGCTGCTGGTCTTCAGCGGGCCTTCCTCGATCAGCAACACCTTGAACCCGGCGGCGCTGAGCAGCTGCGCGCTGGTGGCACCGCCAGCGCCGCTGCCGATCACGGCGATGTCGGCCTGCAGGGTGAGGTCTTGCTCGAGCCGAGAACCGTCGTGGGTGATCCAGCCGCGCTCGAGGCCTTGGCGAAACGGGTCGATGACAGGCATTGAAGAGGCTCTTGTCGGGGGTCAGATTTTCGGTGGGCCGGGATAGCCACAGGCGGCCCAGGCCTGCGGGCATTCGTACCAGGCCATCTGCAGCAGTTGCAGCAGCGAGGCATGGCCCATGCGCAGCAGGTTCAGCGAGCTGTCCTGCCAGCGCTGCAGGAACGCCGTCACTTGCCCGGCATCGGCCTGCTCCCAGGCACCCCAGACCCCCGTCAGCGGGCCCCGGGTCAGGGGCATGCCGAGCACATCGAACAGCTGCCGGGTGAGCTTGAGCATTTCCGGGGACAACGCTGCCAGCTTGTGGTCCAGGCTCTGCAGTACCAGCGCGTCGCTGGCCGCCGTGCCGGCGAGGACAACCGGGATCAGGGCCTTTAGCAGTGGCAGGTCATCGGCGCGTAGCACTTGATAACCACTGGCTGGTGCCTGGGGGCTGCAGCCGACCAGGCTGGCGGTGGCCAGGAAGGCACTGGCGCCGAGGCCCAAACGCAGCAAGTCGCGGCGGTGCATGGCCCAGGCCTCAGCGAATGAACAGTTTGTAGACCAGGCGCTGCAAGGCCTTGCCGTATGGCGGGTAGATCAGTCGCGCAGCGTTCAGGCGCTGCTTGGCAAGCACCGCCTTGGCCTTGCTGAAGGTCAGGAAGCCATCGTGACCGTGATAATGGCCCATGCCGGAAGGGCCGATGCCGCCGAAGGGCAGGTCGTCCTGGGCCACATGCAGCAGGGTGTCGTTGAGGCAGACGCCGCCGGAGTGACTGCGCTGCAACACATGCTGCTGCTCTGCTCGGTCATAGCCGAAGTAGTACAACGCCAACGGGCGCGGACGCTGGTTGATGTAGGCCAGCGCCTCGTCGAGGCTGTCATAGGGCACCAGCGGCAGCAGCGGGCCGAAGATCTCGTCTTGCATCACGTGCATGTCGTCGTTCACCTGCTGCAGCAGGTGTGGCGGCAGGCGCCGGCCCTGGCGCGGCTCGTCGGGGTACAGGTCGACGACCCGCGCCCCCTTGGCGCGGGCGTCATCCAGCAATTGCTGGAGCCGCTGCAACTGCCGCGGGTTGATGATGGCGCTGTAGTCGGGGTTGTCGGCGATCCGCGGGTAGAAGCGGCGCACGGCGTTGGTGTAGGCGTCGCTGAAGGCTTCCAGGCGCTCGCGGGGTACCAGCACGTAATCGGGGGCCACGCAGGTCTGGCCGGCGTTGAGCGTCTTGCCGAAGGCGATGCGCTCGGCGGCGGCGTCCAGCGGCACGCTGGCGGAAACGATGGCGGGCGACTTGCCGCCCAGCTCCAGGGTCACCGGGGTGAGGTTCTGCGCTGCAGCCAGCATGACCTGGCGACCGACGCTGGTGGCGCCGGTGAACAACAGGTGATCGAAAGGTAGCCTGGCAAATGCCTGGCCCACTTCGACTTCCCCCAGCACCACGCTGACCAGGTCTTGCGGGAATACGCGCTCGAGCAGCGATTTCAGCGCCTGGGCGCTGGTTGGCGTGGCCTCGCTGAGCTTGAGCATCACCCGGTTGCCGGCGGCCAGGGCGCAGGTCAGTGGGCCGATGGCGAGGAACAATGGGTAGTTCCAGGGGACAATGATGCCAACCACCCCTAACGGTTGATACAACACACGTGCACAGGCGGGTTGGAAGGCCATGCCGACGGTTCTTGCCACCGGGCGCATCCAGCGCCGCAGGTGGCGTTCGGCGTGGCGGATACCTTGTACCGAGGGCAGCAGCTCGGCGAGCAAGGTTTCATCTGCGCTGCGCCCGGAAAAGTCCGCATCGATCGCCTCGATCAGCCCCTGCTGCCCCTCCAGCAACGCTTCGCGCAAGCTCTTCAGCCACTGCAGCCTTTGCGCCGCCGGTGGCATCGGGTTGCCGCTGAACGCCGCGCGCTGGGCGGCGAACGTCGCTGCCAGGTCGGTGTCGGAGTACACAGGAGGCAAGGCAATGGGCGAGGTCACGGTGGCATACCCTCTGATTTCAGAATCCCTAGAGCCTATACTCTAATTCGCGCCGTGGTGGGACTTTTTTCCTGCCGCCCGCCCGTGCATCCGAGGCGTGTTAAGCCGTAAGATGAGCCCTTATCGAACGCCTGCAGACCGAGAGCTGAGCATGGCACCGCGCATCAAGACCCGAGAACGCATCGTGCAGAACAGCCTGGAGCTGTTCAACCAGCAGGGTGAGCGCAGCGTCAGCACCAACCACATTGCCGCGTTCATGGAAATCTCGCCCGGCAACCTGTACTACCACTTCCCCAACAAGCAAGCGATCATCGCCTTGCTGTTCAGCCAGTACGAAGCCCTGGTGGACAGTTTCCTGCGCCCGCCGCAGGGGCGCGCGGCCACGGTGGAAGACAAGCGCTTCTACCTCAAGGCGCTGCTGGCGGCGATGTGGAACTACCGTTTCCTGCACCGCGACCTGGAGCACCTGCTGGACAGCGATGCTGAACTGGCTGCCCGCTACCGGCGTTTTTCCGAGCGTTGCCTGCGCCAGGGCCAGGCGATCTACCGCGGCTTTGTCGATGCCGGAATCCTGGCCATGGAGCCCGCGCAGATCGAATCGCTGACCATCAACGCCTGGATCGTATTGACCTCATGGGTACGCTTTCTCAGCACCACCCGCGAGCATTCTGCCCATCTGGGTGAAGAAGCCTTCAAGCGCGGCGTCTACCAGGTGCTGGTGCTGGAGCTCGGTTTCGTCACCGGCGGCGCCCGTAGCGCCGTCGATGCGCTGTGCCAGGAATTCCACGTACCGTTCAACCAGGCTCTGGAGCAATAGCCCAGGGCCTTCTTGCCATCGATCAGGAGATTGTCATGCCCCTTGCGCAGTTGATCACGCCGCAACAGCTGGCCGAGCGTCTGGACTCGCCCGGACTGGTGATCCTGGATTGTCGTTTTGCCCTGGAAGATGTGGATTACGGCCAGCGCAGCTATGCCTTGGGGCACATCGCCGGGGCGCATTTTGCCGACCTGGAAAAGGATTTGAGCGGCCCTGTGACCAAGGGCCGGACCGGGCGCCATCCGCTGCCCGATCCGCATCGCCTGGTCGAGCGCTTGCGCGAGTGGGGCCTGGACAATGACAGCGAGGTCGTGCTTTACGACGATGGCCCGGGCGCCTTTGCCGCACGTGCCTGGTGGCTGTTGGCCTGGCTGGGCAAGCGCAGCGGCGTGGCCATTCTCGATGGCGGTCTGAAGGCCTGGCACGCGGCCCATCTGCCGTTGAGCCTGGATGCACCGATCAGGCGCGAGGGGTCGTTCACCGGCGAGCCGGACGCCACGTTGCTGATCGATGCCGAGCACCTGGTCAAGCGTCTGGGCAGCCCTGAGCTGACCTTGATCGATGCGCGTGCCTTGCCGCGGTTTCGCGGTGAAGTGGAGCCGATCGACCCGCTGGCCGGGCATATCCCGGGCGCGCAATGTGCGGCGTTCACCGACAACCTGGATGCCGAGGGGCGTTTCCTGGCGCCGGCGCAGCTCGAGCAGCGCTTTGCCGAAAAGCTGGGCGGGCGCACGCCTGAGCAGTTGGTCGCGTATTGCGGGTCGGGGGTGACGGCCTGCCACAACCTGTTCGCCCTGGCGCTGGCCGGGTATCCGTTGGGCAGGCTGTATGCCGGCTCATGGAGCGAGTGGATCAATGATCCGAAACATGGTGTAGCGACAGGCGAGTGAGCAGGCTGGTCACCCACAGTCCATCTGTGGGAGCCGGCTTGCCGGCGATGAGGCCGGTCATGGTTTAGCCGCCCTCGATCAGCCACTGCGGAATCCGTCGCTCCAGGTAATACCCAGGATTTCGCAGGCTGCCCTCGACAAACCCCACATGCCCGCCCCGCTGATGCAGCTCGAAGTGCGTCTGCGCCGCCAGTTCACTGGCGGCGGGCAGGCTGTTGCCGTGCACGAACGGGTCGTCGGTGGAGTGGATGATCAGTGTCGGCGTCCGGTTTTGCCCGAGGAAGTAGCGGCTCGACGAGCGGCGATAGTAGTCGTGGGCGTCGTCGAAGCCATTGAGCGGCGCGGTGATCCTGCCGTCGAAATCCCAGAAGGTCTTCAGGTTGCGCAAGGGGCCCAGGCGGTGGAGCGCGGCCAGCCCTTCATGATGCCCCTTGTCCTGGAAGTGCCGTTGCTTCACCTGCACATAGGCCATCATTTCGCGCATGAAGTGGGCTTGGTACACCTTGGAAAACCCTTGGCCGATGCGGTCCGCGCACTGGTCCAGGCGAAAGGGCACCGAAACCGCCACCGCTGCCTCCAGCTGGCTTGCCGCGCCGCTCTCACCCAGGTACTTGAGCAGCACATTGCCGCCTAGCGAATAGCCGACCGCATACAGCGGTGCCAACGGACGCTCGGCACGCAGGTGGGTGACCACTTCGGCCAGGTCTTCGCTGGCGCCGGAATGGTAGCTGCGCGCCAGCAGGTTGGGCTCGCCCGAGCAGCCGCGCCAGTTCACCGCCACACTGGCCCAGCCGCGAGCCTGCAGTGCCTGCTGCAAGCCTTTGACATAGGGTGAATGGGATGAGCCGGTCAGGCCGTGCAGTACCAGCACCAGCGGAGCATCGGCCTGGTGCGGGCCGTGCCAGTCGAGGTCGAGGAAGTCGCCATCGGCCAGCCACAGACGCTCGCGGTTGCGCTCCAGGGCGGGCAGCTTGCGCCACAGCGGGCCCCACAGGGTCTGCAGGTGAGGATTGGACAGGCCGATGGCCGGGCGGAATGTGGCGGTAAGGCTGGGCATGCTGGGCGACTCGTGTTGTGCCTGCCTAGAGTGCCATGAAACACCGCCACTGTACCTGCGCTATTGGTCGGCAGTCGGTCCGACGCTGACGATGAGTGTTCGAGAAGGATCCACATGGGACTTGAACGCCGCGTGTGCCATTTCCGGGGTCACGGCCAACAGCTGGTCAATGTAAGTGGGCAATGCGTCGGCAGGCAGCCCGAGATGGCCGTGCTCGGCGATGAGCTTCGCCAGTGCCCCGTTCCTCGCCAATTTGCGCCGCAGCTCACCAAGCACGGCTTGCCGGGCCAGATCAAGTTCGGCAGCACTTGGGCCTTCGCTCATGTAGGTGTGGAGTACCTCCTCGACCTGCTTCTGTGAAGCTTCCTGCAGGCCCGCAGCGACTTCCCACTCGATGTAGAGCAGTTTGTTCAACGATGAAAGCCCGGAGGTGATCGAATAGGTCAGTCCCTGGCGTTGGCGCAGCCGAGTGTAAAGACGTGAATCGATGCCTTCCCCGAGCACGTGATTGGCCAGGAGCAGGGCCGGGTGGTCAGGATCGCCGGGTATTGCAGTTGCCGGCATCAGCATCAACAGCGTATCGCTGAGGCCCTTGTGCTCCAGGGCAAGGTGGGCACTTTCGAACGCGGGCAGGTGTGCCGGCTTCGTGGAGGCCCAGTGCTGCGGCAGAGCCTGGCAAATCCTCTGGCAAAGTGCCTCGGCCTCGTTGCGTGTCAGGTCGCCAACCAGCGAAATCTGCAGATTGTTCGCCGAATAGGCTTTCTGGTGAAAATCCGCCAGGTCTTGCGTGGAGATCGCCTCGATCCCTTCGGCCGTTCCCCGTACGGGCGCACCATAGGGATGATTGCCGTACAGGTGGGCGAACGCTGCCTGGCGGGCTCGCAGTATCGGATATGCCTGCTGGTGCCTGTTGGACGCCAGCAGGTTGGCCTTGAGTGCAATCAGCTGCGCCGCATTCATGGCCGGTCGTGCAACCATGTCGGTAATCAGGTCGACGGCAGGTTCCAGTACCGACCCTTTCATGCTGCGCAAGCTGATGATCGCCCGATCGATCTTGATGTCTTTCCTGTAGATCGCGCCAAGTTGCTCGATGTGCTCGGCAAATTGTCCTGCATCCAGGCCATGGGTGCCTTCATCGAGCATGAACAACGTCAGCGCGGCGAGCCCGGGTTTGCCCGCGTCCAGCCGGCTGCCGGCATCGAAGCTGAGGACAAGGTCGACCATGGGCACGCCGTGCGCCTGGACCAATCTGACATGCGCGCCTTCGTCGGTTTGCCAGGCTTGCACTGCGGGTGCGGCCAACACGGTCCTTGTCAGGTCGAGTCCTTGCAGAGAGCCCAGGGCCGGCTGGCTATCATCCCGGATGATTTCGGCTGCAGGTGTCGGATTTGCTGGCTCGTCTTGCAGGTAGGTGATGGTCAGGCGTTCGTGATTGAGGAACTCGTGCGCCGCGGCACGCACGTCTTCGGCGGTGACCTGCTCGATTTCCTGGGGTTGCTGATCGATCAGGCGTGGATCGACGCCGGTCACCGCATGCCAGCCAATCGCTTGCGCTTGCTTGGCAATGTCGTCGCGATCGAATACCAGGCCCGCCAGCAAGCGGTTCTTTGCCCGCGTGAGTTCCTCTGCGCTTGGCGCACTGGAACGCAAGCGCTCGATTTCCTGCAGGACTGCCTCAGCTGCCGATTGCGTCGTCGCTTTTTCGAGGTTGGCAGCCAACTCGAACGTCAGCAGGCTGTCGCCACGCTGCAAGGGTTGATAGTCCGCATGGACATGCAGCAGCAGCGCTTCGTCCCGCACCTTGCGCAAGTACAAACGTGAGCTGCTGCCATTGGCCAGGAGCTGGGGAATCAAGCGCAGGGCCTGTGCCTGTGAGGGGCTGGCGGCAGTGGCCAGACTCGGGGTGTTGAAAGCCAGGATGGCGCCCGGCCGAAGGCCCGGCGCCGCGATGGTCTGGCAACGGTGCCTGAAGTGCGTGTTGCGCTGCGCAGTCCAGCGTTCGGGCAGGCTGGCGCGGGCAATCGAGCCGAAGTGGCGTTCGACCAGCGTGCGCACGGTTTGCAGGTCGCTGTCGCCAACCACGACCAGCGTGGCGTTGTTGGGCTGATACCAATCCTTGTACCAGGCGCGCACGGCAGCGATGTCCAGGTGCTCGAGGTCAGCCGGATGGCCTATCGTCGGCGTGGCGTAGGGAGAACGGCTGTTGGCGAGCATCGTCGAGCGTTCCCGGGCCAGGCTCAGCGGGATATTGGCGACGTGCTCGCGGCGTTCGGCCTTGACCACCTCCAGCTCGCGGGCAAAGACCGCTTCGCCCAAGGTGGCGCTGACCATGGAGTCGGCCATGATTTCCAGCACCACCTCAAGGCGATCTGCCGGTAGCGTCACCGGGAAGAAGGTGGCGTCAGGTGCCGTGAACGCATTCGGATCACCCCCCAGGCGGGTCATCATCTTGCTGTACTGGCCAGGGGCAAGCTTGCTGCTGCCCTCGAACATCAGGTGCTCGACCAGGTGACAAAGGCCGGACTGCCCCGTCGCCTCCTGACTCGATCCGACGTGATACCAAAGCTGGACGGACGCCAGTGGTGCCCGATGGTCTTCACGCAGGTAGACCGCAAGGCCGTTGTCGAGTGTGAAGTGCTGTAGCGGTGAGGAAGCATTTGTGTGCATGAACGAAGTGCTCCGGTGGGTTATGAACCGGAGCAGCTTCGGTTAGTCGCAAGGCCTGTCTGTGTTACTTACGTCTCCCGGCAAGCCATTGAGTCAGCCCCTTTGCCAGAGGGCGTAGTACACCTGGCCGGTTTTCTTTTCCCGGTGCAGGTGCCAGTTGCCGGGCAACTGCAGCGTCGATGGCGCCGCTTCGCTTTCGGTGTAGATCCAGGCCTGTTCGCGCAGCCACTGGTTCTGCTCCAGCAGGTTGCAGGTGTTGGCCAGCAGGTCCTGGTGGAACGGCGGGTCGAGGAAGACCACGTCGAACTGTTGCTTGGCCGGGCCTTGCAGGTAACGCAGGGCGTCGGTCTGCAGGATCTGCCCACGCGGGCAGCGCAGCAGTTCCAGGTTGTTCTTCAGGTTGCCGATCGCTGCCGGGTTGCTGTCCAGTGCCACGGCATCCTCGGCGCCGCGGGACAGCGCCTCCAGCACCAGGGCGCCGCTGCCGGTGAAGGCATCCAGCACCCGGGCGCCTTCGATGTAGGGCGCCAGCCAGTTGAACAGGGTTTCGCGCACACGGTCGGGCGTCGGTCGCAGCCCTTCGCCTTCAGGTACCGCCAGGCGGCGGCTGCGCCACTCGCCGGCGATGATGCGCAGGTGACCCTGGCCCTTGCTTTGGCCCGGCTGCGGGCGGGCAGGAGGGGTGGATCTAGGCATTAGTGCTCCGGTACGCCAAGCGGTTGCTCGGCGGGTTTGTCTGTGGGGGCTGGCAGTGGCTTCTGCGGCACACTCGGGCCAACGGTGACGATCACCAGCTTGTCGGCTGCCAGGTGCTTGTTCATGGCGTCCTTGACCTGCTCGACGGTCAGCGCCTGGGACTGCTGCATGAAGTCTTCCAGCCAGGTCAGCGGCAGGTTGTAGAAGCCGATGGCGCCCAGTTGGCCGACGATGCTGCCGTTGCTGGCGTTGGACAGCGGGAAGCTGCCTGCCAGCTCGCGCTTGGCATCGTCCAGCTCTTGCTGGGTCGGGCCGCTTTTCAGGTAGTCGGCAAGAATACCTTCAACCAGCTTCAATGTGCCTTCGCTGAGTTCGGCGCGGGTCTGCAGGTTGATCATGAACGGGCCGCGTACCTGCATCGGGCTGAAGACCGAGTACACGCCATAGGTCAGGCCGCGCTTTTCCCGTACTTCGCTCATCAGGCGGGTGCCGAAAGCGCCACCGCCGAGAATCTGGTTGCCCAGCGACAGGGCAGGCCAGTCCGGGTCCTGGCGGTCGATGCCGAGCTCGGCGAGCATCAGGTGCGTCTGCTTGCTCGGGAAGTCGATGTGGGTGATGCCTGCCTTGGGTTCGACCGGCTGGGCGGGTTTCGCCAGCGCCGGACCTTTGGGCAGGGCGGCGGACACCTGGGCAGCGACGGCTTCGGCTTCCTCGCGGCTGAGGTCGCCGACCAGGGCGATCACGGCGTTGCCAGCGGCATAGGCCTTGGCGTGGAAGGCGCGCAGTTGCTCCAGGGTGATGCCCGGGATGCTTTCGGCACTGCCATCGCTGGGCTGGCCGTAGGGATGGTTGCCATAGAGATTGGCGAACAGCGCCTTGCCAGCGATCTTGCCAGGGTTCTGCTTGTCGTACTCGAAACCGGCCAGCAGCTGGTTCTTGATGCGTTTGAGCGCGTCCTCCGGGAAGGTCGGCTTGCCGGCCACCTCGGCGAACAGCTTGAGCGCGGGCTCGCGCTTGTCCTTGACGCTCAGGCTGCGCAGCGAGGCCACGGCCATGTCGCGGTAGGAGCCGTTGCCAAAGTCAGCACCGAGGCCCTCGAAGCCTTCGGCGATGGCGGTCACGTCCTTGCCGGCCACGCCCTCATTGAGCATGGCGTTGGTCAGGGCGGCCAGGCCCGGCGTGTTGCCGTCCTGGCTGCTGCCGGCGGCGAAGGTCACGCGCAGGTCGAACATCGGCAGCTCGCGGGCCTCGACGAACAGTACCCGGGCACCTTCGGCGGTGGTCCAGTTCTGGATGTTCAGCTGGCGCCGGCTCGGCGCCTTGCCATCCAGCTCGGCCAGCGATTGCAGGGTGTTGGCCGGGCGCGCTGCAGTGCTGTCGGCCTCGGAATGGGCCGGGCGGGCGAGGACCGCGGCCACGGCCACCACCAGTGCGATGATGCCTGTGCCGATCAGGGTGTAGCGTGGTGCGCTGCGATCACTCATGAGCGGACTCCTCGGGCAGTACATGGGCAACGCTCAGGCGTTCGCGGGTGAAGTAGGTGCGTGCGGCGTTCTGGATGTCCTCGGGGGTGACGCGCTTGAGTTCGTCCAGCTCGCTGTCGATCAGCTTCCAGGACAGGCCGACGGTTTCCAGCTGGCCAATGGTGGTGGCCTGGCTGCTGATCGAGTCACGGTCGTAGACCAGACCGGCGATCACCTGGGCGCGCACGCGCTCCAGCTCTTCGGCGCTGGGCGGGGTGGTCTTGAGCTCTTCGAGCAGTTGCCAGACGCCTTTCTCGACATCGGCCAGGGTCTTCTGCTTCTGCACGTTCGGCGTGGCCGAGATGAGGAACAGGCTGTCACCACGGGTAAAGGCGTTGTAGCTGGACGAAGCACCGGCCACCAGTTCCTGGCCACGCTCCAGGCGTGCCGGCAGGCGGGCACTGTAGCCGCCGTCGAGCAGCGCCGAGATCAGGCGCAGGGCTTGCACGGTGCGCGGGTCCTTGGCCGTGGCCAGGCCAGGTGCGTTGAAGCCGTAGATCAGGCTCGGCAGTTGGGTGCGCACGTGCAGGGTCAGCTGGCGCAGGCCCGGTTCGGCGAGTTCGAGCGGCAGCTTGGCCGGCGGCACGCTGCGCTTGGGGATGGCACCGAAGTACTTCTGCGCGAGGCCCTTGACCTCGTCGGCGGTGACATCGCCGACCACCACCAGGGTCGCGTTGTTCGGCGCATACCAGGACTCGTACCAATGGCGCAGCTCCTCGACCTTCATGCGTTCGAGGTCAGCCATCCAGCCGATGGTCGGCGTGTGGTAGCCACTGGCCGGAAAAGCCATGGCGCGGAACAGCTCGAAAGCTTTCGAACTGGGCTGATCGTCGGTGCGCAGGCGGCGCTCCTCCTTGATCACCTCGATTTCGCGGGCGAATTCGTCGGCCGGCAGGCGCAGGCTGGCCAGGCGGTCGGCCTCGAGCTCGAAGGCCACCGGCAGGCGGTCGCGGGCCAGCACCTGGTAATAGGCGGTGTAGTCGTCGCTGGTGAAGGCATTCTCTTCCGCGCCGAGGTCGCGCAGGATGCGCGAGGCCTCGCCGGGGCCGATCTTGGCGCTACCCTTGAACATCATGTGCTCGAGGGCGTGGGACAAGCCGGTCTGGCCCGGCGTCTCGTAGCTGGAGCCGACCTTGTACCAGATCTGTGAAACGACCACCGGCGCGCGGTGATCCTCCCGCACGACCACCTTGAGGCCGTTGTCGAGGATGAACTCGTGGGTAGGTTGCACATCGGCGGCGAAGGCCATCAGTGGCAGGCAGAGCGTGCTGAACAACAGGCCAGCGGCGCGGCGGGCTAGAGCATTCATACGGAGATTAACCTGTTCGGCGGCCCGCTGGTTTAGCGTCGGCGGGCCAGGAGGTGCTAGGATACTGATCCGGTTGCCTGGCGACCATGCCTGTCGCCGTTCTGGCCTCCAGGCCTATATAGACAAACATTGCGCATGAACCAGCCGGATTCAAAATAGTCTGTTCTGCGTTTAGAGAATTCCCGATGCGCCACTGCTGGCCCATCGCTACCCTGAGATAGCCGTCTTCCATGTTTGGTTCCAACGACGACAAAAAAGCGCCGGCCGAGGCTGGCGAGAAAAAAGGCCTGTTCAGCTGGTTTCGCAAGAAGCCGCAGCAACCTGTCGCCGAACAGCCACCCGTAGCTGATGCTCAAGCTGCCGAGCCCGTAGTTGCGCAGCCCACCGTCGAGCAGCCCGCAGCCGCTCCGGCAGAGCCGCCGGTTGCCCAGGCCCCTGAGGCGCCTGCTGTCGCCGAGGCACCGCGTGGTGCCGAGCCGGAACCGGTCGCGGTTGTCGAGCCTGAACCGATCGCGATTGCTGAACCTGAGCCGCTCGCGGTCCCTGAGCCTGAGCCAGCCATCATCCCTGAGCCGGCCGCCCCCCTTGAGCCTGTACCGCAGGCCCCTGTGGGCGCCGGCTTGCCCGCGCAAGCGGCACCTGTCCAGGTACAGGTCGAGACCCCGGCACCGGTCGTTGTGGTCCCGGAAATCCCGGTTGCCCCTCCGGTCGAGCCTCCCGTCAGCAACCTGGTCCTGCCGGTTGCCGAGGAACCTGTCGCGCTGGTGCCGGACCTCGAGCCCAAGGCGCCGCCGGCGATCCCCGAGCGTCCTGCGCCGGAGCCCGTCGCTGTCGTAGCCCCAGCCCCGGCAGTGGTCGAGCCCGAGCCAACCCCGGTGGTTGCAGCGTCTGCCACCGCCGAACAGGCCAAGCCCGGTTTCTTCGCCCGCCTCAAGCAAGGGCTGTCGAAGACCAGTGCCAGCATCGGCGAAGGCATGGCCAGCCTGTTCCTGGGCAAGAAAGTCATCGACGACGACCTGCTCGACGACATCGAGACCCGTCTGCTGACAGCCGACGTCGGCGTGGAAGCCACCTCGGCCATCGTCCAGAACCTGACCCAGAAGGTCGCCCGCAAGCAACTGGCCGACGCTGACGCCCTCTTCAAGTCGCTGCAGGAAGAACTGGCCGCATTGCTGCGCCCGGTCGAGCAGCCGCTGAAAGTCGAAGCAACCAACAAGCCTTACGTCATCCTCGTGGTAGGCGTGAACGGCGCTGGCAAGACCACCACCATCGGCAAGCTGGCCAAGAAGCTGCAGCTCGAGGGCAAGAAGGTCATGCTGGCTGCGGGTGACACTTTCCGTGCCGCCGCCGTCGAGCAGCTGCAGGTGTGGGGCGAGCGCAACCACATCCCGGTGATTGCCCAGCACACCGGCGCCGACTCCGCTTCGGTGATCTTCGATGCCGTGCAGGCCGCCAAGGCCCGTGGCGTCGATGTGCTGATCGCCGACACCGCCGGTCGCCTGCACACCAAGGACAACTTGATGGAAGAGCTGAAGAAGGTCCGTCGGGTGATCGGCAAGCTCGATGCCGAGGCGCCGCACGAGGTGCTGCTGGTACTCGACGCCGGTACCGGGCAGAACGCCATCAGCCAGGCCAAGTACTTCAACCAGAGCGTCGAGCTGACCGGCCTGGCCCTGACCAAGCTGGACGGCACCGCCAAGGGCGGCGTGATCTTCGCCCTGGCCAAGCAGTTCAACATCCCGATCCGCTTCATCGGTGTCGGTGAAGGCATTGACGACCTGCGCACCTTTGAAGCCGAGCCGTTCGTCAAGGCTCTGTTTGCCGAGCGAGAGCATCCATGATCCGATTCGAACAGGTTGCCAAGCGCTATCCCAACGGCCATGTCGGCTTGCATGAGCTGAGTTTCCGGGCGCGCCGGGGCGAATTCCTGTTCGTCACCGGCCATTCCGGTGCCGGCAAGAGCACCTTGCTGCGCCTGCTGCTGGCCATGGAACGACCGACCAGCGGCAAGCTGCTGCTGGCCGGGCAGGACCTGGGGCAGATCAGCAATGCGCAGATCCCCTTCCTGCGCCGGCAGATCGGGGTGGTGTTCCAGAACCATCAGCTGCTGTTCGACCGCACGGTGTTCAACAACATTGCCTTGCCGCTGCAGATTCTCGGGCTGTCCAAGGCCGAGATCGCCAAGCGTGTGGACTCGGCCCTGGAGCGGGTCTCGCTGTCCGACAAGGGCGACCTGTTCCCGGCCGACCTGTCCACGGGGCAGCAGCAGCGGGTCGGTATCGCCCGTGCCATCGTGCACCAGCCAGCCTTGCTGTTGGCCGACGAACCCACCGGTAACCTTGACCCGCGCCTGGCCGCGGAAATCATGGGCGTGTTCGAAGACATCAACCGGCTGGGCACCACGGTATTGATTGCCAGCCACGACCTGGCACTGATCGCGCGCATGCGCCACCGCATGCTGACCTTGCAGCGCGGCCGTCTGATCGGCGATGGGGAGGCCGGGCAATGAGCAATGCACGTACACCAAAAGTCTCCGAACGGGTGGCGCCGAAGGCTGCCGACGTGCAGCCCGCGAAGAAAAAGCGCGGCGAACATGACGATGACGGTCCGGACTTCCGTACCCTCTTGCAGGCCTGGCTGGAAAGCCACCGCGCCAGCCTGGCCGATAGCCTGCGGCGCCTGGGCAAGCAGCCGATCGGCAGCTTCTTCACCTGTCTGGTGATGGCGGTCGCCTTGAGCATGCCCATGGGCTTGTCGCTGTTGCTGAAGAACGTCGAGAAGCTGGGCGGCTCCTGGCAGCGCGCGGCGCAGATATCGCTGTACCTGAAGCTCGACGCGAGCAGCAAGGAAGGCGAGGCCCTGCGCGAAGAGATCAAGGGCATGCCGGGTGTGGCGGATGCCCAGTACGTCAGTCGCGAGCAGGCACTCGAGGAGTTCCAGCAGCAGTCCGGACTGGGCGAAGCCCTGCGCGAGCTGCCTGACAACCCCTTGCCAGGCGTGGTGGTGGTGACACCGACCGAAGTCGACAAGCCGGCACTCGATGCGTTGCGCCAACGCCTGTCGGAACTGCCGCGGGTGGAGAATGCGCAACTTGACCTGGTGTGGGTCGAGCGCCTGGCGGCGATCCTCAAACTGGGCGACCGGTTCGTGTTCGGGCTCGCGGTCATGCTGATTTCGGCCTTGCTGTTAGTAATCGGTAACACAATTCGTCTACATATTGAAAACCGCCGGGTCGAGATCGAGGTGATCAAGCTGGTAGGTGGCACCGACAGCTACGTACGGCGGCCATTCCTGTACATGGGGGCCTTGTACGGCCTGGGTGCGGGCGTGCTGGCCTGGGGTATCCTGGCGTTTGGCCTGAACTGGCTGAACGAGGCCGTGGTAGGGCTTTCCGGGCTGTATGACAGCGACTTCGCCCTGGCCGGGGTGCCGGCAGCCGATGGTCTGTCGCTCTTGATCGGGGCGGTGCTGTTGGGGTATATCGGTGCATGGATCGCGGTGGCCCGTCACTTGAACGAACTGGCACCACGATAGTTTTTTCTGTGCCAGCATTGACATTTTTTTCATTTTGGAACTTGTACCGTCGTTCCGGGTCAATGTTGGCAGCGCCCACAAGGTGCGAGTTTTGTAAGTCGGAGGTTCTTGAATGACCACATCGTTGCAACCTGCCTATGCCCTGGTTCCTGGTGCAAACCTGGAAGCCTACGTGCACACGGTCAACAGCATCCCGCTGCTGTCTGTCGAGCAGGAGCGTGATCTGGCCGAGCGTCTCTACTATGAGCAGGATCTCGAGGCCGCTCGGCAAATGGTGATGGCCCACCTGCGTTTCGTCGTACATATCGCGCGTAGCTATGCAGGCTACGGGCTGGCCCAGGCCGACCTGATCCAGGAAGGCAACGTCGGCCTGATGAAGGCAGTCAAGCGCTTCAACCCGGAAATGGGTGTGCGCCTGGTGTCCTTCGCCGTGCACTGGATCAAGGCAGAAATTCACGAGTTCATCCTGCGCAACTGGCGCATCGTCAAGGTGGCCACCACCAAGGCCCAGCGCAAGCTGTTCTTCAACCTGCGCAGCCAGAAGAAGCGTCTGGCCTGGCTGAACAATGACGAAGTACATCGCGTGGCGGAAAGCCTTGGCGTCGAGCCACGTGAAGTGCGCGAGATGGAAAGCCGCCTGAGCGGCCAGGACATGGCCTTCGACCCGGCAGCCGAAGCGGATGACGACAGCGCCTTCCAGTCGCCTGCGCACTACCTGGAAGACCATCGCTACGACCCGGCCGTGCAGCTCGAAGACGCCGACTGGAGCGACAACTCCACCAGCAACCTGCATGTAGCACTGCAAGGGCTGGATGACCGCAGCCGTGACATCCTCTACCAGCGCTGGTTGGCCGAGGAAAAAGCGACTTTGCATGAGCTGGCGGACAAGTACAGCGTTTCGGCCGAGCGTATTCGTCAGCTGGAGAAGAACGCGATGAACAAGGTCAAGGCGTTGATTGCCATCTGACCACTGCTTGGCTGTACTGAGAAGCCGCTGGCCTGAAGAGGGTTGGCGGCTTTTCTATTTGCATGGGCTTTACTGGCCCTATCGCCGCGGTTCGTCGCCACGGCGATAGGGCCAGAACAATCAGAAAATCAGCTCAAGGCCTGCGCGAAGCATTCAACTGCACCAGGTAGCTCGGCCCGCCCAGCTGGCTCATCTGCCGGCGAATCCAGCCTGCCCGGCTGGCCACATAGGCGCTTGGTTTGCTGGCGCTCCACTTGATCGGGCTGGGCAGCACGGCAGCCAATTGCGCCGCCTGCTGTCGATTCAGCCGGCTGGCATCGATGCCGAAGTGATAGCGCGCTGCAGCCTGGGCGCCGAAAACCCCTTTGCCCCACTCTGCACTGTTCAGGTAGACCTCGAGGATGCGCTCCTTCGACCACAACAGTTCGATCAGCGCCGTGAACCAGGCTTCCAGACCCTTGCGCAACCAGCTGCGCCCGGACCACAGGAACAGGTTCTTGGCCACCTGTTGGGTCAGCGTGCTGGCGCCGCGAATGCTGCCACCGCGCTCGTTGAAGGCCAGCGCGGCCTGGATGGCCGGGATGTCGAAGCCCCAGTGATAGGCGAATTTCTGGTCCTCTCCGGCGATGACCGCGACCTTGAGTTCGTCGGAGATGTTCTCCCACGGTTCCCAGTCGCGCTGCAGGTCGATCGATTCGCCGCTTACCCACGACTGCACCTTGCGCTCCACCATCAACGCCGTGCCAGGTGGCGGCACCCAGCGAAACACCAGCACCAGCACGATGCTGCCGGCAGCGAACCAGAGCAGGGCGCGGGCGAAGCGGCGAATGAGGGATGAAAGCATGGTGATGGCTTGGCCGGACCAGTGGAAGGGGCCATTATACAGACCCGATCCAAGGAGTCGTCCCATGCTTCGCAGCTTCCTGATGCTCGCCGCCTTTTTTGGTTTTACCGGTGTCGCCTTGGGCGCGTTCGCCGCGCACGGGTTGAAAAACCGCCTGTCAGCCGACTACCTGGCGATCTTTCAGACCGGTGTCACCTACCAGTTGGTGCATGCCCTGGCGATCTTCGGTGTGGCGGTGCTGGCAGCGCATCTGCCGGGGCGACTGGTGGGCTGGGCAGGCGGCCTGTTCGCCCTGGGCATCGTGCTGTTCTCGGGCAGCCTGTACCTGCTGACCCTCAGCAGCATTGGCAAGTTGGGCATCATCACCCCGATTGGCGGCCTGTGCTTCCTTGCCGGTTGGTTGTGCCTGGGGCTGGCAGCCTGGCGCCTGGGCTGACCAAACGGTCCACAATCGCGACTAATGGCGCCCGCCACCCTTGGGTAAACGCGTTGATCGGCGCTAGAATGCGGGCCCCAAAGAACAATGGTGGCCGTGCGCATGCGCATTCAACTGAACGGTGAACCTTACGAAGTGCCCGCTGGCGAAAGCGTCGCGGCCTTGCTGACGCGCCTGGAACTGACCGGGCGCCGGGTCGCGGTGGAACTCAACCTGGACATCGTGCCACGTAGCCAGCACGACAGCACGCAGCTGAGCGAAGGCGACCAGGTCGAAGTGGTCCACGCCATCGGTGGCGGTTGATTCCGTCCCGGCGATTAACCTGCAGCCCAGCAACCTTTTCCCGAGGAACAACGATGAGCAACGTTCGTAGCGACAAGCCCTTTACCCTGGCCGGACGCACTTTCCAGTCGCGCCTGCTGGTCGGCACCGGCAAGTACCGTGACATGGAAGAAACCCGCCTGGCCATCGAGGCCTCGGGTGCTGAAATCGTCACCGTCGCCGTGCGCCGCACCAACCTCGGCCAGAACCCAGGCGAGCCGAACCTGCTCGACGTGTTGCCGCCGGATCGCTACACCATCCTGCCGAACACCGCCGGCTGCTATGACGCGGTCGAAGCCGTGCGCACCTGTCGCCTGGCCCGTGAGCTGCTCGATGGCCACAACCTGGTCAAGCTGGAAGTTTTGGCCGACCAGAAAACCCTGTTCCCCAACGTGATCGAAACCCTCAAGGCTGCCGAAGTGCTGGTCAAGGACGGTTTCGACGTGATGGTCTACACCAGCGATGACCCGATCATTGCCCGTCAGCTGGCCGAAGCCGGCTGCATTGCGGTGATGCCGCTGGCCGGCCTGATCGGCACCGGCCTGGGTATCTGCAACCCGTACAACCTGCAGATCATCCTGGAAGAGTCCAAGGTGCCGGTGCTGGTCGACGCCGGTGTAGGTACCGCCTCCGATGCCACCATCGCCATGGAAATGGGCTGCGAAGCCGTGCTGATGAACTCGGCCATCGCCCACGCCCAGCAGCCGGTGCTGATGGCCGAGGCCATGAAGCACGCCATCGTTGCCGGCCGCATGGCCTACCTGGCCGGGCGCATGCCGAAGAAACTCTATGCCAGCGCCTCTTCGCCGCTGGATGGTCTGATCAAGTAAGAGCCCCCGATGACTGAACCGCAAGATACGCCGACCACCCCTGACGGCGAAGCGCGCCCTCACCGCCGCATCAAGAGCTTCGTGATGCGCGCAGGGCGCATGACCGAAGGCCAGCAACGCGGCCTGGACCAGGGCGGCCCGCTGTACATCCTGCCGCTGGCCGACAGCCCGGTGGACTACGACCAGGTGTTTGGCCGTTCGGCGCCACGTACCCTGGAGATCGGTTTCGGCATGGGGCATTCCCTGCTGGAGATGGCCGCCGCCGCGCCGGAGCTGGACTTCATCGGTGTCGAAGTGCACCGTCCGGGTGTAGGCGCACTGCTCAACGGCGTGCTGACCCAGGGTCTGAAGAACCTGCGGGTATACGATTGCGACGCCATCGAAGTGCTCAACCGCTGCGTGGCCGACAACAGCCTCGACCGCTTGATGCTGTTCTTCCCCGACCCGTGGCACAAGGCGCGCCATCACAAGCGCCGCATCGTGCAGCTGGCGTTTGCCGAGCTGGTACGGCGCAAGCTCAAGCCGGGCGGCGTGTTCCACATGGCGACCGACTGGGAGCCGTATGCCGAGTACATGCTGGAAGTGATGAGCGCTGCGCCGGGTTACCGTAACCAGGCGGCGGATGGGGCCTACGTGCCGCGTCCGGAAGAACGGCCGATCACCAAGTTCGAGCGCCGTGGTGAGCGCTTGGGGCATGGCGTCTGGGATCTGAAGTTCGAGAAGGTGGACTGATTGGCTGTTTGAGCCCGTCGTGCCGCGAGAGCCTGCAGAAATGCAGGCGAAAAAAAACCGCCTTGAGAAGGGCGGTTTTTTTATTGAAGCGAAAAGGTTGAGAGCCATTCGCTTCGGACTTTCACTGAAAGATCCACACGGTGTCGAGATCATAGGTAGCGTCAGGCGATGCGTCAATGTCCCGAAACATGTCGCATTACGTGTGTCGGCGCTGTTAACAGTCTAAAAGCGCCAATCGCAGTATCAGTGCGCCGCTCACGTGTGGAGCTGTTCAGTGATGGGCCGGTTAGAAGAAGAATTTTGCTTTCCGGCCCCTTCGACACGGCTTGAGAACCGTGCCGGTGATTGCTTTCGAAGGGCCATTAGCCCGGCCACTTCACTGAAAGATCCACACGATTTTTCGAAGGCATCGAAGTACCGGTTAGATGCTGGAAGATTGGCCCGCCAACACGGAGGCCATGGCATATGAAGCGTCTGCTTGATGCGCTGAGCCGCGTTTGGAAACTCATCCGGATCTTGTTTGTACTCAAGACCGTTCGGGACTTCATGCGCGATCACTTCGACGATACCCAGTAAGGGCTAGTCAGGTGGTAGGGCTGCCCTGGTTCTCCGGGGCAGTTTTTAGCAATCTCACCCCCGCCGATCGGCCACCACGCCAATCAACACCAGTACCACCAACAACACCGGTGCCAGCGCATAGTTGTTGAACTGGCTCAGCCCCTTCACCACCCAAGGCGTGGCATAGATCAACGCCGCACCGCTGCCGATCATCACCAGCAGGGCCATGAACGGCACGCGCAGGGCGCCTGCCAGGCCGCCCAGGCGTTGTTCCACCCAGGCCTTGATATCGGTGCCGAACAGCACCAGCAGGCAGCCTACCAGGGCCAGGGAAATCTCCGACAGGTTGCTACGGCTCCAGCGGGAAACCGTGGCCAGCAGATCAAGTACCAGATCCATGGGTCATCCTTATGTCAAGAAATACTGCAGCAGGTCATTGAGGAACAGCTGGCCGCGCGGCGTGGCCACCAACCGATCAGGTTCGACCTGCAGAAGGCCCTTTTGTTCGGCGGCGCGGCGCGCTTCGGCCAGTTGCGCCAGGGGCAGACCGGTACGCTGGGTGAACAGCTCGGCTTCCACCCCCTCGGTGAGGCGCAGGGCGTTCATCAGGAACTCGAACGGCAGCTCGTCGACCGGCAGCAGCTTCTCGCCAGCCTTGAAGGGCTTGGCCAGGTTCAGGTAGTCCTTCGGCAGGCGGGTCTTCCAGGTGCGCAGGATGCGGCCATCGGCAAAGGTCAGCTTGCCGTGGGCACCGGCGCCGATGCCGATGAAGTCGCCGAAGCGCCAGTAGTTGAGGTTGTGCCGTGCCGGTCTGCCGGGCTGGGCGTAGGCCGACACTTCGTACTGCTTGAAGTCATGCTCGGCCATCAGGGCCTGGCCAGCTTCCTGGATGTCCCAGAGGATGTCGTCTTCCGGAAGCTCCGGCGGCTGGTTCCAGAACACCGTGTTCGGTTCCACGGTCAGCTGGTACCACGACAGGTGCGTCGGCCCCAGGTCGATGGCCTGGCGCAGGTCGCCGAGAGCGTCGTCCAGCGACTGCTCGGTCAGGCCGTGCATCAGGTCCATGTTGAAGTTGTCGAAGCCGGCGGCGCGCGCCATGGCCGCTGCGCGGATGGCCTCGTCGCCATTGTGGATGCGGCCCAGCGCCTCGAGCTTGGCAGGCTGGAAGCTCTGCACGCCGATGGACAGCCGATTGATGCCCGTTTGCCGGTACGCCTTGAACTTCTCCTGCTCGAACGTGCCGGGGTTGGCTTCGAGCGTGATTTCGATGTCCGAAGCGAACGGAATGCGTGTTTCCACACCGCGCAACAGGCGTCCGAGGGCATTGGCGCTGAACAGGCTGGGCGTACCGCCACCGAAGAAGATCGACGAAATCGACCGACCCTGCACGGCCGCCAGTTCCTGGTCGAGGTCAGTCAGCAGGGCGTCGACATAAGCCTCTTCCGGCAGCTCGGGGCCGGCGGCGTGGGAATTGAAGTCGCAGTAAGGGCATTTGCGCACGCACCACGGAATGTGGATGTACAGCGCCAAGGGCGGCAGCGAGGTCAAGGCTACCGCGCCTGGTTGAGACAGCGTTGCGATCATGCCAGGCCCAAACGTTGACGTAGCAGGGCCATGGCGCGGGCGCGGTGGCTGAGCTGGTTCTTGTCCAGGGGCGCGAGGTCGGCGCTGGAGCAGTTGCGCTCAGGCACCCAGAACAGCGGGTCGTAGCCGAAGCCATGTTCGCCGCTGGCTTCGAACAGGATGCGCCCCTGCCACAGGCCTTCGCAGAGAATCGGCAGCGGGTCATCGGCATGCCGCACCAGGGCCAGCACGCAGACGAACTGGGCGCCGCGTTGATCTTCCGGCACATCCTTGAGCGCTTCGAGCAACTTCGCATTGTTCGCTGCATCGCCCTTGCCGTTGGCATAGCGCGCCGAATAGATGCCCGGCGCGCCACCCAGGAAGTCCACGGCCAGGCCCGAATCGTCGGCCAGCGCCGGCAGGCCGGAAATGCGGGCCGCGTTGCGTGCCTTGAGAATCGCGTTCTCGACGAACGACAAGCCGGTTTCTTCAGGCTCGACCTGGCTGAACTCGCCGATCGAGCGCAGTTGCACCGACTGGCCGAGCATGGCCTGGAGTTCCTTGAGTTTGCCGGCGTTGTGGCTGGCCAATACGAGTTGCTGGAAATTCATCATTCGCCTGGGAACACTTCCTGGTTGAAGCTGAGTTTATTACTGACCCCGCCGGTTTCGACATTCAGGTTGAAGGTCAGCGTCTCGGCCTGATCGATCTTGAACTGGGCGATGTAGTAGATCGCCCCTTGGTCGGAAATCTGCTTGAACGACAGCGGGCTACTGCGTCCGGTGAGGTCCTCTACCGTGCCGCTGACCACCGCCATGGTGGGTTTGCTGGCCTTGAGCACGGCAACATTGAGCACACCCTGGTTCTTGCTGCGAGTAAGCCCCGTGGCGGCGGCGATATCCGGTTGCAGCATGCTCGAGGTGAAGGCGCTGTAGTGCACCGTCACGTCACCGAAAACTTCCTTGCGATCGGGCTTGGCGGCATCGGCAGCCAGTACTGGCAGGGCCAGGCACAGGCTGATCAGGAACAGGGCTAGTCGACGCATGGTGCGATTCCTCCGGTGGGCGTCAGACCGCGAGCTGGTGCTCCTGCAGGCCAGGGCTGCTGACGCGATAAATGCCGATTTCACCTAGAAGATTAGGCCAAAGCCGGCCACCCCACCCGTTCCGGTGCAGGTGGTCGACGGCCAGGCGGTCGAGCACCTTGGCGCGACGTTCGTGGCACAGCTCTTCGAAGTCGGCAAAGGTACAGAAGTGGATGTTCGGCGTGTTGTACCAGGTGTACGGCATGAAGTCCGATACCGGCATGCGGCCTTTGGTCGCCAGGTACCAGCGGCAGCGCCAGTGGCCAAAATTGGGGAAGGTGATGATGCACTGGCGACCCACCCGCAGCATCTCGTCGAGAATGCGGTCAGGGTACTCCACGGCCTGCAGGGCCTGGGTCATGATCACCACGTCGAAGCTGTTGCTGGCGAAGTTGCCCAGGCCCTTGTCGAGGTCCTGCTCGATCACGTTGACGCCCTTGGCCACGCAGGCGGCGATATTGTCGGCGTCGATTTCCAGGCCGTAGCCGGTGACCTGCTTGCGATCGCGCAGCGAAGCCAGCAGCTCGCCACTGCCGCAGCCCAGGTCGAGTACCCGGCTGCCGGCGGGAATCCAGTCGTGGATGATTTCCAGATCGGCTCTCATGCTGTCCTCAGATGGCGATGCGGTTCATGTAGTTCGAGAAGCCCTGCACGTAGCGAGGCGTCGGGATCAGGAAGGCGTCGTGCCCGTAGGGCGAGTCGATCTCCAGATAACAGACGTTCTTGCGTGCGGCCATCAGCGCATCGACGATCTCGCGCGAGCGTGCCGGGGAGAAGCGCCAGTCGGTGGTGAAGGACATGATGCAGTAGTCTGCCGTGACGTGGGCCAGGGTCGCGGAAAGGTCGCCGCCATTGGCCGCGGCCGGGTCGAAGTAGTCCAGCGCCTTGGTCATCAGCAGGTAGGTGTTGGCGTCGAAGCGGCCGGAAAACTCTTCGCCCTGGTAGCGCAAATAGCTCTCGACCTGGAATTCGACGCTGTGGAAGTCGTAGTTGAGCTTGTCGCTCTTGAGCTCACGGCCGAATTTCTCGCCCATCGAGTCGTCCGACAGGTAGGTGATGTGGCCGACCATGCGCGCCAGCATCAGGCCGCGCTTGGGAACCACGCCCTGGTCCTGGAACGAGCCGCCGTGGAACTCCGGGTCGGTCAGGATGGCCTGGCGCGCCACTTCGTTGAAGGCGATGTTCTGGGCCGACAACTTGGGGGCCGAGGCAATGTCGACGCAATGGCGCACACGGTCCGGGTAAGTGATGGTCCACTGCAGTGCCTGCATGCCGCCCAGGCTGCCACCGACCACGGCGGCCCACTGCTGGATACCCAGACGGTCGGCCAGGCGCACCTGGCTGCGCACCCAGTCTTCCACGGTCAGTACCGGGAAGTCTGCGCCATAGGGTTTACCGGTGGCTGGGTTGATGCTGCTCGGACCGGTGCTGCCGTTGCAGCCGCCGAGGTTGTTCAGGCTGACCACGAAGAAGCGGTTGGTGTCGATCGGCTTGCCAGGGCCGATGCAGCTGTCCCACCAGCCCGGCTTGCGGTCGGTGGCGGCATGGTAGCCTGCGGCATGGTGATGGCCGGACAGGGCATGGCAGATGAGCACGGCATTGCTCGCGCTGGCATTCAGGCTGCCATAGGTCTCGTAGACCAGTTCGTAGCTCGCCAGGGAGCGGCCACAGGCCAGGGCCAGCGGTTCTTCGAACCGGGCAGTTTGCGGTGTTACCAGACCGACGGAATCTTCGGGAAGGACAGTGGACATCGACCCTGCTCACGCTTGACGGAGGCGTAAGTCTAAAGAGCGCTACCCCCAGCGGCAAGCGAAGGCTTGCCGCTGGGGGTAGCGGGGTCAGATCATCCGCCACAGTTCCTGTGGCATGCCGGCATAGGCGGCCAGCGGTGGCATGACGAACGACTGGAGCACCTGGATCGCCAGGAAGGCGAAGATCGGCGAAATGTCCATGCCGCCCAGGTTCGGCACAATGCGCCGGAACGGTGCCAGCACCGGTTCGCTGATCTGGTAGGCAAGCTCCGCTGCCGGGTTGTGGCTGTTCGGCGCGACCCAGGAGACGATCACCATGACGATCATCGCCACCCAGAAAATCTTCAGGAACAGCGAGGTGATGCCGATGATTGCCCACATCAGCAGGTGCAGGATGTCGCCGAAGGTGCCGTAGGTGACCATCAGCACGAAGCCCATCAGCAGGGCCTGGATGACGACCGCCAGCAGCAGCGACGAGGTGTCCAGGCCGCCCACGCTGGGGATGATCCGGCGGATCGGCTTGAGCAGTGGCTGGGTGGCGCGTACGGCGAACTGGCACAGCGGGTTGTAGAAGTTGGCCTTCACCAGCTGCAGCACGAAGCGCAGCAGGACGATCACCAGGTACAGGCTGACCAGGGTTTGCACCACGAAGATCGCGGCGCCTGACAGTGCATTCATCAAGAACTCCTTATTTGCCCAATTGCTCGGCCAGCTCGGCAGAACGCCTGGCCGCAGCCTCCAGCGCCTGCTCGACGATGGCTTCGAATCCGTTGCCCTGGAACGACTTGATCGCCGCCTCGGTGGTGCCGGCTGGCGAGGTGACGCGGCGGCGCAGCTCGGCGGCGTCGACGTCGCTGGCCACCGCCATGTGTGCAGCGCCCAAGGCCGTCTGCAGTGTCAGTTGCGAGGCGGTTTCGCGCGGCAGGCCGAGCTTTTCACCGGCAGCGGTCATGGCTTCGATCAGCAGGAAGAAATAGGCCGGGCCGCTGCCGGAGACAGCAGTGACGGCATCGAGCTGTTGCTCCTGTTCCAGCCACAGGGCGGTGCCGACGGCCGACAGCAATTGCTCGGCTTGCTGGCGTTGTTCGCCGGAAACCTCGGCGGTTGCGTACAGGCCGCTGACGCCTTGGCGCAGCAGGGCCGGGGTGTTGGGCATGCAGCGCACGACCGGGCGGGCACCGAGCCAGGCTTGCAGGCTGGCGCAGGTGATGCCGGCGGCGATGGAAACGATCAGCTGGCCGTCCTGCAGGCTGGGCTGCAGGGCCTGGCAGACGGCTTTCATCACTTGCGGCTTGACTGCCAGGACGATCACATCGGCATCGGCGATGGCGCTGGCATTGTCTTCGAACGCTTCGATTCCGTGCTCGGCCTGCACCCGGGCGCGGGCTTCGGCGCCCGGGTCGCTGGCGCGGATCTGCGCTGCGTCCAGGCCTTGGGCACGCAGGCCGCCGATCAGGCTGGCGGCCATGTTGCCGGCGCCGATAAAGGCAATACGTGTCTTGCTCATGTCAGGTCCTTGAGGGAAAGAGTGAGTAAAGCATGGAATCAGACGGGGCCGTAGTTGCGGGCACCGAACAGGGCGGTACCGATACGTACCCAGGTCGCGCCCTGTGCAATCGCGGCTTCCAGGTCGTGGCTCATGCCCATGGACAAGGTGTCCAGGCCGAGATTCAGGCCCTGCTGCAACTGCCGCAGGCTGGCGAAGGCCGCTTCCTGCTCGGCACGGTCGTCGGTCGGCTCGGGAATCGCCATCAGCCCGCGCAGGCGCAGGTTCGGCAGTGCGGCCACGGCGTTGGCCAGTGCCGGCAGGTCGGCCGGCGCGCAGCCCGACTTGCTGTCTTCGCCGCTGACATTCACCTGAAGGCAGATGTTCAGCGGGGGCAGCCCGGCGGGGCGCTGTTCGGACAGGCGTTGGGCGATCTTCAGGCGGTCCACGGAATGTACCCAGTCGAAATGTTCGGCAATCGCTTTGGTCTTGTTCGACTGAATGGGGCCGATGAAGTGCCAGATCAAGGGCAGGTCGACCAGCTCGACTTGTTTGGCCAGTGCTTCCTGCAGGTAGTTTTCACCCACATCGCGCACGCCGGCGGCATGGATTTCGCGAATGGCGCTGGCCGGTTTGGTCTTGCTCACCGCCAGCAACTGGATGCTGGCCGGGTCGCGTCCAACGGCCCGGGCCGCGCTGTCGATGCGCGCAGAAAGGGCGGAAAGGTTGTCTGCTATGGTGGACATTGATCGATGCCGTCGGCTCTGGGGTCTGCGGCATTCTACCTGCTTGATGGCCTTTGGGGAGTCTCATGGACGTGACCGACCTGCTGGCCCGGGCTGTGGAGGCAGGGGCGAGCGACCTGCACCTGGCTGCGGGCGAAATACCGATGCTGCGCCTGGATGGCGAGTTGCAGCGGCTGGACCTGCCGTGCCTGCAGCCTGCTGCGTTGAACGATGGCATGGCGCCTCTGCTCGACGAGGGGCGGCGCCAGTGCTGGGAAAAGGGTGATGAGCAGGATCTGGCCCTGGAGCTGGCGCCATTGGGACGCTTTCGTCTCAATCTGTTTCGCCAGTTGAATGGCCCTGCGGCGACCTTTCGCCTCATTCCCAGGCGCATCCCTACACTGGGTGAGCTGGCACTGGAAGAAGTGTATCGAGCTATTGCGCGGTATACCGATGGGCTGGTCCTGATCGGGGGGCCAACCGGCAGCGGCAAGTCCAGCACCTTGGCGGCCCTGATCGATCAGCTCAATCGTGAGCGCTGTCTGCACATCATCACCCTCGAAGACCCTGTGGAAGTTATCCACAGCGGTCAGCGCAGCCTGGTCAACCAACGCGAGATCGGCCGACACTGCCGGGACTTTTCCCAGGGCTTGCGCAGTGCGCTGCGTCAGGACCCGGATGTGATCATGATCGGCGAGTTGCGAGATCTCGAGACGATACGCCTGGCGCTGCGGGCGGCGGAAACGGGGCACCTGGTGCTGGCAACGGTGCATACGCGCTCGGCGGTGAGCAGCATCGACCGTCTGGTGGATGTGTTTGCGGCAGAGGAAAAGCCATTGGTACGGGCCATGTTGGCGGAGTCGCTGCGCATGGTGGTGGCGCAGGTGCTGGTCAAGCGTGGGGGTGGTGGGCGGGTGGCGGCGAGGGAAGTGCTGGTGGCGACGCCGGCTGTGCGCAACCTGATTCGCGAGGGGCGTATGGCGCAGTTGTGTTCGGTGATGCAGGCGGGGGCGGCGGAGGGGATGCTGACGATGGAAGGGGCGATGAAACAGCTGAAGAGCGAAGGGCTGATTGAGCTTGGGTGAAGGCTGCTGGCCCTATCGCCGGCAAGCCGGCTCCTACAGGTCCCTGTCGGAGCCGGCTTGCCGGCGATAGGGGCGGCGCGATCAGCGCTTGGCCAGCGCCAGCTGCTGCTGTTCCTTCGGCAACACCCGCTTGGCAACCACATAATGCTTCTGCCAGTAAGGCTTGCTCAGGTTGTCGATGCTCACCCGCTTGCCGCGACGCGGTGCGTGGATGAAGCGGTCGTTGCCCAGGTAGATGGCAACGTGGTTGACCCGTCGGCTCTTGATGTTGAAGAAGATCAGGTCGCCTGGCTTGAGATCGCTCTTGGCCACCTTCACCCCATGACCCTGGGCCATGGCGTTGGAGGTGCGCGGCAAGTCGACGTCAGCCACGTCGTTGAAGGCGTACTTGACCAGCCCGCTGCAGTCGAAGCCCTTTTTCGGGCTGCTGCCCCCCCAGACATACGGGGTGCCGAGCACGTTGACGGCGCGGCTGAGCACGTCGCTGCTCTGCTTGGGCGACATCGCGGCGACGGCAGGCAGGTTGTGAGCCTTGGCCGAAGCGGTCTGGCGTGCGCGCAGCGTGGTCTGTTTGACCGGTGCATGTTTCACCTGCGTGTTGCTGGTGTAGCCGGTGAAACCATTTGGAAGACGTTGCTCACGGTTGGTGGCGTGGGCGGCCAGGGGCAATAATAGACAGAGGGTCAGCCATGTCTTGAACAAAGGCGGCATAGATGAAGCTCTTTATGAATGTTTTATGTGTGTTGGCGGGCAACTTTATAACAGCTTTTTGATCACTTTTTGATCCGTTGGTCGATTGTCATGCTGCCATACGTCGGTCGGCGCCAGAAAAGTCACATTTTTTTTTAGAAAATTTTTGGATAACCCAAGAGGGCTACGAATGAACAGTTATCAACAAGGAGTGCCGCATCACGACACCCACAGCAAGGTGATCGGCTACCTGCTGTGGATCTTCGGGTTCACCGGCTCGCACCGGTTCTACTACGGCAAGCCCATCACCGGAACGATCTGGTTCTTCACCCTGGGCCTGCTCGGCATCGGCTGGCTGATCGACCTGTTCCTGATTCCGTCGATGGACCGCGAGGCTGACCTGCGTTTCCAGTCAGGGCGTATCGACTACAACATCGCCTGGATCCTGCTGACCTTTCTCGGCATCTTTGGTGCGCACCGGCTGTACCAGGGCAAATGGATCAGCGCGATCATCTACTTCTTCACCGGCGGCCTGTTCCTGGTGGGGGTGCTGTATGACTTCTGGACGCTGAACGGACAGGTCTCCCAAGCCAACGCCGAGCGCCGCTGAGGCAGAAAAAAGGCCTTGTCGCATCGAGCGGCAAGGCCTTTTTCATTACTGGCGGGTTTGTCGCTGTTGCAGCAGCAAGTTGCTGAAGCCTGCGCCTGCCAGCTGCTTTTGCGCACCGGTAAGCTGTTCGCGGTTGCTGAACGGGCCGACCAGCACGCGGTACCAGGTTTCATCCTTGACCGTCCCCGATTCGACCTTTACCGCCTGGCCAAGCAGGATGATCTGCGCACGAACCTTGTCGGCATCCGCCTGCTTGCGGAACGAACCCGCCTGCAGGAAGAACTGCGTGGTCGCCGCCGGCTTGATCACCGGTGGTGCCGGAGGCGGCGTCTGCCCCAGCAGTGCAGCCTGGGCGCGGGCGGTGTCGATCTTCGCAGCTTCTGCCGGGGTGACCGGGGTTACCGGTTGGGCTGGCACGGGCGGCGTTTTCTCAGGTACCGCCTCTGGCGGAACAATGACCTCGGACTCCGGCAGCAGCGTATAGAAGTCGTACTTCGGCTTCACCGGCTGCTGTGGCGTGGCAGGCGTGGATTTGCTGGCCTCGGTCACCTTCTCCGGTTTCTGCTGCTCGGGCTTGGTGCGCTGGATGTCGCCACCGCCAGGTTCGAGCTTCATCAGAAAGACGATGAAGGCGCCGACGGTAAGGCCGACCGCCAACCATACCCAGCCGGGAATCGGCTGTTTGGCCGGTGCCTGGGTGCGGCTTGCGCCGCGCTTGGGTGCTGGTTTTTTCTTGGCAGCCAACTTACATACGCTCCAGGGTTTCCAGGCCGAGCAGCTCCAGACCTTGCTTGAGGGTGCGGCCGGTCAGGGCAGCCAGGCGCAGACGGCTCTGCTGCTGCTCCGGGGTCTCGGCGGCGAGGATCGGGCAGTTCTCGTAGAAGCTGGAGAACAGGCCGGCGAGGTCGTACAGGTAGCTGCACAGCACGTGCGGCGTGCCCTTATCGGCGACGTTGTTGAGGATCTCGCCGAACTGCGCCAGGCGTGCGGCCAGGTCCTGTTCGTGAGGCGCTTGCAGGACAATGCTGCCTTCGACTTCGTCGAAGCCCTTGCCCAGCTTGCGGAACACGCCAGCCACGCGGGTGTAGGCGTACAGCAGGTAAGGCGCAGTGTTGCCTTCGAAATTGAGCATCAGCTCGAAGTTGAAGCTGTAGTCGCTGGTGCGGTGCTTGGACAGGTCGGCGTATTTTACCGCGCCGATACCGACCACTTCACCGATGTGGCGCAGTTCTTCGTCGGCCAGGCTCGGGTTCTTTTCCTTGACCAGCGCGTAGGCGCGGTCCTTGGCCTCGGTGAGCAGGTCGATCAGCTTGACGGTGCCGCCGTCACGGGTCTTGAACGGACGGCCGTCGGCGCCGTTCATGGTACCGAAGCCCATGTGTTCCATCTGCATCGGATGGCCGACGAAGCCGGCGCGGCGGGCCACTTCGAACACCTGGTTGAAGTGCAGTGCCTGGCGCTGGTCGACGAAGTACAGGGCGCGGTCGGCCTTGAGCACATTGCTGCGGTAGCGCACGGCTGCCAGGTCGGTGGTGGCGTACAGGTAGCCGCCGTCGGCCTTCTGCACGATCACCGGCAGCGGCTCGCCTTCACTGTTCTTGAACTCGTCGAGGAACACGCACTGGGCGCCCTGGTCCTCGACCAGCAGGCCCTTGGCCTTGAGGTCGTTGATCACGTTGGCGAGGTCGTCGTTGTAGGCGCTCTCGCCCATCACGTCGGCCATGGTCAGCTTGACGTTGAGCAGCTCGTAGGTCTTCTGGCAGTGCGACAGCGAAATGTCCTTGAAGCGTGTCCACAGCGCCAGGCACTCAGGGTCGCCGGCCTGCAGCTTGACCACCAGGCCGCGGGCGCGGGTGGCGAATTCCTCGGACTCGTCGAAGCGCTTCTTGGCCGCGCGGTAGAAGTTTTCCAGGTCCGACAGCTCGTCGCTGGTGATCGGGTTCTCTTCCAGGTAGGCCATCAGCATGCCGAACTGGGTGCCCCAGTCGCCCACGTGGTTCTGGCGGATGACCTGGTCGCCGAGGAACTCCAGGACGCGGGCGACGCTGTCACCGATGATGGTCGAACGCAGGTGGCCGACGTGCATTTCCTTGGCCAGGTTCGGTGCCGACATGTCGATCACCACTTTCTGCGCAGGGCTCGACTTGCGCGCACCCAGGTGGGCGTCGGCAAGGGCGGCGTCCAGGCGGTTGGCCAGGGCTTCGGTGTTCTGGAAGAAGTTCAGGAAGCCTGGGCCGGCGATTTCGACCTTGCTGATGTCGGCGCTGGCCGGCAGGGCATTGATCAGTTTCTCGGCCAGGTCGCGCGGCTTCATGCCGGCCGGCTTGGCCAGCATCATGGCGATGTTGCTGGCGAAATCGCCGTGGGTCTTGTCCCGGGCGTTTTCCACCTGGATCGCCGGCGACAGCCCTTCAGGCAGCACACCGTCGGCGACGAGTTGGGTGAGGGCTTGCTGGATCAGCTGGCGAATGGTGTCTTTCATGGGGATCTCTTTTCGACCGCAAGCGCGGTAGGGCGCCTGGATGCGCAGGTGGAAAAACTGGGCATTATCCGTTGCTGGAGCCAGGTTGCCAACCTTTGCCGGCGATAGGGCCAGTGACTTCAGTACAGGTCTACCGGATCCACATCCAGCGACCAACGTACCTGGCGCCCGCTCGGTATCTGTTCCAACACTAGCAACCAGGCGCTGATCAGTCGATGCAAGGGTGCCCGGGTGTTGGCCTGGATCAACAGTTGTGCACGAAAACGCCCGGCCTTGCGCTCCATCGGAGCGGGTACCGGCCCCAGCAGTTCGATGCCCGCCAGCTGTTGCTGCGCCACCAGCCGCTCCGCCGCACTGCAGGCTTCGTCGAGGAAACCTTCGGCCTGGCCAGGCTTGTGTGCTTCGGCGCGCAGCAGGGCCAGGTGCGAGTACGGCGGCAGGCCGGCGGCGCGGCGTTCGTCCAGCGCCTGCTCGGCGAAGGCGAAGTAACCTTGCTCGGTCAATTGCACCAGCAGTGGGTGGTCGGAGAGGTGGGTCTGGATGATGACCTTGCCGGCCTCTTCGGCGCGACCGGCACGCCCGGCGACCTGGACGATCAGCTGGGCCATGCGCTCGCTGGCGCGAAAGTCGCCGGAGAACAGCCCGCCGTCGGCATCGAGGATCGCCACCAGCGTTACCCGCGGGAAGTGGTGCCCCTTGGCCAGCATCTGGGTGCCGACCAGGATGCTCGGCTGGCCGCGCTGGATGGTGCTGAACAGGGTGTGCATGGCGTCCTTGCGTGCGGTGCTGTCGCGATCGACACGCAGGATCGGATAGTCGGGGAACAACACCTTCAGGCGCTCTTCGGCGCGTTCCGTGCCAGCGCCGACCGGGCGCAGGTCCACGTGGTTGCACTTGGGACACTGATGCGGCAAGCGCTCGTCGTAGCCGCAGTGGTGGCAGCGCAGCACGCCGGAGCGTTGGTGCACGGTCATGCGTGCATCGCAACGAGGGCACTCGGACAGCCAGCCACAGTCATGGCACAGCAAGGTCGGGGCGAAGCCACGGCGGTTGAGGAACACCAGCACTTGCTGGCCGGCTTCCAGGGTCTGGCGGATGGCCTGTTGCAGCGGGCCGCTGATGCCGCTGTCCAGCGGCAGGCTCTTCACGTCCAGGCGCAGCATGCGTGGTGGGTGTGCGCCACCGGCGCGCTGGTTCATGCGCAGCAGGCGGTAGCGGCCGGTCAGGGCATTGTGCAGGGTTTCCAGCGACGGGGTGGCGGAGCCTAGCAGGATCGGAATGTTTTCCTGGTGGGCGCGCACCAGCGCCAGGTCGCGGGCATGGTAACGCAGGCCTTCCTGCTGTTTATAGGAGCCGTCGTGCTCCTCGTCGATGATGATCAGGCCTGGGTTTTTCATGGGCGTGAACAGCGCGGAACGGGTGCCGATGATGATGTCGGCTTCGCCGTCACGTGCCGCCAGCCAGGCATCGAGGCGCTCGCGATCGTTCACGGCCGAGTGCAGCAGGGCAATGCGCGCGTTGAAGCGCTGCTCGAAGCGCGCCAGGGTCTGCGGGCCGAGGTTGATCTCGGGAATCAGCACCAGTGCCTGCTTGCCGGCTTCGAGGGTTTCGCGGATGAGCTGCAGGTACACCTCGGTCTTGCCGCTGCCGGTGACCCCAGCCAGGAGAAAGGCGCTGAAACCGCCAAAGCCCTCGCGCACCGTATCGAAGGCGTCGCGCTGCTCTTCGTTGAGCGGCAGCTCCGGCTGTGCCAGCCAGTGCTCATGACGTGCTGCCGGCCGCTGGCGGCGGACTTCCACCTGCACCAGCTCCTTGGCCAGCAGCAGGTCGAGGCTGTCCTTGTTCAGGTTGAGCTTGGTCAGCAGGCTGTGAGCCACGCCATGGGGGTGCTGGGAAAGCGTCTTCAAGGCATCGCGCTGGCGCGGCGCACGGGCGATGCGCGGGTCATCCAGACGGGCGCCGGGCGTCACGTGCCAGAAACGCTCCTGGCGCATCTCGGCCGGTTCCCCCTGGCGCAGCAGGGTCGGCAGCGCCCAGCTCAGGGTGTCGCCCAAGCTGTGCTGGTAGTACTGGGCGGTCCACAGGCACAGCTTGAACAGCGCGGCGGGTATCGGCGTCACCGGGTCGAGCAGGGCGATGGCCGGCTTGAGCTTGTCGGCCGGGACTTCGCTGTGGTCGCACACCTCCACCAGTACGCCGATCATCTCGCGGCGACCGAACGGCACGCGCACCCGCATGCCCGGTGCCAGAGCCTGGCGCGCCATGCCCGCCGGCGCCCGATAGTCGAACAGGCGACGCAGGGGGGAGGGCAGGGCAAGGCGCAGGATGACGTCGGACACGCGGAAGATCTCGGAGGGCGTTTCAAAGACTGGCGAGCCTAGCAGACGACGGTCGGTGCAAGCGACAACTTGCGTTGGCCTCATGCTCTGGTATTATTCGCCGCCTAATTACGTGCGGTATTCAACAATTGGTGTTGGGTGGCGGCACGCAGCTCGAGGAAGTGACCATGAAAGCAGATATTCATCCGAACTACGAAGTAGTTGCAGTCACCTGCAGCTGCGGCAACAAGTTTGAAACCCGTTCGACCCTGGGCAACATCCTGGCGATCGACGTTTGCAACCTGTGCCACCCGTTCTACACCGGTAAGCAGAAAGTTCTGGACACCGGTGGTCGCGTACAGAAGTTCGCCGACCGCTTCGGCATGTTCGGTACCAAGAAGTAATCATGCGCATGGCGAATCCTTCGGGCTTCGCGTTGTTGCTGAAAAAGGCGCCCCTTGTGGGCGCCTTTTTTGTGGGCGCCATCTGGCACATTCCGGCCCTGGCATTCTGCCCGTTGCCGGACACGCCGCAACCGGTGGCCGTGCGCCAGGTGGTGGACGGTGACACCCTGCGCCTGAGCGATGGCCGCAGCGTGCGCATGATCGGCATCAATGCACCTGAAATCGGCCGCAAGGGTCGTACCAGCGAGCCGTATGCCGAAGCGGCCAGGCGTCGCCTGCAGGACCTGGTCAAGGCCAGCGATGGGCGCGTCGGGCTGGTGCCGGGCAAAGAGGGCAAAGACAAGTACGGCCGCACGCTGGCGCATGTGTATAGCGAAAATGGCGACAATCTCGAGGCGCGGCTGCTCAGTGAAGGGCTGGGTTACCGCGTGGCAGTGGCGCCCAATGTGCGCCTGGCGGGTTGCCAGCAAGCGGCCGAACAAGCGGCGCGCCAGGCGGGGCTGGGACTGTGGCAGCGTTCGCCGGTGGTGCGCGCCGCGGATGTCAGGCAGTCGGGCTTCGCCGTGATCGGCGGCCGGGTTGGCAACATCGAGCGCAATCGCGCCGGCATCTGGCTGGAACTGGATAGCGGCGTGGTGCTGCAGGTTCCCGCTCGTCTGCAACGCAACTTCCCCGCCAGCTTCTTCGATAACCTCAAGGGACGCCAGGTTGAAGCGCGCGGCTGGGTGCTGGACCGTTCCCGCAAGGGTGGGCTCAAGCCTGGGCAGCGACGCTGGCTCTTGCCGTTGACCGATCCAAGCATGCTGGAGCGCGTTTCAGGCTGAAAAGATGTAGACATTTCGCTATTGGATTGTACACACTGTCAATTCCAATGCCCCCGCGGGTTATAGCGTAAAGTCGTAGGCTAAAGGCCTTGACACAAGTGACCGACCAGTCTTGTGGCTCCCCGGCTCTTTGCGTATCCTCGGCGGTCCGTCAGAACAGTAAATAGCGGAATGCCCACCATGTCAGACCTGAAAACCGCCGCTCTCGAATATCACGCCCAACCTCGTCCGGGGAAACTGAGCGTCGAACTCTCCAAGCCCACCGCCACTGCCCGTGACCTCGCCCTGGCCTACAGCCCAGGCGTTGCCGAGCCCGTGCGCGAAATCGGCCGTGATCCAGAGCTGGCTTACAAATACACCGGCAAGGGCAACCTCGTTGCGGTGATTTCCGATGGCACCGCCATCCTCGGTCTGGGTGACCTCGGCCCACTGGCCTCCAAGCCTGTGATGGAAGGCAAGGGCGTTCTGTTCAAGCGTTTCGCAGGTATCGATGTGTTCGACATCGAAGTGGAGTCGGAAAGCCCGCAGGCCTTCATCGACACCGTTCGCCGCATTTCGATCACCTTCGGTGGCATCAACCTCGAAGACATCAAGGCACCAGAGTGCTTCGAAATCGAGCGCACCCTGATCGAGCAGTGCGACATTCCGGTCTTCCACGATGACCAGCACGGCACCGCGATCGTGACCGCGGCCGGCATGATCAACGCCCTGGAAATCGCTGGCAAGAAACTCGAAGACGCCAAGATCGTCTGCCTGGGCGCCGGCGCTGCCGCCATCTCCTGCATGAAGCTGCTGGTGAGCATGGGTGCCAAGGTCGAGAACATCTTCATGATCGACCGCAGCGGCGTGATCCACGCTGGCCGCGACGACCTGAACCAGTACAAGGCCCAGTTCGCCCACGCGACCGACAAGCGCACCCTGGCCGATGCGCTGAACGGTGCAGACGTGTTCGTTGGCCTGTCCGGCCCGAACCTGCTGAGCCCGGAAGGCCTGAAGTCGATGGCTGCCAACCCGATCGTGTTCGCCTGCTCGAACCCGGACCCGGAAATTTCGCCTGAGCTGGCCCACGCCACTCGCAGCGACGTGATCATGGCCACCGGTCGTTCCGACTACCCGAACCAGGTCAACAACGTGCTGGGCTTCCCGTTCATCTTCCGTGGTGCCCTGGACGTTCGCGCCAAGCGCATCAACGAAGAGATGAAAATCGCTGCCGCCATCGCCCTGAAAGACCTGGCCAAGCTGCCGGTGCCGAAGGAAGTGTGCGATGCCTACGGCGTCGAGGGTCTGGAGTTCGGTCGTGAGTACATCATTCCGAAGCCACTGGATGCTCGCCTGATCACCGTCGTTTCCGACGCCGTTGCCAAGGCTGCCATCGAATCCGGCGTAGCTACCCTGCCGTATCCGAAGCACTACCCGCTGAAGAGTGTGGACGAAGTGTTCAACGGCTGAGCCCAGCCGTAGCGACACAAAAAAGCCCCGGCTCGTGAGAGTCGGGGCTTTTTGTTTGCCTGCCTTTTTTGGGGGCTGTACCGGCCCTATCGCCGGCGAGCCGGCTCCCACAAGTACAGCGCTGCCCCTCCCCTGTGGGAGCCGGCTTGCCGGCGATAGGGCCTACAGGAAGGTCGCTGTCAGAACAGGTCCATCGGCGCCGCTTCATCCGCCGGCAGCGGGCTGCCCGGTGCCGCACCATTGCCCAGCTCATCCACCGACGGCGGCGAGTCCTCGGCCTTGAACAGCTCGAAGTAGGCATTCGGCGTGCTCGGCGAAGCTGCGCGGCCACTGATCGGGTCCACGCGCAGGCTGAGGATGCCTTCCGGTTCGGCTGGCGGGTGGTTCGGCTTGTCCTTGAGCGCCGCGCCCATGAAGCTCATCCAGATCGGCAGCGCCACCGTGCCACCGTATTCGCGGCGGCCGAGGGTTTCCGGCTGGTCGAAGCCGACCCACACGGTCGTGACGTAGTCGGCGTTGTAACCGGAGAACCAGGCGTCCTTGGACTCGTTGGTGGTACCGGTCTTGCCCGCCAGGTCGGTGCGGCCCAGGGCCAGTGCACGACGCCCGGTGCCACGCTTGATCACGTCCTGCAGCATGCTGGTGAGGATGTAGGTGGTGCGCCCGTCGATGATCTGCTCGGCCGTCACTGGTACCTGCAGGGCAGGTGCGACCTGGCCAAAGGCCGAAGGCGCTTCGCCAGGCAGCGACGCCGTGCTGATCGGCTGTTCCGGCGCAGCCAGGCCTGCCTGGTCTTCGCTGCCTTGCGGCACGCGCGCCGGGTTGGCGGTGAACAGCGTCTCGCCACTGCGACTTTCGATGCGCTCGATCAGATACGGGTTGATCTTGTAGCCGCCGTTGGCAAAGGTGCTCCAGCCCGTGGCGATCTCCATCGGCGTCAGGGTCGCGGTGCCTAGCGCCAGGGACAGGTTTGGCGGCAGGTCCTGCTTGTTGAAGCCGAACTTGGTGATGTAGTCGATGGTGCGGCCCACGCCCATGGCCTGCAGCAAGCGGATCGACACCAGGTTGCGCGACTTGTACAACGCTTCGCGCATGCGGATCGGGCCAAGGAAGGTGTTGGTGTCGTTCTTCGGCCGCCAGACCTTGTCCAGGTACTCGTCGACGAACACGATCGGCGCATCGTTCACCAGGCTGGAGGCGGTATAGCCACTGTCCAGTGCAGCACTGTAGATGAACGGCTTGAAGCTGGAGCCTGGCTGACGCTTGGCCTGCATGGCGCGGTTGTAGTTGCTCTGCTCGAACGAGAAGCCGCCGACCAGGGCGCGGATGGCACCGTTGTAAGGGTCAAGCGTGACCAGTGCGCTCTGCGCCCCCGGAACCTGGCTGAACTTGAGTTTGCCGTCGTCAAGGCGCTGCAGGCGTACAAGGTCACCAGGTTGGACCACATCGGCCGGCGATTGCGGCGAACGGCCCTGGGCGTTGCTGTTGATGAACGGGCGGGCCCATTTCATGGTGTCCCAGGCCACGTGCTCTTCCTGGCCGCTGCGGGTCAGTACCGTGATTGCGCTCTTCTCGACCTGGGTGACGATTGCCGGCTCCAGCCCGCCCAGGGTGCGCTGCTTGTTCAGTTCCTGCAGCCAGGCCGCGTGGGACTTGCCTGGGAAGCGCGCTTCGGGGCCGCGATAGCCGTGGCGCTCATCGTAGTCGGAAAGCCCGTCGAGGACGGCCTTGTTGGCCATCTCCTGCATGTCGCTCGGCACCGTCGTGGTCACGCGGAAGCCTTCGGTGTAGGCATCGCTGCCATAGCGGCCGACCATCTCGGCGCGGGCCATTTCGGCAACGTAGGGCGCGTTCACTTCCGGGGTCGGCACGTGATAGCTGGCGTTGAGCGGTTCGGCCAACGCGGCCTGGTAGCTGGCTTCGTCGATCTTGCCGAGCTTGTACATGCGGCCGAGGATCCAGTCACGGCGCTCCTTTGCCCGCACCGGGTTGGCCAGCGGGTTGAAGCGCGAGGGCGCCTTGGGCAGGCCGGCGATCATCGCCATCTGCGCCAGGCTCACATCGCGGATCGACTTGCCGTAGTAGACCTGTGCCGCCGCGTCGATACCGTAGGCGCGGTTACCCAGGTAGATCTTGTTGACGTACAGCTCGAGGATCTCGTCCTTGGTCAGCTCACGTTCGATCTGCAGGGCCAGCAGGATTTCGTTGGTCTTGCGCGAGAAGCTGCGCTCGCTGGTCAGGAAGAAGTTCTTCGCCACCTGCATGGTGATGGTGCTGCCGCCGGTCTGGATGTGACCTGTTTTCACCAGCTGGGTCGCGGCGCGCATCAGGCTGCTGGGATCGACCCCATAGTGGTTGAGGAAATTGTCGTCCTCGGCAGACAGAAGCGCCTGGATGAATTGTGGGGGAATTTCCGCAAAGCGGATTGGCGAGCGGCGCATTTCGCCAAACTCGGCAATCAACTTGCCGTCGCTGCTGTACACCCTCAGGGGGATCTGCAACTGGATGCTTCTGAGCGAATCGACCGACGGCAGGCTGGGGCTAAGATACAGAAACGCGCCGCTCACACCGAGTACGAGCGCGCAAATGACGGCGACGAAAGACCACCAGAAGAACTTCAGCAGGCGTATCAAGGCTTTTGGGTGTCCAGGTTGAAAAGTGAATTGCGCACGGGACCGGCGGACGAAAAAACGCTGGGCATTATAAGCATTTTTCGCCTTGCCGGGTGACCGGCCGGGCGGCCCACTGTACCGCCTGGCCGTCAATGACTGGCACCGCGCGGGTTTTGACTGAAACGAGGGGGCAAGGATGCTGGGACACTGGGGCAGGGATGCCGGTTCATTGCTGGGGGTGGAGATTGCCCTCGACTCGATACAGATGTTGCAGGTGCGCAAGCGCGGTGGGCGCTGCGAGCGGGTGGCGTGGGTGCATGAGACCTTCGAGCCGCTCGCTGCGGGGCACTGGTGGCAGGACCCGGGGCGCGTCGAGCTTGCCCTGCGTGATGCGTATCGACGCAGTGGCACTCGCCAGCGTCGAGTGGCGGTAGCGCTTCCCGTCTCGCAGGTGATCTGCAAACGCTGCCAGTTACCCGCGAGCCAGACGGCGGCGCAGATGGAGGCGCAACTGCTGGCCGACGCTGACACCTTGTTCCCGTTTCCCCTGGACGACCTGGTGATCGACTTCCATGCCATGGGCGCGTCGACGGGCCGGCCTGGCTATCGGGATGTCATCGTCGCCGCCTGTCGACAAAGTACCTTGCAGCCGCTCGAGGCGTTGTTCGAGGCGGCCGGGCTGCAGCTGGACGCGGTGGAAGTCGACAGCATCGCCCTGCGGCGTCTGTTGCCGCCGCAGGGCACAGGCGCTTCGGCGCTGCTGCGTGTGGAGCCTGACGCAATGACCCTGCATGGCTGGATGCCGGATGGGCTGCCCCAGCGGCGCGACTTGCCTGGGCACGCCTGCGTGGATCGCCTGGCGCAATGGGTCGTTGACGAGCTGCAGGTGGATGACGTGCTCGTTTGTGGCGCCGCGCGGGGTGATCACGGCCGGCTCATGGAGCTGAGCCAGCAGTTGACGGTGCCGTGCCGCCCTCTGCCAGCAGTGGCGGGGCTCGACTGCAGTGACAGCAGCCTGGCCTGCGCACTGGCGCTGGGAGGGCTTCGATGATGGTGCGTCTGAACCTGATGCCGTGGCGCGAGCGGCAACGCCTGGCGGCGTTGCGGCGATTGCGACTGATGCTGCTTGGCAGCCTGTTCCTGGCGCTCTGTGCGGTGCTGCTGATGGATCAGCTGGTGCGCGAGCGTGCTCAACGCCAGGCCGTCGACAGCAGCAATCGCCAGGCGGCCATCGCAGCACTGGATGCGCAGCTGGAGCAGGTCGCGCATGTCGATCAGGCTCATGCGGCAGTTCGAGCGCAGGCGGCTGTGCTGGCCACTCTGCGCGTAGGCCAGGGTGTTGAGAGTGTGCTTCTCGCCGACCTGGAGCGGGCTTTGCCGGAAGGCATTCAGCTGACTGAACTCAAGCTTGAGCGCTCGCAGCTTCGACTTGTCGGCCTGGCCGCCTCGGGCGCAGTGGTGGCGCAGTTGATACGCGAGCTCGAGCGCTCCAGCGTCCTGCTCGACCTTGAGCTCGAGCACCTCAGAAGCACTGCAGGTGGTGAAGAGTTTCTGTTGGTGGCCCGAGTGTCAGCGGGCTGGTCGTGATTGCGTGGCAGCACTACGTCGAGCGCTCCCCCATTCCCTGGCGTGTGCTGCCCGTGCTCACGGCATGCCTGGTATTTGCGCTCGGCACCCTGGTGCGCCTGCCTGAGTGGAGGCAGCTTCAGGCGGTGGAGCAGGCAAGGCAGGAGGCGTTGGAGGCGGAGCTGGCAACCAGGGTCGGCCAGGTACAGACCCTTGACCAAGGCCGTGAAGCCCTGGCCAGGGCAGAGCAGGTGTTGCAGGGCGCCCGCTGGGCGTTGGCGGCAGGTACTCGCATGAGTGACCTGCTGGAGCAGTTGTCGTTATCGGGGCATGCGCTGGGGCTGCGGTTCGAGCACTTGAATGTGCTAGAGCAGGTGCAAGGGCCTGGATATCGGCAAACCCCCATGGAAGTTCAAGTGGTTGGGCGTTATCCGGCGTTGCGCGTGTGGCTCGACGACTGGCTCGGGCAGCTTCGCTTGTTGCGTGTCGAGCAGATGCATTGGGGGGGCGCCGAGGGCAGTCCCGGGCTTGTACGGCTGCGGTTGCGCGCGAACGCCTACCAGGCCGATGCGCAAGTTCCGCAACCCGCTTCGCTGGCACAGATCCCCGCCCGGGCACAGGTTCAGGTTGGAGATTTCGACCCGTTTGCCGACTGGTCGGGGCGCGCCGCCCTGAAAGGGCCTGGCGAGATCCCGCTGGCGCAACTGGAAATGGTCGGCAGTCTTTCGCGCAGGGGGGAGCATGAAGCACTGCTGGCAGTTGCCGGCAGGCTTTATCGCGTGCGCCGAGGCGAGCGGCTGGGGCGCGACGACGGCGTGGTGGTGAGGATCGACGAGCAGCAAGTGGAGGTGCGCGAACGGTTGTTCGTCGCCGGCGAGTGGCACGAGCGCACCACATTCTTGGTGCTCAGGAAGGGCGCAGGCAGGGAGGCGGGTGGTCATGAAGTGGCTGGCGATACTGATGGCGGGGATGCTGATACCGATTCAATGGGGGCTGGCGGCACCCTATAAGGGCGAGCCTGTTTCGCTGAACTTTCAGGATGTCGAGGTGCGTGCGGTGCTCCAGATCCTGGCTGATTATGCAGGCATCAACCTGGTGGTCGGTGACGAAGTGCAAGGCAACATCACCTTGCGTCTGCAGGACGTGCCCTGGGATCAGGCCCTGGCGCTGGTGTTGCGCAGCAAAGGGCTGGCGCGGCGGGAGGAAGGCAACGTGCTGTTGGTGGCGCCTGCGGGAGAACTGGTCGAGCAATCCCTCGGCCAGTCGTATGGGCATGCCCTCGAGGCTCAGTTGCAACCGTTGCGCCGGGAATTGTTGCCCATCCACCACGCCGATGCCGCGGAGCTGGCTGACGTATTGCTGGCGACGCTGGCCGACGACGGCATCCTCACCGGACGGGGCAGCCTGAGTGTCGACGTTCGAACCAATACGTTGGTGGTGCATCAGCCCGGTGACCGCCTGGCGGAGTTGCGCAAACTGGTGGCGCAGCTGGATGTGCCGGTGCGTCAGGTGGCGATCGAGGCACGTATCGTCGAGGCCAATGTCGATTATGAAAAGAGCCTGGGTGTGCGCTGGGGAGGTGCCCTGCACGAGGAAGCCGCGCGGCTGGGCAAGGATGTGTTCATTGATCTTGGGGTAGAGCGTGCCGGCGCCGGGGTGGGGTTGGGCCTGTTGCGTGGCGGCGTGCTGCTGGATCTTGAACTCAGCGCCATGGAGAAGAGCGGCAACGGCGAGATCATTTCCCAGCCCAAGGTGGTCACCGCAGACAAGGAGACGGCCAGGATCCTCAAGGGTACCGAGGTGCCTTACCAGGAAACCAGCAAGAGCGGCGCCACCTCCGTGTCCTTTCGGGAGGCCTCGCTGTCGCTCGAAGTCACCCCGCAGATTACCCCGGACGGCAAGGTCATCATGACGGTCAGGGTAACCAAGGACGAGCCGGACTTCGTCAATGCCTTGAACGATGTGCCACCGATTCGCAAGAACGAGGTCAATGCCAAGGTCCGTGTGGCCGACGGTGAAACCATCGTCATAGGTGGCGTGTACTCGACCACGCAAAACAATGTGGTCGACAAGGTGCCATTTTTTGGCGATCTGCCGTATGTTGGGCGGCTGTTTCGACGCGATGCATTACAAGAGAAAAAATCCGAGCTGCTGGTCTTCCTGACTCCGCGTATCATGAGTGACCAGGCGATTGCTGTGAGTCGTTGATTCTGTGCGAAATTTGATACTTGTAGGGCCCATGGGCGCTGGAAAGAGCACCATCGGGCGCCTGTTGGCCAAAGAGCTGCGCCTGCTGTTCAAGGATTCCGACAAGGAAATCGAACTGCGAACCGGCGCCAATATCCCGTGGATCTTCGACAAGGAAGGCGAACCGGGCTTCCGTGACCGTGAGCAGGCGATGATCGCCGAGCTCTGTGCGCTCGATGGCGTGGTCGTGGCGACCGGTGGCGGTGCAGTCATGCGTGCGGAAAACCGCCAGGCACTGCACCAGGGCGGCCGGGTGATCTATTTGCACGCTTCGGTGGAGCAGCAGGTCGGGCGCACCGCGCGCGATCGCAACCGTCCGTTGCTGCGCACCGCCAATCCGGAGGCGACCCTGCGCGCCTTGCTGGAAGCGCGCGACCCGCTCTACCGCGAGATCGCCGACCTGGTGGTGGAAACCGACGAACGGCCACCACGCATGGTGGTGCTCGATATTCTCGAGCGCTTGCAGCAGTTGCCGCCCCGATAGGCCGGGACTATTCTCGGCCAGCGTCGAGGCGAGGTTCAACGTTACCGCGTGGGTCGTTCAGTCGACACCGCGTCCAAGTACATTGTGGGGATACATGCAGACACTAAAGGTCGACCTGGGCGAGCGCAGCTACCCGATCTACATTGGCGAAGGCCTGCTGGAGCAACCCGAATTGCTGGCGCCGCACATCGCTGGGCGGCAAGTTGCCATCGTTACCAATGAGACCGTCGCACCCTTGTATCTCGAGCGCCTGGGCAAGACCCTCGGTGCCTATTCGGTACTGCCGGTGATCCTGCCCGATGGCGAAGCCCACAAGAACTGGCAAACCCTGCAACTGATTTTCGACGGTCTGCTCACTGCACGGCATGACCGCCGCACGACGGTGGTCGCCCTCGGCGGCGGGGTCATCGGTGACATGGCCGGTTTCGCCGCGGCCTGCTACCAACGCGGTGTCGACTTCATCCAGGTGCCCACTACGCTGTTGTCCCAGGTCGACTCCTCGGTGGGCGGCAAGACCGGTATCAACCACCCGCTGGGCAAGAACATGGTCGGTGCGTTCTATCAGCCCAACGCAGTGCTGATCGACACCACCACGCTCAAGACCCTGCCGCAGCGCGAACTGTCGGCGGGCCTGGCCGAAGTGATCAAGTACGGCCTGATCTGCGACAAGCCGTTCCTCGGCTGGCTCGAAAACAATATCCAGGCCCTGCGCGCCCTGGAACCCGCGGCCCTGACCGAAGCGATCCGCCGCTCGTGCGCAGCCAAGGCCGCAGTGGTTGGCGCCGATGAGCGCGAGTCCGGCGTGCGGGCGACACTGAACCTCGGCCATACCTTCGGGCATGCCATCGAAACGCACATGGGCTACGGTGTCTGGTTGCACGGCGAAGCCGTGGCGGCTGGCACGGTGATGGCCCTGGAGATGTCCATGCGCCTGGGCTGGATCGACCAGTCCGCGCGCGATCGTGCAATCCGCCTGCTGCAGGACGCAGGTTTGCCGGTGGTGCCACCACAGGAAATGACCCCGGCGCATTTCATGGAGCATATGGCGGTCGACAAGAAGGTGCTCGACGGTCGCCTGCGGCTGGTGCTGTTGCGCCAGTTGGGCGAAGCCGTGGTCACCGACGACTATTCGAAAGAGATTCTTCAGGCCACGCTGTCGGCGGACTACCGCGCGATCGTGGCCCAGCTTTGAGGTTGTGACAGCGCAATGACCAGTTTGCATGCCGATGAGGCGTTTCTCGACCATTACCAGTTGAGCCACGATCCGTTCGCGCCGCGTGTGCCCGGTTTCAAGTTTTTCCCCGCCCAGCGCAAGCCTGTGCTCGGTCAGCTGCATCACCTGGCTCGTTACAGCCAGCTGATGCTGGTGGTCACCGGCCCTGTCGGCAGCGGCAAGACTTTGCTGCGCCAGGCACTGGTGGCCAGCACCAACAAGCAGTCGGTGCAGAGCGTGGTGGTCTCCGCCCGTGGCGCCAGCGATGCTGCCAGTGTCCTGGGTCAGGTGGCACAGTCGCTGGAAGTGGCCCAGCCGGAAGTCCAGGCGATTCTCTCCAAGGTCGTACAGCTTGCCCTGACAGGGCAGGAAGTCTATTTGCTGGTGGACGACGCGGAACAACTCGACGAGTCGGCACTCCAAGCGTTGCTGGAACTGGCGGCAGGTGTCCCGGAAGGGCGTCCGCACGTGTTCCTGTTCGGTGAGCCGTCGCTGATTGCCGGGTTGGACGAGATCCATGTCGAGGAAGAGCGCTTCCATGTCATCGAACTTGCCCCCTACAGCGAGGAAGAGACCCGCGAGTACCTCGAGCAGCGCCTGGAAGGCGCCGGCCGAGGCATCGAGGTGTTCACCCGTGAGCAGCTCGTCGATATCCATGAAAACTCCGACGGTTGGCCTGGCAACATCAACCAGGTCGCCCGCGATACCTTGATCGAAGCCATGATCGCCAGTCGTACTACGGCCAAGCGACCATCCATGGGGTTCAAAATGCCAAAGAAACACGTGCTCGCGCTGTCCGCTGTCGTCGTGGTCGCCGTCGCTGCCGCGGTGCTCATGCCCAAGAAAGGCGACAAGGCTCCTGCCGAGGCGCCAACGGCCCAGGCCCAGCTGCCATTGGGCGACAACTCGAACAACGGCAACCCGGCCATCGAATTCTCCGGCCAGTCGCAGCCCATGCCGCTGCCGCTGGTTGGCCAGTCGCAGCCGGTGATGCGTGAGCCCCTGGCCCAGGCGGCAGGCATGGGTGATGGCGAGGAAGGCGGTCCGGCCGACAATACCGCGCTGCAACCAGGCAACCCGCCACCGACTGTGACCACCACCGCCCCACCGCAAGGCGCAGTGGCCGGGCCGACGCCTGGCATGGCCCAGGCGACGCCGGTAGCACCTTCGCAGCCAGTTGCACCTGCGCCGAAACCTGTCGCAACCCAGCCGGCCAAACCGGTCGCGACAGCCAAGCCCACCCCTGCGCCGACCCAGGTCGCCACAGCCAAGCCTGCCGCCAAACCGGCCGAGAAGCCGGCAGCCGGTGGTACTGGCGGCGGTGGCTGGTATGCAGGGCAGAAGCCAGGCAATTATGTGGTACAGATCCTTGGCACCAGCTCCGAAGCGTCGGCCCAGGCCTTCGTCAAGGCGCAGGGTGGCGACTATCGCTACTTCAAGAAAAACCTGCAGGGCAAGCCGCTGTACGTGGTCACCTATGGCAGCTTCGCCAACCGTGACGCAGCGGTCGCTGCAATCAAGAACTTGCCAGCGAAGGTCCAGGCTGGTAAACCTTGGCCACGTACCGTCGCCAGCGTCCAACAAGAGCTGGCCTCGGCCCGCTGATACCTTCCGGGCGGCATCACCCCGCCGCCCAGTTGCTGAGCGATTACTGACTTTCGTCTAGCCTGCTGCGCCTGAGCGCGGCAGGCTTTTCTGTCCCAGGCTGCCGGCCACAAGCCCTTGTTGCAGTCATGGCTGAAACGCTTCAGACTCGAGCCGAGCCGCTATCACGGCGCATGGCGCAAAAACATTCAAAAATGCGACATAAATTTTCAATGGTGAGACATGAAAATTTGTGAGAGTCGCTGTCGCTGTGCAACAATGGTTTTCCATGGCCACCGCAAAAAAGCTGGCATTTGATCGGCGTGGATGGTAAGTGGTTGTACTAAAAAGAGATTTACCTCCGTTGAGAGGTGAACCTGGTGAGAATGTGTCTATGAAAACAGGTCTGTACCATCCCGAAGAATTCAAGGACAACTGTGGCTTTGGCCTGATCGCCCACATGACGGGCGAACCGAGCCACCACCTTCTGCAAACCGCCATGCAGGCGCTGACCTGCATGACCCACCGCGGCGGCATCAACGCCGACGGCAAGACCGGTGACGGTTGCGGTCTGCTCATGCAGAAGCCCGATCGATTCCTGCGTGCCGTGGCCCAGGAACACTTCGCCGTCGAGCTGCCCAAGCAGTACGCCGTCGGCATGGTGTTCTTCAACCAGGACCCGGTCAAAGCCGAAGCCGCGCGTGCCAACATGGACCGCGAGATCGTCAACGCCGGCCTCAAGCTGGTGGGCTGGCGCAAAGTCCCGATCGACACCAGCGTGCTGGGCCGCCTGGCGCTGGAGCGCCTGCCGCAGATCGAACAAGTGTTCATCGGCGGTGAAGGCCTGAGTGACCAGGAATTCGCCATCAAGCTGTTCAGTGCCCGTCGCCGTTCGTCCGTGGCCAACGCCCACGACGCCGACCACTACATCTGCAGCTTCTCGCACAAGACCATCATCTATAAAGGCCTGATGATGCCGCGCGATCTCGCGGCCTTCTATCCAGACCTGGGTGACGAGCGCCTGCAAACCGCGATCTGCGTGTTCCACCAGCGCTTCTCCACCAACACCCTGCCGAAATGGCCGCTGGCGCAGCCGTTCCGCTTCCTCGCCCACAACGGCGAGATCAACACCATCACCGGCAACCGCAACTGGGCCATGGCCCGTCGCACCAAGTTCGCCAACGACCTCATCCCCGACCTCGAAGAGCTCGGCCCGTTGGTCAACCGCGTCGGTTCCGACTCCTCGAGCATGGACAACATGCTGGAGCTAATGGTCACCGGTGGCATCGATCTGTTCCGCGGTGTGCGCATGCTGGTACCGCCAGCCTGGCAGAACGTCGAGACCATGGACGCCGACCTGCGTGCCTTCTACGAATACAACTCCATGCACATGGAGCCGTGGGACGGCCCGGCCGGTATCGTCATGACCGAAGGCCGCCACGCGGTGTGCCTGCTCGACCGCAACGGCCTGCGCCCGGCGCGTTGGGTGACCACCACCAACGGCTACATCACCATCGCCTCGGAAATCGGCGTGTGGGGCTACCAGCCTGAGGACGTCCTGGCCAAGGGCCGAGTCGGCCCAGGCCAGATTCTTGCCGTGGACACCGAGACCGGCCAGATCCTCGACACCGATGCCATCGATGACCGCCTCAAGTCGCGCCATCCGTACAAGCGCTGGCTGCGTCAGCACGCCCTGCGCATCCAGGCGACCCTGACCGACGACCAGGGCGCGGCCAGCTATGACGCTGACCAGCTCAAGCAATACATGAAGATGTTCCAGGTCACCTTCGAAGAGCGTGACCAGGTACTGCGCCCGCTCGGCGAGCAGGGCCAGGAGGCGGTGGGCTCGATGGGTGACGACACGCCGATGGCGGTGCTGTCCCAGCGCGTGCGCTCGCCTTACGACTTCTTCCGCCAGCAGTTCGCCCAGGTCACCAACCCGCCGATCGACCCGCTGCGCGAAGCGATCGTCATGTCGCTGGAGATCTGCCTGGGTGCCGAGCGCAACATCTTCCAGGAGTCCCCGGAGCACGCCTCGCGGGTGATCCTCAGCTCGCCGGTCATCTCGCCCGCCAAGTGGCGCTCGCTGATGAACCTGGAGCGCGAAGGCTTCGACCGCCAACTGATCGACCTCAACTACGAAGAGGGCGTGGGCCTGGAAGCGGCCATCCGCAACATCGCCGACCAGGCCGAAGAAGCGGTGCGCAGTGGCAAGACCCAGCTGGTGCTGAGCGACCGCTACATCGCCCCTGGCAAACTGCCGGTGCACGCTTCGCTGGCCGTCGGCGCGGTACACCACCGCCTGACCGAGCAGGGCCTGCGCTGCGACAGCAACATCCTGGTGGAAACCGCCACCGCCCGTGACCCGCACCACTTCGCCGTGCTGCTGGGCTTCGGTGCCTCGGCCGTCTATCCGTACCTGGCCTATGAAGTGCTGGCCGACCTGATCCGTACCGGCGAAGTGCTGGGCGACCTGGACGAAGTCTTCAAGTACTACCGCAAAGGCATCTCCAAGGGCCTGCTGAAGATCCTGTCGAAGATGGGCATCTCCACCATCGCCTCGTACCGCGGCGCGCAACTGTTCGAAGCCGTGGGTCTGGCCGAGGAAGTGGTGGGCCTGAGCTTCAAGGGCGTGCCCAGCCGCATCAAGGGTGCTCGCTTCGTCGACCTGGAAGGCGACCAGAAGCTGCTGGCAGCCGAAGCCTGGAGCGCGCGCAAGCCGATCCAGCAAGGTGGCCTGCTGAAGTTCGTCCACGGCGGCGAATACCACGCCTACAACCCGGATGTGGTCAACACCCTGCAGGCTGCCGTGCAGCAGGGCGACTACGCCAAGTTCAAGGAATACACCACGCTGGTCGACCAGCGCCCGGTGTCGATGATCCGCGACCTGCTGAAAGTGAAAGTGGCCGACCAGGCCCTGGCACTGGATGAGATCGAGCCGCTGGACGCGATCCTCAAGCGCTTCGACTCCGCCGGCATCTCGCTGGGTGCTCTGTCGCCAGAAGCCCACGAAGCCCTGGCCGAGGCCATGAACCGCCTGGGTGCGCGCTCCAACTCCGGCGAGGGCGGTGAAGACCCGTCGCGCTACGGCACCGTCAAGAGCTCCAAGATCAAGCAGGTGGCCACCGGCCGCTTCGGCGTCACCCCGGAATACCTGGTCAACGCCGAAGTGCTGCAGATCAAGGTCGCCCAGGGCGCCAAGCCCGGTGAGGGCGGCCAGTTGCCGGGCGGCAAGGTCAATGGCCTGATCGCCAAGCTGCGCTATGCGGTACCGGGCGTGACCCTGATCTCGCCGCCGCCGCACCACGACATCTACTCGATCGAAGACCTGGCGCAGCTGATCTACGACCTCAAGCAGGTCAACCCGCAGGCCCTGGTATCGGTCAAGCTGGTTGCCGAGGCTGGCGTTGGTACCATCGCCGCGGGCGTGGCCAAGGCCTACGCCGACCTGATCACCATTTCCGGCTACGACGGCGGCACCGGCGCTTCGCCGCTGACCTCGATCAAGTACGCCGGCGCCCCGTGGGAACTGGGCCTGGCCGAAACCCACCAGACCCTGCGCGGCAACGACCTGCGCGGCAAAGTGCGGGTACAGACCGACGGCGGCCTGAAGACCGGCCTGGACGTGATCAAGGCGGCCATCCTCGGCGCCGAGAGCTTCGGCTTCGGTACCGCGCCGATGATTGCCCTGGGCTGCAAGTACCTGCGCATCTGCCACCTGAACAACTGCGCCACCGGCGTGGCCACCCAGAACGACAAGCTGCGCAAGGACCATTACATCGGCACCGTCGACATGGTGATCAACTTCTTCACCTTCGTCGCCGAGGAAACCCGTGAGTGGCTGGCCAAGCTGGGCGTGCGCAGCCTGGGCGAGCTGATCGGTCGCACCGACCTGCTCGACGTGCTGCCGGGCGACACCGAGCGCCAACAGTACCTGGACCTGACGCCGCTGCTGGGCAGCTCGCACATCCCGGCCGACAAGCCGCAGTTCTGTGAAGTCGACAAGAACCCGCCGTTCGACAAGGGCGAGCTGGCCGAGAAGATGGTCGAGATGGCCCTGCCAGCCATTCGCGACCAGGCCGGTGGCGAGTTCGCGCTCGACATCTGCAACTGCGACCGTTCCATCGGTGCCCGTATCTCTGGTGAAATCGCCAGGCTGTACGGCAACCAGGGCATGGCCGACAAGCCGATCACCTTCCGCTTCAAGGGCACTGCGGGCCAGAGCTTCGGCGTGTGGAACGCCGGTGGCCTGAACCTGCTGCTCGAAGGCGACGCCAACGACTACGTCGGCAAAGGCATGACCGGTGGCAAGCTCACCATCGTGCCGCCCGCCGGCAGCCCGTTCAAAACCCAGCTCAGCGCCATCGTCGGCAACACCTGCCTGTATGGCGCCACCGGCGGCAAGCTGTTCGCCGCCGGCACCGCGGGCGAGCGCTTCGCTGTGCGTAACTCCGGGGCCCACGCCGTTGTCGAGGGTACTGGCGATCACTGCTGTGAATACATGACCGGTGGCTTTGTCTGCGTCCTGGGCAAGACCGGTTACAACTTCGGTTCTGGCATGACTGGCGGCTTCGCCTACGTGCTCGACATGGACAACACCTTCGTCGACAAACTCAACCACGAGCTGGTGGAAATCCAGCGCATCAGTGGTGAGGCGATGGAGGCCTACCGCAGCCACCTGGCGCGGGTTCTTGCCGAGTACGTGGAAGAGACCGGCAGCGAGTGGGGGCGTGAGCTCTCGGAGAACCTGGACGACTACGTGCGGCGCTTCTGGCTGGTCAAGCCGAAGGCGGCCAACCTCAAGCAACTGCTGTCCAGCACCCGTGCCAACCCGCAGTAAAAACAGCTGCAAGTGGCAAGCCTCAAGCTGCAAGTAAAAAGCAGTTCGAGGCTTGCCCGGCTTAAGTGATCGTCTTGCGGCTTGCAGCTTGTAGCTTGCAGCTGCTGTTAAGAGGTTTTGAAAAATGGCTGAACGTCTGAACAACGACTTCCAGTTCATCGAAGTGGGCCGCAAGGACCCGAAGAAAAAGCTCCTGCGCCAGCGCAAGAAGGAGTTCGTGGAGATCTACGAACCCTTCAAGCCACAGCAATCGGTGGAGCAGGCGCACCGCTGCCTGGGCTGCGGCAACCCGTACTGCGAGTGGAAGTGCCCGGTCCATAACTTCATCCCCAACTGGTTGAAGCTGGTGTCCGAAGGCAACATCCTGGCCGCGGCGGAGCTGTCGCACCAGACCAACACCCTGCCGGAAGTGTGCGGCCGCGTGTGCCCGCAGGACCGTCTGTGCGAGGGTGCCTGTACCCTGAACGACGGCTTCGGCGCGGTGACCATCGGCTCGGTGGAGAAGTACATCACCGACACCGCGTTCGCCATGGGCTGGCGCCCGGACATGTCCAAGGTCAAGCCGACCGGCAAGCGCGTCGCGATCATCGGTGCAGGCCCTGCTGGCCTGGGTTGTGCCGATGTGCTGGTGCGCGCTGGCGTCACGCCGGTGGTGTTCGACCGCAACCCGGAGATCGGCGGCCTGCTGACCTTCGGTATCCCCGAGTTCAAGCTGGAAAAGACCGTGCTGAGCAATCGCCGCGAAGTCTTCACCGGCATGGGCATCGAGTTCCGCCTGAACACCGAGGTGGGCAAGGACATCACCCTGGAACAGCTGCTCGCCGAGTACGACGCGGTGTTCATGGGCATGGGCACCTACACCTACATGAAAGGTGGCTTCCCGGGTGAGGACCTGCCGGGCGTGCATGATGCGCTGGACTTCCTGATCGCCAACGTCAACCGCAACCTGGGCTTCGAGAAGTCGCCGGAAGATTTCGTCGACATGCAGGGCAAGAAGGTGGTGGTACTGGGCGGTGGCGACACCGCGATGGACTGCAACCGCACCTCGATCCGCCAGGGCGCCAAATCGGTGACCTGTGCCTATCGCCGTGACGAAGCCAACATGCCGGGTTCGCGCAAAGAGGTGAAGAACGCCAAGGAAGAAGGCGTGAAGTTCCTCTACAACCGCCAGCCGATCGCCATTGTTGGTGAAGACAAGGTCGAAGGCGTGAAGGTGGTCGAGACCCGTCTCGGCGAGCCGGATGCCCGTGGCCGTCGCAGCCCCGAGCCGATCCCGGGTTCTGAAGAGATCCTCCCGGCCGATGCCGTGGTGATCGCCTTCGGCTTCCGCCCGAGCCCGGCGCCATGGTTCGAACAGTACGGTATCCAGATGGACAGCCAGGGGCGCGTGGTCGCGCCGGAGAAGGGCAAGTTCAAGCACCAGACCAGCAACCCGAAGATCTTCGCCGGCGGTGACATGGTGCGTGGGTCGGACCTGGTGGTGACTGCCATTTTTGAAGGGCGGACCGCTGCCGAAGGGATCCTGGACTACCTGGAAGTCTGATTTTGGCTGAACCGGCCCCATCGCCGGCAAGCCGGCTCCCACAGGTTCTGTGCGGTACTTGTGGGAGCCGGCTTGCCGGCGATTAGGCCCTGCGCAACAACCTGTCCCCCCGAGTTGTATACAAAATCGCTTGATCCAACGCATCCAATAGACAAAACGCATGGTCACATCCGTGCCTTTTGCGCTGGCGTCTGAGAAAATGCCCGCACTTTTTTGCCGGATGCCGACATGACTGCCCTGAAGAACGATCGTTTCCTGCGTGCACTGCTCAAGCAACCCGTAGACGTCACCCCGGTGTGGATGATGCGCCAGGCTGGCCGCTACCTCCCGGAATACCGCGCCAGCCGCGCCAAGGCCGGCGACTTCATGAGCCTGTGCATGAACCCCCAGTTCGCCTGCGAGGTCACCCTGCAGCCGCTGGACCGCTACCCGCTGGACGCGGCGATCCTGTTCTCGGACATCCTCACCATCCCTGATGCCATGGGCCTTGGCCTGTACTTCGAAACCGGCGAAGGCCCGCGTTTCAAGAAGGTCATCAGCACCCCGGCCGACATCGAAGCGCTGCCGATCCCCGACCCGCAGAAAGACCTGGGCTACGTGATGGACGCGGTCAGCACCATCCGCCGCGAGCTCAATGGCCGCGTGCCGCTGATCGGTTTCTCCGGCAGCCCCTGGACCCTCGCCACCTACATGGTCGAAGGCGGCTCGTCCAAGGACTTCCGCAAGACCAAGGCGATGGCCTACGACAACCCGCAAGCCTTGCACCTGCTGCTGGACAAGCTGGCCCAGTCGGTCACCAGCTACCTCAATGGCCAGATCCTCGCTGGCGCCCAGGCTGTGCAGATCTTCGACACCTGGGGCGGCAACCTGTCGGCGGCGGCCTACCAGGAATTCTCCCTGGCCTACATGCGCAAGATCGTCAGTGGCCTGATCCGCGAGCATGACGGCCGCAAGGTGCCGGTGATCCTGTTCACCAAGAACGGCGGCCTGTGGCTGGAGAGCATTGCCGAAGCCGGCGCCGATGCACTGGGCCTGGACTGGACCTGCGATATCGGCGATGCGCGCCGTCGCGTCGGTGACAAGGTGGCCCTGCAAGGCAACATGGACCCGACCGTGCTGTATGCCAAGCCGGAAGCGATCCGCACCGAAGTCGGCCGCATCCTGGCCAGCTACGGCAAAGGCAGTGGGCACGTGTTCAACCTGGGCCATGGCATCACCCCGGAAGTCGACCCAGAGCATGCGGGCGTGTTCATCAACGCCGTGCACGAGCTCTCGGCGCAGTACCATCAGTGAGCTGATGGCAGACACCAGAACCCGGCCTTGCGCCGGGTTTTTTTTGCATTAAGTTTCAATTCAGCGATCGTCGTTAATCTGGTCCCATCGAAACCGAAACAGGACCCGATCCCCATGAAAGCACGTTACCTCGCCCTGATCCTCGCCCCGTTGTTCAGCACCGCTGCCTTGGCCGTCGGCTACACCGGCCCGGGTGCCCAGCCAGTCACCACTGTCTCTGCCGCCAAGGATGCTGCTGACGACACGCCGGTGGTGCTGCAGGGCTTTGTCACCAAGAAGATCAACAACGACGACAAGTACGAGTTCAAGGACAACACTGGCACCATCACGGTCGAGATCGACAACGAAGACCTGCCGGCGACGCCGTTCAACGAGAAGACCAAGGTCAAGCTGACCGGCGAGGTGGAGAAGCACCTGATGAGCCGTGAAGTGGATGTGGATATCGTCGAGATCGTGAACTGATCCGAAGGCCTCATCGCCGCGGTTCGTCGCCACGACAAGCCGGCTCCCACAGGGGAAGTGCACTGCTGCTCTCTGTGGCAGCCGGCTTGCCGGCGATTGGGCTGCAAGGCAGCCCCAACGCTCAGGCTTTCTTGGGTTCAAGCCTGCTCAGGTGCAGCGCCACCATCAACGCCACCGCCAGCAAGCTGCCAATGAACAGCCCGATGCCATTCCAGCCCCAGTGGTGCCAGAACATCCCGCCCGCCGTACCGGCGACACTCGACCCCGCGTAATAGCAGAACAGGTACAACGACGAGGCCTGCCCCTTGGCCTTCAGTGCCCGCCGCCCGATCCAGCTGCTGGCCACCGAATGGGCACCAAAGAAGCCGAAGGTGAACACCAGCATGCCGAAGATCACCAGTACCAGCGGCGTTGCCAAGGTCATCAGCAACCCGCCCGCCATCACCACGATACTGGCCCAGAACACCTTGCGCCGGCCCAGCTTGTCAGCCAGGGCGCCGACCTGCGCCGAACTGTAGATGCCGGACAGGTACACCACCGACAGCAAGCCGACCAGCGCCTGGTTCATGTGGTAGGGCCCTGCCAGCAAGCGGTAGCCGATGTAGTTGAACAGCGTGACGAAGGCGCCCATCAGCAGGAACGCTTCGAGGAACAGCCAGGGCAGGCCGGCATCCTTGAAGTGCATGACGAAGCCATCGAGCAGCCTGCGCGGTTTGAGCGACTGCGAGCGGAAGTTGCGCGATTCCGGCAGCACTTTCCAGAACACCAGCGCTGCCACGAGGGCCAGGCCGCCGATGGTCAGCAGCGCCGTGTGCCAGCTGACGAAATCGATCAGCACGCCGGTGATCAGGCGCCCGCTCATGCCACCGATGGCATTGCCACCAATGTACAGGCCCATGGCCAGGCCGATGTGCTGGGGATGGATCTCTTCGCTCAGGTAGGTCATCGCAACGGCTGCCAGGCCGCTGAGCGACAGGCCGACCAGCGCCCGTGTGGCCAGTACCCATTCCCAGGTAGGCATGACCGCGCTGAGCATGGTCGACAGTGCTGCGCAGAGCAGGGCACACACCATCACCGGCTTGCGCCCGATGCGGTCGGAAATCGGCCCGGTGATCAACAGCCCGAACGCCAGCATGGCGGTGGAAACCGACAGCACCAGGCTGCTTTGCGCGGCATTGATCGAATACTCCTGGGACAGCAACGGCATCATCGGCTGTACGCAGTAGAGCAGGGCAAAGGTGGCAAAGCCGCCGCTGAACAGCGCCAGCACGGTCTTCATGAAGGCGGGGGTGCCTTTTTCGATCCAGATGTCGTTAAGCGGGGCAGGTTCGGGGTCGGCCGGAAGGGGGGCTACAGCAGTTTTCACGGTGGCTACCTCTGGTGCAATGAAAAAAGCTTATAGCTGGCTAATGATTAGATCCAATATATTGTTCGACCTGTTTGATAGGTTTTGCGACATACTCGGAGCTGATCATGGAACTGCGCCATTTGCGTTACTTCATCGCCGTTGCCGAAGAGCTGCACTTTGGCCGTGCGGCCCAGCAACTGGGCATCTCTCAGCCGCCGCTGAGCCAGCAGATCCAGGCGTTGGAGCAGGAGCTGGGCGCACGTCTTTTCGAGCGTACCAATCGTCGGGTCGAGCTGAGCGAGGCGGGCAGGTTGTTTCTCGACGAGGCACGCCAGGTGCTGGCGCAGGTGGAGAAAGCGGCCGACGTGGCACGCCGTGCGCAATTGGGCGAGCTGGGCGAGATGAAGATCGGCTTTACCGCATCGGCACCCTTCACCTCGAAGATTCCCAAGGCGATCCATGCGTTTCGCCAGCGTTTTCCTGCCGTGCACCTGAGTCTCAAGGAAATGAGCAGCCGCGATGTGGCAGAGGGTGTGTTCGACGAGTCCATCGAAATCGGGCTGATGCGGCCAATGCCACTGCCCGAAGGCCTGGTCGCCACCGAGCTGTTCCGCGAGCCCTTGGTAGCGGTGATCAATGCATCGCATCCGCTGGCCGCCGGTACCGAGCAGGGTGTGCACATGGCCGCGTTGGCCCATGAGCCATTCGTGTTCTTCCCGCGCAGCTACGGCAGCGGTTTGTACGCCCAGCTGCTGAGTCTGGCGCGCCAGGCAGGGTTCAGCCCGCACTTCACCCAGGAAGCGGGCGAGGCGATGACCATCATCGGGCTGGTGTCCGCGGGCCTGGGCGTGTCGGTGTTGCCGGCCTCGTTCCAGCGCATGCGCATCGAGGGCGTGGTCTACCGGACCTTGCTCGACGAGGGCGCGACGTCAGCCGTGTGGCTGGTGCAACGCGAGCGCGGCAGCTCGGCGATGGCCAAGGCATTCGCCGAACTGGTTACCGATGCCACTTCCGGTGCCAGCTGAGCGACAGCGGCCGGTATCCGCCAACGTCCGGCAAATGCCGCTGGCCATTGCCGTCGCCTCGCCACATACTCGGTCATTCGTTGATGCACGGAGGTCTCTCATGCGGCGCGTGGTGTTCAATCAGAAGGGTGGTGTGGGCAAGTCGAGCATTGCTTGCAACCTGGCGGCGGTCAGCGCCAGCGAAGGCTATCGGACCTTGCTCATCGACCTGGATGCCCAGGCCAACTCCACCCAGTACCTGACCGGGCTGACCGGCGATGACATCCCGATGGGCATTGCCGACTTCTTCAAGCAGAGCCTGTCCAGTGGGCCGTTCAGCAAGAAGAACAAGGTCGATATCTACGAAACCCCATTCGACAACCTGCATGTGGTCACCGCCACGGCAGAGCTGGCCGACCTGCAGCCCAAGCTCGAGGCCAAGCACAAGATCAACAAGCTGCGCAAGTTGCTCGACGAGCTGGACGAAGACTATGAGCGGATCTACATCGATACGCCGCCGGCGCTGAACTTCTATGCGGTTTCTGCACTGATCGCCGCAGATCGCGTGCTGATTCCCTTCGACTGCGACAGCTTCTCGCGCCAGGCACTGTATGGCCTGCTGGCGGAAATCGAAGAACTGAAGGACGACCATAACGAAGACCTGGTGGTCGAAGGCATCGTGGTCAACCAGTTCCAGTCCCGTGCCAGCCTGCCTCAGCAGATGCTGGACGAGTTGCTCGCCGAGGGTTTGCCGGTGCTACCGGTGTACCTGGGCAGCTCGGTGAAGATGCGCGAGTCGCACCATGCCAACTTGCCGCTGATCCACCTGGAACCGCGGCACAAGCTGACCCAGCAGTTCGTCGAGTTGCATTCGCTGCTCGAAGAAAACGCCTAGAGTACGGCTTGGTTTCTTGGGTGAGGCGTAAACCGAGCGCCGCGCGGGCGGCGCTCGATCTCAAGGACGTCAAAACCTCCCGCCATGTACCCTCTTGCCGCCCTGCAATCGTACCCCAACCGATGCTTGGCCCTTTTCCCATCACGAAGAACAGCTGATTTCCAGGTGCTTGCCCCACTCCGGCGGCCGCTCGGCATAGGCCTGCATCCCGGCCTGCTCGTCGAACGGCCGGCTCAACACCTGGTGCAGCCGCCGCACTTCACTGTAGTCGCCCGCCTCGGCCGCCTGGATGGCGTTCTGCGCCAGGTAGTTGCGCAGCACGTAGAGCGGGTTCACCGCATGCATGCGCTCGCGCCGCCCGTCGGCGTTGCCGGCTTCGCGCTCGCAGCGGGCCTGGTAGTCTGTGGCCCAGGCATCGAAGCCGGCGAGGTCGATGAAATCGTCGCGTACCGCATTCAGGGCCGCTGCCAGCGGTTGATCACCCAGCTTGCGGAAGAACAGGGTGTAGTCCACGCCGCCGCTCTGCATGCGCTGCAACAGGCGCTCGACCAGCGCCATGTCGTCGTCTTCGCCCGTGATCAGGCCCAGCCGCCGGCGCATCAGGTCCAGATAATGCGCCTGGTACAGCGGCAGGAACAGGCCCAGGGCTTCCTTGAGCGGCTCTACCTCGATCACCGTGGTCAGGGCCTGGGCCAGCGCACTGAGGTTCCAGTGGGCGATCGGCACCTGGTTGGCGTAGCTGTAGCGGCCGCGGTCATCGGAATGGTTGCAGATGAAGTTGGCGTCGAAGTCGTCGAGGAAGGCGTAGGGGCCGAAGTCGAAGGTGATGCCCAGGATCGACATGTTGTCGGTGTTCATCACCCCATGGCAGAAGCCGTAGGCCTGCCAGCGGGCAATCAGTTCGGCATTGCGTTCGACGATGGTGCGGAACATGGCCAGGTAGGGCTGCTCGGCATCGCGGCACTCGGGGTAGTGCTGCTCCAGCACGTGGTCGATCAGCACGCGCTGCTGTTCGGGCTGCTTGGTGTAGTAGAAGTATTCGAAATGCCCGAAGCGCACGTGGCTCTGTGCCAGGCGGGTAAGCATCGCCGCGCTCTCGCGGGTCTCCCGCCATACTGGGGTGCTCGAACCGATCACGCACAGCGCCCGGCTGGTCGGGATGCCCAGTGCGTGCAGGGCTTCTGAGGCGAGGAATTCACGAATCGACGAGCGCAGCACGGCGCGGCCATCGCCCATGCGCGAGTAGGGCGTCTGGCCGGCGCCCTTGAGGTGCAGGTCCCAGTGCTCGCCGGCGTCGTTCAGCACTTCGGCCAGCAGCAGGCCGCGTCCGTCGCCGAGGCGGGGGTTGTAGGCACCGAACTGGTGGCCGGAATAGACCATTGCCCGAGGGTCGGCTGCTTCCCAGAGTTTCTGTCCGCTGAACAGCTCGGCGAAGATTGGCTGCTGGGCTTCGGTCGAGTCGAGGTCGAGCAGGGCCATGGCCGACTCGCTGGCGACCACCAGGCGAGGGTCTGCGATGGGCTCGGGCAGCACCTGGGTGGAGAACGCGTCGCCCAGGCGGGCGAAGCGGTTGTCGAAGCTGAGTTGGTCGAGGGCTTTCACGGGGCCGGCTCCTGGGCATGAAGTACTGGGGCCGCGTTGCGGCCCATCGCCGGCAAGCCGGCTCCCACAAGGTCCAGCGCGGTCCCTGTAGGAGCCGGCTTGCCGGCGATCGAGGGCGAAGCCCTCGCAGGCATTCTGGGCGTTCATGCCCTATGGAGTCCACTTACACCGCTTGAGTGCCATCCGTTTTCGGCGGCTCCAACGGAATCAACTGCTGCTTGCCGCCCTTGGCATCCATCAGGAACACCTCGACCTGGCGCACGGAGATCTTGATGTCGTGCGCCTTGAACTCGCGGTTGATGTAGCGGTTGATTTCGTCCAGCGTCGGGTTGCGGTCGCCCAGGTCGCGCACGTGCATGCGCAATTCGTGGTCCAGCGAGCTCTCGCCGAAGTTGAGGAAGTACACGATCGGCTCCGGGTCCTTGAGCACCCGCGGGTTTTCATGGGCCCCCTTGAGCAGCAGGTCACGCACCAGGTCAAGGTCCGAGCCGTAGTCGATGCCCAGCTTCAGCGTCACCCGGGTGACCGTGTCGGTCAGCGACCAGTTGATCAGCTGGCCGGTGATGAAGGTCTTGTTGGGGACAATGATGTCCTTGCGGTCGAAGTCGGTGATGGTGGTGGCGCGGATGCGGATCTTGCTCACCGTGCCCGACAGGTTGCCGATGGTGATGGTGTCGCCGATGCGCACCGGGCGCTCGAACAGGATCATGATGCCGGAGATGAAGTTGGCGAAGATTTCCTGCATGCCGAAGCCCAGGCCCACCGACAACGCCGCCACCAGCCACTGCAGCTTGTCCCAGCTCACCCCGAGGGTCGACAGGGTGCTGACGATGCCGATGCCGACGATGATGTACGACAGCAGTGTGGTGGTGGCATAGGCGCTGCCCTGGGCCAGGTTCAACCGCGACAGCACCAGCACTTCGAGCAAGCCCGGCAGGTTGCGGGCGAGGGCGAAGGTGATGCCGACGATCACCAGTGCGCCGAGCAGGTCGCCGAGGCTGATCGGCACCATGCTGGCGGCGCTGCCGGTGCCGCTGGTGTACTCGTACAAGGTGAAGTTGTTGAGGTAGGCGAACACCGAGATCAGGTCCGACCATACCCAGTACAGGCCGGCGATGAAGCCGCCGAGCAAGGCCAGGCGGATCAGGCGCAGCGACTGCTGGTTGACCTGTTCGATGTCCAGCGTCGGCTCTTCGGTGATGACCTCGCCATCCAGCCCCTCCTTGGCCGCCGCGCGTTTGCTCAGAGCGCGCTGATAGGCCAGGCGCCGCGCCGCCACCGACAGGCCACGCACGAACGCGGCCTCGATCACCAGCCAGAACAGCAGCAGGTACAGGGTGTAGATCAACCGGTCGGTGAGCTTCAGCGCGGTGTAGTAGTAGCCGAAGCAGACCGCCACGAACAAGGCGATCGGCAAGGCGGTGAAGGCCACCCCGACGGCTCTGCGGAACAGCGAAGTGTCACGGTGCGCCGGGCTGCTCAGCAACAGCCGGCTGAGCAGCCAGGCCATCAGTGCGTAGCAGGTCAGCACCACGCCGATGCCCAGCACATCGTCGGCCAGCGCCGAGGGCTGGTGCTCGGCCACCGCCACCACGCCGACCAGCGCCAGCACCACGGTGCCCAGCCGGCGTACCCAGCCGCGCAGGAACTCGACCTGGGGCTTGTGCCAGCGGAAGTGGATTTCCGCCACGCCACCGGGGGCGAGGATGCGGTAGGCGGTGTAGAACACCAGCCAGGCCTGGGCCAGTTGCCACAATGCCGCGCCGAGGTTGGCGTTCTGCTCGCGGGCGTCGATCTGCAAGGCGTAGCTGCACAGGGCAAGGCCCAGGCTGACCGGCATCGCCAGCAGGATGTTGATGAGGATGGCCTGGGGCGTGTGCCACTGGCTGTCGCGGCGGAAGTGACCGATGTCCTGGTGCACCTTGCTCAGCCGCTGGTACAGGTATTTGCGCCGCCACAGCAGGGCGCCGATCACCAGCAGCAGGGGCAGGAACAGCAGCGGCCGCTGGCTCAGGCCGTCGGTCAGCTCCTTGAGGCCGGAGCCCCAGGGCAGGTCGGCGACCTGGGCGGCGAAGCGCTCTGGCACATAGCGCAGCCAGTCCCAGTCCAGCGGCTTGTTGCTGGGGATCCAGAACATCTGCTCGTCCAGGGTGGTGCGCAAGCCCTGGGCGGTGCCCAGCAGCTGCTTCTGATTGAGCTGCAGGGTGATCGATTCGTTGAGCAGCGCCGACAGCTCGCGGTTCAGGCGTTCGAGCAGGTCGCTGCGGGTGATGGCGACTTCCAGCAAGGCCTTGCGCAGCGCCGGGGTCACGTCTTCCTGGGGCTGGTTGGCGAGCAATTTGTCGACGTAGGTCACCGGGCTGCTCATCTGCTCGCGCTGCTGGTTGACCTCGAACTGGTACAGGCGGATGTCGGCGATCTGGTCGGCCAGGTCGCGGTCGAGCTTCAGGTGCGGCAGGGCCTGCTTCTGCTTGTAGAGGATCTTCGACAGCAGCAGGCTGCCCTTGAGCACGCTGATCTGCTCGTCCAGGGCTTGGTCGGCCTGGGTCAGGCTGTCGAGCTGCTGCTTGGTGCGCAGGTTCTGCTGGGTGAGTTCGTTGAGACGGTCGGTGCTCTTGAGCAGGTAGTCGGAGAGCTTGAGGTTGGCGGCGCTCTCGCTGGCCAGTAGGGCACTGCCGCCGGCCTTCTGTGCTTCGATCGACTGCTGGGTGACGGTTTGCTGCGATTGGGCCAGGCGCTTCTCGTTGATCAGCGTCTGCAGGTCCTGGATTTCCTGCTCCAGGCGCGCGGCGCGTTCGATCACCAGGTCGTGGCGGGCGTTGCCGAGGTCCTGCAGCAGGCCGTTGCCGGCCAGCTCCTGGCGGCGCAGCAGGGTCAGGGCGTTGAGCGAGGCCAGCTCGGCGGCGAGCTGGTTGCGCTGATCGGCATTGATCGCCTTGCCACCGTCCTTGCCGCTCTTGAGGATGTTGTTGATCTGCTGGGAGCGGGTCTGGTTGTTGCTGATCTCGGCCTGGGCGCGCTCGGGTCGGGTCTGCGAGTTGATGATCAGGCTGTTGGCTTCCGACAGCGCCTTTTGCAGCTCGCCCTGCTGGATGTTGCGCTCGCTGAGCATCTGCTCCAGCTGCGGCACGCTGAGGTTGGCATAGCGCTGGGCGACCGGTTGCGGCTTGCTGTCCTTGAGCTTGGCCAGCTCTTTCTGGCTGTCGCTGGTTTCCTTCGGGGCGGTGGCCAGCTGTTGCTTGAGCGCAGCGAGTTTCTTCTCGCTGTCTTCCTTGCTGGCAAGCAGCGTGAGGGTTTGCTCCAGCACTTGCTGCAGGGCTTTCTGATCGGCTTCGGGCAGCTTGCGCTCGGCGATCTTGTCGAGGCTGTTCTGGATGCTGGCAGTGGTCGGAGTTTCGGTCGCGGCAGCCGCGAACGAAAGGGACAGGCACAGCCCGAACAGGGCTGTGCGAAGGTACACGCGCAGGGACATAGGCAGACTACTTGAGACTCGGGCGAAATCGCAGTTTAGAGGAACAATCCTGGTCCGGGTCGCGTTCCTTCGGGGAATCTGACGCCCACTTTCTGGATCTTGTTCCCGTCCATGGTCGCCACGGTCCAGATCGTGCTGTTCCATTCGACCTGGTCGCCTACTACTGGAGCGCCTCCGACCTTCTGTCGGATGAACTGCGCCAGCGGCATTTTCGCGTCCAGGCCGTCCAGTTTGAGGCCATAAAGTGCTGCCACCGCACCGAGTTCGGCATCGCCTTCGAGCACGAAGTCGCCGAAGAAACGCAGGTCCAGGCCGCGCTGGGGCGCCTGGCTGAAAAGCTTGCCCAAGGCCGGCAGGTTGTGTTCGTGGCCGATCACGCAAAGCATGTCGCCGACTTCCAGTACGGTACTGCCGGACGGGTGCAGCAACTGCTCGCCGCGGAACAGGGCGGCGATGCGCGTGCCTTCGGGCATCTTCAGTTCGCGCAGGGCGGCGCCGATGCACCACTTCTCGGCGCCCAGGCGATAGACGAACAGCTCCCATTCGCTGGTGACGTGCACTTCCAGCGCAGAACGCGAGATCGGCGCAGGGTCCGGCGGTACCGTGACCTTCAGCAGCTTGGCCATCCACGGCAGGCTGGTGCCTTGCACCAGCAGCGACACCAGCACGATGAAGAACGCCAGGTTGAAGAACAGCTGCGCATCCGGCAGGCCGGCCATCAGCGGGAACACCGCCAGGATGATCGGTACTGCGCCGCGTAGCCCGACCCAGGAAATGAAGCCCTTCTCGCGGCCATGGAAGGCCTTGAACGGCAGCAGCGCGGCGACCACCGACAGCGGCCGCGCGACCAGGATCATCCACAGTGCCAGGCCCAGCGCCGGCAGGGCGATCGGCAGCAGGTCGTGGGGCGTGACCAGCAGCCCCAGCACCAGGAACATGCCGATCTGCGCCAGCCAGGCCATGCCGTCGAGCATGTGCAGGATGCCGTGGCGGCTGCGGATCGGCTTGTTGCCCAGCACCAGGCCGCACAGGTACACGGCGAGGAAGCCGCTGCCGTGCAGGGCGTTGGTCAGCGAGAACACCACCAGGCCGCCGGCCACCACCAGGATCGGGTACAGGCCGCCGGCCAGGTTGATCCGGTTGACCAGCTGCAGCATCAGCCAGCCTCCACCCAGGCCCAGCAGGCCGCCAATGCCGAACTCGCGCAGCAGATGGGTCAGCAGGCTCCAGTGCAGGCCGGTCTGGCCGCTGGCGATCATGTCGATCAGGGTGACGGTGAGGAACACCGCCATCGGGTCGTTGCTGCCCGACTCGATCTCCAGCGTGGCCGTTACCCGTTCGTTCAGGCCCTTGCCGCCGAGCAGGGAAAACACTGCCGCGGCGTCGGTGGAGCCGACGATGGCGCCGATCAGCAGGCCCTGGATCAGGCTCAGGTTGAACAGCCAGGCGGCGACCAGGCCGGTCAGGGCGGTGGTGATCATCACGCCGACGGTGGCCAGCGACAGGGCCGGCCACAGCGCCACGCGGAAGCTTGCCACCCGCGTGCGCAGGCCGCCGTCGAGCAGGATCACCGCCAGTGCCAGGTTGCCCACCAGGTAGGCGGTCGGGTAGTTGTTGAAGATGATGCCGCCACCATCGACCCCGGCGACCATGCCGACGGCGAGGATGATGACCAGGATAGGAATGCCCAGGCGCGACGACAGCGAGCTGACCAGGATGCTTGCGCCCACCAGCAATGCGCCGATCAGGAACAGGCTGTTGATGGTGCTGGCATCCAAAGGCAGGTACTCCGGTACATCGCGGGGAAAGGGACTTGCGAGAATGAACTAGCAGGTCGCGTGCCAATCGATTCTAACCTGATGAATTGGCAGGCTGTAAAGCGTTTCTGCAGATGTACAAAAGGCACCCGGGTGGGTGCCTTTTCAGGTGGTGCCTGGGTGGGCCTCATCGCCGGCTTGCCGGCGATGAGCCCGGGGCAGGTCAGCCTTGCTTCACTTCCCGCATCGGCTTGCCCTTCACCGGTGCACCATTGGCCACGTAGTACTTGGCAGTGCTGCGCGCCAGTGGCTTGCGGCCACGGATCTTGTCCGAGATCTTCTCGGCGATCATGATCGTGGTGGCGTTGAGGTTGCCGGTGATGATGATCGGCATGATCGACGCATCGACCACACGCAGGCCCTTCATGCCATGCACGCGGCCTTCGTTGTCGACCACCGCCATGTCGTCGCTGCCCATCTTGCACGAGCAGGACGGGTGGAACGCGGTTTCGGCGTGCTCGCGGATGAATTTGTCCAGCTGTTCATCGGTCTGCACGTGCTCGCCCGGGCTGATCTCGCGACCACGGTACGGGTCCAGCGCCGGCTGGGCCATGATCTCGCGGGTCAGGCGGATGCCGTCGCGGAATTCCTGCCAGTCCTGCTCGGTGGCCATGTAGTTGAACAGGATGCTCGGGTGTTGGCGCGGGTCCTTGGACTTGGCCTGGATGCGACCACGGCTTGGCGAACGCATCGAGCCCATGTGCGCCTGGAAGCCGTGTTCCTTCACGCCGTTGGAGCCGTTGTAGTTGATGGCTACCGGCAGGAAGTGGTACTGGATGTTCGGCCATTCGAACTCAGGGCGGGTGCGGATGAAACCACCGGCCTCGAACTGGTTGCTGGCGCCGATGCCGGTGCCTTTGAACATCCACTCGGCGCCGATGGCCGGCTGGTTCCACCACAGCAGCGACGGGTACAGGGACACGGGCTGGGTGCAGGCGTACTGCAGGTACAGCTCCAGGTGGTCCTGCAGGTTCTCGCCGACGCCTGGCAGGTCGTGCACCACCGGGATGTCGAGGCTTTCCAGCAGGGCGCGCGGGCCGACGCCGGAGCGCTGCAGCAGTTGCGGCGAAGCGATGGCGCCGGAGCTGACGATGACTTCCTTGCGGGCGCGGGCTTCGACGCGCTCTTCGCTGTCACCAACCAGGTAGGTCACGCCGATGGCGCGCTTGCCGTCGAACAGCACGCGGTCAGACAGGGCATGGGTGACGATGGTCAGGTTCGGGCGTTTCTTGGACTGGTCCAGGTAGCCACGGGCGGTGCTGGAGCGACGGCCCTGCTTGGTCACGGTACGGTCCATCGGACCGAAGCCTTCCTGCTGGTAGCCGTTGAGGTCTTCGGTACGTGGGTAGCCGGCCTGTACGCCGGCTTCGACCATGGCGTGGAACAGCGGGTTGTTGCCGGCCTTGGGCGTGGTCACGCTGACCGGGCCTTCGCCACCGTGGTAGTCGTTCGGGCCGATGTCACGGGTTTCCGCCTTGCGGAAATACGGCAGGCAGTCCAGGTACGTCCAGTCTTCCAGGCCTGGCAGTTCTGCCCAGCCGTCGAAGTCCATGGCGTTACCGCGGATGTAGCACATGCCGTTGATCAGCGAAGAACCACCCAGGCCCTTGCCACGGCCACATTCCATGCGGCGGCCGTCCATGTGCGGCTCCGGGTCGGTCTCGTAGGCCCAGTTGTAGCGGCGGCCTTGCAGCGGGAAGGCCAGGGCGGCTGGCATCTGGGTGCGGAAGTCGAAGCGGTAGTCGGGGCCACCGGCTTCCAGCAGCAGGACGGTGACGCCGGCGTCTTCGGTCAGGCGGGTGGCCAGGGTGTTACCGGCGGAGCCTGCTCCGACGATGATGTAATCGTATTCCATGGCATTTCTCCGAAATGCAGCGGCAAGCTTCTAGCTACAAGCTGCGAGAAAAAGCAGTCGTGCGAAGCTTGCGAATGGATGGGATCTGCAAGGGCCGGTGGCATGACGCCGACCGGCTCTCTCTTGCAGCTTGCAGCTAGCGGCTTGAAGCTATCGGTCAGAAGACCGAGTTGTAGCCGCCCAGCTCGACCTGGACCGACTTGATGCGAGTGTATTGAGCCAGCGAGCTGACGCCGTTCTCACGGCCGACGCCCGACTGCTTGTAGCCGCCGACCGGCATTTCGGCCGGCGATTCGCCCCAGGCGTTGATCCAGCAGATACCGGCTTCGAGCTTGTGGATGATGCGGTGGGCGCGGGTGATGTCGTTGGTGCAGACACCGGCGGCCAGGCCGTAGTCGGTATCGTTGGCTCGGCGGATGACTTCTTCTTCGGTCTCGTAGGTGAGGATGCTCATCACCGGGCCGAAGATCTCTTCCTTGACGATGGTCATGTCGTCGCTGCAGTCGGTGAACACGGTCGGGGCCACGAAGGCGCCGTTGGCGAAGTCACCGGCGGTCAGGCGTTCGCCGCCGCACAGCACGCGAGCACCTTCTTGCTTGCCCTTGGCGATGTAGCCGAGCACGCTTTCCATGTGCTGGAAGCTGACCAGCGGGCCGAAGTTGGTGTTCTCGTCTTCCGGGTTGCCAACGCGGATGCGGGCAACGCGCTCGGCGATCTTGGCTTCGAAGGCGGCTTTCATCTCGACCGGGATGAACACGCGGGTGCCGTTGGTGCAGACCTGACCGGAGCTGTAGAAGTTGGCCATCATGGCGATGTCGGCGGCCTTGTCCAGGTCGGCGTCGGCGCAGATGATCAGTGGCGACTTGCCGCCCAGTTCCATGGTCACTTCCTTCAGCGAGGAGCTGGAGGCGCTGGCCATGACTTTCTTGCCGGTGGTGGTGCCGCCGGTGAAGGAGACTTTCTCGATGCGCGGGTGCTCGGTCAGCCAGGTGCCGACTTCGCGGCCGCTGCCGGTCAGGACGTTGAACACCCCGTTCGGCAGGCCGGCTTCGGTGTAGATCTCGGCCAGTTTCAGGGTGGTCAGCGAGGTGACTTCCGAAGGCTTGAAGATCATCGCGTTGCCGGCGGCCAGGGCCGGGGCGGATTTCCACAGGGCGATCTGGATCGGGTAGTTCCACGCGCCAATACCGACGGTCACGCCCAGCGGCTCGCGACGGGTGTAGACGAAGGAGGATTCACGCAGCGGGATCTGCTCGCCTTCGATGGCCGGCACCAGGCCTGCGTAGTATTCCAGCACGTCGGCGCCGGTGACGATGTCGACGTAGCGGGTTTCCGAGTACGACTTGCCGGTGTCCAGGGTTTCCAGCATGGCCAGCTCGTCGTTGCGCTCGCGCAGGATGTCGACGGCGCGGCGCAGGATGCGCGAACGCTGCATGGCGGTCATCGCAGCCCAGACCTTCTGGCCGCGCTCGGCGCTTTCGACGGCTTTCTCGACATCGGCCTGGGTAGCGCGTTGCACGTGGGCGAGGACTTCGCCGGTGGCCGGGTTGATGGCTTCGAAGGTGGCGTCGGTGCCAGCGTCGACGTAAGCGCCATCAATGTAGAGTTTTTGCGTTCCGAAACGGGCCATAGTGTCCTCGCAAGTGCAGTGTGTGATTGGCTTGCGCGTCACGTTCCTGCCGAGTTGGCAAGCGCCGTGCGCGATTGTTCAGCAGCCTGGTCGTCTGTTGCCAGGGTGTGCTGCTTAGCCAGTTGTAGATCCATGTATTCGTAAGCAATCCGTATCGCCTGGTCGGTGTCGAACGCATCGCCCGACAACGCTCCACGCAGCCACAAGCCGTCGATCAGGGCCGCCAGGCCGCGGGCTGCCTTGCGCGCATGGTAATGCGGCAGGACGCGGCGGAACTGGCAGCACAGGTTGGAATACAGGCGGTGGTCGTTGATCCGCTGCAACCTGTGCAAATCGGGCTGGTGCATGCTGGAAGCCCAGAAGGCCAACCAGGTTTTCATTGCCGGGCCATTCACCTGGCTGGCATCGAAGTTGCCCTCGATGATCACTTTCAGGTGGGCTCGCGGACTGTCGTCGGTCAGCGCCTGACGACGCGCCCTCACGCCTTCGTTGAGCATGCTCATGATGTAACCCATCGTCGCTGCGATCAGGCCGTTCTTGTCCCGAAAGTAGTGACTGATGATGCCGTTCGACACCCCGGCCAAACGGGCAATCAGCGCAATGCTGGCGTCCCCCAGTCCGACCTGATCGACCGCCTGCAATGTGGCTTCGATCAACTGCTGGCGGCGGATGGGTTGCATACCGACCTTGGGCATCTTGCTATCTCCTCAGGCCTGTGAGCAGACGACGGGCGGCTGACTCGGCGAAGGCCAGTCTATTTTGTTTTGATTGAACGTTCAATCAATAAAGAATAAGCTCTGCGACAATTTGTGCCATTGACAGTTTTCAGGCTGTTTTTCGAGCACGAATCGACACCCCAGGAAATCGTGCTAACCCCCGGAATACAAGGCGTTGACGGGCTAGAGCGATGCGAAATACAGATTCTGCCGAACGGTCACCGACCCTGCGGCAGGCCCTTGGAGCGGGCGGGGTGCTCTGTGGCGAATGCGCGCACCATGAACGGTTTTTGCGCTGGCCTGCAGACCACCTGTCTGGATTCTTGCAACGTTTCGATTCGGGATCACGGTTTCCAGGGTGCTTTTATAACACCTGTAGCAGTGGGGCTATTGCACCAATTGCTCGGGACAAGACTGATTAGCCTCCAAAGCCGTACTGCCCGGAGCATTCGTGCAATGAGTTCTGCCTCCCTTACCAAACCCCCCGCCGAGAGGGTACGGGTCAACCGCGTGGTGTTCCTCACCTCCGCGCTGATGATCCTCGTTCTGACTGCCTTGCTGATCGCTGTACCCGAAACCGCCGGCCAAGTGCTGGGCGTGGCCCAGAAGTGGCTGACGCGCACCTTCGGCTGGTACTACATGCTGGTGATCTGCGGTTACCTGGTGTTCGTCGTCTACCTGGCCTTCTCCGACTACGGCAAGCTCAAGCTTGGCGGCAAGGATGACCAGCCTGACTTCAGCTACGGCGCCTGGGCCGGCATGCTGTTCTCCTCCGGGATCGGCATTTCGCTGCTGTACTTCGGCGCGTCCGAGCCGCTGGACCACTACTTCAACCCGCCGCAAGGTTCCCCAGCCAGCCTCGAGGCTGCGCGCCAGGGCCTGCAGCTGACCTTCCTGCACTGGGGCCTGCACGGCTGGGCGATCTACGCCCTGGTCGGCCTGGCCGTGGGTTACTTCGCCTACCGCCACAACCAGCCGCTGGCACTGCGCTCGGCGCTGTACCCGCTGGTCGGCGAGCGCTGGGTCAAGGGTGCCGCGGGCAATGCCGTGGACATCTTCGGCATGTTCGTCACCCTGCTGGGCCTGGTGACCAACCTGGGGATCGGCTCGATGCAGGTGTCCTCGGGCCTCGAGTATCTGTTCGGCATGGACCACAGCAAGACCAACCTGCTGGTGGTGATCCTGGTCATGGCCGGCGTGGCCACCGTGGCTGCGGTGTCGGGCGTGGAAAACGGCATCCGCCGTCTGTCCAACCTGAACATCATGCTGTTCAGCGGCCTGCTGATCTTCGTCCTGCTGGGCGGCGAGACCCTGCACCTGCTCAACGGCTTCGTGCAGAACGTCGGCGACTACCTCAACGGCATCGTGCTGAAGACCTTCGACCTCTACGTGTATGAGGGCGAGGCCGGCAAGTCCGAGCGCTGGCTGGGCCTGTGGACCGTGTTCTACTGGGCGTGGTGGATTTCCTGGGGCCCGTTCGTCGGCATGTTCATTGCCCGTATCTCCAAGGGCCGCACCGTGCGCCAGTTGGTCAGCGGCGTGCTGCTGATCCCGCTGGGCTTCACCTTGGCCTGGCTGTCGATCTTCGGCAACACCGCGCTGGACCTGGTGATCAACCAGGGCGCCGTGGAGCTGGGCAAGACCGCGCTGGAACAACCGTCGATGTCGATCTACCAGCTGCTGGAATACTTCCCGGCGGCCAAGATCGTGATCGGTGTGGCGGTGTTCGTCGGCTTCGTGCTGTTCCTCACCCCGGCCGACTCGGGCGCTGTGATGATGGCCAACCTGTCGTGCAAAGGCGGCAAGGTCGACGAAGATGCCCCGCACTGGATGGTGGTGTTCTGGTCGGTGGTCATCACCCTGGTCACCATCGGCCTGCTGTTCGCCGGTAACTTCGAAGCCATGCAGACCATGGTGGTGCTGGCCGGCCTGCCGTTCTCGGTGGTGCTGGTGCTGTTCATGTTCGGCTTGTACAAGGCCATGAAGCAGGACGTGGCGGTGGAAGGCGAGCGCGCCGAACTGGCCGCCCGTGGCCGCCGCGGCTTCAGCGAACGCCTCAGCCAGCTGGAACTGCAGCCGACCCAGGCCGTGGTCCAGCGCTTCATGGACAGGCACGTCAGCCCGGCGCTGAAAGAAGCTGCCGCGCAATTGCAGACCCTGGGCTTCGAGGTGGAAAGCCGCGTTGGCCAGTCGCGCAACATGATGGGCCTGCGGGTGATGATGGAAGAGGGCAACCCCTTCGTCTACGAAGTGAGCCTGGATGGCTACATGGCCGCGCCGAGCGAGGCGCCGGTCGAGGGCGAGCCCGAAGTGCGCCAGCGCTTCTACCGTGCCGAGGTGTACCTGCACGATGGTAGCCAGGAATACGACCTGATGGGCTTTGCGCCTGAGCAGATCGTGCGTGACGTGCTCGACCAGTTCGAAAGCCACCGGCAGTTGCTGGGTCGCGTTTACAGCTGACCTGGAGCCAGGGCGCTGCCGCATCGGTCCATGACTACGGTCGCTGATGGCATAAGTGTTTAACACCCGTGGGGGGAGCGGCAAATACATGGTGCGCATTCGTCAACAAGCGGATGCGTGCCATGGCAAACCCCACTACCCCCATTCTCGATTTCAAGTATGACGTCGCAGCGCAGTTCGCTGACCGACCGACGTTGCGTCAAGTTGTGAGCGAGCAGCTCCTGTCGGTGCTGATCAAGGAACTGTCTTGGCTTTCATTCGTGGAGCCTAGGCTCACAACGGCGGATCCGTTGATCCTGGACAGCCCGGTAGCGGGTACCGACCACTGGGCTACCGCGCCGTTGGTGGAGGTGGTGCTGCAGGCGATGCTCGAAGGCATGCCTCTCGATCTGGAAACCAGCGGTGGGCGCAGCCACAACCTTGGCTTGGTCAGCACCCACCGTTTCGCCGGCTCGCACAGCGAGCTGGACACGCGCTCGCTGACGGGCGTTTCGCCCGCGCTGAACAGACTGATCGCGCAACTGCCAGGCCATTACTATCAGGCTCAGGTGAACTATTGGCGTGGTCAGTCGCGTTCGAGCGGCAAGAGCCGTGATCAATGGCTGCAACTTCTGATGAAGATGGCCATGATCAGCAACATGCCTTTGCAAAGCCTGGACGAACAACAGCAAGCTTGCATTCGCGGGCTGCTCCGTGGCGGCAGCGACCAGCCTTCAGTGTTCGTGGTGCAGGCGACGCTGAGCTGGGGCGAGCAGGTGTTTACCGAGGCACAGTCTGGATTGCTGGTGACCGGCGAATGGGACGAGCGTGGAGTCATTCTGTGGTGCTCGCCCTCCAGCCAGATCCTGGCTTTCGATTCCATGGATGATTTTGCCGGCGCGTTACGTGATCAGCTTGCCCTTCGCTACCATTTCAGTGCCATGAGCTGGGAGCGATACGAACTGGAAGGCAATGCTTTCTCCCAGTGGGTCGCATTGTTGCTTGACGGTATGCTCGAACGGATTGGCCAGCTGCGCCTGAAGGGGCTGACGCTCGAGGCGTTCGAGGGGATGTACGACACCTTGAGCGACCCTGCCCAATGGTGGATCGCCGGCTACTTCATTGAACCCTCTGCCAGGCAAATCGTGCCGCCCGGGATTGGCGCGGCCAAGCCGATCGACAGTTTTTCCTATCAGGATGCGCTACTCGATTTGGCGCTGGATCAGGCTGATGCAGGCGGTAAGTCTGCGCTAGACGGCATCCTTGACCTGCACAGCTATGCCCGCCAAGCGCTACGCGAGCAATTGTTGAAGGATTATCCGACAGAGGCCAACTATCTTCCCGACGACGTGATCGTGCACCTCGATATCGCCCAGGGCATTCCGGGTGGCGCCGGCACCGGAACCGGTGGCGGTGAGCCGTTGGTGTCGACAGGCACGAAAACCTTGACCGAATTCGCGATCGCCAACCTGAGCGCCCTTGATGGTGAAATCATCACGCGTATCAGCCATTCCAAGGATCAGTTGATCATGCCTTGGCTGGATGCCAAATACATCAAGGCATTGGTGAGTCGGATCGATATCGGTGGCCGTTACCCACGCTACGTCGCTGATGCCTTCGATGATCCGCAGGGGCGCGTCGAGCGCTGCCGGCTCTTTGCCCGGGAATGGCGACAGTCGCTACGTTTCAGCGCCTTGCAGGCGAAGCTCGACAGGAAGATCACCGAAGCCGGTCTGCAATGTGTGGTTGACCTGTGCAAAGGCAACTTCGCGGCACCACAGGACGGTGGGCTGTTACCGCTTTCTTTCAAGCGCTCGTCGACAAGTACCCGGCATGACCTGGTCCAAGGGATGTACCTTTTGTTTTCAACGGAACCTTCAGTCGTGTTGTTGTATCGCCCTCTCTATCCGACAGATCCTTTGCGGCAGTTTTCCAGTTTCGATGACGCGATAGCAGCGATCCGCCTACCTGGCGCCCTGCAGGAGAGCATTCTGACCTGGATGGATACAGGGGTGCGTTCGGTGTATGACCATGGTGGTTTCGCTGAACCTCATATCATCCAGATCGGTCTGGATCCGTATCAGATACCTGACAAGCCTGAACCCGCGCAGCTCGACCTGCAGCTGTGGCTGAAGCAAACGGACGAGCGCCTGTATGGGGCAAATCGGGATCTGTTGATCGAACTGGCTGACCGGCAGAGTACATCGAATGCCGAGAGTCGCTGGGCCATTCTCGGCAAAGGTGCCTGGCTGTTGTTCAACACGGTCTCGCTGTTGGCAAGAGGCCCGATTGCCGCAGCCGCATGGCTGGTGCAGGTGGAAAAAAGCTTGCAGAGCGAGGGTGTGACGCATGGCAGTGAGTTCGAGCGGGAGGCAGCCATTGTCGATCTGATTGTCAACCTGGGCATGACGCTGCTGCATGCGCATGTGCCTGGTGTGACAAGCGCTCAGGGACAGGCATTGCCTCGCGCTGCCGCCTTCGATGGGCCGCTCGCCCAGGACGGTGGCTTTGCCTCCGCTTGGGTCGAGCCGGTGCAAGGCAAGGTGGGGATACCGGGGCCGCTGAAGCTGCCTGGCGAGGTCGAACTCGATTTCAGTTGGCGCGGCAATCAAGGCTTCAATTGGCTTGCCCCGTTTCAGCGCGAAGCGTTGCGGGCGATGCGCTCGAATATCGTTCTGGAGGGACTGGAACCTTCGCCATCCGGTATGTATGAGCGGGACGGGCAGCAGTACATCACCCTGCTTGGCGAAGTGTTTGCCGTGAATGAAACGGAGGAAGGTGTCCAGATAGTCGATGCCGCCGGCAAGTCGGGACCTTGGCTTGTCCGTGAACAGGGGGCCTGGCGGGTCGACAGCCGTCTGCGTCTGATGGGAGGGGCGCCCAAGGTGCGTCTGGAGCAACAGTACAAGAAGATGGAAGTGCGTGCGGACCGCTTGACCGCTGAGGCTAAAGAAGTGCAGGGCACGTTCTCCACCCTCAGCCGTGAGGTAATCGAGATGGAAACCAGGATCGAACAGCTGGGCGCGCTCAAGGCTGCGGAACAAGGCAGGCGTCTGAAGGCCGAGCAGGACAAGGATGAAGCGTTCGACAAGGCCGCCTCGGACAAGATCATGGACGCCTACGAAAAGCGCATCGCTGATCTTGATCTCGCGCAGGATGCCAAGCGCCTGCAGGCGGTAACCCAGGCCGAACGCTTGGTAGCCCTGGATCGCGAACAATGCGAGATCCTGCAGTCGATGCTCGAGCCTAAGTATGGGACCTACCGCAAGGCCGGATTCGAAAGGGCATTGCAGGAACAGTGGGACACGCTCATGGCTGGTGTGATACGTCACAGCGAATTCATCATCGAAGACCTGCAATACCTGGCGAACTTTCCCCGGATGCGAGAGCTGGCAGCTCAGTTCGATGGCGGCGTAACGCCACAGTTGCATGGGCAGTACCGGGCTTTTCGCAGTGAGCTTGAAACCGCCGTGGAGCTTCAAGAGCGGATGCTGGTTGCCCAGGGCGGGCTGGATCAAGTGCTGGTGCAAGTTCCGGATACGTTCGATATCAGCATGGCAAACGCTCCTCGTACCGTAGGTCAGTTGATTGCCGGGCGCCTTTTCACCACAGTCGACCTGCGTTTTCATCATGTCATGAACTTGGCTGACCTTGCGTTGCACCTGGACGGCGGCAACCCTAAGTTGCTCAGGTATCGGGAAGCGCTTGCCAGCGATGCGCTCAGGAGCGCCGGCACGGCCCATGGTGAGTCGCTGATGGCGAACCTGAGCGTGGCCGATCGGATCAGCATCCTCCAGGAGGCCTGGGACGCCTACGCGGTCGCGATCATCGACGCGCTGCACCTGGAGCGCACAGGAGGCAAGTTGGTCGAAGTTTCCAAGCTCGAGCGCTACCGCAAGCACCTTCAATTGCTCAAGGATGACGCCGGCAGGCTTCTGGTAGATGCGCTTGCAGAGGAGGATGGACTGGAAGATGGCCGCAAGAGGGTACCCTATCCCAGAAGCAGCGCGCCGCAGCGGGCTATTCGCAACCGTGACGGTTTGCTGGTGATCGCCACCCAAGCCCGGGGAGGGCTGGAAGTCCAAGACCCTATCAGCAGGGAGAGCCTGCAGATTTTCGATCTGAAGGATGGCGAATGGGTCCAGCGTGAGGATGATTTGCCTGAGCCCGTGTACCAGGGAGCCACAGAGGCTGACACGCTGATCAAGGCGCTGCTCGAAGATAACAAGGACGTGTTGGCGATCGCCGAAGACTATGTCAGAGATGATGCGAACGGCCAGGTGCTGGAACGTCTGTTACAGCGGCAGATCAGACGCTTGCGCGAAACCATGAAGACCCTGACCAAGGACGGCGCGGATGCGCAGCAAATCCACCTGCTGGACACCGCAGTCACCAGCATGCAAGCCCGGCAGGTCCTTCTGCTGACCGAGTTGTACAGCAAGACCCACTACCCGACTGCGCATGGTTTGCGCTTCCTGCACGACCAAGGATTGATCAAGGTCGACTACTCCCGGCGAGACACATCGGTCGCGAGCAGTCCTTTCGATGAGTTCAGGATTACCCGCCTCAACGCCTCTGGCGCCGCAAACGGGCGCGCCATCTGGGCGGCTCACTTTCACCTGGAAGGCCAGGCTTCGACACTCGATACATTCACGTATGCGCACCTGAAGCTCTGGAGCCAGCGCTATCTGGGCAGGCAGTACGAAGCGGCCAGTGGCAACCGGGTGCACCGTGGGCGCCTGACTGCCGAGGATATACAGGGCATCATTTCCCTCACCTGACAAGACTCGAAAAGCGGCCCCGCCTGTATCAGGCGGGGCCTGCCTTCAATTCCATTTGTGCTGACCCCGACTGAAATAGATACCGCCAGGCAAGTACGAATACCCCCACCCTTGTGCATTTCCACGCACGAGGAGTTGCACTCATGAATCACCCCATCACCCCGCAGGTGGACATTCGCGGCTGTGTCCGGGCCATGTTCGCCAGCCGCCCGACGTTGCGCCAGGTGGTCGACCTGCAACTTGTGAAACTGATCCGGGCGCGCTACCCGTCGATCGTCAGGCATCTGCCTCAATTGACCTCGGCCGAGGCGTTGCTGCTGCATGCGCCGAACGCACCTGCACGGCCCTTGGTGGATATCGTGCTGCAAGCCATGCTCGATGGCAGGCCGCTGGATTTTTCCAGCGTCGATGGTGGCGGCTACAGCTTCAAGGCTGGGCCGGCTGAGGAAGTCGTTCTCGAACCGAAGGTACTTGCCGCCAGCCTCAATCAATTGCTGCCATTGCTGCCCGAGCATTTTTACCAGGCGCAGATTGCCTTCTGGAATGGTCGCGGCGAGGACATCGACCGGGACCTCTGGCTGCAGCAGATGTTGCGTGCAAGCCTGTTCGATGGCATGCGCACCGCCAACCTCGAGCCCAACGCACGCACCTGCCTGCAGGATGTATTGCTGGGCAGGCTGACGGGTATTACCGTGCAGGCCGTGCGCGTGCATTTGTACGCAGGGCCAACGAAATATAGCGAGATCCTCCCCGATTTGCTGATCACTGCCAGTGACGAAGTGAGCAGGATGATCCTGGCCTGTACACCGGCCGGCGAGATCCGCCGTTTCGAGTCCCTGGACCAATGGGCGGCCGCCTTGCAGCGGCTGATGGGCCAGCGCTTCGTCTTCGACAGCATGAGCTGGGACCTGTTTGCCGGTGATGGTGATGCGTTCGCGCTGCAGAGTGCGTTGCTGCTGGAAAGCCTGCTGGCAGATGTGGCACGGTTGCGGCGCAGCCGGATAGCTACGGTTGCGCAGTTGGAGCAGCTTTATGCCCAGGCCAGCGAGCCCGCACGGTTTTTTGCATCGTTTGCCTCCGAGGCCAGGGCAATGCCACCCTTGCGCTTCCCGAGCAAGCTCACGATGGCTGAGCAACAAGTACGAACAGCCTTTGCCCAGGGCTTGATCGACCTTACTGTGCTGCAGTCGATGTTCAAGCCTGGTGACGACCGGCTGCTTGTCGAAGACCTGCACGACTACGCCTCGCGTCGTTTGCGCGAAGAGATGCTTGCCGATCATCCGGTGGATGCCAACTATTTTTCCGATGACCTGCTGCTGACGATCGATACGTTCGCCAACGATCTGCATGACCTGGGTATCGGTCAAAAGATCGAAAGCAAGACGATCACCTTGACCGAATTGGCCATCGCTCGGCTGACGGCGACCAATGACGGTGTCATCACCCACATCGGGCACCGTGAAAATCAATTGATCATGGGTTGGATGAACACGCGCTACGTACGCGAATTGGTGAGCCGGATCGACATCGGCCGTACTTATCCGCTTCATGTCAAAGGGTTGCTGGATGACGAAGCGCTACGCGGGCAGCGCATCGCCACCTTTGCCGGTCACTGGCGCTTGACGCTACTGTTCGATGCTCTGCGCGCGCGGGTGGTCAATCAGCTCGATCAGGCCGCTTATCACGCGCTCGGGCGCTTCTGCCGGCAGGGTGCTGACGACGGTGCCGACGTCAGGATCGCGCCCTTGGCATTCAAGCGCTCACTGACCTCCCACCAGGTCGAGTGTGTGCACGGCATGTATGTGATCGAACTGCGTGATGTGCCGGCTTTATTGCTGTATTGCCCGCTGTTGCCGAACAGCCTCTACCAGTTCGAGGATGCCGAAGCCTTGCTGGTCGCCATCCGTGAGCCCGGCAGACTGCAGCATGCGGTGCTGGTGTGGCTTGACCAGTCAATGCGGTCGATTTACGACAATGGTGGGTTCGAGGAACCGCATCTACCGAACTTGTCCCTCGACCCGTTCAACCCTTCGGAAAAGCCTGGACCCGCGGTGCTGCAACTCGACTATTGGGGCGAGGCGCTGGACACGTGCCTGTTCAACGCTCGGCAGTCGTTGTTGCTCGAGATCGCCGATCGCAGCGCCGTGAGTAACAGCCAGGAACGCTGGGGGCTGATTGGCAAATTTGCATGGAGCCTGTTCCACATTGTCACCCCTGTATTGCCGGGGCCGTTGGCAACGGTGATCTGGTTGTATGCCGGTATCGAGCAGGTGATCAGCGATGTGCAAGTCTTGAGTGAAGGTGGTGAGCAAGCGCTTGAGGCGATCATCGATGTGCTGAGCAGCAGTCTGATGGCTTTGGTTCAACTGCAAGTACCGACCGTAAGCGCTGTTGCAGGAAAGGGGCCGTCCCTGCAGCCCTGGCTGGATGCACTGCCAGGCGCCGACAGCCCGGGCGTGCGCCCGCTGCCAGCGCCTGCGTCGGGTGCAATCGCATCACTGAACGAGCTGCAGGCCAAGGCCGACACAGTGCTGGACTTTTCATGGCGCGGGGTAGGCGGAATCAATGGACTGTCGCCCTCTCAGCGCGGCAGATTGCGCCAACTCAGCGCGAAGGTTTCACTCGCCGGGCTGGTGCCTGTGCACCCAAGCCGTGGGGCGAAGTTGTATCAGCAAGGGGAGCGTTTCTATGCGGAGCTGGAAGGCGATGTGTACGAAGTGGGGATCGAGGAGGAAGACGTGCGCATCATCGACAGGGACCGGAATGCCGGCCCGGCACTGGTAGGCGAGCACGGCGTCTGGCGAATCAAGACCGGGCTGTTCGGCGGCAGTGGCAGGGGCGCGAGGGAGCGTTTGAGTCGCAAGCTTGAGCAGCACGTGACCGGCCCGCTCAAAGCTTTGCAGCGCCACATAGAGGCCATCAAGCAACGGGAAGCGGGCTATGAAACGCTTTCCAGCGAGTTGAATGAACTACATGCTTCGCTGAGAAAGCTCCAGCCTCTGCTTGAGCAGGAACCACCACTGCAGGCTGTCGAGCGCGAGCGTTTCGACAAGCTCCAGACGCTTTACCGCGACAAGCAGGCGCAACTTGAAGAACGCATCCTGAGCAAGCGCCGTGAGCGGCTGGAACTGGTGAAGCAATTGGAAAGCGATCACCTCGGCGCTGAGCAGGCCTTGGTGTCGTTGCGCGACAACCCCAACTACATCCCGACGCCATCGCGGGCTAAAAGCGAACGCGAAACCTTGGTAGGACTGCGACAGAATCTGATCGCCTATGAAATGATCATCATCGACGAGACGGTGAGCCTTGGAAGCTTCGGGCAGTTTGGGCCGGCAATGGACGCGTACGAAGCCGCACCTCAGCCGCAGAAGGCCGCGTTGCTTGCGCGCGCGCGAGGCTTGCTCGAGGTCGCAGTCAAGGACTTGCCAACCATGATCGATGCCTCGATGACGCTCGACCGTTTGATCGCGCTCAGCGATGGTCAGCTGCAGATCCCTTATGTCGGAAGCAGAATTGCGCTCGATGAACTCATCCCTAAAAGGCAAAGGTCGACCGTGGCACTTTGCTACATACAGGCGATGCACCTTGCCGAGCTTGGCCTGCAGATGCATAAGGTGAGCAACGAGCAGTTCCTCGGCTTTCGCGCCGCGGTCGCCGGCAAGCGCTTGCGTGTGGCGGCTTCCACGCACGACTTGTCGTTCTACCTCGATCTGCCGGTAGCTCAGAGGATCGAGTTATTACAAGCGGCATGGGACGAATACCTCGCTGCCTGGCTCAATGTCGAAAGGCTCAAAGGCTTGAGCAAGCAGGTGGTCGCCGTCGATTGGCTACTGGCCTATCAGCGCCAGGTGCAGCAGTTGAAAACGCTGGCGGGGGATGCCCTGGTCACGGCCATGCGTGAACAGACCTCTGGGCAGATTCTGGTCCCGGCACGCGCGCTGCATGCACGCAAGGCATTGCAGGTGGCCTATACGCGGGATGGGCAGATCGTTATCGGTGTCGAAAAGACAGTAGAGGGGCAGGCGCAGTTGCAGGTCCACGACCCGCTGGGTAGCGAGATCCTCCACAGGTTCTACCGTGAGCACGGGGTATGGGTGGAACAGGTTTCGGTTGAAGAAGTTCAGCCACAGGATGTGTTGCCAGAGAGCGATGCGGCAACCGTAGTGATTGCCCAAGAACTCTTGCAGGGTAATGGCAAGGTTATCGAGCGCGCTGAAAGCATGGCTGATGAAGATGCGGACGACGGCGCGCTGACCGACACGCTCAGCGGGCAGATCAGCGACCTTGAACATTTCGCCAGGCTGCTCGACGCTCACAGCGAAAGGGCAGGGCTCGTAAATGAGTTGCGCGACGGCGCTGAGGCACTGCGTCGCAAACGGGTCGAGCTGCTGCAGAAACTCTACACGCGCACAGCCTACCCCAGCGCGCGAGGGCTGCGCTTCCTGCATGAGCAAGCCCTGATCACCGTCGAATACGTTGGGCCACGCCAGCAAGATTCGAACGGTTATCTGGACGAATACAAAATCAACCTGAAGGGCAAGCCTGGCAGCAAAGGCCGGCCGTTATGGGCGGCGCATTTCCATTTTTCCGATGCCCAGGCAGCCCCTACGGACTTCGAAAAAGGCCACCTGAAGCTATGGCGCCAGCGCTTGCAAGGTTACAAGGACCAGATGATGGCGGCTCAATCGGGGGAAGTGCTGAGGATCTACCGTGGCAACCTGACCCTGGGCCAGGCCAGCGGCATCATTCCCTTCCATGGGTTGGGATGAGGCTACGGCGGGTCCGCAGCGTCAGCGATTGCTGTAGATTCCATCCCTTCCGTGGCCAGGCATGGCCAGATTGCTGCGCTCGGCGATCATTTGCTTGAGGCCGATCAGGGTGATGCCCTGGCTGGAAAGCCGGGGCAGCGCCTGTTCCAGGACTGCCAATGTCTGTGGATAGGGGTGGCCGATCAACACTGCCGAACCATGGCGGTGTGCCAGCTCCATGCCTCGGTGAAGCTGTTCGGCGATCGCCTCGGGCGTGCGCACGTCATCGAGAAATACGTCACGAGACACATGCGCCAGGCCGATGCGCTGGGCTTCGGCGGCGGCCACGGTGGCCGCGCTGGTGCGGCTGTCGACGAAGAACAGGTGGCGCTGCTGCAATTCGCCCATCAACCAGGCCATCGGCTCGCGCTGGGCGGTCATGCGGCTGCCCATGTGGTTGTTGACGCCGGCGGCGTAGGGGACCTTTGTCAGGGCAGCCTGGAGCCGCTTGGCAAGCTCCGGCAATGGCGTGCCGGGGTGCCAGGCATAGGGGCCGGTGGCCGGGTCCATCGGCATGTGCAGGATCACCGTCTTGCCGGCCTTGTGTGCCTGGCGAGCAAAATCGCTTGCGTGAGGGGTGTCGGGCATGATCGCCATCGTGACCGGGCCGGGCAGGGCCAGCGTTCGGCTGTCCCGCTCGCTGCTTTGACCCAGGTCGTCGATGATGATGCTCATGTAGGCCTTGGCTGGCGCCGCGTGGGCGGTGCCAGCCAGCAGGCAGAACAGCGTGAACAACAGAAAGCGCATGACAGGTATCAGTGGCCCTTGGTGATGTTCAGGCCCTTGAGCAGGCTCAGCGCCTGGCTCAGCTGGAAGTCGTCATCCTGTGGCCGCTCCTTGCGCTTGCTGCTGCTGGTCGGGCGATCGGCGCCGCCGTTGCCGTTGCCCAGGTGGCCTTGCAGGTCGGCTTCCTTGAAGTTTTCGGTGTCGGCTTCGGCGGTGAGCTTGGCCGGGCGCACTTCGATGTCCGGGACGATGCCCTGGGCCTGGATCGAGCGGCCGTTGGGGGTGAAGTACAGCGCCGTGGTGAGCTTCAGGGCGCGGTCGTTGGCCAGTGGCAGCACGGTCTGCACCGAGCCTTTGCCGAAGCTGTCGGTGCCCATCAGCACGGCGCGTTTCTGGTCTTGCAGGGCACCGGCGACGATTTCCGAAGCCGAGGCGCTGCCACCGTTGATCAGCACCACCAGTGGCACGCCTTCACTGGCATCGGCCGGGTCGGCGGAGAAGCGCAGTTCGGAGTTGGCGATACGCCCCTTGGTGTAGACGATCAGGCCCTTGGTCAGGAAGTGGTCGGCCACTTCCACCGCCGACTGCAGCACGCCACCAGGGTTGTTGCGCAGGTCGAGCACGACGCCGCGCAGCTTCTTGCCGTTGTCCTTGCGCATCTTGGCCAGCGCCTTGCCGACTTCCTCGCCGGTCTTGACCTGGAACTGGGTGATGCGGATGTAGCCGTAGTCGTTCTCGAGCAGCTGGCTCTTCACGCTCTTGACCTGGATGACCGCACGGGTGAGGGTCACGTCGAACGGGTTGCCGCCGTCGCGCACCAGGGTCAGGGTGATCTTCTCGCCGACCTTGCCGCGCATCTTGTCCACGGCTTCGGTCATGCTCTGGCCGCGGGTCGGCGCGCCGTTGATCTTGACGATCAGGTCGCCCGCCTGGACGCCGGCACGCGAGGCCGGGGTGTCATCGATGGGCGACACCACCTTGATGAAACCGTCTTCCTGGCCGACTTCGATGCCCAGGCCGCCGAACTCGCCGCTGGTGCTCTCCTGCAGTTCCTGGAAGTCTTCAGGGCCGAGGTAGGCCGAGTGCGGGTCGAGGTTGCTGAGCATGCCCTTGATGGCGTTTTCCAGCAGGGTCTTGTCATCTACCGGTTCGACGTAGGCAGCCTTGATGCGGTCCATGACCTCGGCGAAGGTGCGCAGCTCTTCCAGTGGCAGCGGCGCCTTCGCGGTGGCCTCGGTGGCCGGCACGGCGGCAGACTTGGCGGGCGCCGGCTCGGCGGCGCTGGCCAAGGGTGCGCCGACCACCAGGGCGATGGTCAGGGCCAGCTGGGTGAGGCGAGGCGAGTGCAGCATGTCGAACGAACTCCTGATCCTGTAGACGCTCATTGGCGAGCATCGGCGCAGCGCCTGGCGCTGCACCGTAAAAAGTGAATCTAACCTCTGCACCACTGCGCAGGGTCGGTTGGCCGGCCCTGCTGGCGGATGGCGAAGTACAAGCCCGAGCTGTCCTGGCCACCGCTGTCGCCAACGGTGGAAATGGCTTCGCCGGCCTTGACGATGTCACCGGCGCTCTTGAGCAGGCTCTGATTATGGCCGTACAAGCTCAGGAAGCCATTGCCATGGTCGAGAATGACCAGAAGTCCGGCACCACGCAACCAGTCGGCGAACACCACGCGCCCGCCGTGCACGGCACGCACCTGGGTGCCGGGGCTGGCGCCGATCATCACCCCATCCCACTTGGCACGCACATCGTTGCCGCGGGCATCGCCGAAGCGTGCCAGCAATCGACCATTGACTGGCCAGGGAAGTTTGCCCCGTGCGGCGGAAAATGCACCGCCATAGCTGGCGCCGTCACCGGACACCATCGGGCCGAGGGTGGTGCGGGCCTTTTTCGGCGGCTCGGCATCTTCGCGGGCGGCCAGGGCCTGCTGCAGGCGGCGCTTTTCGGCTTCCTGCTGGGCGAGCAGGGCTTTCTTGCGCGCTTCCTCGGCTTCGCGGGCCTGACGAGCCAGGGTTTCCTCGATGGTCTTGAGCACCTTGGCCAGGTCAGCCTGGTCCTGTTCGCGAGCCTGCAGTTTCTGGTCGCGATCCTTCACATCGCTGTTGAGCTTGGCCAGCACTTGCTGGCGCTTGCCACGCTCGACCTCCAGGGCCTGGCGGCGGGTGTCGAGGTCGGCGCGCTGGCTCAACAGCTGCTCTTGCTGGCGGCCGATGTCCTGTTCGACGTTGGCCAGCTGGCGCAGCGTCTCGTTGAAGGCGCGCAGCTGCTCAGTGCGCGCCTTGCTCAGATAGTCGTAGTAGGAAAGGGTGCGGGCGAACTTCTCAGGATTCTGCTGGTTGAGCAGCAGCTTGAGGTATTCCTCGCGGCCATTGTTCTGGTAAGCGGAACGGGCCTGGATGGCGATCAGTCGCTGTTGTTCACTGCGGGCGCTCTGGAGTTTTTTTTTCTCGGTATCAAGGCGCTCCAGCTCGCCCTCGGTCTTTTTTAGTTCTTGCTGCAGAGCCTCCACCTGCTTTTCGAGGTTGCCGATGTCGGTCTCGGTGGATTTCAGGTCTTTCTGCACACCGGCCTTTTCTTCCTGGAGCTTGCCCAGCATCTTCTTGAGCTCGGCGATGTCCTGGCGGGTGGCGTCCAGTTGTTGCTGGGTCTGCACACGCTCGTCGGCGAAGGCCGGACCGAGCAGGCAAGACAGGGCGAGTAGGATCAGGGCGCGAAGCATGGGGTTTGGCGTACCAAGGATGGAGACTGGCGTAGTATGCCCGCCCGGGCCTGCAAAAAAAACGCCTCACTGCTGGTGCGGCGGGGCGTTTGTCTGGAATTCATCTGCACAGGGGCTGCTTTGCAGCCCAATCGCCGGCAAGCCAGTTCCCACAAGGGGCGCGAAGCGCCCCCTGTGCACAGATCAGGCCTCGACCAGAATCGAAGTGCCAGTCATTTCAGCCGGCTTCTCCAGCCCCAGCAGTTCAAGCATGGTCGGCGCCACGTCGGCCAGCACGCCGCCTTCGCGGACCTTGACCTTGCGCTTGCCGACATAGATGAACGGCACCGGCTCGGTGGTGTGCGCCGTGTGCGCCTGGCCGGTGCACGCGTCTTCCATCTGCTCGACGTTGCCATGGTCGGCAGTGATCAGCGCTTCGCCGCCTACCTTGTCGAGCGCCTCGACGATGCGACCGACACAGCCGTCGAGGGCCTCGACCGCCTTGACCGCGGCCTCGAACACGCCGGTGTGGCCGACCATGTCGCCGTTGGCGTAGTTGACCACGATGACGTCATGACGCTGCTGCTCGATGGCCTCGACGATGCGGTCAGTGACCTCCGGTGCGCTCATTTCTGGTTGCAGGTCGTAGGTGGCAACCTTCGGCGACGGGATGAGGATGCGCTCTTCGCCTTCGAACGGCTCTTCGCGCCCGCCCGAGAAGAAGAAGGTGACGTGGGCATACTTCTCGGTTTCGGCGATGCGCAGCTGGGTCTTGCCGTTCTTCGCCAGGTATTCGCCCAGCACATTGTTCAGGCTGGCCGGGGCGAAGGCCGCAGGGGCCGGGATCTTCGCCGAGTACTGGGTCAGGCCGATGTAGGCCGCCAGCTTCGGCAGGCGCGCGCGCGGGAACTCGTTGAAATCGGCCTCGACGAACACGCGCGACAGTTCGCGGGCGCGGTCGGCGCGGAAGTTCATGAAGATCACCGCATCGCCGTCTTCGACCTTGACCGCTTCGCCGATGCGCGTGGCCTTGACGAACTCGTCGCTCTCGTCACGTGCATAAGCCGCTTCCAGGCCGGCAACGGCGCTGTCTGCGCTGTATTCGGCAACGCTGTCGACGATCAGGTTGTAGGCGGCGCTGACACGGTCCCAGCGGTTGTCACGGTCCATCGCGTAGTAGCGGCCGATCAGGCTCGCGATGCGCCCCTTGCCGAGCTTGGCGAAGGCGGCATCAAGCAGTTCGATGGACGACTGCGCGCTGCGCGGCGGAGTGTCACGGCCGTCGAGGAAGGCGTGCAGGTAGATTTTCTCGGCACCACGTTGTACGGCCAGCTCGGCCATGGCGACCAAGTGGTCCTGGTGGCTGTGTACGCCGCCGTCGGAGAGCAGGCCGAGGATGTGCACGGCCTTGCCCGCACCTGCAGCCTTGTCCACCGCACCGCCAAGCACCGGGTTGTGGAAGAACTCGCCGTCGCGGATGGCCTTGGTCACCCGGGTGAAGTCCTGGTAGACGACGCGGCCAGCACCGAGGTTCATGTGACCGACTTCGGAGTTGCCCATCTGCCCGTCCGGCAGGCCGACATCCATGCCTGAGCCGGAGATCAAGCCGTGCGGCTGACTCGCGCGCAGGCGGTCATAGACCGGGGTGTTGGCGGCAAAGATGGCGTTGTATTCGGGGCTTTCGCTGTGACCGAAACCATCCAGGATGATCAGGACAAGGGGTTTGGGGGTGCTCGTCATCAATCAAACTCACGGTTGTTCAAAGATGATAAAGACACGCATTTTAGGGCAAATGTGCCACCTGCGGCGAATAATCGTCCTGTTCGCTGACCGGCGTGGTCATCCTGTGCAACATGAAGGCACCTTTCCCGCCGGCGTGACGGGCTTTGGTGGTCATGGGGGGCTGTGTATACTGGCCGGCATTTTCAATCGCCTGGAACACCGCTGATGGTTGCTCACCTGATTCAATTCGCGACAGATCACTACATCCTGGTTGCGATCTTCGTTGTTCTGCTGGTCGCCTTGCTGGTCAATGAAATCCGTCGTGGCGGCCAGAGCTTGAGCAATGGCCAGCTGACCGCGCTGGTCAACGCCGAGAAGGCCCTGGTCATCGATATCCGCCCGGCCAAGGAATACTCCGCCGGCCACATCGTCGGCGCGGTGAACATTCCGCAGGACAAAATGGCCAGCCGCATGGCCGAACTGGACAAGCACAAGGAAAAGACCCTGATCGTCGTTGACGCGATGGGCCAGCAGTCCGGCATGATCTGCCGCGACCTGCTCAAGGCTGGCTACACCGCCGCCAAGCTCAGCGGTGGTGTTTCCAGCTGGAAAGCCGATAACCTGCCCCTGGTGAAGTGATATGAAGCCCGTCATCGTCTACTCCAGCGACTATTGCCTCTACTGCATGCGCGCCAAGTACCTGCTCGAGAGCAAGGGTGTGGCCTTCGAGGAAATCAAGGTCGATGGCAAGCCGCAGCTGCGCGCCGAAATGAGCCAGAAGGCCGGCCGTACCTCCGTGCCGCAGATCTGGATCGGCACTACCCACGTTGGCGGTTGCGATGACCTTTATGCCCTGGAGCGCGCCGGCAAGCTCGACGCGCTGCTGGCGGCCTGACTTGCTGTGCATTCGAAAACATTAGGATAAGGATCTGCCATGACCGACCAACAGACCAACGGCGCAGCTGCCGAAGACAACAGCCCACAGTTCTCGCTGCAGCGTATCTACGTGCGCGACCTGTCTTTCGAGGCGCCGAAGAGCCCGCAGATCTTCCGCCAGCAGTGGGAGCCAAGCGTTTCCCTGGACCTGAACACCAAGCAGAAAGGCTTGGAAGGCGACTTCCACGAGGTGGTGCTGACCCTGTCGGTGACCGTCAAGAACGGTGACGAAGTGGCCTTCATTGCCGAAGTCCAGCAGGCCGGCATCTTCCTCATCAAGAACCTCGACGCGTCCTCGATGAGCCACACCCTCGGCGCGTTCTGCCCGAACATCCTGTTCCCGTATGCGCGCGAGACCCTGGACAGCCTGGTGACCCGTGGTTCGTTCCCGGCGCTGATGCTGTCGCCGGTGAACTTCGACGCCCTGTACGCGCAAGAAATGCAGCGCATGCAGGACGCTGGCGAAGTGCCGACCGTGCAGTGATATTGCTGGTTTGAAGAAAGCGCCCCTCGGGGCGCTTTTTTGTTGCCCGCTGGGCCCTATCAACTCCCGGCAAACCCTTGCTGCCGCCACGCTTCGTACACCGTGACCGCCACGGTATTGGACAGGTTCAGGCTACGGCACCCCGGCCGCATCGGCAGGCGCAGGCGCTGCTCCGCCGGCAGGCTGTCCAGCACCTCGGCTGGCAGGCCGCGGCTTTCGGGCCCGAACAAAAAGGCATCGCCCGGCTGATAAGCGACTTCGTGGAACGGGTGCGAGCCCTTGGTGGTAAAGGCGAACAGCCGCGGGTTACCCAGGCTTTCCAGGCATCCGGCCAGGCTTTCGTGGCGCTTGAGCGTGGCATACTCGTGGTAGTCCAGCCCGGCGCGGCGCAGGCGCTTGTCGTCCAGCTCGAAACTGATCGGCTCGATCAGGTGCAGGTCGCAACCGCTGTTGGCGCACAGACGGATGATATTGCCGGTGTTCGGCGGAATTTCTGGTTGAAAGAGGATGACGTGAAACATGCACGGCTCCAAGCAAGAAGATGGCGAGCATTCTACCCCTGAAGCGGACCTGCGAACGAAGGGCTTGCCGCGTGTGCTGCTGTCCCTGGCGATCGTCGGCCTGATGGTTGGGCTGATGATCGGTCGCCTCACCACACCGGATGAGCGTGTGCTGGAGCAGGTCGATGTGGTCCAGGATGGGCTCGACCTGTGGTTCAACGAAGAGCCGAAGCTGCACGGTGAGCATGTCGAAGGGACGGTTGCCGTGCTGTTCGAAGCCGAAGGCAAGGCCCAGCGCGGGCAATTGAGCCTGCAGGGCAAACCGGTGGGTTGGCGTTTGCAGAAAAGCGAAGAGGGGTTGTTGCTGACCCTGGTGGCCGCCCGGCCTCTGCAGGGCGAGTGGACCGGTGCAGAGGACGCTGGGCGTTGGCGTGTGCAGGTGCGCCTGCACGAATAAAAGAGGGGATTTCCCGGCCTGCCTGTACCGAGGTCCCCGAAACTGGAGATATCTGGGTTATTGCAGGGGGCGTGCCAGTTTTGAAAAGCCCGTGATTATTGGGCTTTGAGATGGATTTGGACGGGTTTTGCGGGGATTTGTGCCTTGGGGCGGTGCGCAGGGCACAGGTTCGGTGCATGAGGCTGAAATTGCTGGGGCTGCTGCGCAGCCCCAAGGATCTAGCGACTTACCAGGTCTCAATGGTCTTCGCCATCGTCATCATCCCCGCCATCCACATTCATCCCCAGCTCCTTGATCTTGCGGGTCAGGGTATTGCGCCCCCAGCCCAGCAGCACCGCCGCATCGCGACGTCGCCCGGCCGTGTGCTTGAGCGCCGTCTCTATCATGATCCGTTCGAAGCTGGGCACGGCACTGTCGAGCAAGTTCGATTGACCGCGTGCCAACGCCTGGTCAGCCCACTGACGCAGCGCCTGCTCCCAGTTGGTGACCGGGGCTGTATCCTGCGGCAGATTCAGCAGTTCAGGCGGTAGGTCGCCAATCAGCACTTCACGGCTGGAGGCCATCACGGTGATCCAGCGGCAGGTGTTCTCCAGTTGGCGCACGTTGCCTGGCCAAGGCAGGTTGCGGATGAACTCTTCGGTTTCCGGTTTCAGCAGTTTCGGCTCCACGGCCAGTTCCTGGGCGGCACGGCCGAGGAAGTGGCGAGCCAGCGCCGGAATGTCTTCGCGCCGGTCTGCCAGGCGTGGAATGTGAATGCGTATGACGTTCAAGCGGTGGAACAAGTCCTCACGGAACTTGCCGGCTGTTACCAGCGACTCAAGGTTCTGGTGGGTCGCCGCGATGATGCGCACATCGACCTTCACCGGCACATGGCCGCCAACGCGATAGAACTCGCCGTCGGCCAGCACCCGCAGCAGTCGGGTCTGGGTGTCGGCCGGCATGTCACCGATCTCGTCGAGGAACAGCGTGCCGCCGTCAGCCTGCTCGAAACGCCCGCGTCGCAAGTTGGCCGCACCAGTGAAGGCGCCTTTCTCGTGACCGAACAGCTCGGACTCCATCAGGTCCTTGGGGATCGCCGCCATGTTCAAGGCGATGAATGGCGACGCTGCACGCGGGCTGTGACGGTGCAGGGCATGCGCCACCAACTCTTTGCCGGTACCCGACTCGCCGTTGATCAAGACAGTGATATTGGAATGGCTGAGCCGGCCGATGGCGCGAAACACCTCCTGCATCGCTGGCGCTTCGCCGATGATCTCGGGGGTCCGGGCCAGCGCCAGGGGCACGTCCAGGCCTTGCTGTTCCTGGGCGTGCTGGTTGGCACGCTTGACCAGCGACACGGCTTCGTCGACATCGAACGGCTTGGGCAGGTACTCGAAGGCACCACCCTGGTAGGAGGCCACGGCGCTGTCCAGGTCGGAATGGGCAGTCATGATGATGACCGGCAGGCGTGGATGCTGCTCGCGGATCTGGGCCAGCAGGTCGAGGCCGCTGGCACCTGGCATGCGGATGTCGGAAATGATCACGTCCGGTTGCTGCCGGGCCAGGCGGCCCATCACGCCGTCGGCGCTGTCGAAGCTCTGGGTGGTCATGCCTTCCTGTTGCAGGGCTTTTTCCAGGACCCAGCGGATGGAGCGATCATCGTCGACGATCCATACGGTTTCACTTCGGCTCATGAGGCGGTGGCTCCTTGTTCCAGGGGCAGGAAGATCGAAAACGCGGTGTGGCCCGCGTGGCTTTCGCACTCGATCAGGCCCTGGTGCTGGCTGATGATGTTCTGGGTGATGGCCAGGCCCAGCCCGGTGCCATCCGGACGTCCACTGACCATGGGATAGAAGAGGGTGTCCTGCAGTTCCGTCGGAATGCCCGGGCCGTTGTCGATGATCTCGACGCGGGCCACCAGGCGGTGGCGCACATGGCCGATGGTGAACTGGCGCACTGCACGGCTGCGCAGGGTGATGCGGCCCAGGCGCAGTTCGTTCTGCGAACTGATCGCCTGCATGGCGTTGCGCACGATGTTCAATACCGCCTGGATCATCTGCTCGCGGTCGATGAGCAGGTCGGGCAGGCTGGGGTCGTAGTCACGCACCAAGGTGATGCACCCTTGGCTTTCGGCGTCGACCAGGCTGCAGACCCGCTCCAGTACCTCGTGGATATTGGTCATGGCCAGCGATGGCAGCTTGTTGGAGCCCAGCATGCGGTCGACCAGGTTACGCAGCCGGTCGGCTTCCTCGATGATCACGTTGGTGTAGTCGCGCAGCCCCTCCTCAGGGAGTTCACGTGCCAGCAACTGCGCCGCGCCACGGATACCACCCAGCGGGTTCTTGATTTCGTGGGCCAGGCCGCGCACCAGCATCTTGGTGGTTTCCTGCTTGCTCAGCTGGGCTTCTTCCTTGGTGATGCGCAGCAGGCGGTCGCGCGGGTGTACCTCCAGCAACAGCAGGGTACTGCCCTGGTGCAGGATCGGCGTCACCGCGTAGTCGACGGTGATGGTCTGGCCGGTCAGCGAAGTCAGTTGCGCTTCACGCTTGGTGAAGGGGTGCGCGTGTTCCACCGCCTGGCGCAAGGAGTTGAGCGCCTCGGTCGACTCGGTGAACAGCTCGCTGATGAATTGCCCATGACTGCGCTGGCCGCTGACCGCCAGCAGCATTTCGGCGGCCGGGTTCATGTATTCCAGGCGCAGTTCCGCATTGAGCAGTAGCGTGGCTGTGGTCAGGTTGTCCAGAAGCAGACGGTGCTGTGCATCGCTGATGGTCATAAGGCGTCGTTGACCTCTTTTGGCGCTTGTCTGGCATGGCGGTGGGCATGGCCGGGCGCGCTATGGATCCGCTGATGCCAGCCTCATGGGACTAAAAATGCAAGAAACAAACCAAGGCTCCGAAAAGAAGCGGAATTGGCCGAAAAAGGCCTGTAATTGCGCGAATTCGGAACAGAATGCCCTGGTTTAACGTTTTTTGTGACCCATTTTGGGCTGCCCTCAACGCCCGTATTGCATTGACTGCACCAATATAGAGCATAGAGGTTTCAAGGTTTGTCGCACAGCTGGCCGGTGGCACGTACCAGTGCGCTGCGGGTCAGGTTGTCGACCGGTCGGCTGGCCAGCGCCTCGGCCAGTCGGGTGGCGCACGCCGGTGGCGGCTGCTGCTCGAATGCGGCCAGTCGGACCAGCAACTTGGCCTGCAGCTCGTCGAGTTGTGGGCGGATCTGTTGCTGCAAGTCCTGGCGTGGCGTGTCCGGCGCCATGCCCTGGCGATGCCAGCGGGAGAGCAGGCTGTACTGGACCAGCTTGTTGGCTTCGATCTGGTCGGCGAAAAACGCTTCGGCGCGCTGCGGGGCCAGGCCATGAGCGGGCGCGGCCGCGCGCACGTTCGCCAGCACCTGCTGTTCGCGCTGGGTTGCCTGTACGGGTTGGCCCTGGTCCCACTTGTGCAATGCTACGGCGCTGGCCAGGTTCAAGCGCTGCTCGATGGCGTCGAGCAAGGGGTCGAGGGCGGGGCTGCCTGTCGGGGGGCTGGCGCAGCCAGCAAGGCTCAAGGCAAGAGCGAAAACGGGTAATGGACGCATGGCAATTCTCCAAAAAGGGTGAGGTATCGAGTGTGCAGAAGCTGGCGTATTTCTCGGGTAGGAACCTTCCGAAGTTGTAGAAGGCAGAAACAGAAACGGCCTCCCGAAGGAGGCCGTTTCTGTCGAGTTGATCAGCGCAAGGCGCCGATCACATCAGCAGCTGTAGTACAGCTCGTATTCCAGCGGGTGCACGAAGGTACGGACCTTGATCTCTTCTTCGCTCTTCAGTTCGATGAAGGCATCGATGAAGTCGTCGGAGAACACGCCGCCCTTGGTCAGGAACGCACGGCCTTTGTCCAGCTCTTCCAGGGCTTCTTTCAGGCTGCCGCACACTTGCGGAATGTCCTTGGCCTCTTCCGGTGGCAGGTCGTACAGGTTCTTGTCAGCTGCGTCGCCTGGGTGGATCTTGTTCTGGATGCCGTCCAGGCCAGCCATCAGCAGGGCCGCGAAGGCCAGGTACGGGTTGGCCGATGGGTCCGGGAAGCGCGCTTCGATACGGCGGGCTTTCGGGCTGCCGACGTAAGGAATGCGGATCGAGGCGGAACGGTTGCGAGCCGAGTAGGCCAGCATCACCGGAGCTTCGAAACCTGGGACCAGACGCTTGTAGGAGTTGGTCGACGGGTTGGTGAAGCCGTTCAGGGCCTTGCCGTGCTTGATGATGCCGCCGATGAAGTACAGGGCGGTGTCGGACAGACCGGCATAGCCTTCACCCGAGAAGGTGTTCTTGCCGTCTTTCCAGATCGACATGTGCACGTGCATGCCCGAGCCGTTGTCGCCATACAGTGGCTTCGGCATGAAGGTAGCGGTCTTGCCGTAGGCGTCGGCAACGTTGTGCACGACGTACTTCAGGGCCTGTACTTCGTCAGCCTTCTTCACCAGGGTGTTGAACTTGACGCCGATTTCGTTCTGGCCGGCAGTCGCCACTTCGTGGTGGTGAACTTCAACGGTCTGGCCCATTTCTTCCAGTGCGTTGCACATGGCAGTACGGATTTCGTGGTCGTGGTCGAACGGCGGAACCGGGAAGTAGCCGCCTTTCACGCCTGGACGGTGGCCTTTGTTGCCGCCTTCCACGTCAGCGCCGGTCATCCACGAGCCTTGCTCGGAGAAGATCTTGAACATCGAGCCGGAAATGTCCGATTGGAACTTCACTTCGTCGAAGATGAAGAACTCAGGCTCCGGGCCTGCGAACACGGTGTCACCGATGCCGGTGCTCTTCAGGTACTCTTCGGCGCGCTTGGCGATGCCGCGCGGGTCGCGATCGTAGCCCTGCATGCTCGACGGGTCGACGATGTCGCAGGTGATGATCAGGGTCGGCTCTTCGGTGAACGGGTCCAGTACGGCGGTGTCGTCGACCGGCATCAGGATCATGTCGGAAGCTTCGATGCCTTTCCAGCCAGCGATGGAGGAGCCGTCGAACATTTTGCCGACTTCGAAGAAGTCTTCGTCCAGGCCATCACGCGCAGGCATGGTCACGTGATGCTGAATGCCTTTGGTGTCCGTGAAACGCAGATCAATCCACTTGACGTCATGATCTTTGATGAGTTGAACCGACTTCGACATGTTGTCCTCCGGAGGGTCTAGAGCACGGTGGGCCGCTGCTCTGGAAAAAGGGTGTTGCCGGGCGCGGATAGTCGGCCAAGCTTACCTGCCTCACAAGGGAGCAAATTGCATGCCAGTGCCCGAAAATGGCGAGGGCGGGATAAAAGGGGGCGTTTGCGGGCATATGCAGGGGTTGGCCTGAAGAAAAATGCACCCTTAAGATGCGATTTTTATTTGTTGCGCACCAATACGGTGCATTGCTTGAGAGTTGCGCTTCCTTTAAGGGCCCCATCGCCAGCAAGCTGGCTCCCACAGGGGAGGGTGCAGGGCTTGAGGCTTGTCATTGAGCCTGTGGGAGCTGGCTTGCCGGCGATGGGGCCGGTACAGGCAACATAAATCCAACCTTCTGTACAAAAGTTGGTCAAATCCTGAGCAATTTCCGATATAATTCGCGCCCCTCATTTTCGGCAGGCCCTGCGCGCGCTGTTAACCCAATGAAACTTATCGTCAAAGTCTTCCCAGAGATCACCATCAAGAGCCGGCCAGTGCGCAAGCGCTTCATCCGTCAGCTCGGCAAGAACATCCGCAACGTGCTCAAGGATCTCGATCCTGAGCTCGCGGTCGATGGTGTCTGGGACAATCTCGAAGTGGTTACCCGCGTCGAGGACGAGAAGGTCCAGCGCGAGATGATCGAGCGCCTTTCCTGCACGCCGGGTATCACCCACTTCCTGCAGGTCGAGGAATACCCGCTGGGCGACTTCGACGACATCGTCGCCAAGTGCAAGCAGCACTTCGGCCACCTGCTGGCCGGCAAGCGCTTCGCCGTGCGCTGCAAGCGTGGCGGCCACCACGACTTCACTTCGATGGACGTCGACCGCTACGTCGGCAGCCAGTTGCGCCAACAGTGCGGTGCCGTCGGCATCGACCTGAAGACCCCGGAAGTGCTGGTGCGCATCGAAGTCCGCGACCAGCGCCTGTACGTCATCCACAACCAGCACCAGGGCATCGGCGGCTACCCGCTGGGCGCCCTGGAGCAGACCCTGGTGCTGATGTCCGGTGGCTTCGACTCCACCGTGGCGGCCTACCAGATGATGCGCCGTGGCCTGATGACCCACTTCTGCTTCTTCAACCTCGGCGGCCGCGCCCACGAGCTGGGGGTGATGGAAGTCGCCCACTTCCTGTGGAAGAAGTACGGCAGCAGCCAGCGCGTGCTGTTCATCAGCGTGCCGTTCGAAGAAGTGGTCGGCGAGATTCTCAACAAGGTCGACAACAGCTACATGGGCGTGACCCTCAAGCGCATGATGCTGCGCGGTGCGGCGCACATGGCCGACCGTCTGGAAATCGAAGCGCTGGTCACCGGCGAGGCGATCTCCCAGGTGTCGAGCCAGACGCTGCCGAACCTGTCGATCATCGATTCGGCCACCGACAAGCTGGTACTGCGCCCATTGCTGGCCAGCCACAAGCAGGACATCATCGACCAGGCCAACGAAATCGGCACCGCCGACTTCGCCAAGCACATGCCTGAATACTGCGGCGTGATCTCGGTGAACCCGACCACTCATGCCAAGCGTCACCGCATGGAGCATGAAGAGAAGCAGTTCGACATGGCCGTGCTGGAGCGCGCCCTCGAACGCGCCAAGTTCATCTCCATCGACCACGTGATCGACGAGCTGGGCAAGGACATCGAAGTCGAGGAAGTGGCCGAGGCGCTGCCGGGCCAGATCGTCATCGACATCCGTCATCCCGACGCCCAGGAAGACGAACCACTGGCACTGGATGGTATCGAAGTCCAGGCCATGCCGTTCTACGCGATCAACAGCAAGTTCAAGCACCTGGACCCCACGCGCCAGTACTTGCTGTATTGCGACAAAGGTGTGATGAGCCGTCTGCACGCACACCACCTGCTCAGTGAGGGACATGCCAATGTGCGTGTTTATCGTCCGGCATAAGATGCCAGGGCTGTATGGCGGCAGCATCCGCCATCGCCCTCCCGACCGCTGGGCCCGCTGAGCCTTTTAACTTCATATTGGCCGCCTAGACTGGCGGCAACCGAATCCTCTGATCGAGATACAGTTGTGATCGAAAATCTGCGTAACATCGCCATCATCGCCCACGTTGACCATGGTAAGACCACCCTGGTAGACAAACTCCTGCGCCAGTCCGGCACCCTGGAGCGTAACGAGCTCAACGACGAGCGCGTCATGGACTCCAACGACCAGGAAAAAGAGCGCGGCATTACCATTCTGGCGAAGAACACCGCCATCAACTGGAACGGCTACCACATTAACATCGTCGACACCCCCGGCCACGCCGACTTCGGTGGCGAGGTAGAACGTGTGATGTCGATGGTCGACTCCGTGCTGCTGCTGGTCGACGCTCAAGACGGCCCTATGCCGCAAACCCGCTTCGTGACCAAGAAGGCCTTCGAAGCCGGTCTGAAGCCGATCGTCGTGATCAACAAGGTCGACCGTCCGGGCGCGCGTCCTGACTGGGTTCTGGACCAGATCTTCGACCTGTTCGACAACCTCGGTGCCACCGACGAACAGCTGGACTTCAAAGTCGTCTACGCCTCGGCCCTGAACGGCATCGCCGGCCTGGACCACACCGCCATGGGCGAAGACATGACCGCGCTGTACCAGTCGATCGTCGACAACGTACCAGCACCGGACGTCGACCGTGACGGTTCGTTCCAGATGCAGATCTCCGCGCTGGACTACAACAGCTTCCTCGGCGTTATCGGCGTTGGTCGTATTGCCCGTGGTCGCGTCAAGCCGAACACCCCGGTTGTCGCCATCGACACCAACGGCAAGAAGCGCAACGGCCGTATCCTGAAGCTGATGGGTCACCACGGTCTGCACCGTGTTGACGTCGAAGAAGCCCAGGCTGGCGACATCGTCTGCATCAGCGGTTTCGACGAGCTGTTCATCTCCGACACCCTGTGCGCCCCGGACGCGGTAGAAGCGATGAAGCCGCTGACCGTTGACGAGCCGACCGTTTCCATGACCTTCCAGGTCAACGACTCGCCGTTCTGCGGTAAAGAAGGCAAGTTCGTCACCAGCCGTAACATCAAGGACCGTCTGGACAAGGAGCTGCTGTATAACGTTGCTCTGCGTGTTCAGGAAACCGATTCCCCTGACAAGTTCAAGGTATCGGGCCGTGGTGAGCTGCACCTGTCGGTACTGATCGAAACCATGCGCCGTGAAGGCTTCGAGATGGCCGTAGGCCGTCCTGAAGTGATCATCCGCGAAGTCGACGGCGTCAAGCAGGAGCCGTTCGAGAACGTCACCATCGACATCCCTGAAGATTCGCAGGGCAAGGTCATGGAAGAGATGGGTCTGCGTAAAGGCGACCTGACCAACATGGTTCCGGATGGCAAAGGCCGTGTGCGCCTGGAGTACAACATTCCAGCCCGTGGTCTGATCGGTTTCCGTAACCAGTTCCTGACCCTGACCAACGGTGCAGGCATTCTGACCTCGATCTTCGATCGCTACGACACCATGAAGTCCGGCCAGATGTCCGGCCGCCTGAACGGCGTACTGGTTTCGGTCGAGACCGGCAAGGCACTGACCTACTCACTGGAAACCCTCCAGGCGCGTGGCAAGCTGTTCGTTGAACACGGTCAAGAGATCTACAACGGTCAGATCATCGGCCTGAACAGCCGCGACAACGACCTGGGCGTGAACCCGACCAAAGGCAAGAAGCTCGACAACATGCGTGCTTCGGGCAAGGACGAAGTCATCGCCCTGGTGCCGCCAGTTCGCCACACCCTGGAACAGGCCCTGGAATTCATCCAGGACGACGAGCTGTGCGAAGTCACGCCGAAGTCGATCCGTCTGCGCAAGAAGATCCTGGACGAAGGCGAGCGTACCCGCGCTGCCAAGAAAGCCAAGAACTGAGTTAGTTCAGGCTGAATGAAAACGCCCCCGGTCGAAAGACCGGGGGCGTTTTTGTTTGCTTTGTGGAAAGTGCCATAGGAAGCGGCTGTATTTCGCGGCTGCATGTTTCAGCTACCTTGCGGCGCTTGGAACCGTTGCCTACATTGCCTGCTCCTTTCCATGGACCACGAAACATGAACGCTCGCTATTTGTTGGTAATTCCCTGTCTCGCTGTCTGTTATCAGGCCAGTGCCCAGCAGGACTGCAGCGGGCTGCGCCCGCAGGAAGTGGCCCGCTGTCATGTCGAAAAGGTAAGGCAGGCGCCGCTGCAGTACCAGCTTGAGCAGAAGACGCCTGCGCAGGGCTATACCCTTTATCAGTACCGGATGACCTCGCAGGCCTGGGCGCCTGAACCGGTGGTCGAACCCCGCTTGTGGGAGCACCGCGTCGAGCTTTATGTGCCCGACGCTGCCTTGCAGGAAAAGGCGCTGCTGGTGGTGAATAACGGCGTGAGATTGGGTGAGAAACAACAGACACCCGACTACTCGTCCGAGGCGCTCAGTGCGGTGGCTGTGCAGACGCAGACCGTTGTGGCAATGATCAGCGACGTGCCCAACCAGTACGTGACCTTCAGCGATGCCCAGGCGCCGATGCGCGAGGATCACGCAGTGGCCCACACCTGGGCGCACGCGCTGCGCAGCGAAACCGCCGCGCCGGAGCTACCGCTGCATGTGCCGATGGCTGCCGCCGCGAGCAGGGCGATGGACCTCACGGCAGGCGCATTGCCCGAATTGCGCATCGAGCGCTTCATCATCACCGGCGCCTCGAAGCGCGGTTGGAGTGCGTGGCTGACGGCCTTGGCCGATGACCGGGTGATTGCGATTGTGCCCAGCGTCATCGATGTTGCCGACACTTCCGATATGTTGGCCGGCTTGCGCAAGCGCTACGGTGGTGCATGGCCGCTGGCGCTTTGGCCCTATCAGGCAGCGGGTGTCTTGCAGCAGTTGGGCAGCCCAGCTTTCGAGCGGCTGATGGGGCTGATGGACCCGATGCGGTATCTGGATGAGCCGGGCGCTCGCCTGGAAATACCCAAGTACCTGGTATCCGCCAGCGGGGATGATTTCTTCGCGCCCGACCACGCCACGGACTACCTGCAGCGTCTGCCGGGCCAGACCAGCCTCAGGGTGCTGCCGAACTCGGACCATGGCGGCGTGCGCGCCCATGTCGCTACCACGCTCGTACCCTTTGTCCAGCGTATCCAGGCGGGTCGGCCTCTGCCTGGCGTGCAGGTGTTGCCGGGCGAGGAGGTGGGACGATTGCAGGTGCGCTTATCTGAAATGCCTGTAGCAGTGAAGGTCTGGACTGCGCACAACGGCGAGGACCGGGATTTTCGGCATGCTTGTGGGGTTCGCTACACATCCCAGACATTAGTGCCCAGCGAAGCTTTCAGTCTCGACTGGACTGCGCCGTCGCAGGGCTGGCAGGCGCGGTTTGTGGAGGCGCGGTTTGCTGATGGATTCGTCGCCACCAGCCCGGTGACGGTGTTACCTGAGACCTTCCCGACCCATCCGCCGAAGGACAATGGCCAAGCCTGCAGAACCTTCCCCAACTGATCTGGACCTATCGCCGGCAAGCCGGCCCCCACAGTGTATTTGCGGCGCTGCAGGTTTTGTGTGGGAGCCGGCTTGCCGGCGATAGGGCTGGTGCAGGCAGCCCCGTCCCGAGCTTCCCCGGTTGCGGAAAATGAGCGGCGGGCTTAGCGCATCATGCCCAACTCGGCATCGTCCAACAGCGCCTTGGCCAATGCACTCAAGTAGTGCGAAGCCCAGATCAGTTGCTGGTCGTTTTCCATCACACCGGTAAGCGTCATGTCGCGCACATAGCCCATCAGCTCGGAGGCCTGTTCACGGGCGTTCTGGCACGGGATGCCGGCGGCTATCTGGAACAGCGGCTGATCATGGTCTTCGCCTTGGTAGAAAAAGGTTTTGCCTGGCGTGGTCTTGTTGTCTTCGGTCATCGGTCCATTTCCCTGACTACTACGATGGATGGCACCGGCTCAGCCGGTGTTCGCGGGACAAGCCCGCTCCCACAGGATCTTCACAGGGTTTGCGAGTTGTGCCGTCTTTGTGGGCGCGGGCTTGCCCCGCGAAGCGTTGAGCATCAATGCAAGCTGCCGGTACGCTCCAGGGCGAGGGAAAGCGCATCCGCCTGCCCCCAGGCCAACTGCATGGCCCGCAACCCGTTCATCAGCGACTCTCGCGCGGCCTCATCGGCAATGCCATCGAGGGCGCGGTGGCTGTGGGTGTAGGCGATCGTCAGGTAATGGGTGATGTTGACCACGACATGGTCGAGGGGAACGAGGTTGTTGCCGATGGCGTAGGTGAGGGTCGTGCCGTCTGGCAGGTCAAAATGGTGAGGTGGGTCGGGGACTATCTTTTTCATAGCAATTCCTGGGTGAGATCAAAGGAACTGCCACCAACGTTTCCACACGTAGAGGCGGCAACTGTACGCGGGGTGGAAAAACCGGTCACCCAAGCACCCGGTAGGCCAAGCGGCCTCCCGCGCACAGCTGCCATTACAACCGCGATCTGAGTGAGTAACCGGGTTTCCACACCCGCATCGCTAAACAGCAGCGACCCGGAAATCCTAGATAGTCAGGTTTCCAGGGACAATCAGACACGCGTCGACAGAGCTCGTAGGATATTTCGCAGGAGGCTGTACCTCCAGTGCAAATGTGTAGGAATTTTCTGAGTTCATGGTGGGAATACAGACTCTGTGGCCTGCAGGTGCTCAAGGGCAATGAATCAGCGCACGTTCGCCTTCGGCTTGTACGCACAATACCCCGGCCGCGGCCCGATCTTCGGGTGGTTGCGGCAGGTGTCCGGGCGCTTGTCATAAATGGTGCACAGCCGGCTCTTACGATCCAGATAGAGGCAATCGTCATTGCTCATCCGAGTCAGGGTGAAGATCCCCGACTTCTGGTTGAATCGTTCGATGATCCCGTCTTTCTGCAGGCGTTTGGCGATGTTCTTCGGCGGCTCGTCCTTCTCGAACTCGTCCACCACACCAATGCGGATCAGGTCTTTGATCTTCACTTCCACCGGCAGGGTGCAGCAGGTCGAATGGCAGCCCCCGCACATGTGGCTGGCATAGCGCTGCCAGGTTTCCAGGCGGTCGACTTCGGCTGCGGCAATCAGGGTCGTTTTCATCGTTATGTAAAGCTGGATCACGGTGTTGGGCGCGCGATCATACCGGAGTTGTTCAATTTGTGAACAATCTTTTGCCGAGTGGGCATGAAAACTGCGAACCGTCTCCATCACTCTCTGTCGAAGGGTCTAGTCTGAACGCTCTCCCTCCGCTTTCGTCAACTTGCCCGAGGATGCCGCATGTCTCAGGAACCCAAAGCACGTGACGCCGAGGTGGCCGAATTTCGCGCCGCTGTACTGGACAAGCTGACCTACGCGGTCGGCAAGGACCCCAAGCACGCTTTCGACCACGACTGGTTCGAAGCCATCGCCCTGGCCGCACGCGACCACATGGTCGACCACTGGATGGACCACACCCGTCGGGCCTATCGGCGCAGCCAGAAACGGGTCTACTACCTCTCCCTGGAATTTCTCATTGGCCGGCTGCTCTACGACAGCCTGAGCAACCTGGGCATTCTGGACGTTGCTCGCGAGGCGCTCGAAGGGCTGGAGGTGGACCTGGAGCGCATCCGCCTGCTCGAACCGGACGCGGCGCTGGGCAATGGCGGTCTGGGCCGGTTGGCGGCATGCTTCATGGAAAGCATGTCGACCCTCGGCATCGCGGCCCACGGCTATGGCATCCGCTATGAGCACGGCCTGTTCCGCCAGGCGGTTGTCGATGGCTGGCAGCAAGAGCAGACCGAGAACTGGCTGGACTTCGGCAACCCCTGGGAGTTCGAGCGGGCGGAAGTGATCTACCCGATCAGCTTCGGCGGCAGCGTCGAAACGGTGCACGATGCCGATGGCACGCAGCGCCAGGTGTGGACGCCCGGCGAGACCGTGCGGGCGGTGGCCTATGACACGCCGGTGGTCGGCTGGCGTGGCGCCAGCGTCAACACCCTGCGGCTGTGGCGCGCACGCGCGCTGGAAGAACTGCACCTGGAACGCTTCAATGCCGGCGACCATCTGGGTGCCGTAGCGGAAGTGGCGCGGGCCGAGAGCATCTCGCGAGTGCTGTATCCAGCGGACAGCACCGAAGCGGGGCAGGAGTTGCGCTTGCGCCAGGAGTACTTCTTCGTCTCCGCCTCGTTGCAAGACCTGCTGCGCCGGCACCTGAACATGCACAAGGACCTGCTCAACCTGCCCGATGCAGCGGCCATCCAGCTCAACGACACCCACCCCTCGATCGCCGTGGCCGAACTGATGCGGTTGCTGGTCGACCAGCATGAAGTCCCGTGGGAAAAAGCCTGGGAGCTGACCGTCGGCACGCTCGCCTACACCAATCACACCCTGCTGCCTGAAGCGCTGGAGACCTGGCCGGTGGCGCTGATGGAGCGCATGCTGCCGCGGCACATGCAGATCATCTACCTGATCAACGCCTTCCATATCGATGGCCTGCGCGCCAAGGGCCTGCACGATTTCGACGTGCTGCGTGCGGTATCGCTGATCGAGGAGGAAGGCGGCCGCCGGGTGCGCATGGGCAACCTGGCGTTTCTCGGTTCGCACAGTGTCAACGGCGTGTCGGCGCTGCACAGCAAGCTGATGAAAAGCACAGTGTTCGCCGAACTTCACAAGCTTTACCCGCAACGCATCAACAACAAGACCAACGGCATCACCTTCCGCCGCTGGCTCTACCAGTCCAACCCGCAGCTGACGGCGATGCTGGTGGAGGCCGTGGGCCCGGAGCTGCTGGACGACCCGCAAGGCCGTCTGGCCGACCTGGTGCCGTTCGCCGACAAAGGCAGCTTCCGCAAGGCCTTCGCCGCCCAGCGCCTGCACAGCAAGCGCGCGCTGGCCAGCATCATCCAGGACCGAATAGGGGTCACGGTCAATCCTGAAGCGCTGTTCGATGTGCAGGTCAAGCGGATCCACGAGTACAAGCGTCAGTTGCTCAATCTTCTGCATACCGTTGCCCTGTACCAGGCGATACGCAACGACCCTGGCACCGACTGGGTGCCGCGGGTGAAGATTTTCGCTGGCAAGGCGGCGGCGAGCTATCACCAGGCCAAGCTGATCATCAAGCTGACCAACGACATCGCCCGTGTGGTCAACAACGACCCGACCGTGCGCGGCCTGCTCAAGGTGGTGTTCCTGCCCAACTACAACGTCAGCCTGGCCGAGAGCATCATCCCGGCGGCGGACCTTTCGGAGCAGATATCCACCGCCGGCTACGAGGCGTCGGGTACCAGCAACATGAAGTTCGGCCTCAACGGCGCGCTGACCATCGGTACCCTCGACGGCGCCAACGTCGAGATGTGCGAGCACGTGGGCGCGGACAACATGTTCATATTCGGCCTGACCGCGCAGCAGGTCGAGGCGCGCAAACGGGCCAACGATTTTGGCGCCAGCGCCGCGATTGCCAGCTCCCACCGGTTGAACGATGTGCTGCAGGCGATCCGCAGTGGGGTATTCTCGTCTGACGATCCGGGGCGTTACGCGGGGCTGGTCGATGGCCTGGTGGCCTACGATCGGTTCCTGGTCTGTGCGGATTTCGACGCGTATTGGGACGCCCAGCGCAGGGTCGAGGAGCTGTGGCATACGCCGCAGGAGTGGTGGCGCATGGCGGTGCTGAACACGGCGAGGATGGGCTGGTTCTCTTCGGACCGGACCATTCGTGAATATGCCACCGAGATCTGGAAGGCGTTGGATTGAGCAGCGGGGCCGCGCAGCAGCCCCAACTGACCGTCGGCCTGGCGAGCGCTGAACTCCCGACCTATTGTGCCGTCTGACAGCCCAGGCGAGTCTCACCGCTCGCTAGCTTGCAACACTCCCTGTAAACTGCGGGGGTTTTTTTCCCATCCTTTCGGAGCCATACATGTCCCGCGTTACCCTGAGTCGCTATCTGATTGAGCAGACCCGCAGCAACAATACCCCTGCCGATCTGCGCTTCCTGATCGAAGTGGTGGCGCGTGCGTGCAAGGAAATCAGCCACCATGTCTCCAAGGGCGCCCTGGGCGGCGTGCTGGGCAGCATGGGCACCGAAAACGTGCAGGGCGAAGTGCAGAAGAAGCTCGACGTGATTTCCAACGACATCCTGCTCGAAGCCAACGAGTGGGGCGGCCACCTGGCCGGCATGGCGTCCGAGGAAATGGACAACGCCTACCAGATCCCGGGCAAGTACCCGAAAGGCGCCTACCTGCTGGTGTTCGACCCGCTGGACGGTTCGTCGAACATCGACGTCAACGTCTCGGTCGGCACCATCTTCTCGGTCCTGCGTTGCCCTAACGAGTACCTGAGCCAGAACGAAACCCTCAACGAAAACGCCTTCCTCCAGCCAGGTACCGAGCAGGTCGCCGCCGGTTATGCCATCTACGGCCCGCAGACCATGCTGATCCTGACCCTGGGCAACGGCGTCAAGGGCTTCACCCTGGACCGCGAACTGGGCAGCTTCGTACTGACCCACGAGAACATCCGCGTACCGGAAACCACCGCCGAATTCGCCATCAACATGTCCAACCAGCGCCACTGGGAAGCCCCGGTGCAGCGCTACGTGGGCGAGCTGCTGGCCGGTGAGACCGGGCCGCTGAAGAAGAACTACAACATGCGCTGGATCGCCTCGATGGTGGCTGACGTGCACCGCATCCTGACCCGTGGCGGCCTGTTCATGTACCCGCGCGACGCTCGCGAGCCGAGCAAGCCGGGCAAGCTGCGCCTGATGTACGAAGCCAACCCGATGTCGTTCATCATCGAACAGGCCGGCGGCGCCTCCACCAACGGTTACGATCGCATCCTCGACATCAAGCCCGAGAGCCTGCACCAACGCGTGTCGGTGATTCTCGGCTCGAAGGAAGAGGTCGAGCGCGTGACCGCCTACCACAAGGAGTAACCCATGCTCGCACCTTGGCAGCCGTTGCTGGAATGGTGGTTCGGTTGGGGCAACAGTGCCCAGGCCGTGGCTGACGAGAAGAGCACGCTGTGGTTCGGCAAGCATCACGATGCCGAAGCCCAGGCGTTGTTTGGCGACCTGGTCGAGCATGCCCTGGCGGGCGGGCTCGACGAGTGGCAGCAGAGCCCGCAGGGCTGGCTCGGCCTGCTGATCCTGCTGGATCAGCTGCCGCGCATGATCCACCGCGACACGCCGCGCGCCTTCGAAGGCGACCGGCGTGCCCAGGTGGTGGCCATGCAAGGCTTGCAGAAGGGCTGGGACTACCAGCTGCTGCCGATCCAGCGGGTATTCGTGCTGCTGGTGCTGGAGCATGCCGAGGTGCTGGACTGGCAGAACCTGAGTGTCGAGCGTTACCAGATCCTGCTGGACGAGCAGCCTGACGGCAACCGCCGGTTGTTCGAAGGCTTCCTCGACTATGCCGAGCAGCACCAGCGGGTGATCGCCCGGTTCGGGCGCTTCCCGCATCGCAACCTGATGCTGAACAGGCCCAGCACCAGTGAAGAGATGGACTTTTTGCTGGAGCCTGGGTCCAGGTTCTGAGGTGATGGGCCTGCTGCGCAGGCCTATCGCGACACAAGGCCGCTCCTACACCGATCCCTGTAGGAGCGGCCTTGTGTCGCGATAGGGCCGCATAGCGGCCCCAGCTTTCTTAGATCCTGAAACTCCCTAGATCAATGTCGACATCACCGAGATCAATACGCTGAATCAGGAAGGGGTGCAGAACCTGCAGAGCACCTTGCGTGCCTGCACCGACCTTGAGCATCAGGTCGAGCGGTAGGTTGCTGATGGTCTGCAGGTCGGTGTCGGCGCCGCTGACGCCAACCAGCCGGCCCGCTTGCCGGACCGGCGTGGCCAGGGTGATCACCCGCTTGCCGGCGGACGCCGAGATGTAGGGTTCGGTCACGATGGTGCCCGTGCCAGCGCTGGCGGCCTTGTACCAGCCGCGTACGCGGGGGTCGTAGTCTGCGGCGCGGTTGCCCACCGGCACCGACTGCATGCTGCCGTCCTGGCCGCCGAAATAGGTGAGCTGGAAATTGCTGGCGTAGACGGGCAGTGCCAGGCTGCGGTCGAGGCTGGTCTTGCCGGGGCCATCGATGGCGATCTGCTGAGCCAGCGAGTCGAGCAGCTGGATGCGGCTGTCGAGCCAGTTGCGGATGGTGCCGGCCGTGAGGCCGCCCAGCTCTTGCAGGGTATTTTGCGTATCGCTGCGCAGGGACTGGCGCTGTCGGTAATCGTTGAACAGGACGAAACAGGTGAAGGCAACGGCCACCACGAGGGCGGCGGCCAGCAGGATCTTGTGGCTGAACTTCAGGTTCTTGGTCATTTTTTTTTGCGGTCTGCACAAGGCACGTCGGAGGGGAGGCTGCGGCAATGCGCCACAGCCGCTAGCTGTGTCGTCCGTCTGCGCAGAAACATTAATCGTTTGCGCAGTTCCAACCGACCAACGGCGTAGAACGAAAGGGGGGGTGGCAGGGAACCAGGGAGGGATTTTCCCGTCGAAGGTCACTGCAGGCCACTCGCCTGCACCCACCTTTCAGGAGTGTTCCTTCATGTCGTTGCGTTCCCTCGCCCTGTTGTCCTTGTGCGTCGTCCTGACTGCGTGCAGCAAGATCAATCAGGAAAACTATTCCAAGCTCAAGGCCGGTATGAACAAGGCCGAGGTCGAGCACTTGCTCGGCACCCCCGCCGAATGCTCCGGCGCGCTGGGCATGAGCAGTTGTACCTGGGGGGACGAGAAGAGCTTCATCAGCGTTCAGTACGCCGCAGACAAGGTGTTGATGTATTCAGGGCAGGGCCTCAAATGACGCGTGTGCACCTGCTGCTGGGAATGTGCCTGGTCATGCTGCTGGGTGGTTGCGCCACCTCGGCCAACGACCCGCTGGTGCCGAAGACGGCCGGCAATGTCGACCTCAAGCGCTACCAGGGCAAATGGTACGAGCTGGCGCGCCTGCCGATGCCGTACCAGAGCGAATGCGCCCAATCGGAAGCGCACTACAACCTCAAGCCCGATGGCTCGTATGGCGTGCTCAACCGCTGCCGTACCCTGGGCGATGAATGGTTGCGCGCCGAGGGGCACGCCAATATCCAGGAGCCGGGGCACACCGACAGGCTGTGGGTGGAGTTCGACAACTGGTTCACCCGGCTGGTGCCGGGCCTGACCCGGGGCGAGTACTGGATTCTGTACGTGGACGACCGCTACCGCACGGCCATCGTCGGCAGCCCGGATCGCAAGTACCTGTGGATTCTTTCGCGCACGCCGACGCTGCCTGCCTGGGAGCGCGAGAACCTGTTGTCCAAGGCGCGCCAGCAAGGCTATGACACCAGCCGGCTGATCTGGCGTACGCCGGACACCCAGATCGTGCAGATGCATTGATGCAGTCTGCAAGAGCCCTATCGCCGGCTTGCCAGCGATAGGGCCAGTGCAGACTCCCCACTAACCCAGCAACTGACGCAATACCTCGACAAACGCCCGCGCACTGTCCTCTTCCTGCGCATGCCGCCCCTGGCGCACCACCCACTGCCCATTGACCATCACATCGCGCACCTGGCGATTGCTGCCTGCGAACAGCCAGCGATTGAGAACCGCATCGCCCTGGGCCATGGCGATGTACGGATCCTGACCGTCCAGTACCAGCCAGTCGGCACGCTTGCCGACCGCCAGCTCGCCCACCGGATGCCCAAGCGCCTGTGCGCCACCAGACAGCGCCGCGTCATACAGCGTGCGCCCGACCATCGGCTGGTCTTCGCGATACAGACGATTGCGCCGCTGGTCCCGCAGGCGCTGGCCATATTCCAGCCAGCGCAATTCCTCGACCACGCTCAATGACACATGGCTGTCGGACCCGATACCCATCCGTCCGCCCTGGGCCAGGTAGTCCACTGCCGGGAAAATACCGTCGCCAAGGTTGGCCTCGGTGGTCAGGCACAGGCCTGCGACGGCGCCGCTGCGGGCCATGGCGGCAACCTCGTGGTGGTCGGCATGGGTGGCGTGCACCAGGCACCAGCGCGAATCCACATCGACATGCTGGTACAGCCACTGCAGCGGGCGCAGCCCGCTCCAGGCCAGGCAGTCGTCGACTTCCTTCTGCTGTTCGGCGATATGAATGTGGATCGGGCACTGCCGGTCGCCGGCGGCCAGCACTTCGGCAATCTGCCCGGGTGTCACCGCGCGCAGCGAGTGGAAGCACAGGCCTAGCTGCTGCGCCGGTTGTGCGGCCAGCAGGGGGGCCAGTCGGGCCTGCAGGCGCAGGTACTGTTCGGTGGAATTGATGAAGCGCCGCTGCCCGTCGTTGGGCGCCTGCCCGCCGAAGCCGGCATGGCTGTACAGCACCGGCAGCAAGGTCAGGCCGATGCCGCTGCTGGCGGCGGCAGCACTGATACGGCGGGACAGTTCGGCAGGGTCGGCATAGGCCTTGCCCGCCTGGTCGTGGTGCACGTAGTGGAACTCGGCCACCGAGGTGTAGCCGGCCTTGAGCATCTCGATATAGAGCTGTCGGGCAATGACCTGCAGTTGTTCCGGGGTCACCTTGCCGACCAGCCGGTACATCAGCTCGCGCCAGGTCCAGAAGCTGTCGTTGGGGTTGCCCGCCACTTCCGCCAGGCCCGCCATGGCCCGCTGGAAGGCATGCGAGTGCAGGTTGGGCATGCCAGGCAGCAATGGCCCCCCCAGCCGCTCGGCGCCTTCGGCGCTGGCATCGGTTTCGATTGCAGCCAGCCGGCCATCGGCAGCGACTTCGAGGCGGACATCGTTGGCCCAACCGCTGGGCAGGAGGGCACGTTCGGCAAAGTAGGCGGGCATTGCGCTATCCTGTTATTGTTCGACTTGTATATACATATACAGCCGTTTGCCTGCCGGGTAAACTCCGGCAAGCTACCGTCAATCAATTCGCACAAGGATCAAACGCCGTGCCGACTCCTCCTGTCTCCGCGCTGGTAGCCCAGATGGGCGAGGGCCCGGCGCCGCTGTATGCCCGGGTCAAGCAGATGATCGTCCAGCAGATCGAAAATGGCAGCTGGCCGCCGCACCACCGGGTGCCTTCCGAGAGCGAGCTGGTCAGCGAGCTGGGCTTCAGCCGCATGACCATCAACCGCGCCCTGCGCGAACTCACCGCCGAAGGGCTGCTGGTGCGCATGCAGGGGGTGGGCACCTTCGTTGCCGAACCCAAGACCCGCTCCGCGCTGTTCGAGGTCAACAACATCGCCGACGAGATCGCCGCGCGCGGCCACCAGCACAGCTGCCAGGTCATTGTCCTGGCCGAGGAACCGGCCGGTTCCGAGCGTGCCCTGGCCCTGGACATGCGCGAAGGCCAGCGGGTGTTCCACTCGCTGATCGTGCACTTCGAGAACGGCGTGCCGGTGCAGATCGAAGACCGCTACGTCAACGCGCAGATCGCCCCGGACTATCTCAAGCAGGATTTCACCCGCCAGACGCCCTATGCCTACCTGTCCCAGGTGGCCCCGCTGACCGAGGGCGAGCACGTGGTCGAGGCCATTCTCGCCGAGCCCGACGAGTGCAAGCTGTTGCAGATCGAGCGCGGCGAGCCGTGCCTGCTGATCCGCCGGCGCACCTGGTCCGGTCGCCAGCCGGTGACCGCTGCGCGTTTGATCCACCCCGGTTCCCGTCATCGCCTTGAAGGACGTTTCAGTAAATGAGCCAGTTGCAGTGCTTGCGTGCCAAAGACTACCCGCGCATGCCGTGGAAGAACGGCGGTGGGTTCAGCGAAGAGATCACCCGCGATGCCGGCGATGGCCTGGACGGCTTCGGCTGGCGGCTGTCCATCGCCGATATCGAGGCGTCTGGCGGGTTCTCCAGTTTCCCCGGTTATCAGCGGATCATCACCGTGCTGCAGGGCGATGGCATGCAGTTGACCGTGGACGGCAAGCAAGGCAGGCCGCTGCTGCCCTTCGATGCCTATGCCTTCAGTGGTGAAAGCCAGGTGAGTTGCGCCCTGCTGGGCGGAGCGATTCGCGACTTCAACCTGATCTACGCGCCTGCGCGATACCGGGCGCGGTTGCAGTGGTTCAATGGTGGCAGCCGCTTGTTCAGTGCGGCCAGCACGGTGCTGGTGTTCAGTGCGCAGGCAGAGCTGCAGGTGACCATCGAGGGTCAGGTGCAGACGCTGGGGCTGTATGACTGCCTGCAGTTGAATGGTAATGATCGGTTGCTGGAGGTGGATGTGCTGGGGCGCTGCTGCGTGATCGAGCTGACCCAGCTTTCCTGGTGATCTGACTGGCCCTATCGCCGGCAAGCCGGCTCCCACAATGATCGATGTGGGAGCCGGCTTGCCGGCGATAGGGCCAGTAAAGCCACCACAAAGGTTACCCGGTAACGCTTCCAAACGAAGCATCCTGTTACCGAACGCCCCAGGATGGCGCAATGCCGTCCAACCTCAAGCAATCTTCCCCCCAGCGCCCGAAGATTTTTTCCTACCCCTTCGATCCCCCGGTTTTCCTGGCTTGCAACCCTCTCTCCCGATGCTCGATGTCCTCCAGGGGCCTCACTTGGCAATTCAATTGCATATGCTTGTATGTACAAGTAAAGCCAAGTGCGCGAAAGTGGATAGGCCGTCCCCATTCGCGCTGTACGCACCCGAGGAGCACTTTTCGTGACTGACAACAAACTGAACAAATTCCGTGACGTCGAGATCCGCGCCCCGCGTGGCAACAAGCTGACGGCCAAAAGCTGGCTGACCGAAGCGCCGCTGCGCATGCTGATGAACAACCTCGACCCACAGGTCGCCGAGAACCCGAAAGAACTGGTGGTCTACGGCGGCATCGGCCGTGCTGCGCGCAACTGGGCCTGCTACGACAAGATCGTCGAGAGCCTGACCAACCTCAACGACGACGAAACCCTGCTGGTGCAGTCGGGCAAGCCGGTCGGCGTGTTCAAGACCCACGCCAACGCCCCGCGCGTGCTGATCGCCAACTCCAACCTGGTGCCGCACTGGGCCAACTGGGAACACTTCAACGAACTGGACGCCAAAGGCCTGGCCATGTATGGCCAGATGACCGCCGGCAGCTGGATCTACATCGGCAGCCAGGGCATCGTCCAGGGCACCTATGAAACCTTCGTCGAGGCCGGACGCCAGCACTACGGCGGCAGCCTCAAGGGCAAGTGGGTGTTGACTGCCGGCCTCGGCGGCATGGGCGGCGCCCAGCCCCTGGCCGCGACCCTGGCCGGCGCCTGCTCGCTGAACATCGAATGCCAGCAGAGCCGCATCGACTTCCGTCTGGAAACCCGCTACGTCGACGAGCAGGCCACCGACCTCGACGACGCCCTGGCGCGCATTGCCAAGTACACCGCCGAAGGCAAGGCCATCTCCATCGCCCTGCACGGCAACGCCGCCGAGATCCTGCCGGAACTGGTCAAGCGTGGCGTGCGCCCGGACATGGTCACCGACCAGACCAGCGCCCACGACCCGCTCAACGGCTACCTGCCAGCCGGCTGGACCTGGGAGCAGTACCGCGACCGTGCGCAGACCGAGCCGGCTGCCGTGGTCAAGGCCGCCAAGCAGTCCATGGCCGTGCACGTGCAAGCCATGCTGGACTTCCAGAAACAGGGCGTGCCGACCTTCGACTACGGCAACAACATCCGCCAGATGGCCAAGGAAGAGGGCGTGACCAATGCCTTCGACTTCCCAGGCTTCGTGCCGGCCTATATCCGCCCGCTGTTCTGCCGCGGTATCGGCCCGTTCCGCTGGGCTGCGCTGTCGGGCGACGCCGAAGACATCTACAAGACCGACGCCAAGGTCAAGGAACTGATCCCGGACGACGCCCACCTGCACCGCTGGCTGGACATGGCCCGCGAGCGCATCAGCTTCCAGGGCCTGCCGGCGCGTATCTGCTGGGTTGGCCTGGGCCTGCGCGCCAAGCTGGGCCTGGCGTTCAACGAGATGGTACGCAGCGGCGAGCTGTCGGCACCGATCGTGATCGGCCGCGACCACCTCGACTCGGGCTCGGTATCCAGCCCCAACCGTGAAACCGAAGCCATGCAGGACGGGTCGGATGCCGTGTCCGACTGGCCGCTGCTCAATGCCCTGCTGAACACCGCCAGCGGCGCTACCTGGGTGTCCCTGCACCACGGCGGCGGCGTCGGTATGGGCTTCTCGCAGCACTCTGGCATGGTGATTGTGTGCGACGGTACCGATGAGGCGGCCGAGCGTATCGCCCGCGTGCTGACCAACGACCCGGCCACCGGGGTGATGCGTCATGCCGATGCGGGTTATCAGATTGCGATTGATTGCGCCAAAGAGCAGGGGTTGAACCTGCCGATGATTACTGGCTGACAGGCCCTTGGGGCTGCTGCGCAGCCCATCGCGGGTAAACCCGCTCCTACATGGACAGCGCTGAACCCTGTAGGAGCGGATTCATCCGCGATAGGGCCGCAAAGCGGCCCCGAGTCGGCCCTTTTCCTTGCAAGGACTGCCGATTTCCACTTTCAAGTTTGGGAGCGTCACGCAATGAAAACCAACAAGACCTTGCTTGCCTCGCTGTTCACCCTTGGCCTGCTCGGCGTTGCCGGCACCAGCCAGGCGGCTGGATGGTGCGAGTCGGGCAAGCCGGTGAAGTTCGCCGGGCTGAACTGGGAAAGCGGCATGCTGCTGACCGACGTGATGCAATTCGTATTGAAGAACGGCTACGGCTGCGAAACCGATAGCCTGCCCGGCAACTCCATCACCATGGAGAACGCCCTGGGCACCAACGACATCCAGGTGTTCGCCGAAGAGTGGGTTGGCCGCAGCGAGGTCTGGAAGAAGGCCGAGGCCGCCGGCAAGGTGGTTGGCGTCGGTGCACCGGTGGTGGGCGCCGAAGAAGGCTGGTACGTGCCCCGCTATGTGATCGAGGGCGACGCCAAGCGCAAGCTCGAAGCCAAGGCGCCGAACCTCAAGAACGTGGCCGACCTGGCCCAGTACGCCAGCGTGTTCAAGGATCAGGAAGAGCCGAGCAAAGGCCGCTTCTACAACTGCCCGGCCGGTTGGACCTGCGAGCTGGACAACAGCAAGATGCTCAAGGACTACAACCTTGAAAGCAGCTACACCAACTTCCGCCCCGGCACCGGCCCGGCGCTGGATGCCGCCGTCCTGTCGAGCTACAAGCGCGGCGAGCCTATCCTGTTCTACTACTGGACCCCAACCCCGCTGATGGGCCAGGTCGACCTGGTCAAGCTGCAGGAGAAGGAGGGTGTGGACAAGTCGGTGTCGATCAAGGTCGGTCTGTCCAAGGCGTTCCACGAACAAGCCCCCGAACTGGTCGCGGTGCTGGAGAAGGTCAACCTGCCGATCGACCTGCTGAACCAGAACCTGGCGCGCATGACCAAGGAGCGGATCGAGTCGCCCGCACTGGCCAAGGCGTTCCTCAAGGAACATCCTGAAGTCTGGCAGGCCTGGGTCAGCGAAGACGCTGCCAAGAAGATCAACGCGGCGCTTTGAGCGTCCACAGCCGATGAGTGGAACCTATGTTTCCTGACAACCTGACATTCTCCATCGCCGACTGGGTCAACGGCTGGGTCGACGCCCTGGTCACCAACTACGGCGATGTGTTCCGGCACATCTCCGACACCCTGCTGTGGGCCATCGTCAGCCTCGAAGGCGCGCTGCGCGCCACCCCGTGGTGGCTGATGCTCGGTGTGGTGGCGGTGATCGCCTGGCACGCCACCCGGCGCATCCTGCCGACTCTGGTCATCACCGGGCTGCTGTTCCTGGTCGGTGCCGTCGGCCTGTGGGACAAGCTCATGCAGACCCTGGCACTGATGCTGGTGGCGACGCTGATCTCGGTGCTGGTGGGCATCCCGCTGGGCATCCTCTCGGCCCGCAGCAACCGCCTGCGCGCCGTGCTGATGCCGCTGCTGGACATCATGCAGACCATGCCCAGCTTCGTGTACCTGATCCCGGTGCTGATGCTGTTCGGCCTGGGCAAGGTGCCGGCGATCTTCGCCACGGTGATCTATGCCGCGCCGCCGCTGATCCGCCTGACCGACCTGGGGATCCGCCAGGTCGACGGTGAAGTGATGGAGGCGATCAACGCCTTCGGCGCCAATCGTTGGCAGCAACTGTTCGGCGTGCAGCTGCCACTGGCGTTGCCGAGCATCATGGCCGGCATCAACCAGACCACCATGATGGCCCTGTCGATGGTGGTGATCGCCTCGATGATCGGTGCCCGTGGCCTGGGCGAGGATGTGCTGGTCGGTATCCAGACCCTCAACGTCGGTCGCGGTCTCGAAGCGGGCCTGGCCATTGTCATTCTCGCGGTGGTGATCGACCGCATTACCCAGGCCTATGGCCGGCCACGCCATGAGGTGAGCAAATGAGCACGCAGGCGATCAGCAAGATCGAAGTGAAGAACGTCTTCAAGATCTTCGGCGACCGTGCCGACGAAGCCCTGCAGATGATCCGCAACCAGCAGGGCAAGGAGCAGGTGCTGGCGCAGACCGGTTGCGTGGTCGGGGTCAACGACCTGTCGCTGTCCATCGGCAGCGGCGAAATCTTCGTCATCATGGGCCTGTCCGGCTCCGGCAAGTCGACCCTGGTGCGCCACTTCAACCGCCTGATCGACCCCACCAGCGGGCAGATCCTGGTCGATGGCGAAGACATCCTGCAGTACGACATGGAGGCCTTGCGCGAATTCCGCCGGCGCAAGATCAGCATGGTGTTCCAGAGCTTCGGCCTGCTGCCGCATCGCAACGTGCTGGACAACGTCGGCTATGGCCTGAAAGTGCGCGGCGAGAGCAAGCAGCTGTGTGCCGAGCGTGCCATGCAGTGGATCGAGACCGTGGGCCTGAAGGGCTACGAGAAGAAGTACCCGCACCAGCTGTCGGGCGGCATGCGCCAACGCGTGGGCCTGGCCCGTGCGCTGGCGGCGGACACCGACATCATCCTCATGGACGAGGCGTTCAGCGCCCTCGACCCGCTGATCCGCGCCGAAATGCAGGACCAGCTGCTGGAGCTGCAGAAGACCCTGCACAAGACCATCGTGTTCATCACCCATGACCTGGACGAAGCGGTGCGCATCGGCAACCGCATCGCCATTCTCAAGGACGGTCGCCTGATCCAGGTCGGCACGCCGCAGCAGATCCTTCACAACCCGGCCGACGAGTACGTCGACCGCTTCGTCCAGCGCCGCGCGGTCGCGGTATGAGGAGCGCCATGTCGCAAGTTGCAACCGTGGTCTTCACCGGCGCCGCACTGCGCTGGCAGGACATCGCCGCCGTGGCCCGCCATGGCGCGCGCCTGGAACTGGCGCCGCAGGTCTGGGCGCGCATCGACAATGCCCAGGCCATCGTGCGTCATATCGTCGAAAGCGGCGAGCGCGCCTATGGCGTCAACACCGGGCTCGGCGCGCTGTGCAATGTCTCGCTGCAGGGCGAACAGCTCGCGGCGCTGTCGCGCAACACGCTGCTGAGCCACGCCTGTGGCGTCGGCCCGGCGCTGCCCGATGAGCAGGCCAGGGCGATCATCTGCGCCGCCATCGCCAACTACAGCCACGGCAAGTCCGGCATCCATCGCCGTGTGGTCGAGGCATTGCTGGCGCTGCTCAACCACGGCATCACGCCACAAGTACCATCCCAGGGCTCGGTCGGCTACCTGACCCACATGGCCCACGTCGGCGTGTGCCTGTTGGGCATCGGCAAGGTCAGCTACCGCGGGCACATCGTCGAGGCCGCCGAAGCGCTGGCCGGCGAAGGCCTGGCAGCGGTGCAGCTGGGCGCCAAGGATGGCCTGTGCCTGGTCAACGGCACGCCGTGCATGACCGGCCTTTCCAGCCTGGCGCTGGACGATGCCAGTCGCCTGCTGCAATGGGCCGACGTGATCGGCGCCATGAGCTTCGAGGCCCTGCGCGGGCAGATCGCCGCCTTCGACCCGGACATCATCGCGCTCAAGCCGCACCCGGGCATGCAGGTGGTGGGCGAGAACCTGCGCGCCTTGCTCGCTGACAGCGAAGTGATCGCCACCAGCAAAGGCATCCGCACCCAGGACGCCCTGAGCATCCGCTCCATCCCCCAGGTTCACGGCGCCGCCCGTGACCAGTTGGCCCACGCCGCCCGGCAGATCGAGGCGGAACTCAATGGCGCCAACGACAACCCGCTGTTGCTGGGCACCCCGGACGACTTCCGGGTGGTATCCCAGGCCAACCCCCATGGGCAGTCGGTGGCCATGGCCGCCGACCTGCTGGCGATCGCCATGGCCGAGATCGGCTCGATCGCCGAGCGCCGCCTGGACCGCCTGGTCAACCCGCACGTCAGTGGCCTGCCGGCCTTCCTGGTCAGCAACCCCGGGGTCAACTCGGGGATGATGATCGCCCAGTACGTCGCGGCTTCGCTGTGCGCGCAGAACCGCCAGCTGGCGCAGCCGGCGGTACTCGACAATTTCGTGACCTCGGGCCTGCAGGAAGACCACCTGAGCCTGGGCACCAATGCCGCGCTCAAGCTGCACCAGGTGCTGGAAAACTGCACCCAGGTACTGGCCATCGAATACCTGCTGGCCGCCCAGGCCTTCGAATTCCTCAAGGAGCAGCGCTTCGGTGCAGGCACCGATGCCGCCTGGCGCCTGCTGCGCGAGCAGGTGCCGGCCTACCTGGAAGACCGTTGGCTGGCCCCCGATATCGCCCGCGCCGCCGCGCTTCTGAAAACGTCTCAAGGGCCGCAGCCCGTGCTGCCGGCACTGCACTGAACACGCAAAGGAGTCTGAACATGGAAGCTTTGAACCTCGTTCCCGGTCGCCTGACCCTGGCCCAGCTGCGCCGTATTCATCTGGCGTCTGTGCAGTTGAGCCTGGATGCCAGCGCCGGCGCGGCCATCGACGCCAGCGTTGCCTGCGTCGAGCGGATCATCGCCGAAGACCGCACGGCCTATGGCATCAACACCGGCTTCGGCCTGCTGGCCTCGACCCGCATTGCCAGTCACGACCTGGAGAACCTGCAGCGTTCGCTGGTGCTGTCCCACGCCGCCGGTATCGGCGCGCCACTGGACGACGCCATGGTGCGACTGATCATGGTGCTGAAGATCAACAGCCTCAGCCGTGGTTTTTCCGGCATCCGCCGCAAGGTCATCGATGCGCTGATCGCCCTGGTCAATGCCGAGGTCTACCCGCACATTCCGCTCAAAGGCTCGGTGGGGGCTTCCGGTGACCTGGCGCCCCTGGCGCACATGTCGCTGGTGCTGCTCGGCGAAGGCAAGGCGCGCTACCGTGGCCAATGGCTGCCGGCCAGCGAAGCCCTGGCCGTGGCCGGCCTCGAGCCGCTGACCCTGGCAGCCAAGGAGGGCCTGGCGCTGCTCAACGGCACCCAGGCTTCCACGGCCTACGCCCTGCGTGGCCTGTTCCAGGCCGAAGATCTGTTCGCTGCCGCCATCGCCTGTGGCGGCCTGACCGTCGAAGCGGTGCTGGGCTCGCGCTCGCCGTTCGATGCGCGCATCCATGCCGCCCGCGGCCAGCTGGGCCAGATCGATACGGCGGCGTGCTTTCGCGACCTGCTGGGCGAGTCCAGCGAGATCTCCCAGTCGCACAAGAACTGCGGCAAGGTCCAGGACCCGTACTCGTTGCGCTGCCAGCCCCAGGTCATGGGCGCCTGCCTGACCCAGCTGCGCCAGGCGGCCGAGGTGCTGGCCATCGAGTCCAACGCGGTGTCGGACAACCCGCTGGTATTCGCCGCCGAGGGTGACGTGGTGTCGGGCGGCAACTTCCATGCTGAACCTGTGGCCATGGCCGCCGACAACCTGGCCCTGGCCATCGCCGAGATCGGCGCGCTGAGCGAGCGGCGCATCTCGCTGATGATGGACAAGCACATGTCGCAGTTGCCGCCGTTCCTGGTGGAAAACGGCGGAGTCAACTCCGGCTTCATGATCGCTCAGGTCACCGCGGCGGCGCTGGCCAGCGAGAACAAGGCCCTGTCGCACCCGCACAGCGTCGACAGCCTGCCGACCTCGGCCAACCAGGAAGATCACGTGTCGATGGCCCCGGCCGCCGGCAAGCGCTTGTGGGAGATGGCCGAGAATACCCGTGGCGTGCTGGCCATCGAATGGCTCGGCGCCTGCCAGGGCCTGGACCTGCGCGAAGGGCTGAAAACCTCCGCGAAGCTGGAGCAGGCGCGCCAGGTGCTGCGCCGCGAAGTGCCGCACTATGACCGCGACCGCTTCTTCTCGCCGGATATCGAGGTTGCCAGCGACTTGCTGGCCGAAGGCAAGCTGACTGCGCTGATGCCGGCCGGCGTGCTACCAAGCCTGTAGGAGCAAGATGTGGGAGCCTCGCCTCGCCCGGCATGAGTGATTGAACATCGGAGTTTGTGTATGAGAACCCTCTGGCAGCACTGCCACGCGGCAACCATGGCCCAAGGCAGCTACTCGGTCATCGAGGACGCCGCCATCGTCAGCAACGCCGGCCTGATCGAATGGATCGGCCCGCGTGCCGACCTGCCGGCGCTGGACATCGCCCGCACGGTCGACCTGCATGGCGCCTGGGTCACCCCAGGCCTGATCGACTGCCACACCCACGCGGTGTTCGGCGGTAACCGCAGCGGCGAGTTCGAGCAGCGCCTGCAGGGCGTGAGTTATGCCGAGATCGCCGCCCAGGGCGGCGGCATCGCCAGCACTGTGCGCGCCACCCGCGCCGCCAGCGAGGACGAACTGTTCGCCAGCGCCCGCCAGCGCATGCAGGCGCTGATGCGCGATGGCGTGACCACGATCGAGATCAAGTCCGGCTATGGCCTGGACCTGGCCAACGAAAGAAAGATGCTGCGCGTGGCCCGGCGCCTGGCTGACGAGTTGCCGGTGGCAGTACGCGCCACCTGCCTCGCCGCGCATGCCTTGCCACCGGAGTACGCCGGCCGCTCGGACGACTATATCGCGCACATCTGCGACGAAATGCTCCCGGCCCTGGCCGACGAAGGGCTGGTGGATGCGGTCGATGCCTTCTGCGAGCACCTGGCATTCTCCCCGGCGCAGGTCGAGCGGCTGTTCGTCAAGGCGCGTGAACTGGCGCTGCCGGTCAAGCTGCACGCCGAACAGCTTTCGTCGTTGCACGGCTCCAGCCTGGCGGCGCGTTATCAGGCGCTGTCTGCCGACCACCTGGAATTCATGACCGAGGAAGATGCCATCGCCATGGCCAGGGCCGGCACTGTCGCGGTGCTGCTGCCGGGCGCCTTCTATTTCTTGCGCGAAACCCAGTTGCCACCGATGGACGCCTTGCGCCGCCATGGCGTGAAGATCGCCCTGGCCAGCGACCTCAACCCCGGCACTTCACCTGGCCTGTCGTTGCGGCTGATGCTGAACATGGGTTGCACCTTGTTCCGCATGACCCCGGAAGAAGCGTTGGCCGGTGTCACCCTGTATGCCGCCACCGCGCTGGGCCTTGGCGACAGCCATGGTTCGCTCGAAGCCGGCAAGGTGGCGGACTTCGTCGCCTGGCAGATCGAACGCCCCGCCGACCTGGCCTACTGGCTGGGCGGCGACCTGCCCAAGCGCGTGGTGCGCAAGGGCAGCGAGATTTCCAATTGAGAGAGGCCAGATGGACAAGGTACTGAGTTTCCACCGGGGCCATTTGCCCCTGCTGATCAGCATGCCCCACGCGGGGCTGAAACTGACCCCCGCCGTGCGCGACGGCCTGGTAGAGGCGGCACAAAGCTTGCCCGATACCGATTGGCATATCCCGCGCCTGTACGATTTCGCCCAGGAACTGGGAGCCAGCGTGGTGGCGGCGGAGTACTCGCGTTTCGTCATCGACCTGAACCGTCCGGAAGACGACCAGCCGTTGTATGTCGGGGCGACCACCGGGCTGTTCCCGGCCACGCTGTTCGAGGGCGAGCCACTGTTCAAGGAAGGCAAAGCGCCCTCGGCGCAAGAGCGTGCCACCTACCTGGAGCAGATCTGGCGGCCGTACCACGATACCCTGCGCAACGAGCTGCAGCGCCTGCGCGAGCAGTTCGGCTATGCGCTGCTGTGGGACGCCCACTCGATCCGCGGGTGCATTCCCCACCTGTTCGACGGCAAGCTGCCGGATTTCAACCTGGGAACCTTCAATGGCGCCAGTTGTGATCCGCGACTGGCGGATAGACTGAAGGGCGTCTGCGCCAAGGCGACCCCGTTCAGCCATGTGCTGAACGGGCGCTTCAAAGGTGGGCACATCACCCGGCATTACGGAAACCCGCAGAACCACATCCATGCGGTGCAACTGGAATTGGCCCAGTGCACTTATATGGATGAAGCCGCGCCATTTGCCTATCGTGAGGATCTGGCGGAGCCGACCCGAGTGGTATTGCGAGATCTGTTGCAGAACCTGCTGGGCTGGGGAGAAAGCTTTTACGGAAAATGACCGTGTGGGGCCACAGGGTGGCCCCAGTTGCTGGCTGTCAGGGTTGTTGCTGACCTGCCAGAATGGTGAGTTCTCGAATCAGGGCGTCGACGTTATCCCGCAATTGTCGCGCGACCTCATCGAGAGAGGCTTCAGGATCCTGGGAAAGCAATGCCTCTTCGTCCCTCAGGTAGTTGTCTTGCAACTGGGCGAAACGTTCGGCATGGGTCTCGCGCAAGAACCTTGTCCAGGGCTCGAAGTAGGTGGCAAAGACCAGAAAATCCTCACCCGCCTCGCGCTCACGAACCAGCCGCTCGACGCTCTCAATTTCGCCACGGCGTAACCTGGCCGAGTGCTCGTACATCATGTAGTCGGGGGGAGAGCGCAAATCCAGTGCTACAGACAAGCGGCGCAGGTAGGCCAGACGCAGCTCGGCAAGGTCGCGGTTTTCCACCCGCTGCGTGGCGATGTTGTCGAGTTCGCGTTGGCGGTACTCGCGACGTACCATCTGATAGAGTTTTGAGCCGTTATGGTCGGTTGGCGTGATCGCTGCCAGGGTGCGGTTGAACACTTCATCTTCGATCTCTTTGAACTGCATAAGGGCACCATCAATGCAGGTTTCACCGATGAGGCCAGCGCTGGCCAATTGGCTGAGGTTTTCCTGCTCTTCGGGTTGACGGCTCGCATGTTCCAGCACTCTCCAGACACGTTCGATGAAATCGTCATGGGAGAGTGCCGTGCGATAAGCGCTGCTGTGCGCCAGGCGCCTGACCAGTGCCAACAGTTGTGTGCTATCGGAATTTTGTTCCAGCGCTCCCCAGATGCTTCGGCGAGCTGCGATCACGGATTCGGCCGTACCGGCAGGTAGCCATTGCTCGACATCTGGTACGTCCTCCTCCGGCAAGATCAGCAGGCTGTGCTGATGGGCTGCAGGCACAGACGCATCCGAGCCACTGCTGTCGGGAGATCCGCCCGAAGTGCTGCCATCGACCCTGAGTGAGGCAAGGTCCTCAGGCAGGCTCATCGAGAAGGTGTAGCGAGGGTTGCGCCCACCCGAGAGGTGCGCACGGCGCATGGTTTGGTAGGTCAGTGGGTTGTCGAGCAGCGATATTGCCACTGACGGGTGGTTGCTCGGCGGGTTTTCCAGGATGTATTCGGGCAGCACCGTCAACTGATTGCCGTCCAGATTCAGCATGTAGTTTGGCAGCCAGTCATTGAGCAGGGCAGGCCACCGCTGCAGGCCGGTATTGGACAAGTTGAGTAGCTGTAATCGGTGCCGTGCCCTGGTGGGACTGCGCAGGTCTTCTGACAAATGGTTGCCGGACAGGTCGAGGACGCTCAGCTCAGGCATGAGCGCCAAGCTGTCAAGCATGGGCTGATCCACCCGTAAGCCTAGCTCGCGCAGGTTCAACTCGTTGATGCTGGAGTTGACCAAGGCTGATGGTAGTGCCTGGGTGGCCTGAACATGTCCTTCGAGTGTCAGCGATTCCAGCCTTGGGCAGGCCCTCACCAGTGCGTTCAGTTGCTCGGTCGTGCAAGCCACTCGGCGTAACCTGATGTGCCCAATGTCGTTGAAGAAAAATTCAGGCAGATGTGGCGGCAAGTCACTCAGCGATACCTCTTCCAGGTGCAATGGGGTGAGGCTGTAACCGCGTGCTTGTTGCAGCCAGTAGTCTTGAATTGCCTGGCCGACCAGGCTTCGGGTGCGACGCGTTTCGTCGCTAAGGGGGGCAGATGAACTGGAGGCGTTGGCCCATTGGTCAGTGGCCTCGCGAAGCTGGCGAAGTTGGTCCTGCGCCATGGCGACCGATTCTTCGACACTCTGTGGAAGGCTCAAGTTGAAGCTGAAGCGTCGCGTCTGCCAGTCCTGACTCAGATGAAGACTGCGCAGCTGGAATGGCCGGACAGGGTTGTCCCTCAAGTTGATCCTCGTAGGAGTGCCTTGGCTGAGCGAGTTCTCCTCTAGCCACCCCGGCACCGAGGTGAGGCGGTTCTCGCGTATCGACAGCTCGGCAACCCGCTCGAGCGCCGTTTGGTTCAACCATGCGGGCCAGTTGTGCATGCCCATACGGTCGAGGCCGAGGTATTCGAAATGCAGGTCGGGAAAGCTGAACCTCGAGCCTGAGTCGAAGCGATTGCCGCTTAGATCCAGGCGCGTCAGATCAGTTCGGGACTCGAGGCGCTCCAGGTCCAGGGGGAAAAGCACGGTGTTCTGATTGACGAACCTGAGTTCTCTCAGTTGCGGGAAACTTCGGACGATCAATAACAGGCTGGTAGCGAACTCGCTGCTCCTTGCAGTGGGATCCAGGGCGCGTTCAATGTCCAGGCTTTCCAGTTGTGGAAAGTGCCGAAACAACGCACTGAGTTGAGCTTCAAAATGATCGTGACCCAATGATCCATCAGCTGTGTGGTCGAGGGTGATGCCATGCAACTGCAGGCGGTTGATGCGTGACGAGATGAATTCGGGTAACTGGTTGGGGAACTCGGCGATGAACATGTTTTGTAGATGGAGTGTGCCGGGTGTCTGCTCGAGTTCCGGCACAGCGCCGCGGATCCACTGACGCCAGATGGCTGTAGCGATTTCCTCGTGGTTCGCCCGCTGTGCGCCCAATCCCGTGAGAATGCGAGGGCGAGTGGCATCCAGGCTGGCTTGCAGCTCACGGCGCTCGGCAAACAGTTGGTGAATGCGCTCTTGGATCTGTTCCGGGGAGCGGCCTGCCGCCTCCAGCACTGAAAGAATCTGCTCGGAACTGATGCCCAACTCATCGGTCAGGGTCAGGTCATTGAGCTGATGCAACAGGTTGGTTCGACTTGTCTCGGCGCCAAGAGCACCGCGCCCACTCAGCAAGTAGCCGATGCGCCCGTCGGCCAGCCGCATCGGTGAGCGCGGGCCTGGCCGCTGCATCTTCAGCGCCTTGCGCAGTGCCCAACGTGGCAACAGGGGTGGTTGCGCGAGGCGTGCGGTGAGCGTGCGAACATCGGTGATGCCTGCGCTGGCCAGGCTGGCGCGTTGCGCCGGGTTCAGGGTGGCGTAAACGGCTTCGACCAGCGTTGCATGTGCTTGCTGTCCAAGCAGCAGTTTGTAGCCGTCGAGTGTCTTCTGGATGATTTGCTCAGGTATTTGCTCTGGCCCTACTCGCTCGACACGGTCAGCATCCAGCGTACCCATGCGCAACTCGAGGGAAATGTCTTCGGCCCAACCCTGTAGCCGCTGCAGCGAGTGCAGGATCAGGCGGTCCGTGTCAGTGTTGTCCACCGACTGCAGGTACAACCCTTCGCAGGCACGGGACAGGCGCAGCTGTTGCTGGAAGGCTCGCACTTCATCGCCAACGCGCCTGGGTACCTTGCCGGTGGCCAACTGTTGCCGCTCGGTCGGTGAGGCATGCGTGAGCAATTCATCGATAACGGCACTGGGCAGTTTGGTGTAGATACGTTGGATGATCGCCGCGCCGGGCTCCTGGCTTGCAGGCAATTGTTGGTAGCGCTTGTCGAATTCGGCCCTGCGGGCACTGCGCCCGGCGCTTGTCATGGCGTGCGAAACCTGTTGATCCAGCCTGAAACGCTGAAGTGTGTCCTTGAGCAGCGCGGGGATTTGTGTGCCCTCGCTCAAGATGTACCGCAAGACGCCCTCGTCAATGCCGCTGACCGCGAGGATGTGGCGTGCACTGCTGTCATCGAAACCGGCAGTCAAAGGGCCCAGACGGCGGAACAGTTGCAGGTAATCCCATTCCCGAGGCCGGTCCAGGCTGTGCAACCAGGCACCGGCACCGTTGTGACGCAATGGTGGCTCATAGGCGTGCGCTCGCGAGCGATGCTCCAGACGATAGTCGTTGGATGCCGGTGATCGTTTCACGGCATAGGTCTTGCCATCGAGCATCAGCCAAGTCCTGCCATCGTGATGGTGAAGACCAGTCGCATCCGCCATGGCATCCAAGGGAAGTGTCACATCCTGGACATAGGGTGCCAGGTCCGGCTTCCATAGGCGCTGCTCACCATCGGACAGGGTCACTTCTTCCAGCTCTTCGATGAAAGAGGGGGGCTGGATGTCTTTGGCGGGTTCAGGGTCAGGCCCGGCAGGTTTGGCCTCGTCGGGCACTTTGGAGAATTCGTCCTTTACTACCCCTGTAGCAGCAGCGAGGGCCGCCATGAGTGCGATATTTTCGATGACATCCAGCAGGTAGTTCATGGCTTGCTGTTTGTCTTCGTTCGACCAGCTTTTGATGCCCTCGTACACTTCGTGGCCCAGTTGGTAGAGAGTAACGCCCATCAGCAAGCTGTTCGCCAAGCTCAGACCAGGCTCGATCAGCGCCAGGGCCCCTGTCGTCACCGGGACAAGGGCTTCCAGGCCGGGGATGGCGAGGCCGACCAGGCCCAGTACATTGAAAGCTACCGACTCCCAGTAATTCAGGCGGTCTCTGAAGGTCTTGGCGTCCATCGCCTTGGTCGGTACAGCGTGCAGCAGCGCATTATCACGCCGCCTGACGAAGCCCTGGTAAATCAGCTCGGCGTGCAACGGCTTGGCAAGATCACGCACGGTCAAGGGCAGCCTGGCGGAGGGGTCGGGTACACGCTCATGAATGTTGTGGGTGGTGAAGGTCAATGGCAGCAGATGATCTTCTACCTTGCGTAGCAGCAGGTCGCGGCTGGCGTCGGGAATATGGCTGGCGATGACGTCCAGGTTTTTTCTGATGCGCTCGCTCAGATCGATCGTGAGTGCCTCGAACGAAGCATACTGGCGGATCGGTGATGTGCTGTCATGGGGACAATACAGCACGACCTCGGCTCCCGAGGGCTGTGCATTGGCGAAGGTAATCAACAGCATTGCGTTCAATTCGACGCCCCACAGCTTGAGGAAGCCGAAAGTGGCATGCGGCTTGGAAGATGCTGCCTTTTCGTCCATGGGGGTGTTCAGCACGGCAGCATGCAGATTCTCGGTGATCGCCCCGCGGAGCAAGGCAAGGTGCAGGTTCTGCCTGAAGGCCGAGAGCTCGTGTGCGCTGAGTTTGTCCAGTACCGGCAACTGCGCGTCGAAGGCACTTTCACCTGGTTTGGGTGTTGGGTAGTAGATCTTGTCCAGCAGGGCATGGTACTGGCCGCCAATGTCTAGTTCACGGCACAGCCTGGCGAACTCAGCAGGGTCTATGTCTACCCGATTATCGAAGGGCGGGCCGTTCAGGTAACCGCGGGAGTCGAGAATGACCGAGCGCATCTGCGGAGTCGGCACATCAAGCCCACCAGGCCGTGTGGCCGCCACTTCGAAGTTTTGCAGGGCATGGTGGGTCAGCGACCTGACGAACCGAGAGGGTTCGGCGTGGCCCTGTTGACGTCGAGTACTGTAAGCGACAGCGTCGAATAGATAGGTTTTGCTCACGTCGAGGTTCAGACCGAAGGTCTTCTTGATGCCCTCGGCCAGCGTCTGTGCAGCGAAAGTCTCAAGGCTCGGCAGGGGCTCGAACAGGGCCTGCACAGCGCTTCGCGTCTGTCGGTAATGCTCATGCTCCAGGGCCAACGCTCTGGTCACATTCGGATTGTCTCGACAAGCCTGTTCGAATTCCTTGGGAAGGCCATTGAGCGCTGCACGCAGTGCGCCTAGCGTTTCGACGGTAGCGTGCTTCATCCATCGGGGCGTCTTGCTCTCGATGAGTGTGTAAGGGCGGCTGGGGGCGGCCGGGGAGGGGAGCGTCATGCGAAGGTCCTTGGTCGAGTGAGGGGCCTCCTACTATTCCCAGCCTCGAGGACGACACGTGTTAACTATCTGCCACGGCTCGCATTGGGATCGCCACAGACCAGGTCTGATGCTTTGCGACCGGTACAAGGGCATGCTCAAAGCGCAATTCAGGTTTATGATGCCCAACGGCAGACAATATCCTCACACGGAGTGCGCAATGCAGACCCTGTACCCGCAGATCAAACCCTACGCCCGGCACGATCTGGCCGTGGAAGCGCCGCATGTGCTGTATGTCGATGAAAGCGGCTCGCCGGAAGGTCTGCCGGTGGTATTCATCCACGGTGGTCCGGGCGCGGGTTGCGATGCCCAGAGCCGTTGCTACTTCGACCCCAACCTGTACCGCATCATCACCTTCGACCAGCGCGGCTGTGGCCGCTCCACGCCCCATGCGAGCCTGGAGAACAACACCACCTGGCACCTGGTCGAAGACCTCGAGCGCATCCGCAAGCACCTGGGGATCGACAAGTGGGTGCTGTTCGGCGGCTCGTGGGGCTCGACCCTGGCCCTGGCCTACGCCCAGACCCACCCCGAGCGGGTGCATGGCCTGATCCTGCGCGGCATCTTCCTGTGCCGCCCGCAGGAGATCCAGTGGTTCTACCAGGAGGGCGCCAGCCGCCTGTTCCCCGACTACTGGCAGGACTACATCGCGCCGATCCCGCCGGACGAGCGCGGTGACCTGGTCAAGGCCTTCCACAAGCGCCTGACCGGCAACGACCAGATCGCCCAGATGCACGCCGCCAAGGCCTGGTCCACCTGGGAAGGCCGCACCGCCACCCTGCGCCCCAACCCGCTGGTGGTCGACCGCTTCTCCGAGCCGCAGCGGGCCTTGTCGATTGCTCGCATCGAGTGCCATTACTTCGTCAACGATGCCTTCCTCGAGCCAGACCAGCTGATCCGCGACATGCCCAGGATCGCCCACCTGCCGGCGGTGATCGTGCATGGCCGCTACGATGTGATCTGCCCGCTGGACAACGCCTGGGCCTTGCACCAGGCCTGGCCGAACAGCGAACTCAAGGTGATTCGGGACGCCGGGCATGCCGCCTCCGAACCGGGCATCACCGACGCCCTCGTCCGCGCGGCCGACCAGATGGCCCGGCGTTTGCTTGACCTGCCGCTGGAAGAAGCATGAAGGGGCTGCTGCAACGCGTGCGTGGCGCGCGGGTGGAGGTAGAAGGGGAAATCGTCGGTGCAATCGACCAGGGCCTGCTGGTGCTGGTGGCGGTCGAGCCTGACGATACCCGCGAGAAGGCTGACAAGCTGTTGCACAAGCTGCTCAACTACCGTGTGTTCAGCGACGAGCAGGGCAAGATGAACCGTTCGCTCAAGGATGTTGACGGTGGTCTGCTGCTGGTGTCCCAGTTCACCCTGGCTGCCGACACCCGCAACGGCATGCGCCCGAGCTTCTCGACCGCCGCGCCGCCGGCCCTGGGCGCCGAGCTTTTCGACTATCTGTTGCAGCAAGCCCAGGGCCAGCACCCGGCTGTGGCAAGCGGGCAGTTCGGTGCGGACATGCAGGTGCACCTGGTCAACGATGGCCCGGTGACATTTATGTTACAAATATGAGGTTAAAAAACCCCTTGTTTATAGGAAAACAAGGGGTTTTGTACGATAAATAGTTGGTTCTGCCTGATGCGTTGCAGCGCGACCTGCTGGATAATCGCGCGCTGCGTGAACCTGCGTTCGCAGGTTCGTTTCACTCTGACTCGAGCATTGTCTGGATCCGTTTGGGGAATCATTACGCCCTCACGGGGTCCGAACAGTGCTCGCCAACCCGGCATTTGTCGCTGGCCGTTGGTTTCATGATCTGTTTTCGGCGAGGGTTGCTCGTGATTGTAAGTCCCCAAAAAGCATCAAGTATCCCCGGCACTCGGCTGCGCAAGGCCCTGATGGCCAGTGTCGCACTGGTTGGCCTGATGAGCGCGGGCCAGCTGTGGGCATTCAATCTTGACGATGTTGCAGCCAAGGCAAAGGATCTGGCCGGCCAGAAGTACGAAGCACCGAAAAGCAACCTGCCGGCGGTATTCCGCGACATGAAGTTCGCCGACTACCAGAAGATTCATTTCCTGCAGGAAAAGGCCGAGTGGGCCAAGGACAAGACGCCGTTCAAGCTGTCCTTCTACCACCAGGGCATGCACTTCGACACGCCGGTGAAGATCAACGAAGTCACCGCCAGCACGGTCGAGGAAATCAAGTACGACCCGAGCCGCTTCGAGTTCGGTGATGTACCGCATGACCCGGAAACCACCAAGAACTTGGGTTACGCCGGTTTCCGCGTGATGTACCCGATCAACAAGGCCGACAAGCAGGACGAGATCATGACCCTGCTGGGGGCCAGCTACTTCCGCGTCGTCGGCAAGGGCCACGTGTACGGCCTGTCGGCCCGTGGCCTGGCGATCGATACGGCATTGCCGTCGGGCGAGGAATTCCCGCGCTTCACCGAGTTCTGGGTAGAAAAGCCCAAGCCGGCCGACAAGCACCTGGTGATCTACGCCCTGCTGGATTCGCCGCGCTCCACTGGCGCGTACAAGTTGATCCTGCGTCCTGGCAGCGACACCGTGGTCGACGTGCAGTCCCGCGTGTTCCTGCGTGACCATGTCAGCCGGCTGGGTATCGCGCCGCTGACCAGCATGTACCTGTTCGGTCCCAACCAGCCATCCAAGGTCCTGAACTACCGTCCGGCCCTGCATGATTCCGAAGGCCTGTCGATCCACGCGGCCAACGGCGAGTGGCTGTGGCGCCCGCTGAACAACCCGAAACACCTGGCCGTGAGCAACTTCAGCGTCGAGAACCCGCGCGGTTTCGGCCTGATGCAGCGCCAGCGCGCCTTCAGCGACTACGAAGACCTCGACGACAACTACCAGAAGCGCCCGAGCGCCTGGATCGAGCCTAAGGGCGACTGGGGCAAAGGCACTGTCGACCTGGTCGAGATCCCGACAGCCGACGAGACCAACGACAACATCGTTGCCTTCTGGAGCCCGGAGACCATGCCCGAGCCAGGCAAGCCGGCGGAGTACGCCTACCGCCTGCACTGGACCATCGACGAGCAGAAGTTCCAGGCACCTGACCTGGGTTGGGTCAAGCAGACCCTGCGCTCCACCGGCGACGTCAAGCAGTCCAACCTGATCCGCCAGCCAGACGGCAGCGTTGCCTTCCTGGTCGACTTCGCAGGCCCGGCCCTGGCCGCGCTGCCGGAAGACGCCGCGGTGCGCAGCCAGATCAGCGTCGGCGACAACGCCGAGGTGGTCGAGAACAATCTGCGCTATAACCCAGAGACCAAAGGCTGGCGCCTGACCCTGCGGTTGAAGGTCAAGGAAGCCAACAAGTCCACCGAGATGCGCGCAGCGCTGGTCCGTGACGTACCGGTCGAGCCGGCCAAGCCTGCCCAGGACAGCAAGCAGGACAAGGCGGCCGCCAAGCACGCCAAGCAGGAAAAAACCGCCAAGGCGCAGGAGTTAGCCAAGGCCGAACAACCAGCCGCCGATGCGGCGTCCACCAACGGGACCCCGGCCACCACCGAAAAAGTGCTGACCGAGACCTGGAGCTATCAGTTGCCTGCCGATGAGTAACTCAAGCGCAAGGCCGGAATCGCTTGGCGAGTACCTGGCCCACCTCCCACTGAGCGACGAGCAGCGTGCGGAACTCGCCAGCTGCACGTCGTTCGGTGAGCTGCACCAACGCCTGGCGGCCGGACCGGCCGCCGATTCCACCGAGGCCGTCCAGGCCTCGGTGGGTTCGCGCCTGACCGTAGGCAGTGCCGCCGAGCTGGAAGATGCCGAAATGCTCGGCGTCGACGGCAGCGGCCGCCTGTGCCTGAAGATCGCCCCGCCGATCAAGCGCACCAAGGTCGTGCCGGAACCGTGGCGGACCAACGTGCTGATCCGCATGTGGCGACGCATGACCGGTCGCCCCAACGCCCCGCAGCCGCCCAAGCGCGAACTGCCGCCGGCGCGCTGGCGCACGGTCGGCTCGATCCGTCGCTACATCCTGCTGACCCTGATGATCGGCCAGACCATCGTCGCCGGCTGGTACATGAAGGGCATCCTGCCGTACCAGGGCTGGTCGTTCGTCGACCTCAACGAGGTGGCCAACCAGCCGCTCTGGGACACCGTGGTGCAGGTCTGGCCGTATGCCCTGCAGACGTCCATCCTGATCCTCTTCGGTATCCTCTTCTGCTGGGTATCGGCGGGCTTCTGGACCGCGCTGATGGGCTTCCTGGAGCTGCTCACCGGGCGTGACAAGTACAAGATTTCGGGTAGCAGCGCCGGCAACGAGCCGATCGCGCCCGAAGCGCGCACCGCGCTGGTGATGCCGATCTGCAACGAAGACGTACCGCGGGTGTTCGCCGGTCTGCGCGCCACCTTCGAGTCGGTCGCCGCCAGCGGCAACCTCGACCGCTTCGACTTCTTCGTGCTCAGCGACACCAACGACACCGACATCGCCGTGGCCGAGCAACAGGCCTGGCTCGATGTGTGCCGCGAGACCAAGGGCTTCGGCCGCATCTTCTACCGCCGCCGCCGTCGCCGGGTGAAGCGCAAGAGCGGCAACCTCGACGACTTCTGCCGTCGCTGGGGTGGCGAGTACAAGTACATGGTCGTGCTCGACGCCGACAGCGTGATGAGCGGCGAGTGCCTGAGCAGCCTGGTGCGGCTGATGGAGGCCAACCCGGACGCCGGCATCATCCAGACCGGGCCGAAGGCTTCGGGCATGGACACCCTGTATGCGCGCATGCAGCAGTTCGCTACCCGCGTGTATGGCCCGTTGTTCACCGCCGGCCTGCACTTCTGGCAGCTGGGCGAGTCGCACTACTGGGGCCACAACGCAATCATCCGCATGAAGCCGTTCATTGAGCACTGCGCCCTGGCGCCGTTGCCGGGCAAGGGCGCGTTCGCCGGGGCCATCCTTTCCCACGACTTCGTCGAAGCCGCGCTGATGCGCCGTGCCGGCTGGGGGGTGTGGATCGCCTACGACCTGCCGGGCAGTTACGAAGAGTTGCCGCCGAACCTGCTCGACGAGCTCAAGCGCGACCGTCGCTGGTGCCACGGCAACCTGATGAACTTCCGCCTGTTCCTGGTCAAGGGCATGCACCCGGTGCACCGTGCGGTGTTCCTCACCGGGGTCATGTCGTACCTGTCGGCGCCGCTGTGGTTCCTGTTCCTGGTGCTGTCGACCGCGCTGCTGGCGACCAACACGCTGATGGAGCCGCAGTACTTCATCGAGCCGTACCAGCTCTACCCGCTGTGGCCGCAATGGCACCCAGAGAAGGCTGTGGCGCTGTTCTCCACCACCATCGTGCTGCTGTTCCTGCCCAAGCTGCTCAGCATCGTGCTGATCTGGGCCAAGGGCGCGGTCGAGTACGGCGGGCGCATAAAGGTCACCTTGTCGATGCTGATGGAGATGCTGTTCTCCATGCTGCTGGCACCGGTGCGGATGATCTTCCACACCCGCTTCGTGCTGGCCGCGTTCCTCGGCTGGGCCGCGACCTGGAATTCGCCGCAGCGTGACGACGACTCCACCCCGTGGAGCGAGGCGGTGCGTCGCCATGGCCCGCAGACCCTGCTGGGCTTTGCCTGGGCCGGGTTGGTCGCATGGCTGAACCCGAGCTTCCTGTGGTGGCTGGCGCCGATTGTCGGTTCGCTGGTGCTGTCGATTCCGGTTTCGGTGATTTCCAGCCGTACTCGCCTGGGCCTGGCGGCCAAGGACGAGAAGCTGTTCCTCATCCCCGAGGAGTACGCGACGCCGCAGGAGCTGCTGGCAACTGACCAGTACACCCACGAAAACCGTTGGCATGCCCTGCATGACGGCTTCGTGCGTGCCGTGGTCGACCCGCGGCAGAATGCCCTGGCCTGTGCCATGGCCACTGCCCGGCATGGGCAGGCAGCACCGATCGAGGCATTGCGCGCCGAGCGTGTGGCCAAGGCGCTCGAGGTCGGGCCTAAAGGACTTGATCTCAATACCCGCCTGGCCTTGCTCAGCGACCCGGTGGCGCTGACCCGCCTGCACGAGCAGGTCTGGGCCCGGCACGATACGGCGTGGATCGATGTGTGGCGTGCGTCGATCAACAACGACCCGCATTCGCCGTTGCTGCCGCTGCATCCAGAAAGTGAAGGGCAGCCGGCACTCGTCGGCGCCTGACAGACCTTGGGGCCGCTTTGCGGCCCTTTCGCCGGCTTGCCGGCGATGAAGGCCCCCGTATATTCCCGCCCAATCGGATTTTGGCCAACAAAGTCCCCCCCGGCTCTAGGTCCCAGGGCCGCCATGCGTTAGCATCCCTCTCCGATAAAACACGCCGGCCGGTACGGCCGTGCCAACGATAAGATTCGCTACTTTTCTTGCTAGGGGACTTGGTGATGATGAAGAAATACCTTTCGCGCCTGCTGGTGGGCGTCACCGCGCTGGTCGCGGTCGCTAGCGCCCAGGCCGGCGCCATCGACGACGCGGTCAAGCGTGGCACCTTGCGGGTGGGCATGGACCCGACCTACATGCCGTTCCAGATGACCAACAAGCGCGGCGAGATCATCGGCTTCGAAGTCGATATCCTCAAGGCCATGGCCAAGTCCATGGGCGTCAAGTTCGAGGCTGTTTCCACCGCCTACGACGGCATCATCCCGGCCCTGCTGACCGACAAGTTCGACATCATCGGCAGCGGCATGACCCTGACCCAGGAACGCAACCTGCGCCTGAATTTCAGCGAACCCTTCATCGTAGTCGGCCAGACCCTGCTGATCCGCAAGGAACTGGCGGGCGAGATCAAGTCGTACAAGGACCTGAACAACGAGAAGTACCGCATCACCTCCAAGCTCGGCACCACCGGCGAGATGGTATCCAAGAAGCTGATCGCCAAGGCCCAGTACCACGGCTACGACAACGAGCAGGAAGCGGTGATGGACGTGGTCAACGGCAAGGCTGACGCCTTCGTCTACGACGCCCCGTACAACGTGGTGGCAGTGGACAAGGCCGGCGCCGGCAAGCTGCTGTTCCTCGAAGAACCCTTCACCTACGAGCCGCTGGCCTTCGGCCTGAAGAAGGGCGACTACGACAGCATCAACTTCATCAACAACTTCCTGCACCAGATCAAGCATGACGGGACCTACGATCGTATCCACGACAAGTGGTTCAAGAACAAGGACTGGCTGAAGGAAATGGAATAAGAAGCAGCTTCAAGCCGCAAGCTGCAAGCTGCAAGAGGAGGTGGGCCCATACGCGGTTCGCTTTCTCTTGCAGCTTGTAGCTTGCGGCTTGCCGCTTTCTGGAGTAACCACGTGATCAAACACAAGAAAGCCCAGTGGCCCTGGCATGCGCTGACCGCGCTGGTCCTGGTGGGCCTGGCGTTCAGCCTGTACATGGCCACTTCGATGATTTCCTACGAGTGGCGCTGGAACCGCGTGCCGCAATACTTCGCCTACAAGGCCGAGGAAGCGCAGCGTGCGGCCGGTTACGGCACCGTGCAGGACATCGTCGTCTCCGGTGACAACGCGCGTGTCACGCTGACGGACGAAAACGGCGATGAGCAAGTACTCGACGTGGCCAAGGACAGCCTGCAACTGAGCCGCGGCGACGACGTCTTCGAAGGCGACCCGATCGGCGTGACCCGCCACTGGGCTGCGGGGCCGCTGGCGTGGGGCCTGTGGACGACCTTGTGGATCTCGGTGGTATCCGGGGCACTGGGCCTGGTGATCGGGCTGTTTGCCGGACTGTGCCGGCTTTCCAACAACCCGACGCTGCGCGACCTGTCGACGGTCTACGTCGAACTGGTTCGGGGCACGCCGCTGCTGGTGCAGATCTTCATCTTCTACTTCTTCATCGGCACCGTGCTCAACCTGTCTCGCGAGTTTGCCGGGGTGGCGGCATTGGCGCTGTTCACCGGCGCCTACGTGGCGGAAATCGTGCGGGCTGGCGTGCAGTCGATCGCCAAGGGCCAGAACGAGGCCGCACGCTCCCTGGGCTTGAACGCCGGCCAGTCGATGCGCCATGTGATCCTGCCGCAGGCGTTCAAGCGTGTGCTGCCACCGCTGGCCGGGCAGTTCATCAGCCTGGTCAAGGACACCTCGCTGGTGTCGGTGATCGCCATCACCGAGCTGACCAAGAGTGGCCGCGAGGCCATCACCACCTCGTTCTCGACCTTCGAGATCTGGTTCTGCGTGGCAGGCCTGTACCTGCTGATCAACCTGCCGCTGTCGCACCTGGCCAGCCGGCTCGAGCGGAGGCTTGCGCAAAGTGATTGAAGTCCGTGACCTGCTGAAAGTCTTCGACACCCGTGGCCATGTGGTACGCGCGGTGGACAACGTCACCACGCAAGTGGCCAAGGGTGAAGTGGTGGTGGTGCTCGGCCCGTCCGGTTCGGGCAAGTCGACCTTCCTGCGCTGCCTCAACGGCCTGGAGCATTTCGACGAAGGCCACGTGGCCATCGACGGCCTGCGCCTGGACGACCCGAAGACCGACATCAACGCCTACCGCCGTGAAGTCGGCATGGTGTTCCAGCACTTCAACCTGTTCCCGCACATGACCGTGCTGGAAAACCTGTGCCTGGCGCAGAAGGTGGTGCGCAAGCGCAGCAAGGCCGACCGCGAGGCCAAGGCCCGTGCGCTGCTGGAGAAGGTCGGTATTTCGCAGAAGGCCAATGAGTACCCGTCACGCCTGTCCGGTGGCCAGCAGCAGCGGGTGGCGATCGCCCGGGCCCTGGCCATGGACCCGAAGGTGATGCTGTTCGACGAGCCGACGTCGGCGCTCGACCCGGAGATGGTCGGCGAAGTGCTGGATGTGATGAAGACCCTGGCCCAGGAAGGCATGACCATGGTCTGCGTGACCCATGAAATGGGCTTTGCCCGGGAAGTGGCGGATCGCGTGCTGTTCTTCGACCATGGCAAGCTGCTGGAAGACTCGGCGCCGGTGGCGTTCTTCGAATCGCCCAGAGACCCGCGGGCCCAGGCCTTCCTGCGCCAAGTGCTGTAATCGCTGGGGCTGCCCAATCGCTGGCTTGCCGGCGATTGGGCCGCGAAGCGGCCCCTGGTGCCATCAGAGCCTGAACCGCCCCAGCAACCCCTGCAAATGCGTCCCCAGCCGCGCCAGCTCAATGCTGGAACTGGCCGTCTCCTCACTCGCCGCCGACGCCTGATCGGAAATATCCCGCACATTCATCACGCTACGGTTGATCTCCTCGGCCGTGGCGCTCTGCTGCTCGGCCGCCGTGGCGATCTGCTGGTTCATCGCCTGGATCGATGAAACCGTGCGGGTGATGCTGTCCAACGAAGTCCCCGCACGGCGGGTCAGCTCGACACTGCTGTCGGTGAGCTGGCGGCTGGCGTCCATCACGCTGGCCACACGCTGGGTACCGCTCTGCAGGCCGGCGATCAGCTCCTCGATCTCTTCGGTGGACTGCTGGGTGCGCTGGGCGAGGCTGCGCACTTCATCGGCCACCACGGCGAAGCCGCGGCCGGCCTCGCCCGCGCGGGCCGCCTCGATAGCGGCGTTGAGCGCCAGCAGGTTGGTTTGCTGTGCCACCGACTTGATGACGTCGAGCACGCTACCAATCTTGTCGCTCTCGGCCTTGAGCTGGTTCATCGCTTCGCTGGAGTTGACCACCTCAGTGGCCAGGCGCTCGATCTGGGTGACCGCCTCGCCGACCACGCGATCGCCTTCCCGGGCCTGCTGGTCGGCCATCAGCGCCGCCTCGGAGGCCTGTTCGGCATTGCGCGCCACCTCATGCACGGTGGCGGCCATTTCGTTCATCGCGGTGGCCACCTGGTCGGTCTCGACCTTTTGGTTGTTGACCCCGGCACTGGTCTGCTCGGTGGCCGCCGACAGCTCTTCGGCGGCGCTGGCGATCTGGGTGACGCCGTCGCCGATGCCGCCGATCAGCTCGCGCAGGCCCTGGGTCATGCGGTGCATGCTGGCCTGCAACTGACCCAGCTCGTCGCGGCGAGTGGTTGGCAGGTCCTGACGCAGGTCGCCGTTGGCCACTCGCTCGGCGGCGGCCAGGATCTGGCGCAGCGGGATGATGATCTGCCGGGTGATGGCCCAGGCGGCCAGCAGGCCAAGCAGCATGGCCAGGGCGGTGGCGCCGGCGAGCATGGCCTTGGCCTGGCGGGCACCAGCGTCGCGGACCTTGGTCTGCGATTCGGTCATGGCCTGGTTGGTTTGCAGCAGCAGCGTACCCTGGTCGGCCATGCGCTGCAGGATCTGCTCGTTGGGCGCCTGTTTGAGTTCGGTGAATGCCTGGCGATAAAGGCGGATCGCTTCAAGCTGCTGTTGCAGGCGTTGATGGTCACCGGCCTGTTCGATCTGGCCAAGCATGAGCGTGACCTGGCGTTCGACATTGTTCAGCGCCTGGTCCAGTTCGTTTATCGAAGCCTGGTCGGCCTGGCGCTGGTAATGCTGACGGGCGATACGCAAGTCTTGCGTGTAGCCGTAGATCACCGAGATATTGCCCAGCTTGTCGCCGCGGTTGATGATGCTGTCCATGCCCAGCCACCCGGTGAGGGTGATCGCCAGGGTCAGCAGCAGCACCAGGCCGAAACCCAGCCCGAGCTTGCGATTGACGCTCACATTACCCAGCGATTGGGAAAACAATTGATACATTTTTGGGCTCCCCGGCAACTAGACAGCACGGAATACTCTTGTGTAATCAGGCCATCGGCTTGCGCCGGGGAAACTTGATGGGAGAAAGCTGACCTGTTTGTCAGAAAATCCTTGAGAGTAAGGCAGTTACAGCGGTTTCGACGCGCAGGATCCGATCGCCCAGCTGTACCGGCTTCAGGCCGGCCTTGCCCAACAGGTCGACTTCGTAGGGGATCCAGCCGCCTTCGGGGCCGATCGCCAGGGTTACCGGACCCTCGACTGCACGTGGGCAGGCGGGGTAGGGGCCGGGGTGGCCAACCAGGCCGAGGGTCCCATCGGCGATGGCGGGCAGGCGGTCTTCGACGAACGGTTTGAAACGTTTCTCGATGATCACCTCAGGCAGCACGGTGTCCCGGGCCTGTTCCAGGCCGAGAATGAGGTTCTCGCGGATGCTTTCAGGCTTGAGGAAAGGGGTCTGCCAGAAGCTTTTCTCGACCTTGTAGCTGTTGAGCAGGATCAGCCGCGGTACGCCGAGGGTGGCTACGGTCTGGAACAGCCGGCGCAGCATCTTTGGGCGTGGTACGGCCAACACCAGGGTCAGCGGCAGCTTGGCGGGTGGCTGCTGGTCGAAGGCGACGGCCAGTTCCGCTTCGTGCTGCTCCAGGCGCACCACGCTGGCGCTGCCCATCAGGCCATTGATACGGCCCACGCGCAGGGTGTCGCCGACCGCTACGCGGTGGATGTCCTGCATGTGGGTGAAGCGCCGATCAGCGAGAACGACGCGGTCGGCCGAGACGAAGTCGGCCTCTTCGAGGAGCAACAGGTTCACGGTTGGGTCGCAGGCGGCTGGTCGTTGTGGTCGTCCGTGGCTTCATCGGGCTCGTGGCCGCGCTTGCGGATCAGGCTGCCACACAGCACGCCGACCTCGAACAGCAGCCACATGGGCACGGCGAGCAAGGTCTGGGAGAAGATGTCCGGCGGGGTGAGGATCATGCCGACCACGAAGCAGCCGATGATCACATAGGGACGCATCTTCTTCAGTGACTGCACATCGACCACGCCGATCCACACCAGCAGCACCACCGCCACCGGGATCTCGAAGGCGACGCCGAAGGCGAAGAACAGGGTCATGACGAAGTCGAGGTAGCTGGCGATGTCGGTCATCATCGACACGCCTTCCGGCGTCGCGGCGGCGAAGAAGCTGAACATCAGCGGGAACACCAGGAAATAGGCGAATGCCATGCCGGCGTAGAACAGCAGGATGCTCGAGACCAGCAGCGGGATGGCGATGCGCTTTTCATGGCGGTACAGCCCCGGCGCGATGAAGCCCCAGATCTGCTGCAGGATGAACGGGATGGCCAGGAACAGCGACACGATCATGGTCAGCTTGAACGGCGTCAGGAACGGCGAGGCCACGTCGGTGGCGATCATCGTCGCGTTGGCCGGCAGGTGCGCGCGCAAGGGCGCTGAGACCAGGGTATAGATCTGCTGGGCGAAGGAGAACAGCCCGGCGAAGATCAGGAAGATGGCCGCCACGCAGCGCAACAGACGGGTGCGCAGTTCGGTCAGGTGCGAGACCAGCGGCATCGGCTGGTCGTCTTGCGGAATTTCGCTCATGGGGCTCGCGGCGGTTGAGGCTGATCGGGCTGTTCAGGCGCAGCCGGCGGCGCTACGGGTGCAGACGTGGGCGCGGCGGCGGGCGGCTGGGCAGGCGGGGTCAGCGGGTTGAGGATGCGCTTGGCTTCCTCTTCCATCTGCAGGATGTGCTCGTTGTGCAGCTGGCGACGGATGTCATCGGCGCCGATTTCGCGCTCGACTTCGGTCTTGATCGCATTGAAGCTGCGTTTCAGCCGGCCGATCCACAGCCCTGCGGTACGCGCAGCGCCAGGCAGGCGCTCGGGGCCGAGCACCAGCAGGGCCACCAGGCCGACGAGCAGCAGTTCGCTGAAGCTGATGCCGAACATGGGTCAGTCTTTCCGCTGCGGCTCTTGGACCGGCTGGGCCTGGCCCTCGATGGTGTGGCCTTGCGCTTGCGGCGCTGCGGCTTGCTGCTGGGTGGTCTGTACCGGCGGAATCGGCTGGGCAGGCGGCGGGGTCTGTTCAGCCGGCTTGGTTTCTTCGTCGTTCATGGCCTTGCGGAAGCCCTTGATCGATTCGCCCAGGTCGCCGCCGAGGTTCTTCAGCTTCTTGGTGCCGAAGACCAGGACCACGACAACCAGCAGGACGATCCAGTGTTTCCAGTCAAAAATACCCATGGTGCTCTCCTAGGATGCTGTTCGGTCAGGCCGACGGCTGACGCGCGGCCTTTTCATCATGCCCGGAGAGGCCGAAACGCCGCTCCAGTTCATCGAGTACGGCTTGTGGATGCTGGCCCAGCGCGCTGAGCATGACCAGGCTATGAAACCACAGGTCGGCGGTTTCGTAGATGACATCGCTGTAATCCTGGCTGACCGCGGCATCCTTGGCGGCAATGATGGTCTCGATCGACTCTTCGCCGAGCTTCTCCAGGATCTTGTTCAAACCCTTGTGGTACAGGCTGGCCACGTAGGAGCTGTCGGGCGCTGCCTGCTTGCGCGTTTCGAGTACTTCGGCCAGGCGGTTGAGGGTGTCGCTCATGTCAGTGTCCTGCGCTGTAGATGGCATCCGGGTCTTTCAACACCGGGTCGACGGTTTTCCACTGGCCGTCTTCGAAGACGCGATAGAAGCAGCTTTCACGGCCGGTATGGCAGGCGATATGACCAAGCTGTTCGACCATCAGGATGATCACGTCGGCATCGCAGTCCAGGCGCATTTCGTGCAGCTTCTGCACATGCCCGGACTCCTCGCCCTTGCGCCACAGCTTGCCACGCGAACGCGACCAGTAGATGGCGCGTTGCTCGGCGGCAGTCAGCGCCAGCGATTCGCGGTTCATCCAGGCCATCATCAGTACGCGCCCGGTCTTGTGGTCCTGGGCGATCGCCGGCACCAGGCCGTCGCTGCTCCACTTGATCTCGTCCAGCCAGTCTTTCATCGTCGACTCCAAAACCGGGCCCGCTCCTGTGCCGGGCCCTTTGCGCTAGTGTGCCAGCCAGCAGCGCGGCTGGCTATTGGCGCACGATCAGGTACAGGCCGCCGGCCAGCATCAGCCACGCAGGCCAGGCGGCCGGGGCGGCCAGGCTGGCGGCTTCGGCAGCCCCCGTGGCCAGTACCGCACCACCACCGAGCAGACCGGCACCGAGCAGGCGCAGCGCCCAACGGTCGCCCTGGGTGCGGCGCCGCTCCGGCAGTGGCGGGTCCTGCAGATGCGGCTGCGACAGGCGTTCGAGCAGGTCGCGGGTCATGCCGGCCAGGTGCGGCAACTGCTCGGCCTGGCTGTAGATGTTGCCGAGCACGGCCTTGGGGCTCATGCGGTCGCGCATCCAGCGTTCCAGGAAGGGCTTGGCGGTGCTCCACAGGTCGAGGTCGGGGTACAGCTGGCGGCCCAGGCCTTCGATGTTGAGCAGGGTCTTCTGCAGTAGCACCAGCTGCGGCTGGACTTCCATGTTGAAGCGCCGGGCCGTCTGGAACAGGCGCATCAGCACCTGACCGAAGGAAATGTCCTTCAACGGCTTTTCGAAGATAGGCTCGCACACGGTGCGGATCGCCGCTTCGAACTCGTTGACCTTGGTATGCGCCGGTACCCAGCCCGAGTCGATGTGCAACTGGGCGACGCGGCGGTAGTCACGTTTGAAGAAGGCGATCAGGTTGCGCGCCAGGTAGTCCTGGTCCTCGGCGGTGAGGCTGCCGACGATGCCGCAGTCGATGGCGATGTACTGCGGGCTCCACGGCTTGACCGTACTGACGAAGATGTTGCCGGGGTGCATGTCGGCATGGAAGAAGCTGTCGCGGAACACCTGGGTGAAGAACACCTCCACACCGCGTTCGGCCAGCAGTTTCATGTCGGTGCGCTGGTCTGCCAGGGTCGCCATGTCGGTGACCGGCACGCCGTAGATGCGCTCCATCACCAGCACTTTGGGCCGGCAGTGGTCCCAGTACACCTGCGGCACGTACATCAGCTCCGAGCCTTCGAAGTTGCGCCGCAGCTGGCTGGCGTTGGCCGCCTCGCGCAGCAGGTCGAGTTCGTCGTAGATGGTCTTTTCGTAGTCGCCGACGATCTCCACCGGGTGCAGGCGACGGGCATCGGCCGAGGCCCGCTCGGCGGCCTTGGCGATCAGGAACAGCCAGGCCAGGTCCTGGGCGATCACCGGCTTCAGGCCCGGGCGCACCACCTTGACCACCACCTCTTCGCCAGTCTTGAGGCGTGCGGCATGTACCTGGGCCACCGAGGCCGAGGCCAGTGGCTCGACGTCGAAGCGGTTGAACACTTCGCCCACCTTGGCGCCAAGCTGTGCCTCGATCAATGCCACGGCCTGCTGCGGGTCGAACGGCGGCACGCGGTCCTGCAGCAGCATCAGCTCATCGGCGATGTCGGTGGGCAGCAGGTCGCGGCGGGTCGACAGCAACTGGCCGAACTTGATGAAGATCGGCCCCAGGTCCTGCAAGGCCAGGCGCAGGCGTGCGCCACGACTGAGCTCCGAGGGCTTGCGCGGCAACCAGCGCCAGGGCATGAGCAGGCGCAGGGACATCAGCCACCAGGGCAGCGGCAGTTCGAACAGCAGGTCATCGAGACGGTAGCGGATCACCACGCGCTGGATGCGGAAGAGACGGCGGACGGCGAGCAGCTTCATGCGTTATCGCTGGTATCAAGGGATCGGGAGAGGCGCTGCAGGCGCGCCTCGAGGCGTTCTATATCGACCTTCAGGCCATCGAGCTCACTGAAGGCGGCTTCGGCTTCGCGCTTGCCCACCAGGGTGCGTGATTCTTCGGCCAGGTATTCGGACAGGTTCTGCGTGAAGCTTGCCAGGCCCTGGCGGGTCCATCGCGCGCGCAGGCGCACATGCCCGGCCAGCAGCGCCGTGGCGACCGGCCCGAGCCAGCGCTGCAGCTCGTGCTCCCAGTCCAGCTCCAGGTCCTGGAGGACTGCGAACAGGTCCAGCAGCACGGCGCTGTCGCCATGCAGCTCGACCTGCGGGGTGTGCAGCACGCCGGTCTTGTCCTTGGCCACGGCCAGTTGCAGCAGGCTGCCAGCGGGGGCGCGCAGGCTGCAATCGACCTCGCCTTCCCAGTGGGCGGCGAGCATCAGGCCTTCTTCATCGGGCAGGATGAACACCTGCAGGGCAGGCTGGCGGCAATCGATCTCGATGACCTTGCCTTCGAGCGCGGCCAGGCGCGGCAGTGCCGTGCTGTCCATGCGCAGGACGCGGTTCAGGCCATGTTCGATGCTGGCGAGCAGCCCTGCCAGCAGCATCAGGGCTTGATTCCCCGGTGCACGGCGACGATGCCGCTGGTCATGTTGTGGTAGGTGACGCGGTCGAAGCCGGCATCGACCATCATGGCCTTGAGGGTTTCCTGGTCGGGGTGCATGCGGATCGACTCGGCGAGGTAACGGTAGCTTTCCGAGTCATTGGTGATCAGCTTGCCGGCCAGCGGCATGAAGGCGAACGAGTAGGCGTCGTAGGCCTTGGACATCAGCTTGTTGGTCGGCTTGGAGAATTCCAGCACCAGCAGACGGCCACCCGGCTTGAGCACGCGCAGCATCGAGCGGATGGCTTCGTCCTTGTGGGTGACGTTGCGCAGGCCGAAGGCGATGGTCACGCAGTCGAAGTGGTTGTCGGGGAACGGCAGCTTCTCGGCGTCGGCCTGGACGAACTCGATGTTGCCGGCAACGCCACGGTCGAGCAGGCGGTCACGGCCTACCTTGAGCATGGATTCGTTGATGTCGGCGAGCACCACTTGCCCGGTCGGGCCGACCAGGCGCGAGAACTTGGCGGCCAGGTCGCCGGTGCCGCCAGCGATGTCCAGTACCCGGTTGCCGGTGCGCACGCCCGACAGCTCGATGGTGAAGCGCTTCCACAGGCGGTGCATGCCGCCGGAAAGCACGTCGTTCATCAGGTCATATTTGGCAGCTACCGAATGGAAGACTTCGGCGACTTTCTTCGCCTTCTGGCTCTCGGGCACATCCTGATAGCCAAAATGCGTGGTGGGTTCGGCGTGGTCGCCTTTGCGCTGGTCGTTCATATCGCTTCACCGGAAAAAATTACCGCCCATTCTAGGGCGAACGGGCGGATTTGTCTTGGCGGGGTGTGCCGTGGGGCGGGGGCGGGCATAATGCCGATCATGTCTACATACCCAGGATCACCCGCATGACCCAGATCAGCGTCGAACGCAAACACTCCCTCGGCCGCGAAGCCGCCCGTGCCAAGGCCGAGGCGCTGGTCGACAAGCTCAGCCGCGAATACGACCTCAAGGCCACCTGGAACGGGGACCGCGTCGACGTGACCCGCAGCGGTGCCAACGGCAGCGTCCACATCGGCGAAGACAGCATTCGCGTCGAGCTGAAGCTGGGCATGATGCTGTCGATGATGAGCGGCACCATCAAGGGCGAGATAGAACGGGCGCTGGACAAAGCGCTGGCCTGACGCCCGTCACGCTCATTCGGCAGGGAACGGGATCAGCCCCTCGATCTGTCCCAGGCGCAGGTCGCCCCGGTAAATGCGTATCTGCTCTGCGGGGTCGAGTGAGCGTTGCAGCTGTTCGTCCCGGCTCATCGAGCGCGGCTCGCACAGTTTCAGGTGGCCTTTGGCAAAGGCACGTGGGTTGTCCTGAGCATTGGTGTAGTGAAAGTGCGCCTCCCAGAGCGGCTGTCTGGGCTGAATGCGATTGACCGTGTAAACGTCCAGATAGTCATCGGCCCTGAGGCGTTTACGCGATCTGGCCAAGCCAATCTCGATCTGCCCTTCATCGAACAGGTAGCGCAAGGCCTTGCTGTCCGGGTGGCGGGTACCGAAATAGGCATCGGTCAGAAGGCGGCGCTTTTCTGCCTGCATGCCCGCCATGGCCTGTTCCAGCCGGGCTGCCAATGGCTGATCGGCTGGCGGGCCAGCGCGCAATTGCTGCGCGATGTCGAGCATGTCCTCGATGTGCCAGTCCATCAGGTCGGCCAGGCTGTTGGGTTCGTCCGAGTAGCGGGAGGCCAGGGCCACCTTGGCGTCCTGGCGTGCCAACAGCCCTTCGCCGATGCGATGCAGATAGGCGCTACCGCGAGGTGTGGCCGTGGGCGTCACGTACTGCCACCGTTCACCGTCAAGCCGATACTGGGTGACCGGTTGATCGGTCACCGGGTCGTGCTGCACGGCGTGGGTGTCGTCCTGCTGCTGCTCGGCGAGGATAGTCTTGCCGTGTGTCGTACGGATCAGCTTTCGCTTGCCGCCTGGCACGCGGTAGGTCGCTTGTTTGCGGGGCACGACGGCTCCGGTCTCGCTGTCGTGCAATGCACGGCTCAGATCGCGTTCGGCCATGCCCTTCAGGGCACTCAGTTCATGAATGTAGTCTGTCACGCAGGCGTCATCCACGGCCGGGTCGTTCAGGACAAGCAGGAAACAGGCTTTGCCCAGTGAAGTCTGGTATTCGCGTAGCGCGTTGTTGAGAATATCTACCTGCTCCGCCAATGGCAGGTCGGCCGCCGCGAGGCCATCGTGGCTCAGCATGGCCTCTTGGAAGTCGCGGTTGCGCAGGTCTGCCTGTAGGCGCAGGAGCTCGTCGAAACTTTCGGCGGTCAGCAGGTCTCGCTTGATCAGTAACTGGGTCAGGTCGCTGAGGACCTGGGCACTGGTGATCACGGTCGAGTAGTTGCGCTGGGCAATGATCTTTTCGATTTTCGCCACTTTGTTCTCGAACTGGATGCGGCTGTCCTGCAGGGCTTTGCTCAGGTTGCGGTCAAGGCGCAGGCTGACTGACAGGATGCGTTTGTGGGCCGCCAGCGCGGTCTTCAAATTGTCGCGGAAGGCCAGCGAAAGGCGTGCCTGCTCATCGCCGAATGGCAGTTTGATCAGTGCCCGCGACTGCTCCTGCAGCAACGGATAGTCGGTCATGTCGAGCAAGCGGTGGAAGGCCTGGACGTCACTGTTGAGCAGCATCTCCCACCATTGGCCATGGGCGTAGGCCGCCTTGCTGCTGGGGTCGAACCTGCGAAAGCGGACCTCACTCATGCGGGCGAACAGGTCTACTTGCGATGCCAATACCTCGGCCTGCTTTTCGTAAGTGAGCGCCAGGATCAGGAACCTGTCGCGCAGTGCCTTGCGCAGGCCATGCAATGCTGTCATCCGCGTCTGCACCGCGTCGGGCAGTGCCTCTCGCGCAATATCCGGGTATTCCTTGAGTATTGCTCTCAAGGCCTTGGATGACTCGTCGTAGGGTTTGATGGCGTCGAGGTTGCTGTCGATGATTTTTTCATGTTTCAGCAGGGTTTCATCGTTGCGTGTCCTGGCCGCCTGCAGCTCGGCGAAGGCTTTGAAATTGTCTTCCCTGACACTCTGGCGGGTTCTGGGCATACCACCTGCCAGGCTGAGGTCGATCATCCATTCGCCATTCCAGCGCGTGATCCACGGTCCCATGCGACGCTCACGCCCGATGATGCGATAGCCATCCGGCTGGCCGCCTTGTTCGACCCATTCCCCTTTGCTGGTGTCCGGCCCGAGGATCCGTATGCCGTTCCAGGACTCCTCCACTTCGTAGGCGACATCCTGCAACTTCACGTAGTAACGCTCGTCGACCTTGAACAGCCCCCGCAAGCGACCGCTGGCTTGTGCTGCGTGCCCGTCCAAGCGTGTGGTCGCACGCAACTCGACGAGCGCGGCTCGGGCCTCGGAAGGCAGGTTGCCCAGCCGCTGGTCGTTGCTCCAGAGGCTGATGGACAGCGTAGCGGGTCTGGGGGGCGCTGCAGGCCCGACGCTGCGCAGCACCGGTCGCTCGGCGGAGATCGGTGCTGGGTCTGCCACCTGCGGGCCGTGTGCCAGCAGCATGGCGAGGTTGAGCAGCAGGTCCGTGGTGGCGAGCACTCGCTCTTCGGTCGATCCGTGTGTCAGTGTCGCCAGGTCGTTCTTCAGGCTGAACAGGGTGACCGCCAGCCATACCAGCGTGGCAGCCGGGCCGCGCAGTAGCACCGTGACCGTATTGAATGCCAGCCATGTGCATTGCACGACCACCGCCCAGCGCTGCTGGGCGTTTGAGAGACTCTGGCGCGACGCCAACAGGATCAGGGTTTGGGCCTTGTCGTTGTAGAGGTGCGCATCCAGGTCGCCTGACCATGGCCTGACAGCCAGCTCGACGGGCAGGCGTAGTCGCTCCAAGGCCTCGTAAGTCATGATCGCCCCGGGGCCGAGCAGGGCGGCCAGTTCGGTCATGCCAGGGTGCAAATGCGGGCGGTTGAAACCGTCATTGTCATAGACCGGCCGGGCATCGTCATCCAGCCAGGTCAGAATGCTGCGCTGCAGGTCCCCTGTGGCGCGGATGCCCTGCATCAACTGATCCAGGCTTGCAAACTCCAGGACTGTCTGTTCGACAATCAAGGGGCGGTAGAGTACCCAGGAGCGGGTGGCGGGGAGTTCGATCAGGTACATGCCATGTGCCTGGTCGCTGCCGGGGAAGCCCCTGACTCGCCTGAATGCCAACGGCGCAAGGCGTATGGGCGAATGGGGTGCACCACCGCAAACGTCGGCCAGCGCCTGCCAGCTGCGCTCATCCAGGTGGCCCTGGATCTTCGCCTCGAGGGCGCTGAACAGCAGGGCGCTGCGCCATTCTTCGGCAAATCGCCTGGTGCGCGTGGCCAGTGTGGTCAGGTCCAGTAACTGGGCATGAACATAGTGCGGATAGCGGCCGCCGACATCCACGCTTTGGATCAGGCTGTTGAGGTATTCGAGGTTCATCCACGTTTCGAAGGCCTCTTCGTCCATACCGTGGAAGGCCGAGGCCACCTCCTGGCTACTTGGCTGCAAGCGCGAGATTGCCAGTTCAGTGAGGCTGATGGCCCTGACAAACTGCAGTTCCCAGGGCCCGCTGGAAGAGACCTGCACGCGCTGCGAAATGCTGATCAGCAGCCGGTCGGGATCCGGCAGCGGCCGGCCTGGGTGGTCTGCCTGCATCTGCTCGCGCAGACGCCGGGCGGTGTACTGCTGCAGGCTTTCGATGTCATCCATCGAGCTGGTGCCTTGAACTGCTGCCTGGTTCGCGGCCAGTCCCAGCAATGCGCTTTGGTACTGGAAGCGGTCGGTCGGATCGCTGTCGGACAGCCATTGTGGCAAAGGAATATTGGGAGCCTGGGAGAGTGGACGCGAGCAGTCCGGGAATGCCAACGAGGGGTCGCTCAGCTGATCGAAGGCGGCCTCCAGCGCAGCGACGTCGTCGAGGGCGCCCCGCTGGATACGGGCAAGACGCTGCAGCACAGCATTGAGCAATTGCCTCGCCTGATAGGCGAATGCCGGCGTCTGCAGCGCCGTATGCGTCCACGCCAGGCGGTCGAATGCATAGCGGTCGGCGAGGGTGTTACGCAGGGCACTGGCGAAATCAGCCTGGGTGTCGAAACCGCGAACGCTACCGCCAGGTGTGCACCAAAGCAGTCGCTGGCGGTTGACCGAAGGCGCGATGATGAGCAGGTCTGCCAATACCAATGGGGCATCGTTGAGTGAAACCTGCAGAGCATGTACGCCAGCGCTGCCGTCGGTCGCTTTGACCAGGCCATACAACAGCGCTTTGTCAGCGCCTGACAGTCCCTGGCGCTCGATGCTGTCGAGCAGGGCCGCCTTGAGCAACTGTTCGATCCAGCGCAGGGGGGATACCTCGGCGCTTGCGCTACTGCCACTCCAGAAGCTGATCTGCGCTTGCCCGAAAGCTTCGCTCAAGGTGGACAGCCGATCGTTGAAGACCTGGTTTAACACGTCCATGTCCAGGTCGATGGCGGGGTTGTGGTCTTGTGGACGGAACACCTGTGGTGGTGTCAGGCTCAGTTGGTCCGAAGGCGTGAGTGCCATGTCTCGGCCGTTGAGAAAGTGCGCGAGCAGAGTATCCACAAGGCCACTTTGCCGCGCCGGTTGGTTGCCTACGGCCGCGTGGAGGATGGTCAGGCCTTGCGCGGACTGCAGCAGCGGATGGTTTTCCCGGGTCCAGGGATAACGTTCGACGATCGCCTCGAAGGCGACGCGAGCGAGAACGCTGCGCAAGCGAGGCCGATCGGCGAAGCGAGCGGCTACCATTTGTCTGAAGGAGTTGGTTTGAGGAGTGGAGGACATGCTGTTAAAAGCTCCAGTCGATGTAGGAGCCGAATGCTGTATTGCCAGCCTGAAGCGATTGCGGTAGATAGTGCAGCGCGGTCATCTTAGGGTGAAGATTCTAATTCCCCCGCCTACCTTATGCTCCAAGCCCAACCTCCATGGGCGGTTCCTCCCTCCACTCATGAGCATGAGGTACAGAGCATGGCCAAAGTGAATGTGAAGAAAAAGGATGACGCCCAGAGCACGCTGGGCGAGGTGCGCGGCTACGCGCGCAAGATCTGGCTGGCCGGTATCGGCGCGTATGCACGCGTTGGCCAGGAAGGCTCCGAGTATTTCCAGGAGCTGGTAAAAGCCGGTGAAGGTGTCGAAAAACGTGGCAAGAAGCAGATCGACAAAGAGCTCGCTGCTGCCAACAACCAGATCGACGAAGCTACCCAGGAAGTCAGCCGTGTGCGTGGCAAGGTCGAGCTTCAGCTCGACAAGATCGAAAAGGCTTTCGACGCACGGGTCGGTCGCGCCTTGAATCGCCTTGGCATTCCGTCTAAACATGACGTTGAGGCGTTGTCCATCAAGCTTGAACAGCTGCACGAGCTGCTCGAGCGTGTCGCGCACAAACCATAAGGAGAGCAGGATGGCTGGCAAGAAGAATTTCGAGAAAGAAGGCAGCTCCTGGATCGGCGGGATCGAGAAGTACTCCCGCAAGATCTGGCTGGCAGGGCTGGGTATCTACTCCAAGGTCGACCAGGACGGTCCGAAGCTGTTCGAGTCGCTGGTGAAGGATGGCGAGAAGGCCGAGAAGCAGGCGAAGAAGACCGCCGAAGACGTGGCCGAAACCGCCAAGTCCTCGACCACTTCCCGCGTCTCTGGCGTGAAAGACCGTGCGCTGGGCAAGTGGAGCGAGCTCGAAGAGGCCTTCGACAAGCGCCTGAACAGCGCCATCTCGCGCCTTGGCGTGCCAAGCCGCAACGAGATCAAGGCCCTGCACCAGCAGGTCGACAGCCTGACCAAGCAGATCGAGAAGCTGACCGGCGCTTCGGTGACGCCGGTTTCTTCGCGCGCCGCCGCCAAGCCGGCTGCCAGCAAGACTGCGGCCAAGCCATTGGCCAAGGCGGCTGCCAAGCCTGCGGCCAAGACGGCTGCGGCCAAACCTGCAGCCAAGCCTGCAGCTGCCAAGCCGGCTGCTGCGAAGAAGCCTGCGGTGAAGAAAGCTGCGGCCAAGCCTGCCGCTGCCAAACCGGCAGCCCCTGCTGCCAGTGCCGCCCCGGCTGCTACTGCAGCACCGGCGCCAAGCGCGGCTCCGGTCAGCAGCGCACCTTCGGCACCGGTCACGGCCACGCTGATCTAAGGTCGCGTCGCGCCCATCGCCGGCTTGCCGGCGATGGGGCCTTCAGCCCTCCAGATATCGCTGCGCCAACTGCTGCGCGGCCTCTCGCGGCTTTTCCTGCAGATGCGGCGCCACCAGCATCATCACCTGGTACACCACCACCCCCACATCGCCCTCGCGCCCGAGCACGCGTTGGTAGTCGAGCGAGAACATCAGCGTCAGGGTGATCTGTTCCACGAGCTGCCCCAGTGCCTGGGTTTCGCTGACCACCTGCCCCTGGCTCTTGAGGCTGGCCAGCAACGCCGCCAGCGTGCGCTTGAGCCCATTGATCAGGCTGCGCATGCCACGGGCCAGCTTGGGCAGACGCCCGGTCAGGTTCGACAAGTCCTGGAACAGGAAACGGTACTGCGCCATGTGCTCGACGATCAGGTGCAGGAACAGCCAGTAGTCCTCGGCACTCAGGCGCACGTCCAGCGGTGGGTCGAGCAAGGGCATCAGCGACTCTTCGAAACGCTCGAACAGGCCGTGCACCAGCGGCTCCTTGCCGTGGAAGTGGTAGTAGAGGTTGCCGGGGCTGATCCCCAGTTCGTTGGCGATCTCAAGGGTCGAGACATTGGGTTCGCCCTGCTGGTTGAACAGCTGCAGGGCACATTCGAGGATACGGTCGCGGGTTTTCATCCGGGCAAGTGTGCTCATCGGGTCAGGACGTAGGTGCCTGGCGCGGGGCCCAGCGGTGGATAGGTGGCGTTGCCCAGCTCCAGGCGCGGGGCCTTGAGCGGGCCGGAGCGCGGCGTGATCCACTCCAGCCACAAGGGCCACCAGCTGCCGTCGCTGCGCTTGGCGTCGTGGAACCAGGCGCGCGGGTCGCCCGACATCCTGGGGTTGTCCAGGTAGTAGGCCTTGGGGTTGCCAGGCGGGTTGATGATGCTCTGGATGTGACCGCTGTTGGCCAGCACGAAACGCCGCTCGCCGCCCAGCAGCAAGGCCGAGCGATACACCGCATCCCACGGCGTGATGTGGTCGTTGCTGCCGGCCACGGTGAAGCTGTCCAGGTCGACCTGCCTGAGGTCGATGGGCGTGCCGCACACTTCCAGTCCGGTCGGGTGGGTCAGCGGGTTGTGCTTGAAGAAGTCCAGCAGGTCGCCATGCAGGGCGGCCGGCAGGCGCGTGCTGTCGGCGTTCCAGTAGAGGATGTCGAACGCAGGTGGCGTCTTGCCCATCAGGTAATTGTTGACCCAGTAGTTCCAGATCAGGTCGTTGGGCCGCATCCAGGCAAAGATGCGCGCCACCTCGGCGCCATCGAGCACCCCGCGCTGATAGGAGCGGCGCTTGGCGGCCTCGATGGTCTGCTCGTCGGCGAACAGGCTGGCCGGGCTTTCGAACTGGCTGTCGAGCAGGCTCACCAGGTAGGTGGCGCTGCGCACCCGGCGCAACTGGTGCTTGGCCTGCAGGTGACCTTGCAGGGCGGCGATGCTCAGGCCGCCGGCACAGGCACCCATGAGGTTCGGGTCGCGGCTGCCGCTGATGCTGCGGCAGGCGTTGAGCGCTTCTTCCAAAGCCTGCACGTAGCTCGACAGGCCCCATTCGCGGTGGCGTGGGTCAGGGTTGCGCCAGCTGACCATGAACACCTGCAAGCCACTCTTGAGCATGTACTGGACGTAGCTGTTGCTCGGCTGCAAGTCGAAGATGTAGAACTTGTTGATCTGCGGGGGCACCACCAGCACGGGGCGAGCGTGCTGTTTCTCGCTCATCGGCTTGTACTGGATCAGCTCCAGCAACTCATTGCGAAACACCACCGCGCCGGGGGTCACCGCCAGGTTGCCGCCCACTTCAAAGGCGCGTTCGTCGACCTGGCGGGGCAGGCCATCGTTGTGCCGCAAGTCGTCGAGCAGGTGCGCCACACCGCGTACCAGGCTCTGCCCACCGGTGTTGAACAGCTCCTTGACCGCCAAGGGGTTGAGCAGCGAGTTGCTGGGCGCCAGGGCATCGTTGAGCAGGTTGAACAGGAAGTGCGCGCGGGCCCTGTCGTCGTCCGTGAGGTGGCTGTCCTCGATCCACAGGCGGGTCTGCTTCTGCCAGGCCAGGTAGGCCTGCAGGCTGCGCCGGTAGAAGGGGTTCTGGCTCCACGTGGGATCGTTGAAGCGGCTGTCGCGCGGACTCGGCTGATAAGGCGTGTCGCCCAGCATCACGCGGCCCAGCTGACCGCTCAGGGCCAGCAGGTGGCGCGCCGTGTGCAATGGGTTGCGCAGGCTCTGGCGTCCGACACTGCGCAGCGTCGATATCAGGTCGCGGCCGCGCAGGCCGAGGATGGCGTTCTGCACGTTCATGCTGGCGGCGGGAGGCGTTGTCGTTCCTCGTTCCGGTTTTTCTTTCATGGCAACACTCCCTCGTCTTACCAGATTCGCGGGCAGCGACTATCAACCGCCGGAGGCGGGGCGCGGATGCATGACCGCGCGCTGACGTTCTTCCTGGAGAAACTTCATGATGATCGGCGCGACGGCTTCGGCCCGGGTGATCAGGAACAGGTGGCCGTCGTCGATAATGTGTAGCTGGGCATTGGGAATTCGCCAGGCCAGCAGGCGCATGTTGATCAAGGGGATCAGCGGGTCGTCGTCGCCGGCCAGGACCAGGGTTGGCTGCTGGATCCTGTGCAGCCAGTGGATGCTGGTCCAGCCCAGGCCTGCGAACAGCTGCCAGTAGTAGCCCAGCTTGCCGCCGGAGCGCACCTTGGCCGCGTGGTGCATGGCCAGGTCCGGGTCGCGGCGAAAGCCACCGCCATAGATCAGCGGGGCAATGCGAATGACATGGGATGGCTGGATATAGCGCCTCGGGCTTGCCATCATCCACAGCACCTTGGGCTTGCCCGGCACCATCACTGCGCCGGCTGCCGTGGCCGCCAGCACCAGCTTCTTGCAGCGCTCCGGGTAGTCATGGGCGAATTGCTGGGCAAGGGCGCCGCCCCAGGACACGCCGATGACGTTGACCTGGCCGTAGTCCAGGTAGTCGAGCATGCGCGCGGTCAGCTTCGCCAGGCCGGGAAAGCGATAGGGGTGGCGCGGGGTGGAAGACCCGCCCACGCCCGGCACATCGAAGGCGATCACCTCCAGGTCCGGGTCCAGCGCTTCGATGAACGGAAATACCAGCTCCAGGTTGGCGCCGATGCCGTTGAAGATCAGCAGTGGCGTCAGGTGTGGCTTGCCCGGACGCACGGCGGTGCGGATGGATTGTTCATCCAGCTCGACGGTCCTGAAAATGTAGGGTTGCGGCATGCGTGTGACTCTTTGGTGTCCATAAGCACCGTGGCGCGCCGTCGGGCGGCCACGGCGTTACTGCTCAACGTTCGTGAACGTAGGTACCTGGCGCCGCCTCGCCTGCGGCGTAGGCGCGGTTGCCCAGGCGAGTGGGCGCCTTCTTCAGCTCGCCCGCCCGCTCGCCCAGCCAGGTCTGCCAGTGCAGCCACCAGGAATCGGCGTGCTTGTCGGCATTGTCCTGCCAGGCGACAGGGTCGCCTGGGCGGTCGGCACCGGTCATGAAGCGCGCCTTGGGGTTGCCCGGTGGGTTGAGGATGCTCTGGATGTGGCCGCTGTTGGACAACACGAACTCGATCTTGCCGCCAAACAGGTGCGCCGAGCGGTAGCACGATTGCCACGGGGTGATGTGGTCGGTGGTGCCGGCAACGCTGAAGATGTCGCACTTGACGTTCTGCAGGTCGATGGCCGTGCCGGACACTTCCAGGGCATTGGGGCGGGTCAGCGGGTTGTTCTTGAACAGTTCGATCAGGTCGCCGTGGAAGGCGGCTGGCAAGCGCGTGGTGTCATTGTTCCAGAACAGGATGTCGAACACCGGCGGCTCATTGCCAAGCAGGTAGTTGTTGACCCAGTAGTTCCAGATCAGGTCGTTGGGACGCATCCAGGCGAACACCCTGGCCATGTCGCTGCCTTCGAGCACGCCGGCCTGGTAGGAGTGGCGCTTGGCCGATTCGAGCGTCTGCTCGTCGACGAACAGCGACACATCGGTGTTCAAGGTGGTGTCGAGCACGCTGACCAGCAGGGTCAGGGTATTGACCTTGTTCTCGCCCAGAGCGGCGTAGTGGCCGGCCAGCGCGGTGCAGGTGATGCCGCCGGAGCAGGCACCGAGGATGTTCAGGTCCTTGCTGCCGGTGATCGCCAGCACGGCGTCGACCGCTTCCTTGAGCGCATCGATGTAGGTGGACAGGCCCCATTCGCGCTGGGCCTTGGTCGGGTTGCGCCAGCTGATGATGAAGGTCTGCTGCTGCGAGCGCAGGCAGAAGCGCGCCAGGCTTTTTTCCGGGCTCAGGTCGAACACGTAGAACTTGTTGATCTGTGGCGGAACCACCAGCAGCGGGCGGGCATGCACCTGTTCGGTGATCGGGCCGTACTGGATCAGTTCCAGCACATCGTTGCGGTACACCACCGCCCCTTCCGTGGTGGCGAGGTTCTTGCCCACTTCGAAGGCATCCATGTTGACCTGGCTGGGCATGCCGCCGTTGTCGATCAGGTCCTTGGCCAGGTTGGAAAGGCCGTCGAGCAGGCTCTTGCCGCCGGTTTCGAAGAAGCGTTTGACCGCTGCCGGGTTGGACAGGGTGTTGGTCGGCGCCATCGCCTCGGTCAGCAGGTTGATGACGAACTGGCCGCGGCTGATGTCCTGCGGCGACAGGTCGCTGTTGCCGATCCAGTCCTGCAGCTCGTGGCGCCAGGCCAGGTAGGTTTGCAGGTAGCGGCGGTACAGTGGGTTCTTGCTCCAGGCCGGGTCGGCGAAACGACGATCGTCGCTTGCCGGGGCCAGGCTGGACTTGCCCAGCAGCACGTTCTTCAGTTCAAGGCCGAAATGCGCCACGTGCTTGGCACTGTGCAGCGGCTGGCGCATGGCCTGACGCAGTACGGTGCGCGCTGAGCTCAGCAGGTCCTTGCGGCGAATGCCAATGACCGGGTTCAGCCCCAGGGTGTTATCCGAGGCCTGCCGCTGCAACTCATCGTTGTTCTTGCTACTCATCTACGACGCTCCGTTGTCCTGAGACGAGTACCGGTTTGCTGTGGCACATGCACAGACGACAGCCCGGTACTGCTACTCGGGTGACCAGTGATAAGAAACAGCGGTGCTGCGGGCCGGATGCATTCGGCGATGAGCTGCGGGGGAATCTGCGTGGGAAGACTGCCTGCTTTCGCTCGCGACTTGTACAAACCGACCATGCCCTGATTGCCTTGATAAAACGATGCAGGGATCTTGCCAGCACCATTGGTTACCCGACTTTCAAGTAATGCGCAAGACAGCCCATTTTCGAGCTGCCTGTAGGGCATTCAAGCAGATGAGATTAGAAAATGCGCTCTAAAAGCTGGAAGGCCTGAGCTAGAGCATCAGCTTGACGACCGACTCGGCGGGGTCGCGGGATTTGCCGGCCTTGTGCAGCTCGTCGAGATACTCGTCCCAGAGCTGTTCCTGGCGCAGGCACAGCTGTTCCAGGTACTCCCAGGTGAACAGGCCGCTGTCATGGCCATCGTCGAAGGTCAATTTCAGTGCATATTGGCCGGCAGGTTCCAGGCCGGTGAGGCCGACGTTGATCTTGCCGAACTGCAGGATGGGATTGCCGTGGCCCTGGACCTCGGCGGAAGGGGAGTGCACCCGCAGGAATTCGGCGGGCAGGTGGTAGACCTCGCCGGGGGCGTAGGTGAGGCTGAGGGTTTTAGAAGCCTTGTGCAAATTGATGGCGGTGGGCAGGCGGGCCATGGCTGGAAATCTCTTGTGAACTGATGTTGCAAGCTTCGAGAGATTCAGGGGATTGTGCAAGGGGGCCGCAAAGCGGCCCCTGCGGTCTTACAGAATGTAGCGCGACAGGTCTTCGTTCTGCGCCAGCTCACCGAGGTGGCCGTTCACATATGCCGCGTCGATCTGGATCGGCGTTTCATCATGGGCGCTGGCCAGGTCACCGGCACTGAACGACACCTCTTCGAGCAGTCGCTCCAGCAGGGTGTGCAGGCGACGGGCACCGATGTTCTCGGTCTTCTCGTTGACCTGGTAGGCGATCTCGGCCAGGCGCTTGATGCCGTCGGCCTTGAACTCGATGTTCAGCCCTTCGGTCTTGAGCAGCTCGCAGTACTGTTCGGTCAGCGACGCGTGCGGCTCCTTCAGAATGCGCTCGAAGTCCTCCGGGGTCAGTGCCTTGAGCTCGACACGGATCGGCAGACGGCCCTGCAGTTCAGGCACCAGGTCGCTCGGCTTGCTCAGGTGGAACGCGCCGGAGGCGATGAACAGGATGTGGTCGGTCTTGACCATGCCCAGCTTGGTATTGACGGTGCAGCCTTCGATCAGCGGCAGCAGGTCGCGCTGTACGCCCTCGCGGGACACATCGGCGCCGCCGACGTTGCCACGCTTGGCCACCTTGTCGATTTCGTCGATGAACACGATGCCGTGTTGCTCGACCGCTTCCAGCGCCTTGGCCTTGAGCTCTTCCTCATTGACCAGGCGGCTCGCTTCTTCGTCGCGAACCATCTTCAGCGCGTCCTTGACCTTGAGCTTGCGGGCCTTGCGCTTGCCCTTGCCCATGTTGGCGAACAGGCTCTGCAGCTGGTTGGTCATCTCTTCCATGCCGGGTGGCGCGGCGATCTCGACGCCGGTGTTCTCGGCGACTTCGATCTCGATTTCCTTGTCGTCCAGCTGGCCTTCGCGCAGGCGCTTGCGGAACAGCTGGCGGGTGTTGGAATCGGAGCTGGTCTGCGCGGCTTCCTCGGCGAAGCTGCTGACCCGCGCCTGCGGCAGCAGGGCATCGAGGATGCGGTCTTCGGCGGCATCTTCGGCGCGGTGGCGCACGCGGACGATTTCCTGCTCACGCAGCATCTTCATCGCGGCGTCGGCCAGGTCACGGATGATCGATTCGACATCGCGGCCGACATAGCCCACTTCGGTGAACTTGGTCGCTTCGACCTTGATGAACGGCGCATTGGCCAGCTTGGCCAGGCGGCGGGCGATTTCGGTCTTGCCGACACCGGTGGGGCCGATCATCAGGATGTTCTTCGGCGTCACTTCGACACGCAGCTCGGCAGGCAGCTGCATGCGCCGCCAGCGGTTGCGCAGGGCGATGGCCACGGCGCGCTTGGCGTCTTCCTGGCCGATGATGTGGCGGTTGAGTTCGTGGACGATCTCGCGGGGGGTCATGGACATGATCAAAAATGGTCCTTGGACAGAGTTACTCAGCGTGGAAAAGCCCCATCACCGGCTCTTTGCTCACAGAGACAGGGCGCCAAAACAGCTGATCACTCGGCCAGGTCCTGCTCCTCGATGGTCAGGTTGTGGTTGGTGAACACGCAGATATCGCCCGCGATGTTCAAGGCAGTCTCGGCGATTTCACGCGCCGACAAGTCAGTCTTGTTCAGCAGGGCGCGGGCTGCGGCCTGGGCGAAGGCGCCGCCGGAGCCCATGGCGATCAGGCCGTCTTCCGGCTCGACCACGTCACCGTTGCCGGTGATGATCAAGGAGGCGTCCTTGTTGGCGACCGCCAGCATGGCCTCCAGGCGGCTCAGGGAACGGTCGGTACGCCATTCCTTGGCCAGCTCGACGGCGGCGCGCACCAGGTGGCCGGAGTGTTTCTGCAGTTGCGCTTCGAAGCGCTCGAACAGGGTGAAGGCGTCGGCGGTGGCACCGGCGAAACCGGCGATGACTTCACCGTTGTACAGGCGACGGACTTTCTTGGCGTTGCCTTTCATGACGGTGTTGCCGAGGGATACCTGGCCGTCGCCACCCATGACGACTTTGCCGTGACGGCGGACGGAAACGATGGTGGTCAAGGGGAGAGTCTCCACGCAGCGGGGCGAAAATGCCTGATGCAGACTCATATGGGGGTGGGGGGAAGGATTTCAACCGGGGGGGATGAATGGTTGCTGTCTGCCTGCACTGGCCTCATCGCCGGCAAGCCGGCTCCCACAGGGATTTGCAGCAATGCAACCACTGAGGGAGCCGGCTTGCCGGCGATAGGGCCCGGAAGGCCTACTCAGGCTTCGTGGCAGACATGCCCATCGACCAAGGTATAACGCACCGCGCCCGGCAGGCAGTGGCCGATGAACGGGCAGTTGTCGCCGCGCGAGAACCACTGCTCGCCCGCCACCGTCGAGGCCTTGGCATCGAACAGCACCAGGTCGGCCGCGCCGCCCACCTTCAGCTCACCCGCCGGCAGGCGCAGGGCTGCAGCCGGGCCGCTGGTCAGGCGTGCGAGCAGCGTCGGCAAGTCGAGCAGGCCGTCGTCGACCAGGGTCATGGCCAGCGGTAGCAGCAGTTCGACACTGCTGATACCAGGCTCCGTGGCGCCGAACGGGGCCAGCTTGGCATCGCGCTCGTGGGGCTGGTGGTGACTGGAAATGGCCTGGATCACACCCGACTTCACGGCCTCGCGCAGGCCGTCGCGGTCGGCGGCGGTGCGCAGCGGTGGCTGCACGTGGTAGAGGCTGGAGAACTCGCGCAGCGATTCGTCGGTGAGGATCAGCTGGTACAGGGCCACATCAGCGGTCACCGGCAGGCCAAGCTGCTGGGCCTGGGCGATCAGCCGGGCGCCACGGGCGCTGGTGATCTGGGTGAAGTGCGCACGCACGCCGGTCTGTTCGACCAGCAGCAGGTTGCGCGCCAGGGCCACGGTCTCGGCCGTCTCCGGGATGCCGGGCAGACCGAGGAAGCTGGCCATGGCGCCTTCGTGGGCCAGGCCACCTTGGGCCAGGTCGCGGTCCTGGGAATGGAACACCACGGTCAGGTCGAAGGTGGCGGCGTATTCCAGGGCGCGGGCCAGGGTACGGTTGTTGGGGATTTGCTTGAGGCCGTTGCCGAAGGCCACGCAGCCGGTGTCGCGCAGGGCAACCAGTTCGGCCAGTTGCTCGCCTTCCAGGCCCTTGGTCAGGGCGCCGATCGGGTAGACCTTGCTGTTGCCGGCTTCACGGGCGCGGTCGAGGATCAGTTCGGCCACTGCCGAGGTGTCCAGCACCGGCTTGGTCTGCGGCGGGCAGCACAGGCTGGTGACGCCACCGGCCACGGCGGCACGGGTTTCGCTGGCGATGGTGCCCTTGCGGCTGTAGCCCGGCTCGCGCAGGGACACGCCGAGGTCGACCAGGCCCGGTGCAGCAACCAGGCCATCGGCCTGGATCGTGCGGCTGGCGCTGAAACCGGCCGGGGCTGCGCCGATGGCGGCAATGCGACCGCCGTCCAGGTGCAGGTCGGTAACCTGGTCCAGGCCGGTCTTGGGGTCGATGACCCGGGCGCCAAGAATGCTGAGGGTCACTGGGCGTTCTCCTGGTCGAGTTGACGTTGCGCGTTCTGCCCGCTCATGGCCATGGACAGTACGGCCATGCGCACGGCGATGCCGTAGGTGACCTGGTTGAGGATCACCGAGTGTTTGCCGTCGGCCACCGCCGACTCGATCTCGACGCCGCGGTTGATCGGGCCCGGGTGCATGACGATGGCATCGGGCTTGGCACCGGCCAGGCGCGCGGTGGTCAAGCCGAACAGGCGGTAGAACTCGCCTTCGCTGGGCAGCAGGCCACCGGCCATGCGTTCACGCTGCAGGCGCAGCATGATCACCACGTCGACGTCCTTCAGGCCTTCGGCGAGGTCGGTGTAGACCTTCACGCCGTATTGCTCGATGCCGATCGGGATCAGGGTCTTCGGGCCGATCACGCGGATGTCCGGGCAACCCAGCGCCTTGAGCGCCAGCATGTCGGAGCGGGCCACGCGCGAGTGCAGGATATCGCCGACGATCGCTACCGACAGGTTCTCGAAGCTGCCTTTGTGGCGGCGAATGGTCAGCATGTCGAGCATGCCCTGGGTCGGGTGCGCATGGCGACCATCACCACCGTTGATCACCGCGACGTCCGGGCACACGTGCTCGGCGATGAAGTGCGCGGCACCGGAGTCGGAGTGGCGCACGACGAACATGTCGGCGGCCATGGCTTCGAGGTTGCGCAGGGTGTCGAACAGGGTTTCGCCCTTGCTGGTCGAGGACGTCGACACGTTCAGGCTGATCACGTCCGCTGACAGGCGCTGGGCGGCCAGTTCGAAGGTGGTACGGGTACGGGTCGAGTTCTCGAAGAACACGTTGCACACGGTCTTGCCGCGCAGCAACGGGACTTTCTTCACGGCCCGGGCGCCGACTTCGAGGAACGAGTCGGCGGTGTCGAGGATCTCGGTGAGCAGTTCGCGGGGCAAACCGTCGAGCGAGAGGAAGTGGCGCAGCTGGCCCTGGTCATTGAGCTGCAGCGGGCGCTTGGCGTCGATTGGCGTCATCGCGAGGGACTCTTAAAGGGCGGAAGCGGTGGCGAGGTCCTGGCGCTCGAGGGCGAGCGGTGCGGGTCCGGTCAATTTTACCCGTTCATGGGCGGCCAGCGACAGGGTGGCGCCCAGCACGTTGGGACGGATCGGCAGTTCGCCGGCATCCAGGTCCAGCAGGCACACCAGCGTCACGCTGGCCGGGCGCCCGTAGTCGAACAGTTCGTTGAGCGCGGCGCGGATGGTGCGGCCGCTCATCAACACGTCATCGATCAGCACCAGGTGCTGGCCCTCCACTTCGAATGGCAGCTCCGAGGGGCGCACCTGCGGGTGCAGGCCGTTCTGGCTGAAATCGTCGCGGTAGAAGGATACGTCAAGTGTGCCCAAGGGGCTTTCGTCGCTCATTTCCTGCTGCAATGCCTGGGCGACCCAGACACCACCGGTGCGGATGCCGATGAATCGCGGCTCGGTGATGTTGCGGCGGGCCAGGTGGGCGCGAAGGTCGACAGCCATCTGCCGGATAAGGTCGGCGGGGTTGGGTAGGCTCATTGCGTGCTCCTTGGGGGCGCCGGGCTGACCCGGCGGCAAAGCGGATTAAGTGTTGGCCTCCAGCCAGCCTTGCAGCAGCAGGGCGGCGGCAATGGCATCGACCGGGTTGTCGCGGTAGCTACCGTGGCGACCGCCACGGGCCATTTGCTCGCCCTTGGCTTCGAAGGTGGTCAGGCGTTCGTCGTGGGTGTGCACCGGCAGGTTGAAGCGGCCATTGAGGCGGCGGGCGAACTTCTCGGCGCGCTCGCTCATGTCGCTGGGCGTGCCGTCCATGTTCAGCGGCAGGCCGACGACGATGGCGTCGGGTTTCCATTCCTTGATCAGCTTCTCGACCTGGTTCCAGTCCGGCACGCCGTTCTGCGCCTTGAGCACGCACAACTCGCGGGCCTGGCCGGTAATCACCTGACCCACGGCCACGCCGATCTGTTTGCTGCCGTAGTCGAAGCCCAGCAGCAGGCGCAGCTCGGCCATCAGGCGTGGCCCGCCTGGCTGGTGAGCAGGCTGAGGTTGATGCCCAGGCTGGCGGCTGCGGCTTCCAGACGCAGGTCGCTGGCCAGGCCGAAGATGATTTCCGGGTCGAACGGGCAGTTGAGCCAGGCATTGTCGGTCAGCTCCGCTTCCAGCTGGCCCGCTTCCCAGCCGGCGTAACCCAGGGTGATCAGGCTCTGTTTCGGGCCGACTCCTGCGGCGATGGCCAGCAGCACGTCTTGCGAGGTCGTCAGCGACAGCCCTTCCAGCGCGACGGTGGCCTGGAAGCTGCATTCGTTGCTGTGCAGCACGAAACCACGGTCGGTCTGCACCGGTCCGCCCTGGTAGATCGGCACCTGCAGGGTGCTGGCAGGTGGTTCCTCGTCCGGGCGCAGCTGCTCGAGAATGTCGGCCAGGTTCAGCTCCTGGGGGCGGTTGACCACTAGGCCCATGGCGCCATTGGCGTTGTGCTCGACGATATACGTGAGGGTCTGGGCGAAGTTCGGATCGGCCATGTGCGGCATGGCGATCAGGAACTGATGCTTGAGGTAGCTCGGGGCGAGGGTTTTCATGGGGGATAGTGTGGCGCCAGGTGGCGAGGCTGACAAGGTGGTTATGTGTCGCCTGTTTGTGTCTGTCGAAAGGTGTTTGGCGCCTATCAGATCGAGCGCCGCCCGCGCGGCGCATCGCGAGC
>NZ_BBIV01000001.1 GCF_000730665.1 Pseudomonas plecoglossicida NBRC 103162 = DSM 15088
AAGTAGAAGCATAGAGATTCGCAGGCACGTCCCGAGGACGGGCCAGCACACAGAATTTCTTGACGACCATAGAGCATTGGAACCACCTGATCCCATCCCGAACTCAGTAGTGAAACGATGTATCGCCGATGGTAGTGTGGGGTTTCCCCATGTGAGAGTAGGTCATCGTCAAGATTCAAACAAAAAGCCCCTGTCTGCATCGCAGACAGGGGCTTTTTCTTTTCCGGCTCAGTCACATGACGGCAGGCCTTACCTGGCCACCTGTTTGTCCAGATAGGCCCTCATGACCCTGGCTGCCTTGTTCAGGTGCTGCTCAAGCACCTTTACAGACTCTTCCACCCGCTTGTCGCTGGCCGCATTCACCAGCGCGTTATGGTCGTCCTGGGTAAGTTTGCCCAAGCCCATCGATGACAAGTGGAAGCGCAGGAAGCGTTCTTCCTGATTGAGCTCGTTTTCAATCAAGCGCAGCAGCTTCTGATTCGGTGCCTTGCCATACAGCGCCATATGAAACAGCCGGTTCAGCCGGCCAATTTCCGCATGCCGGGTTTCGTTTTCCAACTGCTCGATGTATTGGCGGGCGCTGGCAATGTCAGCGGCATCGAGCAAGGGTATCGATTGGCGCAATGCCTCGCTTTCCAGAATTACCCGCAACGCGTAAGTATCGACAGCGTCTTCGCCTATCAAGGGAGCGACCACTGCACCTTTGTGCAGCTCCACCCTCAGCAGCGATTGGGCTTCGAGTTGGCGCAGCGCTTCACGCACGGGCATGCGACTGACGCCGTACAAGGTGGCGAGTTCCTGTTGACGCACAGCGGTGCCAGGCGGCAACCGGCCATCGAGAATGGCATTGCGCAGTCGCTCTTCGATCTCGCCACGAGCCAAATGTGCCGGTAGCTGCTCCGCTTTGAGCACATTGCTAAGTTTAATTTTCTCGGCCACGCGAAGTCTGCCTCGACGACGAAAGTTGGATCCAATGAAACTAATGACAGGCAAGGGGGCTTGTCAAACCAACCCGCGCGCTGGAGCGCGAGAAGCAAGCCATCAGCTATGGTGGATGAAGTCGCTTGGCAAAGAAAGCGCTACACCCTAAGCGTTATCAATAAAGTGATGACGCTCCGACTACTGGGCGCGTGATTTCAACGTGCCATTGTTTTTTGAAATGCCAAGCCCCACCATCGCGGCTTACGACTGCTCAGAACAGGTCTTCGCAGTGGCGATATCCTGGTTACCCAAAACCGCCGTGCGTCGTGTCGGCTTTGCCGTGCTGCTGGGTAGCCTGCTACTGGGCGGTTTGCACGCGGATTGGGATTTCACTGAGATCAGCCGCCGATCACAGGCCTTGTATGGCCCCCTCGGTGCCGGGAAGGACCGCATCGACGCCTGGCAGAACCTGATGGCCACACAGAGCCAAGGCACCGAGCTGCAGCGCCTGCAGGCGGTCAATCGCTTCTTCAACCAGCAGCTGCGCTACGTCGAAGACATCGACCTGTGGCGAGAAGTGGATTACTGGGCCACACCGATCCAGGCCCTGATCAAGGGTGCCGGCGATTGTGAAGACTACGCCATCGCCAAGTATTTCAGCCTCCGGCGCATGGGTATCCCCAGCGACAAGCTGCGCATCACCTACGTCAAGGCCCTGCGCCAGAACCGTGTGCATATGGTACTGACCTATTATTCAACTCCACAGGCACAGCCGCTGGTGCTCGACAGCCTGATGGACGCGATCAAGCCCGCCAGCCAACGTACTGACCTGTTGCCGGTCTACGCCTTCAATGGCGAAGGCCTGTGGCTGACCGGCGCCGCAGGCAACAAGAAAGTCGGCGACACCAAGCGGCTGTCACGCTGGCAGGACTTGTTGAAAAAAATGCAGGCCGAAGGGTTCCCGGCCGAACCGGTCTACTGAAGGAGCGCAGATGTCACTGTTCAAACAATTGCTGTTGGCCATATGCCTGTTCCTGGTGGTCGCGTTCAGCGGCAGTTTCATGGTCAGCCTGGAAAGCTCGCGCAGCCAGTACGTCAACCAGCTGCGCTCGCATGCTCAGGATGCAGCCACTGCTCTGGCCCTGTCGATGACGCCGAACATCGATGACCCGGCGATGGTGGAGCTGATGGTCAGCTCGATATTCGACAGTGGCTATTACGCAAGCATCAAGGTCATCGACCTGGGCTCCAACGCAGTGCTGGTAGAGCGTCATGCCGAACCGGATCCCGGCCATGTCCCGAGCTGGTTCATCCACCTGATCGGCCTTGAAGCGGCTGGCGGCGACGCCATCGTCAGCCGTGGTTGGCAGCAGGCTGCCCGGGTCGAGGTGATCAGCCACCCGATGTTCGCGATCGGCAAGCTTTGGCAGAGCGCGCTGGGCAGCCTGGGCTGGCTGCTGCTGTGTGGTGCGGCAAGCGCAGCGCTGGGAGCCTTGCTGTTGCGCCGACAGTTGCGCCCGTTGGACGCCATGGTCGAACAGTCCCACGCCATTGCCCGACGGGAATTCATCGGCCTGCCCGAGCCTCGCACGCCGGAGCTGCGCCGGGTCGTCCAGGCACTGAACCAGATGGTCGACAAGCTCAAGGCGCTGTTCAGCGAACAGGCCGAGCGCAGTGAGCGACTGCGTGCCGAGTCCTACCAGGACAGCTTGACCGGGTTGTCGAACCGGCGCTACTTCGAGATGCAGCTCAACACCCGGGTCAGCAACATGGAAGAGTCCCGTGCCGGCTACCTGCTGTTGCTGCGTGTGCAGGGCCTTGCAGCGCTGAATGCGCGTCTCGGCGGGCAACGTACCGATCAGCTGTTGCAAGCCGTAGGCGAGCAGCTGCGGCGCTCCTGTGCCAGCTTCCCGGAGACCAACGACCTGATCTCGCGCAGTCGCGGTGGGGAGTTCGCGGTGCTGGCACCTGGCATGGTCCATGAAGACGCGGTGCGGCTGGCCCAGGCCCTTGAGGCAGCCCTGCAAAGCTTGCACGAGACGGGCGCCAGCGATATCTCGCCGGTCGCCTGTATCGGCTTGGCACCGTTCAGTCCAGGCGATGCCCCGCAGACACTGCTGACGTTGGCCGACGAGGCACTGGCGCGTGCCGAGAACCAGCCGACGCCTGGTTGGGTATGCCTCGAGCAGGGCGCGGCCGCCGTTGCCGGCGACAACCAGCACGAATGGCATGCTCGCCTGGACAACGCGTTTGTCGCCAGCCAGTTCGTACTGTTCTTCCAGCCGGTGGTGGATGCCCATGCGCGTCAGCGGCTGCTTCACTACAAAGTGGTCTCGCGGCTGCATGACGACGATGCCGAGGCATTGCCTGCGGGTCGATTCCTGCCCTGGCTGGAACGTTTCGGATGGATGCCGCGGCTGGATCTGCTGGTGCTGGAAAAAGCCCTCGCACACCTGCGCAGCCATGATCAGGTGCTGGCGGTGAACCTGTCCGCCGCGACGCTGGCCGACCCCGCGACCCTGCAGCGGATCCATGAGTTGCTGGGCCAGAACACGGCCCTGGGTTCGCGCCTGATCTTCGAGATCGGCGAAGAACAGCTGCCCGAGCAGGCTGCGCTCGAACAACTGACCCATCGCCTGCGTGGCCTCGGTTTCAACCTGGCGCTGCAACGTTTTGGTGGCCGCTTCAGCATGATCGGCAACCTGGCGAATCTGGGCCTGGCGTACTTGAAGGTCGATGGCAGCTACATCCGCAACATCGACCAGGAACAGCACAAGCGGTTGTTCATCGAAGCCATCCAGCGCGCGGCGCACAGCATCGACCTGCCGCTGATTGCCGAGCGGGTGGAGACAGAAGGGGAGCGGCTGGTGCTCGTGGAAATGGGGGTCAGTGGTATCCAGGGTCAGTTGGTTGGCGAACCTGCGCCCTGGCGTTGATGCCGGTCATGCTGGAGGGGCAAGACGCCTCTGGGTTCAGATCAACCCGCCGTCCTCTTCATCTTCGATCAGGTTGTTCAGGCTGCCCAGAGCCTTGCGCGCCGTCGAGCGGCTGAGCAGTTTGGCCTGGGCCCCCGCAGGCAGGTCTGTGATGCTGATCACGCCCTTGGTGGTCAGCACTTCGATCAAGTCCTCGAGCACACGTATCATGTCCAGGTCGCTCTGCTTGAGCTGCTTGAGACTGTTTTCGACGACGTCGTCGGCAAACCATTGCGCGATGTCGGCATGGTCGGCCGGCAGCATTTCGGTGTATTCGGCGTAAGGGGCGGCTTCCACCCGCTGCAACACGCCGCTGGCATCACGCTGCACGTAGAACATGGCGTCCATCCTCGTCTCTTCAGTGCCTTGAGTGCTGGCTAACGCGCAGCATAGGCAATCTTGCGGCACTGCGCCTTACGGAGGGGAGGTTCTGATCAGACGGATGCGCTGTCCGGGCGACAGATATTCGTTTGCAGGGTGCGTCAGTTTGCCCCTGGCAAACGTGTGCGATGGCGACTTAAATAGCATCTTGACAGTATTTTGCCTGAGTGCTGTAGAATTGACGGTCCAACTCATGCTTGATCTGCAAGTGCCGTGTTTTTGACATTTTCTGCCGTCAAAAAGCCGCAACCTGCATGCGTGCGGCTTCCATTCCCGAATCAGCTTCGATTTCGAATTCCGAGTCATCGTTTTGACGAAAAGTATTCCGTTGTTGGCTATTCCCGGTTTGGGTGCCGAGCATAGTCAGTTACATGAGCAAGGCTTGTATTGGTTAGCCTGTGACACCACAGAAAGCGCCGCTACGCTCTGCCGCCAAGTCATCGCTGCCATGCCTGAACAGGGCAGGGCGGCGTTGTTGGCTGATGCGCGCGTGATGCAAGAGGCCCTCGAAGGGCTGGACCCGGCGTGCGGCCCTGCGGAACTGGCCTTGTACGAGGCTGACACGCGGGCAATCCTGCAGCTTGAGCAAGACCTGCCGCGCATCGACTTGCCGGGCCGGGTGCTGGTGGCACTGGTGCCAGCGGCTGCCTGGGAAGGCGGCAAGGTCGAGCGCTGGTGCCAGGCCCTGCGCCAGGCGGCACTCGCAGCCGGTTCACTGGTCGTGGTGATCAGTGAAGGTCAAAGCGCCTCGCTGATCGAGCGCCTGCGCGCGTTCAACCAGTCCCTCGACGGCCTTGCCCAGCTCTACCGTGGCCAGGGCAGTGTGCGCTATCTGCAGCATTACTGGAGCAACAGGCTTGGCGTTGCCGGCCCTCTGGACGTCGAACTGGCGCGCCGCAGCAGTGGCTTTGCGGTTGCCGGCCGGCTTCAGCCGTTGTCCGATGCCGGTGGCGACGAATTGCTGTGCCTGGCCCAGAGTCAGGTGCTTGAGGGTGCGCCGGCATTGTCCGAGCACTGGCAAGTGTTCGACAGCATCGGCGAAGTGGCCGCCAAGGCCAATCTCGCGGTGTCGGCGACGGTGATCTTTGCCATGGACGGTGGGCAGCGCCTCGACGTGCTGGCCCGTCATCTGCACACCTTGCGGCAACTGCGCGGCAATGCCCTGAAGCTGGTGGTGCGTGAAATGGCGCCGACGCTGCGTTATCAGGACGAGCAACTGTTGCTGGCCTGTGGGGCCAGCCAGATCGTGCCGTTCGGCGCCAGTCTTTCGCGCTTCCTGACCATGGTCGACAGCATCCAGGGTTATGTCTGGCGTCGCCACTTGCCGTCTGATTTCGATGCCTTGCTCGCCCGCCTGCGGCCGATGCCGATCTGTGGCCTGGTAGCGCCGCGCGCCTTTTCCGAGGCGGTACAGCAGATGTGGCACGGTCACCGCAACGGTGAAATCGTGCACCAGCTGCTGGTGCTGCATCCCGCGCCGGGCCTGAGCCCGTTGCAGGCCTGCTCGCGCACGGTGTTCCGCCGCGATGGTGATATCGCCTGCGTGGTCGGCGAGGTGCTGTTCCTGTTCCTGTTCGCCTGCCGCTCGGAAGGTGTCGAACAGGCACTGGACCACATTTTCCAGTTGTCCTGGAAAGAGCTGTTCATCAGCCAGGAGGTTCTGGTCAATATCGACAGCCTGGGCGCCGCGGCTTTCCTCGACGAAACCCCGCCGCAGCCGCCGCTGGCCGAGTCGATGGCGCTGCCGTCGGCGTTGAAGAGACCCGCCCTGATGCCACGGCAGATTGACCTGCGTGCCGGGGGGGCAGCATGAACTTCGCGCAATTGCTCCAGGTAGTCGGCGTCAGTGCGCTGGTTACCTTCATCCTGGTCATGCTCGTGCTGCGCGTGCGCGCCATGGTGCAAGACTGGCTCAGCCGCCATCTGCGGCCCCGTTACCTGAAGCCGGTGGGTGTTCGCCGCCGTGTAGTGCGTCAGGAACCTGATCATGACTAGTTCGACTTTCTCCTCGGCAGCGACCCGTTGGCAAGGCCTTGGGGCCTGGAACCTGTACTTCCTGGCCAAGTTCCTGTTGGTCGCCATCGGCATGCTCGATTTCCAGGCGCTGCCCAACCTGCTGTTCGCCGCGTTCCTGCTGATCCCGCTGCCGTTGCGCTGGCTGCGCATCGCGCGCCAGGTGGTAGCCGTGCCGGTGGGCGTCGCCCTGTTCTATCACGACACCTGGCTGCCACCGTTCCAGCGCCTGCTGGCGCAACCGGGCGTACTCGATTTCTCGTGGGACTACCTGCTGGAACTGTTGGCCCGGTTCATCAACTGGAACCTGGTCGGTGCCCTGGTGCTGTTGCTGCTGGGGTATCTGTTCCTGCGGCACTGGCTGCGCCTGAGCACCTTGAGCCTCGTCGGCCTGGCGTGGCTGGCGGTGGGTGGGCTGCCGTCGTTGAGCCCCGCAGGCAGCCAGCCGGTCGTTGCCGGTGCTGCCAGCCCGACTGCCACCACTGCCACGGCATCTGCAACCGCAGACAATGCGACCTTGAACGCTTGGCTCGACCGCTTCTTCACCAGCGAACGGCAACGCGTGACCACCTTCCCGGCCGTCAAGCCGGACGAGCAGACGTTCGACCTGCTGGTGATCAATGTGTGCTCGTTGGCCTGGGATGACCTCTCGGCCGTCGGCATGCACGACAACCCCCTGTTCTCGCGCATGGACGTGGTCTTCGACCAGTTCAACTCGGCCACCTCCTACAGTGGCCCGGCGGCAATCCGCATGCTGCGGGCAAGCTGTGGTCAATCGTCCCACGCGGGCCTGTACCAGCAGGCGCCCGAGCAGTGCCTGCTGTTCCAGAACCTGGCCAAGCTCGGCTTCCAGAGCCAGACGTTGCTCAACCACAGCGGGCGCTTCGACAACTTCATCGGCGACATCACCAGCCAGCACATGCCCCAGCCGGGTTTCAGCGTCAGCGACTTCCCACGGGCGCTGGTCAGCTTCGACGGCTCGCCGATCGCCGGCGACCTGGACGTCCTGCACGGCTGGTGGGGCAAGCGCAAGAGCTCTGGTGCCGAGCATGTCTCGCTGTTCTACAACACCATCAGCCTGCATGATGGCAACCGCATCGTGACCGCCGACGGCGGCACGCGCCCGGCCGATTACGCCACGCGGACCAATCGCCTGTTCGGCGACCTCGGCAAGTTCCTCGACGAGCTCGAAGGCAGCGGCCGCCGCGTGGTGGTCGCCATCGTTCCCGAGCACGGTGCTGCCCTGCACGGTGACCGCATGCAGTTGTCCGGCATGCGCGAAATCCCCACGCCGTCGATCACCCACGTGCCGGTCGGCCTCAAGTTCATCGGCATGGGCCAGCCCTCCCGCAGCGAGCCGCTGAAAGTGACGGCACCGACCAGCTTCCTGGCGCTGTCGGAACTGGTGTCGCGTGTCTACGCGGGCCTCGGAGCGGGCCAGACCCTCGACCTGCCAAGCCTGCTGACCGATCTGCCGACCACCGAGCGGGTGTCGGAAACCTCCGGCGCCCAGGTCCTGGACTACCAGGGCCAGACCTACATGCGCCTGCAAGGCCAGCCGGATTGGCAGCCTCTTCCCAAGGAGAACCCATGATGACTGGCAAAGCCGACCCCTCCGATCGCAGTGACGATATCGCCCAGCTGCGCCAGTACCTGGGCATGCCTGCCATGAGCTACCAGGACATCTCCATGATGGTCGGCGTACAGCAGGCCTTGCAGCGCTGGCCGCTGCTGGGCGAAAGCTGCATGGCCCGCCGTGGCGACGCTGCCGAGCGATCCGGCCGATCCGAGGTCACGCTGCCATGATCAGCCTGGCGTTGCATGGTCTGCGCGGAGGGTTGGGCCGTACCGCGCTGCTGGCCGCGCTGGGCTATGCCATGCGTGAGCTGGGCGAGCGCGTGCTGATGGTGGACATGTCTGCGGACAACTTGCTGGGCCTGCACTTCAACCTGCCGCTTGGCCAGCGCGAGGGTTGGGCAAGCGCCGAACTGCAGGGGCGGCCCTTCGGCGAGCCTGTGTACGAGGTGCTTGATGGGCTGTGCCTGATGCCTTTCGGCGAGGTGGCGGATGACCGACTCCACGACCTGGACGCCTGCCAGCAGCCCGACGTGTGGCGCGCGCGCCAGGCTGCACTGGCCGAGCATTTCGACTGGCTGCTGTACGACCTGCCTCACCCGGCAGCGGCCAGCGCCACGCGCAGCTTCGACACCGACATGCGGATCCTGGTGGCCGAGGCCGAGATGACCAGCCACATCTTGCTCGGTCGCCAGCCGATCGAGCGTTACGACATGCTGCTGGTCAATCGCTTCGACCCTGCCAGCAGCCTGCAGAACGATGTGCTGATGGTGTGGCGGGACCAGTATCGCAACCAGTTGCCGCTGCATCTGGTGCACCGTGACGAAGCGTTCGCCGAGGCCTTCGCCTGCAAGGCGCCGGTGGGGCACTATGCGCCCCAGTGCCTGGCCTCGCGGGACGTCCAGAGCCTGGCGGTGCGCTGCCTGGCGAGGCGGCAAGCGTGAACGTGACGCCACGCTCGGCCTACGCCTACTACACCGCGTGCGGTGCGCACCGGTCGGTTGCCGTGCTGTTCACCCTGGGCGTGTGGGTGGCGTTCCTGTTCCTGCGGCTCGAATCCCCTTCCTGGCAGGCGGTGCTGGCCGAGCGTCAGCGCCTGTTCCCGCAGTTCGTTGGCAAGCGGCCGACGCTGGGCGACCCGCTACGCCTGTTGATCCAGTGCCTGTGGCTGCTGCTGCGGCGTGCGCCGCAACCTCGCAAGCCGAGCCGGCCACGGCGCGCCTGGTCCTTCGCGATCGGTCACCTGAAAGGAGCATGGAAGGTGCTGCGCAAGGGCCGGGCGCGGCTGGCAGACACCATGCGCCAGGTACCGGCACGCGTTCGCAACAGCGACTTGCAGCTCGATGCTGCCCAACGCCTGCGCCGGCTGAGCGTGTTCGGCCGCCGCCTGTTCTATACCGTGGTCACCGCGTGCGCCGTGCTCCTGGCCTTGCTCTGCGTGACCGAGCCGTTCGGCTACCTGGCGCAGCTGGTATTCATCTTCCTGCTGTGGGGCATCGCCATGCTGGTGCGCTACATGCCGGGCCGTTTCCCGACGCTGATGCTGATCGTGCTGTCGACGATCATCTCGTGCCGTTACCTGTGGTGGCGCTACACCTCGACCTTGAACTGGAACGACACGGTGGACCTGGTCTGTGGCGTGATTCTGCTCGCCGCCGAGACCTACTCCTGGCTGGTGCTGATCCTCGGTTACATCCAGACCTGCTGGCCGCTGGAGCGCAAGCCGGCTGACCTGCCGCAAGACCTCGCGCGCTGGCCGACGGTCGACCTGATGATCCCCACCTACAACGAGGATCTGTCGGTGGTGCGCACCACCGTGCTCGCCGCCCTGGGCCTGGACTGGCCGCGTGAGTGCCTGCGCATCCACATCCTCGATGATGGCAAGCGCGACGCGTTTCGCGCCTTCGCCGAAGAGGTCGGGGTGGGCTACATCGTGCGGCCGAACAACAAGCACGCCAAGGCCGGCAACCTCAACCATGCGCTGGGCATCACCGACGGCGAGCTGATCGCCATCTTCGACTGCGACCACGTGCCGGTGCGTTCTTTCCTGCAGATGACGGTCGGCTGGTTCCTCAAGGACCCCAAGCTGGCGTTGGTGCAGACGCCCCATCACTTCTTCTCGCCCGACCCGTTCGAGCGCAACCTGGGCTCCTTCCGCCGTCGCCCCAACGAAGGCGAGCTGTTCTACGGGTTGATCCAGGACGGCAACGACATGTGGAACGCCGCCTTCTTCTGCGGCTCCTGTGCCGTGCTACGGCGTACCGCACTGGAGGACATTGGTGGCTTTGCCGTCGAAACGGTGACCGAAGATGCCCATACCGCGTTGCGCATGCACCGCCAGGGCTGGACCTCGGCCTACCTGAGCATTCCCCAGGCGGCGGGCCTGGCCACCGAAAGCCTGTCGGCACACATCGGCCAGCGCATCCGCTGGGCGCGCGGCATGGTGCAGATCTTCCGTACCGACAACCCCTTGCTCGGCCGCGGGCTCAGCCTGTTCCAGCGGGTCTGCTACGCCAACGCCATGCTGCACTTCCTCGCCGGGCTTCCGCGGCTGGTGTTCCTCACCGCACCGCTGGCGTTCCTGTTGCTGCACGCCTACATCATCTACGCGCCCGCGGTGATGATCCTGCTCTATGTGCTGCCGCACATGATTCACGCCAGCCTCACCAACGCGCGCATGCAGGGCAAGTACCGGCGGACCTTCTGGGGCGAGGTCTACGAGACCGTACTGGCCTGGTACATCGCCCGCCCGACCACGGTCGCGCTGTTCGCGCCGAAGAAAGGCAAGTTCAACGTCACGGCCAAGGGCGGCCTGATGGAAGAGGGGCAGTTCGACTGGCGCATCGCCCAGCCTTACCTGTTCCTCGCCGGGCTCAATGTGGCTGGCCTGGGCTTTGCCGTCTGGCGCCTGTGCACCGGCCCGGTCGCGGAAATCGGCACGGTGATCGTCAGCTCGTTGTGGGTGCTCTACAACCTGCTGATCATCGGCGCCGCCTGCGCGGTTGCCGCTGAAGTGCGCCAGGTGCGTCGTGCGCACCGGGTGCAGATGAACTTGCCGGCCGCGCTGCTGCTGGAAAGTGGCCACGGTTTCCCCTGCACCCTGGTCGATTACTCCGACGGTGGCATCGGCCTGCAGTTGGGTGACGGTGTGTCGCCTGCTCCAGGCGAACGCGTGCGTCTGCTGCTCAGCCGCGGGCAGCGCGAATTTGCCTTCAATGCAAGGGTGACCCGCATCGTCGGCCGCCATGTGGGCCTGACCTTCGAAGGCCTCAGCCAGCAGCAGCGCATCGACCTGGTGCATTGCACCTTTGCCCGTGCCGATGCCTGGCTGGGCTGGCAGGACACTCACGAAGTCGAGCGCCCGCTGCGCAGCTTCGTCGACGTGCTCAAGCTGGGCGGCGTCGGCTACCTGCGGCTGGTTGAACACGCACCTGGTTGGCTGCGCCGGCCGCTGCTGCCGGTGCGCGACCTGGTGCGCTGGCTGGGCAGCTACCTGCCGCGCACCCCCCGACCTCTTCCTTCCACGAACCTTGTTGACCGAGACGCATGATGACTCGTTATCCCGCACGCACCTGGGGCCTGGCGATGGCGCTGCTTGCCTCGCTGTTCCAGAACGCTGCTGTCGCTGATGTAGCCCCCCTTGTCGTGCCGGCCGAGCCATCGGTGCCCACCTGGCCGGTGACCCAGACGTTCGAGCAGCTCGGCAGGCCGTCCGACAGCCTGCTGTTGGGAGTTCGCAACAGCGAGATCATCGAGTTCGGTGTGCGCCGGGACCGCCTGGCGACCGATGCGCTGCTGCAACTGGACTACACCCCATCGCCGGCACTGTTGCCGAACCTGTCCCACGTGCGCGTGTACCTCAACGATGAGCTGATGGGCGTGGTGCCGATCGAGAAGGACCAGCTCGGCCAGCGCGTGCGCCGCCAGATGCCCCTGGACCCGAAGCTGATCAGCGACTTCAACCGGGTGCGCCTGGAGTTCGTCGGGCATTACACCGATATCTGTGAAGACCCCGCGCACAGCGGGCTGTGGCTGAACGTCAACCGCAAGAGCCAAGTCCAGTTGCGCGAGCAGGCGCTGGCGCTGGAAAACGACCTGGCCTACTTCCCGCTGCCGTTCTTCGATGCGCGTGATACTGCCAAGCTCGAGCTGCCAGTGGTTTTCGCCGCTGCGCCGACCTTGGGCGAGCAGCGTGCCGCAGCGATCCTCGCGTCGTACTTCGGCAGCAAGGCGGGCTGGCGCAAGGCGACCTTCCCGGTGTCGTTCGACAGCCTGCCTGCCAGCGGCGAAAAGCCCCGGCCTGCCATCGTCTTCGCCACCAACGAGCGACGCCCGGCATTTATCGCCGACCTGGAAAAATTCCCGGCGGTCGATGGCCCAGTGGTGCAGTTGATCGACCACCCGAGCGATCGCTGGGGCAAGCTGTTGCTGGTGCTTGGCCGCAACGACGAAGACCTGGTCAAGGCCGCGTCGGCACTGGCTGTCGGCAGCGACCTGTTCCGCGGCTCGCGGGTCAAGGTCGAGCAGGTCACCGCCCTGCAGCCGCGCAAGCCCTACGATGCGCCGAACTGGACGCGTACCGACCGGCCGGTGCGTTTCTCCGAGCTGCTCGACTACCCCGAGCAGCTGCAGGTCAGCGGCTTGCAGCCGCGGCCGATCACCCTGGATGTGAACCTGCCGCCGGACCTGTTCGTCTGGCGCAACCAGGGCATCCCGCTGCAGACCCTGTATCGCTACACGCCGCCAGCGGTCACCGACGAATCGCGCCTGAGCATCAGCGTCAATGACCAGTACATCACCAGCATGCCGCTGGTGGGCAACGACCGGCGCAGCAGCACCCTGGAAGAAATGCGCCTGAATGTGCTGTCCACCGACAGCACCGCCTTGACCGAGCAGTCGCTGGTGCCGGCACTGAAGATCGGTGCGCGCAACCGCCTGCGTTTCGACTTCAGCTTTGCCAGCACCCTGGGCAGCGCCCAGCGCGACCATTGCCAGACCTCGCTGCCGGTGGACGTGCGCGCGGCGATCGACGAAAACTCGACTATCGACCTGTCCGGCTACCACCACTACATGGCCATGCCGGACCTGCGTGCCTTCGTCCGTAGCGGCTTCCCCTACAGCCGCATGGCCGACCTGTCCGAGACCCTGATCGTGGTGCCGGCCAAGCCCACGGCGATGCAGGTGGGTACGCTGCTCGACGTGATCAGCAGCATCGGCGGACAGGTCGGCTACCCGGCCCTGAACGTGCGGCTGAGCGACGACTGGAAGCAGGCCGCGGACGCCGATGCCGACCTGCTGCTGATCGGCAGCCTGCCCGAAGACTTGCGCGAGCAGCCAAACCTTGGCCTGTTGCTCAACGCCCAACGTGACTGGATGGTGCAGGGGCGTGTGCTGGAGCAATCCGGCAACCGCCGCTTCGACACCTCGCCGGTGGTCTCCAACAGCCGGGTCGAAGTCAGCGCCCAGGCGCCGATCGCGGCGATCACCGGCCTGAAGTCGCCTTTCCACGAGCAGCGTAGCGTCGTCGCGCTGCTGGCCAGCTCCGATGCCGCTTACGCCTTGCTGCGCGATGTACTGGCAGATTCCGGCAAGCTCGATGCAGTGGCAGGCTCCGTGGCCCTGGTACGCAGCAGCGGCGTCAGCAGCCAGTTCGTTGGCGAGCACTACTATGTCGGCCAGCTGCCATGGTGGCTGCTGCTGTGGTTCCACCTGTCCGACTACCCGGCGCTGATCGCCGTGATCGCCACCGTCAGCGTGCTGCTGTTCGCCTTCCTGTTGTGGCGTGCGCTGCGCTGGGCCGGGCGTCGTCGCCTGAACGGGGCCGATTGACCATGCGCCCGCTGCTGGCCTTGCTGCTGGTGCTGTGCATGCCCGCTGTCGCCACGGCGTCGGCGGCTTGCCCGTGGCCGGCCTGGGAGCGCTTCAAGAGCGAACTGGTCAGCGCCGACGGGCGGGTAATCGACCGCAGTGACCAGCGCCTGGTCACCACCTCCGAAGGGCAGAGCTATGCGCTGTTCTTCGCCCTGGTCGGCAATGACCGCGAGACGTTCGCCAAGCTGTTGCGCTGGACGGGCAACAACCTGGCTGAAGGCGACCTTTCGCGCCATCTGCCGGCCTGGCTGTGGGGCCGCGACAAGCAGCAATGGCAGGTGCTGGACAGCAACAATGCCAGCGACGCCGACCTGTGGATCGCCTATAGCCTGCTCGAAGCGGGGCGGCTGTGGAACGCACCCACCTATTCCCAGCTGGGCACGCAGATGCTCTGGCGCATCGCCGCGCAGACCGTGCGCAAGCTGCCAGGCCTGGGGGTGATGCTGCTGCCTGCCGACTATGGCTTCGACGACACCCGTGGCTGGCGCCTGAACCCCAGCTACCTGCCGCCGCAACTGTTCGACCGCTTTGCCCTCGTGGACCCGATGTGGGGCGAGATGGCGAGCAATGTCCGTCGCCTCTGGCTCCGCGCATCGCCCAAGGGCTTTGCGCCGGACTGGCTGCTGTGGACGCCGGCTGCAGGCGTTGAGCCCGACCCCGAGCACGGCAGTGCCGGGGACTACGACGCCATCCGTGTGTACCTGTGGCTGGGCATGCTGGCCAACGGCGCGCCGCAGCGCGAGGAACTGCTGCGGCACTTTGCGCCGATGGTCGCAGCCACCGCGCAGAGCGGCCTGCCACCGGAAAGCGTCGATGCTCGCAGCGGCAAGCAGAGCGGTCATGGGCCGGTGGGCTTTTCTGCGGCGCTGCTGCCGCTGCTCGCTGATGACCCTGCAGCGCTCGAGGGCCAGCGCAAGCGGCTGCGCGAACAGCCCGCCGAGGCGCAGGCGTACTACAACCAGGTCCTGGCCATGTTCGGCCAGGGCTGGGACGAAGCCCGCTATCGCTTCGACAATCAAGGCCGTCTGCTGCCTGCCTGGAGTGCTTCATGTTCCGAATGATCGGCGTGCTGACGCTGGCCGCGTTGTCCTGTGCCGTGTCGGCACAGCCCAGGGACCGGGAAGAGCAGCGCCAATGGCTGCTCGAACAGGTGCGTATCGGTGAAGCGTTGCACCGCGACGACCTGGTTCACGACGCCCTGGCGCGCTTGCGCCTGCTCGATCCGCGCAACCCTGATGCCTTGCTGGCCGCCTTGAGCCTGGCACTGCGTGAGCAGAAGCCCGAGGAAGCCGAGCAACTGCGCGCACGCATCGCGCAAGTGGCGCCCGGCAGCCGTCAGGATCGGCAAGCCCGGCGCCTGCTGCAACTGCAGCAGCCGGAACAGGCGCAGCGCCTGCAGCAGGCACGCCTGATGGCCGTGACCGGGCGCTATGACGAAGCCCTGGTTGCCTATGACCAGTTGTTCGCCGGTGAGCCGCCGAGCCTTGAGCTGGCGCTGGACTACTGGCGCGTGCGCGGCAACCTGGCCGGGCAGCGGCCGGAAGCGATCCGCCAGCTGCAGCAGCTCGATCGCCAGTACCCGGGCAATGCCGGCCTGCGCCAGACCTTGGCCAGCTGGCTGTTCAGCGAGGACCGTGACAGCGAGGCCCTGGCCGTGCTCGACCAGTTGTCGCGCGACCCGACGGCACGCGATGCGGCGGCGCAGCGCGAGTTCGACTACCTGTCCGAGCAGCCGGTCAATGCCGGCAGCGTCGCTGCATGGCAGGCGTTCATCCGGCGTTATCCCGCGTCGCCGCTGTTGCCGCTGGCCAGCGATAACCTCAAGCAGCAGCGCACCCTGGTGGGCGACCCGGCCTGGCAGGCCGGGCAACGCGGCCAGGCACTGCTCGATCAGGACCGTAATGCCCAGGCCGAGGCACAGCTGCGCCTGGCCCTGCGTGGCTATCCCGACGATGCCAGCCTGCACGGTGCGCTTGGCGTCGCGTTGATGCGCCAGCGCCGCTATTCGGAAGCGAACGCGTCATTTCACCGCGCCGTGGCCATCGAGCAGAACACCCGCTTGATGAGCAAATGGAAAGACCTCGAGGCCTCCAGCCAGTACTGGGGGATGCTGCAGAAAGCCGATGGTGCGCTGGCCAAGCAAGACCTGCGCACCGCGCGCTCGCTTTACCAGCAGGCGCGTCGACAACGCCCGCAGGACGAGTTCGCCTTGCTCGGGTTGGCCGATGTGTCGTTTGCCGAAGGCGACCTGGCCGGCGCCGAGCGGCAGTACCTGCAGGTGCAGCGCATGGTGCCTGGCAATGAAAGTGCGGTGCGTGGCCTGATGCGGATCTACCAGGCGCAGTCGACCGACAAGGCCGAAGCCTATCTGGACAGCTTGCCGCGCGCCCAACAGGCCCAGTTCGCCAGCTTGCGCCGCAGCCTGGAGCTTGGCCGCCTGCGCGAGCAGGGCGATGCGGCATTGCAACGTCAGGACTGGGCCACTGCCAGCCGGGTCCTGGGGAAGGCTGCCGAGCTGGCCCCCGATGAGCCCTGGCTGGCCTACCAGTTGGCCAGCAGCCTGCGCCAGCAGGGTCGCAACGCCGAAGCCGATGCCGCATTCAACCGGGTGCTGCAGCGCCAGCCTGCCGACCCCGCCACGCGCTATGCCCATGGCCTGTACCTGGAGTCCAGCGACCGTGACGCACAGGTCCAGGACACCCTGCGTGCTGTACCGCAAGGCGCCTGGACCGACGACATGCGCACCCTCGACAAGCGCGTGCGCTGGCGCATGACCCTGGCCCAGGCCCAGCGCCTGCAGGACCAGGGCCGCACCGAAGAGGCCACAGCCGTGCTGGAGGCCGGTCTGGCCCATGGCGACGGCGACCCGGACGATCTTCTGCTGATGGCGGACTGGGCCGCAGAGCGGGGCGACCAGCGCAAGGCGCTGGGTTACTACCAGCGCGTGCTGCAGGTTCAGCCGCAGCGCGCCGAGGCCCGCCTTGGCGTGATGGAGAGCTGGATCGCCGACGGCGACCTGGCCCGTGTGCGCCAGGCATTGAACGCGCAGCCGCTGCAATTGACCGACGAGCAAAGCGATGCCCAGCGGCGTCTGGCCGCGGTCTGGGCTGCGCTGGGTGAAAAGGAAAAGGCTGCCCGGTTGCTGGAGCATGTCGCCTCAAGGCAGGCACAGCCCGACCCGGTGCTGCGCCGCGACGCGGCCCGGCTGGTGGCTGCCGACGATCCGCAGCGGGCGCTGGATCTCTATGCAGCGGCCATGGCCGATGCGCAGTTGCTCAGCCGCGACGCGGTGGCACCACGTGACGACCGCGCCCTGACCTATGCCAGCCGCGCGAAGGACACCGATGACTGGCTGGCGCGCGGTCTGCGCAGCGACGTCGATGAGCTTTACCAGCAGCGCAATACCAGCGTTACCCTCATGCACGACTACGGCTGGCGCAAGAATGACGGTACCGACGGTATTTCCCGGCTGAGTACCCAAACGACCTTGCTGCATGTCGACACCCCCTGGGAAGACGGCAGGGCGTTTGCGCGCGTGGAACGCATCGGCATGGATGCGGGTTCGTTCGACGTGGACGGCAGCAACAAGCACACAGAGGATTTTGGTTCTTGTCAGTTCCGCAAGACCCCTGACGGTAGACCTGTGGGCTGTGAGGGCAGCTCGGAAAGCGCCAACGGTGGTGTTCTGGCGGTGGGCTGGCAGAACGAACGTTGGGGCTTCGACCTGGGTACCACCCAAGGCTTCGAGGTCAACAACTGGTTGGGCGGAGCGATCGTCAACGGCGACATCGGACAGGTCGGCTGGTCGCTGTCCGCCTCGCGCCGGCCCATGAGCAACTCGCTGCTTTCGTTCGGCGGCACCCGCGACCCGAACACCAACATCCGCTGGGGTGGCGTGACGGCAAATGGCGGCACGCTTGGCCTGAGCTGGGACCAGGGCGGTGACCACGGCGTCTGGGCCAGCCTGGGGCACCACTGGCTGTATGGCGAGAATGTCGCTGACAACGAGCGCACGCGCATCATGGCGGGCTACTACCGCCGCGTGGTGGAAAGGGCGGACGAGCGCATGCGCGTCGGTCTGACCGTGATGCGCTGGAATTATGACAAGGACCTGGGTGGCTACAGCCTGGGTCAGGGTGGGTACTACAGCCCTGAACGCTACGAATCGATCGGTGTCCCCGTCAGCTATGCCTGGCGCAATTATGATTGGTCGTTCCTGTTGGAGAGTTCGGTCAGTTGGTCCCGTGCCCACAGCGGGAGCAACCCGCTGTATCCGGACTCTGGCGTCAACCGCAAGATACTGGAGCACTTCGATATCACGGACATCAGTCAGACCAACATCAACGAAATGACTGAATCCAGCGACAGCACCGGCCTGGGTTACCGTCTGCATGGCGCGTTCGAACGGCGCCTGAACGATCGCTGGGCCCTGGGTGGTGGTTTCGACTGGCAGCACAGCGACGACTACACACCCAGCCATGCCATGCTCTACGTGCGCTACCTGTTCGAGCCCTGGCGCGGCAACCTGGCCTTGCCCGTGACCTCGCTGGAGCCCTACAGCGAGTGGCGCTGAGGGGCCCTCGCGGCCCCCGGTGGCGAATGAACGGCTTCATATGGTTATTCGCTAACGGTATTTAAATTATTTTTCTTATGCCTTTATAGTCACTCCCACTGCGTACCCGTCGACCAATCGATGCGCCGCACGACTTGAACCCACACGGGTAATCCCCGTGCGTTTCTGATCGTTGCGCGCCATTGAAGTCGCGCACTGCGTGGGAGTGAAACATGCCAGCCGCCTCGAACGCCTTGTCGTCCATCGACAGCGCCCAGCCGCAACTTTTCGACATCCGTCCGTTCTCCGGTGCCGTTGGCGCCGAGATCGTCGGCCTGGACCTGGCCAAGCCAGTCAGCGCCGAGGATTTCAGCCGAATTCATCGCGCCCACCTCGACCACCACGTGCTGGTGTTCCGTGATCAGCGCATCAGCCCGCAGCAGCAGATCGACTTCAGCCGCCGCTTCGGCGAGTTGCAGATCCATGTGCTCAAGCAGTTCCTGCTCGCCGGCCACCCCGAGATCCTGATCGTTTCCAACATCATCGAGAACGGCCAGAACATTGGCCTGGGCGATGCCGGCAAGTTCTGGCATTCGGACCTCTCCTACAAGGAACTCCCCAGCCTCGGCTCCATGCTCCACGCCCAGGAGCTGCCCAGCGAAGGCGGCGACACCTTGTTCGCCGACATGCACAAAGCCTGGGATGCCGTGCCTGAAGCCCTGCGCAAGGTGATCGAAGGCCGCGATGCCGCCCACTCGTACACCGCTCGCTACGCCGAGACCAAATTCGAAGGCAACTGGCGTCCGACCCTGACTGCCGAACAGCTCGCCCAGGTGCAAGAGGTCATCCACCCGGTGGTGCGTACCCACCCGGAAAACGGCCGCAAGGCGCTGTTCGTCAGCGAGGGCTTCACCACCCGCATCGTCGGCCTGCCAGACGATGAAAGCCGCGATGTGCTGCAGCAGCTGTACGCCCTGAGCGTGCTCGAGCAGAACATCTATCGCCACCAATGGCAGCCCCATGACCTGGTGTTCTGGGACAACCGTTCGCTGATCCACCTGGCCACCGGCTGCCCCGCGCACCTGCGGCGCAAATTGTTCCGTACCACCATCCAGGGCGATGCCCCGTTCTGACGACTGAGGAAAAACATCATGCGCAAATCCATCAGCCGCCTGGCGGCAAGCATCGGCCTGGGCGCCAGCCTGGTTGTCGGCAGCCTTGCGGCGCCCAGCGTGGCACACGCCGAAGGCAAAATCCGCATCGCCGAGCAGTTCGGCATCGTCTACCTGTTGCTCAACGTGGTGCGTGACCAGCACTTGATCGAAAAACATGGCAAGGAGCAGGGCATCGACATCGAAGTCGACTGGGCCCAGCTCTCCGGTGGCGCGGCGATCAACGACGCGCTGCTGTCCGGGTCGGTGGATATCGCCGGTGCCGGCGTCGGCCCGCTGCTGACCGTGTGGGACCGCACCAAAGGCCGGCAGAACGTCAAGGCCGTGGCTTCGCTGGGCAACTTCCCGTACTACCTGGTCAGCAGCAACCCGAACGTGAAGACCATCGCCGACATTTCCGAGAAGGACCGCATTGCCGTGCCTGCGGTGGGCGTGTCGGTGCAATCGCGCTTCCTGCAGTACGCCGCTGCCCAGCAGTGGGGTGACAAGGAATACAACCGTCTCGACAAGTACACCCTGGCTGTGCCGCACCCGGATGCCACCGCCGCGCTGCTGGCCGGTGGCACCGAACTGAACGGGCACTTCTCCAACCCGCCGTTCCAGGACCAGGCGCTGGCCAACAAGGACGTGCACGTGGTGCTCAACAGTTATGACCTGCTCGGCCCCAACTCGCCGACCCTGCTGTTCGCCACCGAGAAATTCCGCAACGACAACCCCAAGACCTACAAGGCCTTCGTCGACGCCCTGGCCGAGGCGGCGGACTTCGCCCAGAAGGACAAGGCCGCAGCGGCGGATACCTACATCCGCGTGACCAAGGCCAAGATCGACCGCGACGCGCTGATCAAGCTGATCGACAACCCGCAGTACGAGTTCACCGTCACGCCGAAGAACACCTACAAGCTGGCTGAATTTCTCTACCGGGTCGGTGCCATCAAGCACAAGCCGGAATCGTGGAAGGACTACTTCTTCCAGGACCAACGCCCGCTGCAGGGGAGCTGACCGACCATGACCGCCCCATTGCCAGGCCACACGGCCAGCAACCTGAGCCGTGTCGCTACACCGCCGCTGCTCGAGGTGGATAACCTGAGCCTCGAATACCGCACCGCGCAGCGCGTAGTGCGGGCCACTCATCAGGTCAGCTTCGAAGTCGACCGGGCCGACCGCTTCGTCCTGCTCGGCCCGTCCGGTTGCGGCAAGTCCACCTTGCTCAAGGCCGTGGCGGGCTTCATCAGCCCCCAGGAAGGCCAGATACGGCTGCAGGGCCAGCCGGTCAAAGGCCCCGGCCCTGACCGCATCGTGGTGTTCCAGGAGTTCGACCAGTTGCCACCGTGGAAGACGGTGAAGCAGAACGTCATGTTCCCCTTGCGGGTGTCCGGCCAGCTCAAGCGCGCCGAAGCCGAGGAGCGCGCCTTGCACTACCTGGACAAGGTCGGCCTGGCGGCCTTCGCCGATGCCTATCCGCACACCTTGTCGGGCGGCATGAAAGCGCGGGTGGCGATCGCCCGGGCCTTGGCCACCCAGCCCAAGATCCTGTTGATGGACGAACCCTTCGCCGCACTCGATGCACTGACCCGACGCAAGATGCAGGAAGAACTGCTGCTGCTGTGGGAGGAGGTGCGTTTCACCTTGCTGTTCGTCACCCACTCGATCGAGGAGGCGCTGGTGGTGGGCAACCGCATCCTGCTGCTGTCGCCGCACCCGGGACGGGTACGGGCCGAGGTGCACAGTCACCAGTACGACCTCGGCAGCCTGGGTGCCAGCGACTTCCAGGCCAGCGCACGGCGCATCCATCGCCTGCTGTTCGACGAGGTCGATGCCCCGGAGCAGGCCGCTGACCTGGGCTTCAACGACATTCGCATCGCTTACTGAGGAGCTTCAGCCATGACCACTACACCTGTACGCCAGGAATACGAGGTGCAGCTGGAGCCACTGCTCAGCGTGCCTGTGGAACGCAACCTGCCGTTGGCCCAGCGCCTGTGGCAGCACGGGGCGTTGCGCAAGGCGGTGATCCTCGTGATGATCGCGGTACTGTGGGAAGCCATTGCCCGCTACCAGGGCAACGACCTGCTGCTGCCGACCTTCCTGCAGACCGCAGCCGCGCTCTGGGACGGCCTTGCCAGCGGCGAACTGCCGGCCAAGGTCGGCGTGTCGCTGGTGATCCTGCTCAAGGGCTACGTGCTCGGTATCGTCCTGGCCTTCGGCCTCACCAGCCTGGCCGTGTCGACGCAACTGGGCCGCGACCTGCTGGGCACCCTGACCTCGATGTTCAACCCGCTGCCGGCCATTGCCCTGTTGCCATTGGCTCTGCTGTGGTTCGGGCTGGGCGACAACAGCCTGATCTTCGTGCTGGTGCACTCGGTGCTCTGGGCGCTGGCGCTAAATACCTATGCGGGCTTTCTCGGGGTGTCGGAAACCTTGCGCATGGCGGGGCGCAACTATGGCCTGAAGGGTCTGAGGCTGGTGTTGCATGTGCTGGTGCCGGCGGCATTGCCGTCGATCCTGTCGGGGCTGAAGATCGGCTGGGCCTTTGCCTGGCGCACCTTGATCGCCGCCGAACTGGTGTTTGGCGCCAGCAGCGGCAAGGGCGGGCTGGGGTGGTACATCTTCCAGAATCGCAACGAGCTGTACACGGACAAGGTGTTTGCCGGGTTGGCGGTGGTGATCCTGATCGGGCTGCTGGTCGAAGGGTTGGTGTTCAATACCCTGGAACGGCTGACCGTGCGGCGCTGGGGGATGCAGCGGTAGGTGGCCTGTCCGCAGGGCAGCACCTGAAAGAAGTGAGGGTGGTCGTCTGCCGCGCCGGCAGTGACAAGCTCAAGTACTACGAAGTGGTACTCGAAGAAGTGATCATCGCCGATTACGCACAAAGCGCACGCGCTGGCGTGCCGACCGAAATCGTTCAACTCGACTATGGGCGTATCAAGACCACCTACACACGGCAGCAGCGCGTCGATGGCAGCGCGGGCGGCAATGTGACCGGTGGCTGGGACCGGATCGCCAACAAGAAGTTTGCGTGAGGGATGACCATGTCCGAAGCACGCAGCTTTATCAATCCCAGAGCGTAAAACTACGCAACGCTCAAGAACGCCACGCCGATGAATGCCAATCAGCGGGCCAAGTTCGATGTGCTGAATGCGCATATCGTCAACACCGTGGTCTTTGCCGGGGAGTTGGTGATCGTGGGTGATCCGAGTACGTCTTCCTGCACCAGTCATGAAGCTTTTCTCATGGCCAAGGCGGTGGGCATTCACCGCGACATCGTGTTCAACGATGGGGGCGTTGATGGCTTCCTGCTGGAGAACTTCGAGATGCTGCAAAGTCTGCTGGCACATGCATCTATGGGGGCGGGGGCAGCCAGCGATGGCTGGGCCAGGCACTTGGAGGCGATCAAGAAGACGATGGAGCAGATTGAGAAGGTGCACCGAGAACATATGAGTGGTGGTGTATTTAGGGGGCGCGAAGAATTTTATGCCAAGCGTTCGGCGCTGTTTATGCAACTGGGAAGTCAGCTTGACAAAGTTGCCGCCTATGGCTCTGGGTTGCGCAACCATGGTTCGATAAAGCGCATGTTGCAATTGTCCACCAAGCGCTATCTGAATTCTGGAGAAATTTCCGATTATGCTCAGAAAGTCAGTGCTACAGCAACCGCGATATGTTCGGTGGTATTCGGGGTGCCGAGTGGCGGCACAGGTGCGTTACTGTGTGCAGTCGTGGGCGGAGTTGCCGGGGGAGAAGTAGGAGGTGACAAAGGTAAAAGAAGCGGGGAATGGCTGGGGGAAGTTATTTACGAGAACATACAGCCATGAATGATTTTGTATTAAATATGATGGCAATAATTTCTCTTTTGGTGGGGGTGGCAGCGTTATTGGTTTTGTCGATCGTAGCGGTTCGTCATCTTGATGAGATAGAGGAAATGCTGTCGAAGAGCTCGTTTGTAGTTGGCAATAAGGTCCTTTACTCACGGGTGGGATTTATAGGAAAAATAATGCGAATTTGCACCGTCTCGATATTGCTGGCAATGCCGCAAGCGTTTGCACGTAAAGGGTTGGTTGACATGGCGCAATTAAACAAATTTCCTATTTCAATGAAAAGGCTTTTGGTGGCGGCCTGGTACACAATTTGTATTTCCTCAGTGATTTTTCTGGGATTCGGGACTTTTTAAAGAGGTATAAAATCTGTACTGGCCCTATCGTCAGCACTTGCACTGATCCCGACGCCGGGGCCAGTGCAGGCGAATCAACACTGGTACAGGGCAGCGGCCTTGCTCAAGGTCCTGGCGATCTCGTCCCGCAACCACAGGGGCTGCTCCACCATCACCCCATCCCCCTGGCTCAACACCCACCAGCGCAACGCCCAGCCATCGTTCAGTGTCGCCCGCAAGCAATGCCCGTGCTCCAGCGCAGTCAGTTGCATGTCGCCTCTCAACGGTGCATCCCGCAGCTGCCGCGCCACCTGATCGCTGATCCAGGCCTGCAGCTGCACCCCGGCATCCGCCGCCGACTGCAATGTGTCGCCACGCAGATAGTCCTGCAGGTGGAAATTCCCGCGCAGCTCACCCAGCGTATTCGCCGACCAGTGCCAGCCAAACGGAATGCTCTTGTCGTTACGCTCCAGTGGAAAGATCAACGACAGCTCGTTGAGGTCGCGCTCGACCGTACGTTTGCTGACCGTGAAGCCCACATCGCGCAGCCGCCAGACCATCTCGGCGCTGGTGATTCCTGGAGAGCGGCTGGGCAGCTGGCGCAGCAGCGCCCATTGACGGCTGAGGGTGGCGCGAGTGGTGGCTAACGGCAAAAGGTAACGTCCTTGTCTAGGCTTGCCGCATTAGCATGGCGGCATGAGCGAGTCATGGCAATTAGCCATAGGCCGCTCAAGTCAAGGAACACGCGATTGATTGCCACATGTCGAATCGTTCGCGACAGGTTTTGACGTGACATCGCGCAGAATCACGCCTCATCACAGCCGCGGTCGGGCCTGTGGATCGTTCAATGAGGATGAACATGTCTGCTGTCAGCAATATCCATTCGCTGCTCGCCCGTCTTTTGCCCGGGCAGGTGATTTGCCCTCCGACGCCTGTCGGCAGGCGGCAGCGCCTGTTCGCCGGGGTGGGTTTGCCCAGCCAGCGGACGTTGCTGGTCAGCCGACTGGATGAAGCATCGGACCTGCAGGACGTGTATGCCGACCTGCGCCAGCAGGCGCTGGCCGGTAACGTAGCGGCGCTCAACGACCTTGGCTGGATTTGGCTGAATGGCAAGTATTGGCGCGCCGATACCGTGTTGGCCGGGCATCTGCTGCGCATGGCAGCCCTGCAGGGCAATGCGGCGGCATGGTTCAACCTGGGGCAGCAACATTACTTCGGCAAGGGGGTCGAGACTTCCTATGTCCAGGCTGCCGAATGCTACCGGCAGGCATTCGAGCAAGGCCTGCTGCACGCCGCCGCCGCGCTTGGCGACTTGTACGAGGAAGAGGTCTGCGATGCGCAGCTCGACTGGCAGGTGGATCTGGCAAAGGCGTACCAATGGTTTATCCGTGGCGCCGAACGGGGTGAAGCGCGTTGTCGATTCGAAGTGGGGTATCGCCTGCTGCACGGTTTGTGCGTAGAGGCCGATATCAAGGCCGGGTTGTACTGGCTGGAGCTGGCGGCGGCGACCGGGGTGATGCAGGCAGCCGAGGAACTGGCGGTGCATTTCAGCCGGTTCGATGCGGCGCGCTACCTGGATTGGCGGGATCGGGCGGTGCAGATGGGCAGTACGTTGGCTTTGGCGATGAA